>NZ_FNSU01000003.1:1293000-1939500 GCF_900105325.1 Pseudomonas marginalis
ACCAAGACCGACGTTCGCAACGAAGCACAAATCAGTCGATATGACCCGGCCAATACGGCGCGTGTCCGCCTGATCACCGGTGACACCACCCACGCAGGCTTTATCAGTGGCCAGACCTGCGAGATGTTCTACAACGAGTCCCTGCTGACCAAAACCCCTGAAGAAGCCGGATGGCAAACAGCCCATGTCGACTCGGCGGGACTCTACCCTTTCCGGGCGACAGACCGCCAGAACAGCGTGATTGGCATGCCTGCCAGCAAGGCGAGCAAAGCCATCAATCAATCGCCCAAGGTGTTTGACGAACATGTCATCCCGGCCGGTAAACCGTTTATTGCAGGGTTCGCCATGGGGGGATCGCAACTCTCCTGCTTTCCCGCGCCTGTCACGCTCATCCCCGAGCCCGGTAAAGACTATGAAATGGAACTTCAAATGATGAAAATCAGCACGTTCAAGGCCGGCTGCGTGATTGCCGTTCGCCAACTCTCCACCCAGGCCGACACCACCGTAGAAACGCCGCTGAAACCCCAGGTGTGTGCCAAAACGCCGTCGGGCTGGTACACCGTGACCCCAGCGTCCTTGCCTTGATCGTCCCGGGACAGTTGTTGAACGGCAGTTGTGCTTGACTCAATGGTTTTCCTCACACTCATACAGGGACAGACATGGGCATTTTGGATCGGTTGTTTGGTGGACGCTTTACCATGCCGCCTCCCGAGGAAACCAACCTCAGCGCTTCAGCGATCATGAAAGAGCTACGGCCCGAGCGCAGCGACCCCACCCAGAAAAAAGCCCTCGAAGCCTTTGCCCAGGCGCTGGTGGCGACCACTGCGGAAAAAGAAGGCGCCAGACTTGTCCGCCGCGTTATGCGCAGATACGCGATGGGAGATGACCCCTGCAGTGCCCTCACCGAAGGTTTCCTGAATGACGCCAAGGGGCAAAAACTTGAACACCTTGTACTCCTCAGCGTGGATTGGAAGGGCTATGACGTGTTTGAGTATCAAGCGCCCTTTCTGGTCAGCGCCAGTGGCTTGAAGGCGCCCTACGCCTATGTACGGGAAGACGCTACCTCCATGCCACAGGTTCTCGATAACTTTGATCAGTGGCTCGCCCGGTTCGGTAAACGGTTTCTTCACCTGGACTCCGGAGGTGAAAATTACGACGGTTTCATTGTTGACGCGGATCGACTGGAAGACGTTATCGAGCTGGCTGGACGAGCGGGAATCCACGTGCGTCTTGAGAGCTTCTGACTCTGCGGCGGGGTGAGGGGCTTCTGCAAAACCTGTTCAATCAAGCCCTCGCCCGAGGAATGTCCCTGCCCCGGCCGCTATCCGATCAGGTTTTCCCTTTCCCGGTCATTGCGGCCTTGGACCTGGAGCCCTGATCCCCCCTCGGGCGTTCAGCCCGCTGTTTTTGCTCCTGCTTGAATTGCTGCTGCCAGCGCACCAGCGCCTCAGCCCCGTCCGATGCCTGCACGGCCCATGGCGTCGACGCGATCATGCCGAAAAGCGTCCAGATAAGGAGTTGCTTCATTTCATCTCACCTTGGTTGTTTGAACTGGAATGGATGCGGATATCCGCGTTGGTAATGCTTGAATAGGTGTCGAGCAGCCCGGCTAACTCCTGGTAGCCAGCCGCCAGAGCGTGAGCCCCCAGCCGGGTCAATGATCTCGACGTCCGACGTGCCTGAGCCGCGCTGATCGCGGGAGTGGAGGCATACCGTGAAATACGCTGTTCGCCCCTTTGCGCGCACGTGGCGATCGCCGAGTCAGGTTCCAGCTCCCGTGTCTGGCGTTGTAAAGTCAGCAGCCGGCGACTCAATTGAAGGGACACAGAGCCGGCGCCGCCCGCCGGTTGGTGACCAGCGCCCAAGAGTGCCTGCAAGGCGACCAATCGGTGCTGTTGCCGGGCCTGCCACTTGAGCAGGTCCATGCGGCGCCCGTGCCGGAGTAAGCGCCGGGTGTCCCTGTGCAGCGCCTGGGTGAGGACGTGTACATGGCGGGCGGATTTCCCCGGCAGTAGCTGGAAGGCCAGCAGGCAGATGGCAAGCGCTGCCAGCCAGGCGAGCGCTTGATTGGCGAAGTCCGTGAAGTCGTACTGGGCCGTGCCGCCGGTGCCGACGAGGGTGTTGAACGCGATCAGGTAGGCAATGCCCTGCAAGGCGTGGCGCGGCCGGGTGGTGGCATGAATGCCGACGGTCCAGAAAGCGATCAGCACGATGCTGAGCAACGCGAACCCGCTGATGTGCGGCAACACCAGGAACTTGCACGCCGCTGCCGTTACGATGCCGTAGAGCGTCCCCTCGAAGAAGCGGCCGATGCCTTGAGCGGGCGCCGGGCTGGTGGCCAGCAAGGTGCAGCACGGGCCCAACACCGCCAGCAAGGTTGGCCCCTGGTCCCAGGCGGTCAGGTACCAGACCGCAGCGGTTGCAAGCGTGGCCACCAGGGCGCGTAGACCGTTGCGCAGCGCGTCGCCGTAATGGCGGTGGAACCCCACGGCGCGGGCCGGCGTCCGGGGCGCGCGTTCAAGGCAAGCAAAGCTCAGCAAGGCGCTGGACAGGTCTGCCAATTGTTCACTCAAGCACTGCTGGCTTTGACAGTTTTCATGGGCCTGGGCGAGGCAGTGCTGCATCTCCCGGACATGCTCGGCTGCCGCGGAAAAACCCGGCTTTGCTTCGGCCAGCTGTTGCAGCTGCGCGCCCATCCTAACGAGGGAAGGCAAGCCACCACGGTTGAGCGGTGACTCGTCCAGGATCACCCCATGCACATACGCAAGCCCTGCCTGCAGGGTCGCAAGCCTGGAACGGATCAGGCGGGACTCACCTCGGCCGATCCCGAGAAGCTCGTCCACCTTACCCACATCGATGGTGAGCTGGCCCTGCACACTAGCCAGTTGCGCGCCCTGTTCCCCCTCAATTCGCAAGGCCAGCAATCCCAAGGTACGGGCGGCGATGTCCTCAAGCGCCTTGTTCAGTTTGGACTCGACGGTCTTGCGGCTGAACAGCGTCGCCACCAGACTCAGGCTCAACACCCCGAGGACCACGGCCGTGCCCCGCGCCACGATATGCTCGAAACCTTGCTGCGGGGCGACAATGGCCGGGCCCAGGGCAAGGCAAACCGTATAGCCTGCGACCACTGCCGCCGTGGCCTGGTAGTGCCGAAGCACGGTCATGGCACCGACACAAAGGCCGAGCCACACCCCGATCCCGAGGATGAACAGCAGCATTTTTTGCGC
This sequence comes from Pseudomonas marginalis, assembly GCF_900105325.1. Lineage (NCBI taxonomy): Bacteria > Pseudomonadati > Pseudomonadota > Gammaproteobacteria > Pseudomonadales > Pseudomonadaceae > Pseudomonas > Pseudomonas marginalis. The sequence goes on from NZ_FNSU01000003.1 coordinate 1,296,228, forward strand.
GAACAGGCCGGTCAGGACCAGGGCGGCGAGCAACCCCACCAGGGTTCCCAGTACGCGATTGAAGCCCTTGCCGACCACCGCGCCCTGCAGCGGATGGATCAGCAGCAACACGGTCGAAGCCGCCGAGAACGGCGCCTCCAGGTGCAATTGGAAGCCCAGCCAAAGGGCCAATGTGGCCGCCGCAAGACTGCGCAGCACATACCCCGAGGTCTCGGGCGACCATGCCCCGAGCATTCGCAGTGCGCGGACCATCACATGAAATCCTGCAGCCACTGGGTAAGCCGCCAATGGGGGGCGGCCCCCGCCTCGGCGACCTCGATACTCGCAGTCATCCCCGCCGCCAGCTCCACGCCCGGTGGCACCTTGTCCAGCTCAATCCGAACCGGCACACGCTGGGCCAGGCGTATCCAGCTGAACGTAGGAGCCACCTGGGGCAAGCCACTGTTACTGCGCAGCTCGTTGCCGTCGGCAATGCCTCTGCCGAGACTCGCCACATGCCCTTCAAGCAGCGGCGCAAAGCCCATGAGCTTGATGGACGCTGCGGCCCCCACGCGAACACCGGGCAGCTTGGTCTCCTCGAAGTAACCGGTGACCCAGAAGCTATGGCTGTCGACCACATAGATATTGGTATCGCCCGCCGCCGCGTAGTCACCCGGCTGCAGCCGCAGCTGGGTCACATACCCGTCGACCGGTGAACGAACCGTCGTGCGCTGCAGATCCAGCTGCGCGTGGGCCAACTGGCTCTGGGCCGCGTCCACCCGCGCCCTGGCCACCGCCAGGTCCCGGGCCGCATTGTCGGTCTCCTCCCGCGCAATGGCATCGCCGAGTTGCTGGCGACGGCTGAGCTGTGAGCGGCGCTGTTCGAACACGCTGCGCGCCTCGGCAAGCTCGGCCGTTCGCTGTTGCCGGGCCAGCAGATAGGCGCTGCGGTCGATCTGATACAACAACGCGCCCTTGGCGACCCACTGGTTGTCCTCGACCAGCAGTTGTTCAACCTGGCCGGACACTTCGGGGGCAATGCGGATGACTTGCGCGCTGACCCGCCCGTCCCGTGTCCAGGGGGCCAGCTCATAGGCGCGCCACAACTGCGTACACAACAGCAGCGCGGTCAAGCCGAGCATCAGGGTGACGAGGGTCTTGAGCAGGTGTTTGATCGTCATCGCCCGCGCCTCAAAACTTCAGCACGAGGATCGAGAGAACGATCAACGACATGCAGAAACGCGCCATGCTCGGGTGCCAGGCCCAGTCCAGCCAGGGCCGCACGATCCGCTCCAGCAGTGCGTAAACCACGGCGGTAACGCCCAGGTAGAGCAAGAAAGGCGGCAGGTAGAGGTGGGCAATCGTGATTTCGCTCAGCATCGTTGAATCTCGCAGTCGGCAATGGCCTTGCTGACGATGGTAGGGACTGCAAGGCCGTGCCGATATTGAGTATGCTGCCAAGATATAATCAAATTCAGACAATCGAGGTGCGCGACGTGGACGAGACACATCTCTACGGGGTGGATCAATTCGAACTGGACAATTTCGACCAACCCGCAGTGGCGTTGATGCTGGGAAGCCAGCGAAACGACACCGAATTCCCCGTCCATACGCACCGCAAAGGCCAACTGGTGGTGGCGTATCACGGCGGCATCGTGTGCACCGTAGAGGATGGCGTGTGGATGGTGCCATCGGGGTTCGGCGTATGGATTCCGGGCGGTATTGCCCACAGCAACCGGGTGACCGCCAACGGCAAGATCGGCTATCTGTTCGTAGAGCCCGGTGCCGCAGCATTACCGCACACATGCTGCACGCTGGTGCTGTCACCGCTGGTCCTGGAATTGATCCTGCACTTGAGCGCCCAAGCCCAGGACTATCCGCCGGCGTCTGCCAATGCACGCGTGGCGAGCGTGCTCCTCGAACAGTTGGAACTGGCCCCCTCGGAACAGCTGTACCTGCCGCTTCCGGCCACAACGCAGCTGCGTTTCATCGCACGGGGGTTGGCCCAGGACCCGTCAAATCGCTGCACCATGGCCCAATGGGCACGCCAGGTCGCCATGAGCGAGCGCTCCCTGGCGCGCTTGGTTAAAAGCGAAACTGGGCTAACCTTTGGCCAATGGCGCAAGCAATGGCAAATCATCGTGGCCTTGCAGAGCCTGGCCGAGGGCGAATCCGTGCAACGCACCGCCGAAGCCCTCGGGTACGAGTCGGTCAGTTCGTTCATCAGCATGTTTCGCAAGACACTGGGCTCGCCGCCAGCGCGGTACATGCGGCGGACCGCAACACGTTAGCGGGGATCCGGCTGGCTGATGAAGCTTTACCCGTCGAACGGCCTAAATTTGCAGAATGACGTGCCGATAGGCTGGATATAACCCAAGGAGGCGGTTTCCCATGTTCAATACAAAAGCCAAGAACCAGCTTCACGCCCAGGCAGCCGAGCTGTTGGAACTGCGCCAACTGCGCGATGGCCTGAACCGTGAAATGCTGACGTTGAGCATCGACTCGACATTCAAGATCACCGCATGCAACGACAACTTTGCCAAGTCGTTGGGCTGCACCCCGGAGCAACTTCGAGGCCGTGCCATGGCCGAGATCGTCCCGCAGTACGTCTCCAAGCTGCCCTGCTTTCATAATTTCCGAGCGGCGGTCGCCGCAGGCAAGTCCATTACCGACGATTACCGCTACCTGCATGCCGACGGCTCATTGATATGGCTGCATGCACATTGGCAGCCGATCACGGATGCGAGCGGCCAGCTGAGTCATGTCACCTGCTATGCAACGAACATTACCGCCCGGGTAGAAAAAGCCTCGGAAAACACCTCTTTCATCCAGGCATTGCTGCGCTCGACGGCGGTGATCGAGTTCGACCTCTCCGGGCATGTCATCACCGCCAATGAACAGTTCCTGCACGCCATGGGCTACAGCCTGGAACAAGCCAAAGGCAGCCACCACCGGATTTTCTGCAAGCCGGAGGAAACCTCGTCGCAGCACTACAAGGATTTCTGGGCAACCCTGAACAGGGGCGAGTTTGTAGCCGGCCGATTTGAACGCGTTGACAGCCGCGGCCAGACCGTGTGGCTGGAAGCAACCTACAACCCGGTGTACGACACTGAAGGCGCACTGTGCAAGGTGGTCAAGTTCGCCACGGTGGTCTCCGACCAGGTTGCCCGGGAACAGGAAGTCAGTGGCGCGGCGCAAACCGCATTTGAAATTTCCCGGCAGACCGATGTCAGTGCCGAGCGCGGAGCCGTCGTGGTCAACGACACGATGCATACCATGCATAAAATCGCCGCTGATATGCAGGCGGCTGCCGGCGGAGTCGAAGCCCTCGGAAAACAGTCACTGCTGATCAGTTCGATCATTCAGACCATCAGCAGCATTGCCCAGCAAACCAATCTGCTGGCATTGAATGCCGCGATTGAAGCCGCCCGTGCAGGCGAGCAAGGTCGCGGCTTTGCGGTGGTGGCTGATGAAGTGCGACAACTGGCCGGGCGCACCAGCACGGCGACGGAAGAAATCGCCTCGGTGGTGCTGCAGAACCAGAAACTGGTGGATGAGACCGTCGCCGAAATGGCCAACAGCAAATCCCAGGCAGAGCAAGGTCTTGAACTCGCCACGCAGGCAGGCCAGGTCATTGTGGAAATTCAGGATGGCGCCAAGCGGGTGGTCGACGCGGTGGGCAGGTTTGCGAATCAGGTGGCTTAGCCGGAGCAGTCACAGGGCCGCCTGTGCATGAGGCGGCGAACTGCACGCCGGACATGGGAAACAAGCCGCACATTGTCCAACCACCTCCACTCCCCTTATCCTCGACGCTCCCCGTCCGTCCAAAACCGGAGCCGCCATGGACCTCGCCACCCTCGCCCTGTTCCTCCCCGCCTGCTTCGCCCTGAACATGGCGCCCGGTCCGAACAACCTGCTGTCCGTCAGCAACGCCACGCGCTACGGCTACCGCACCTCGTGCCTGGCCGGTATCGGCCGTCTGCTGGCGTTCGCCGGGATGATCGCCCTCGCCTCCGCAGGCTTGGCGGTGGTGCTGCAGACGTCGGAGTTGTTGTTCTACGCGATCAAGATTGTGGGCGCGGCGTATCTGTTTTATCTGGCATTTCAGCTGTGGCGGGCTGATCCGCAGGCTGAGGCGCAATCGGCAGGCGCGAAGGTGGGTTTGTGGGTACTGGCGCGACAGGAGTTCCTGGTGGCGGCGGGCAACCCCAAGGCGATCCTGATCTTCACCGCGTTCCTCCCGCAATTCGTGGTCCCCGGCCAACCCATCACCCCGCAATTCGCCGTGCTGGGCGCGCTGTTCCTGGTGTTGGAATGGATCGCCATCAGCCTCTACGCCTATATGGGCCTGCACATGCGCCGCTGGTTTGCCGAGCCGCGTGGCAAGCGGATATTCAACCGCTGCTGTGCGGGGTTGTTGTCAGCGGCGGCGACGGTGTTGTTGACCGCACGTAGGGCTTGAGGAAAAAAACATGACCCGCAACCAACTTGCCGACCTTTACCTCGGCTACATCGACTGCCTGAACCGGCAGGATTGGAACCGCCTGGGCGACTTCGTCCACCCTGAGGTGGCCTATAACGCCAAGGTAGTCGGCCTGGAGGGCTACCGCGCCATGCTGGAGCGCGACTTCCGCGAGATCCCCGACCTGGTGTTCCACATCCAGTTGCTGATCGCCGACCCGCCCACCGTCGCCTGCCGGCTGAACTTCAATGTCACGCCCCGGGGCGAGTTTTTCGGGCTGGCGATCAATGGTCGCCAGGTGGCGTTCTCGGAGAACGTTTTCTACACGTTCGTCGACGGCAAAATCGCCCAGGTCTGGTCGGTGATCGACAAGGCGGCGATCGAACGGCAGTTGGCCGTCTAAACTCCATGGACCCATTGTCCGTGGAGACCGATCATGAAACGCAAGAACACCCTCTGCCTCTGGTACAACGACACCGCCGAGGAGGCTGCGCGCTTCTACGCCAGCACCTTCCCCGACAGTACGCTCGACGCCGTGCACCTGGCCCCCGGTGACTACCCGTCCGGCAAACAGGGCGATGTGCTCACGGTGGAATTCACCGTGATGGGCATCCCGTGCATTGGCCTCAATGGCGGCCCGATATTCCCCCACAGCGAAGCGTTTTCCTTCCAGGTCGCCACCGATGACCAGGCCGAAACCGATCGCTACTGGAACGCCATTATCGACAACGGCGGCCAGGCCAGCGCCTGCGGTTGGTGCAAGGATAAATGGGGATTGTCGTGGCAGATCACGCCTCGGGTGTTGACCGATGCGGTGGCCAACCCTGACTCGACAATAGCCAAACGTGCTTTCGACGCGATGATGACCATGACCAAAATCGACATTGCGGCGATTGAAGCAGCGATAAAAGGCTGATCCACCTGCACCGGCGCATTCAAGCTACGGAGGAAGTTGACACACCTTGTAATATTCCATGAAGATAGCCCCAGTCTTCATGGGTGTGTCAGCTTATGTCCGCAACCTCAGTGGTTAACCTTTCCGTCATTGGCTTGATTGCCAAGGCGCAAGGTTGCGTGGCGCACGCCCTCAAATCGAAGAAACAGTCGCTCATGTGACCGGGGCGCGCTGTCCCGTCAGATGAGCTGACAGGACATTGAGCGCGGACTCCCTCCCCCTTTGCACAATTCCCCATGCCCTTCTGACGGTGACTCAAGCGGTCAATCATCAGGAGAAAGTGCATGTCATCGTTTCAAGGTATCTGGGTTCCCGTGGTCACGCCGTTCCAGGATGGCGCCATCGACTTTGTCGGCCTGCACCGCCTGGTCAGCCACCTGCTGGGCAAGCACGTGGCCGGGATCATGGTGTGCACCACCACCGGCGAAGCCGCATCGCTCAGCCGCCAGGAACAACTGGCCGTGCTGGATGCGGTATTGCAACAGGTGCCCGCCCACCGCGTGGTGATGGGCCTGGCGGGCAACAACCAGATTGAGCTGCTGCAATTCCAGGCCGAGATCCTCAAGCGCCCGCTGGCGGGTTTGCTGGTGCCGGCGCCGAGTTACATTCGCCCTTCCCAGGCCGGCCTTGAAGCGTTCTTTCGCACGGTGGCCGATGCGTCCAGCGTGCCGATCATTCTCTACGACATTCCCTACCGTACCGGCGTGACCTTCGAGCAGGCGACCTTGCTGAACATCGTCGCGCACCCGCAGATCGTGGCGATCAAGGACTGCGGCGGCAACCTGGGCAATACCCTGGCGGTGTTGGCCAGCGGTGAGGCCGATGTGTTGTGTGGCGAGGACCTGCAGATCTTCAATGCGCTGTGCCTGGGTGCCAGCGGTGCGATTGCCGCGTCGGCCCATGTGTGCACCGAACAGTTTGTGGCGCTGTGGCAACAGGTACGGGACAACCAGTTGGCTGAGGCGCGGGCGACGTTCCTTGGCTTGGTGCCGTTGATCAGCACACTGTTCATGGAGCCCAACCCGGCGCCGGTGAAAGCCGCACTGGCGCTGGAGGGCTTGATCGACAGTGAGTTGCGGGCGCCGATGCAGCGGGCAACCGAGGCGGTCATCGCAAAGCTGCAAAGGCTTTCACGCCAGGCCCAATAACCTGTGGCGAGCGGGCTTGCCCCGCGTTGGGCTGCGAAGCAGACCCAAAACCAGGCGCTGCGGTTTACCTGACAGAACACAGGAAGCCTGATTGGGGCTGCTGCGCAGCCCGGCGCGGGGCAAGCCCGCTCACCACAACAAGCCCGCTCACCACAATAAGCGTGCGCAGGCTCAACCAATAACGCATTCGAGAGTGCACCTCCACACCCCACGTGATCTGAGGACTACTCGTAACCTGTGGTGAGCGGGCTTGCCCCGCGTTGGGCTGCGAAGCAGACCCAAAACCAGGCGCTGCGGTTTACCTGACAGAACACAGGGAGCCTGATTGGGGCTGCTTCGCAGCCCAGCGCGGGGCAAGCCCGCTCACCACAATAAGCGTGCGCAGGCTCACCCAATAACGCATTCGAGAGTGCACCTCCACACCCCACGTGATCTGAGGACTACTCGTAACCTGTGGTGAGCAGGCTTGCCCCGCGTTGGGCTGCGCAGCAGACCCAAAACCAGGCGCTGCGGTTTACCTGACAGAACACAGGCATCCTGATTGGGGCTGCTTCGCAGCCCAGCGCGGGGCAAGCCCGCTCACCACAGCAAGCCCGCTCACCCAAATAAGCTTGCGCAGGCTCACCCAATAACCCATTCGAGAGTGCACCTCCACACCCCACGTGATCTGAGGACTACTCGTAACCTGTGGTGAGCAGGCTTGCCCCGCGTTGGGCTGCGAAGCAGACCCAAAACCAGGCGCTGCGGTTTACCTGACAGAACACAGGCATCCTGATTGGGGCTGCTTCGCAGCCCAGCGCGGGGCAAGCCCGCTCACCACAGCAAGCCCGCTCACCAAAATAAGCTTGCGCAGGCTCACCCGATAACCCATTCGAGATTGCACCTCCACACCCCACGTGATCTGAGGACTACTCGTAACCTGTGGTGAGCGGGCTTGCCCCGCGTTGGGCTGCGAAGCAGACCCAAAACCAGGCGCTGCGGTTTACCTGACAGAACACAGAGATCCTGATTGGGGCTGCTGCGCAGCCCGGCGCGGGGCAAGCCCGCTCACCACAGCAAGCACGCTCACCACAATAAGCTTGCGCAGGCTCACCCGATAACCCATTCGAGATTGCACCTCCACGCCCCACGTGATCTGAGGACTACTCCTAACCTGTGGCGAGCGGGCTTGCCCCGCGTTGGGCTGCGAAGCAGACCCAAAACCAGGCGCTGCGGTTTACCTGACAGAACACAGAGATTCTGATTGGGGCTGCTGCGCAGCCCGGCGCGGGGCAAGCCCGCTCACCACAGCAAGCCCGCTCACCACAATAAGCCCGCTCACCACAGAAGCTCAGGGCATCAGGAAATCTGCCCCCCCACCTGCCGGGCGGTATGCAACCGGTGCAACGTGATCTCGCGCACCGCCTGCTTGCTCAGTTCGATATGCCGCTGCAGCAGGTGCTGCGCCTGGTCAGCCTGGCGTTGCACGATGGCCGAGAGCAGTTGCCCATGCTCTTCGTACGTCGCCGCAATGCGGGGCGCCTGGGTAAAGTCGAGCCGCCGGATGATGCGGATCTGCTCGGTGATGGCGTAGTGCATGCGCGCCATTTCACGGTTGCCGGTGGCTTCCACCAACGCGCAATGAAAACGCTCATCCAGCGCCGATACGGCCTGGGCGTCCTCCAGGCGCTCGTCCTCCTGCACCTGCCAGGTGGCCTGCAACGCTTGCAGCATCGGGTTCGGTTCGTCCATCGCACATAACCGGCCGACAGCCGCCAGTTCCAATACGATGCGCACGTCGTAGAGCTCTTCGAAGTAGGCGAAATCGAACGGTTTCACCTGCCAGCCGCTGCGAAAATACACCTCGAGATACCCTTCCCGTTCCAAGCGATACAGCGCCTGACGCACCGGCGTGCGGCTGGCGTGCATGCGTTCGGCCACCTCGCCTTCGCTGAAACGATCGCCCGGCAGCAGTCGGAAGTCGAAAATATCCGCCTTGAGCTGTGCGTAGATCTGCTCGGCCAGGCTGTCGGGGCGTGTCTTGGCCCCCATGCTTAACCGCGACTCGCAATAAAGGCGCGCCAGCCACCGAACTCGGTGATGTCGAGGGCGTCGGCCAGGGCCCAGGGCTCGCAGATGAAGCCTTTGACGCTGCGCCCATCGGCCAGCAGCAGGTTGCCGATCCCCAGCGGCGCGGGGATCTCGGCGACGAACTCGCCAAAGCGTGCGAGGGGCATGTCCCACAGCTCGACGATGATCGCCCGACCGCTGTCCGCCTTGGCCAGCCCGGGCTTGGGCGGCACCGTGCCCGGCAGCGCGTACAGGCGGTAGGTGTCGGCCGTCAGGGTTTGCTCCACCAGCACCGCGTTGCGCGTCGTCAGCTGGACGTTCAGCGGCATGCCGGTGAGGTGCGCGCCCACCACCGCCACGCGCACGCAGCCGGGGGCTTGGGCGGGTGCGGACGGTGCCGGCAGATAGCGCTGGGTGGCACCTAAAGGCAGCTCCAGGCTGGATTGCCAGCGCTTGCCCAGGTGCGCCAGCGCCGTGTCATGCCAGGCCGGTGCGAGCAAGGTAATGCCGCTGGGCAAGCCATCGGCGCGGATACCGGCCGGCAGCGCCAGGGCCGAGAGGTCGGCCAGGTTGGTGAAGTTGGTGTAGTAGCCGAACTGCGAGTTGTAGCGCACCGGCTCCTCCGCCATCTCGGCCATGGTGCGCAGGGTTGGCGAAGTCGGCACCAGCAAGGCATCGAAACCGGCCAGGCTGTCATTGATGCGGCGGCTCAGTTCGGCCCGCAGGTATTCGGCTTTGTAGGCGTCGCAGGCGCTGTACTGGCGGCCATTTTCGACAATGCCGCGCACCACCGGGTTGATTGCCTCGGGCTGGTTTTCGAGCATGCTTTCCAGGGCCACGGTGCGTTCGGCAACCCAAGGGCCGAAGTACAGCTGGTCCGCCAGTTCCTTGAACGCAGTGAAATCCACCGGGGTGATCACCGCGCCCAGCGCCTTGAAGTGTTCGACCGCGTGTTCGAACACGGCCTGGTTCTGGGTATCGCCGAAAAACTCCAGGGCCGCCGGGATGGCCAGCTTGATCGAAGCGCCCACCGCCACTGGCGCCGTGTTGGGGTTGGCGCGGGAATAGGCGTCGCTGGCGTCGTATCCCGCCGCAACGTGCGCCACGGTCTCGGCATCTTCCACGGTCAACGCAAACACCGAGACGCAATCCACCGTGCGGCAAGCCGGTACCAGGCCGGTATTGGACAAACGCCCCTTGGTCGGCTTCAAACCGACGATATTGTTGAACCCCGCCGGTACACGCCCGGAGCCCGCCGTGTCGGTGCCCAGGGAAAACGCCACCAGCCCACGGGCGACCACCGACGCAGAACCGGAGCTGGAGCCGCCGCTGACGTAATCGCCATTGAAACTGTTGCCCACCGCGCCATACGGCGAGCGGGTGCCCACCAGGCCGGTGGCGAACTGATCGAGGTTGGTCTTGCCCATCAGGATTGCGCCGGCGGCGCGCAGCTTCTGCACGACCGAGGCATCCTGCGTCGCGCGGTAGGCAAATTCGGGGCAGGCGGCAGTGGTGTACCAGCCGGCCGCATCGATGTTGTCCTTGATCGCAAACGGCACGCCATACAACGGCAGCTGGGTCATATCGCCGCCCAGGGCTGCCAGCCGTTCGCTCAACTGTGCCAACTGCTCGGCCAATGACGACGGCTGGGCGCGGGCGATCCAGGCGCTGTCCTCGGCGGGGTATTGCGCGGCCAGGGTGAGCAAAATGTCCGGCGTGATCGTGCCGCTGCGGTAAGCAGCCTGCCATTCACCGAGGGTCCAGCCAACAACGTTGTGCATGGGAAACTCCATCTTGTATCCAAGTTTGGATTTATCTAAAGCAAAGCCCACGCCAGGTCACTCTGCCAATGAATACAAGGGTATCGCCGCAAAACATGCGCGTAGATGGCGCACCCGGGCATCGCCCATGCGCCAAAAAAAGTCATTCAATCGACCCCTCGGTTGCGACCGACCCAATACCGACCTACTGTTCCAGACCATGCTCTGCGATTTGCTGTCCCCCACCCTAAGCCCCCAGGTGACGACATGCCCACACTACCCCGCCCTGCCGTACTCGAGCTGATCGGCAACACGCCGCTGGTTCGGGTCAGCCGTTTCGATACCGGCCCCTGCACGCTGTTCCTCAAGCTTGAATCCCAGAACCCCGGCGGTTCCATAAAGGACCGCATCGGCCTGGCCATGATCGACGCCGCCGAACGCGACGGCCGCCTGCGCCCCGGCGGCACAATCATTGAAGCCACCGCCGGCAACACCGGCCTGGGCCTGGCGCTGGTGGGCCGGGCGAAAGGTTATCGGGTGGTGCTGGTGGTGCCCGACAAGATGTCCACGGAAAAAGTGCTGCACCTCAAGGCCATGGGCGCCGAGGTGCATATCACCCGCTCCGATGTGGGCAAGGGCCATCCCGAGTATTACCAGGACATGGCCGCGCGGCTGGCCAAGGAGATTGACGGCTGTTTCTTCGCCGACCAATTCAACAACCCGGCCAACCCCCTGGCCCACGAGACCAGCACCGCGCCGGAGATCTGGGCCCAGACCCAACACGATGTAGACGCGATTGTGGTGGGCGTCGGCTCGGCCGGCACCCTCACCGGCCTGACGCGCTTCTTCAAGCGGGTGCAGCCCGAGCTGGAAATGGTCCTCGCCGACCCGGTGGGTTCGGTGATGGCCGAATACAGCCGCAGCGGCAAGCTGGAAACACCCGGCTCGTGGGCGGTGGAAGGCATCGGCGAGGACTTCATCCCGTCGATTGCCGACCTGTCCAGCGTACGCCACGCCTACTCCATCAGCGATGAAGACAGCTTCGACCACGCCCGCCAGCTGCTCAAGGCCGAGGGCATTCTCGGCGGTTCATCCACCGGCACCCTGTTCGCGGCCGCGCTGCGGTATTGCCGCGAACAAACGGTGCCCAAGCGCGTGGTCACCTTTGTCTGCGACACCGGCACCCGCTATTTGTCGAAGGTCTACAACGACCAATGGATGACCGATGCAGGCTTGCTGCACTACAAGCACTACGGCGACCTGCGCGACTTGATCGCGCGGCGCTTCGAAGATGGTCGCGTGATCAGCGTGAGCCCCGACGACACCCTGCTCACCGCCTTCCAGCGCATGCGCCTGGCGGACGTGTCGCAACTGCCGGTGCTGGTGGATGGCCGCGAACTGGTGGGGGTGATCGATGAGTCCGACATCCTGCTGGGCCTGCACCATGACGCGGCGGACTTCTCCATGATGGTCGCCAGCGCCATGAGCGACAAAGTCCACACCCTGGCCCCCGGCGCCAGCCTGGCCGAATTGCAGGCTGAACTGGACCGCGGCCTGGTCGCCATCATTGCCGACGCGGCGGGCTTTCACGGCCTGATCACCCGCGTCGACCTGCTCAACCACCTGCGGAGATCCCTTGCATGAGCCAGCCCGATAAAAGCGCGTTTGCCACCCGTGTGATCCACGCCGGGCAGTCACCTGACCCGACCACGGGCGCGCTGATGCCGCCGATCTACGCCAACTCCACCTACCTGCAAGACAGCCCCGGCGTACACAAGGGCTTCGACTACGGCCGCTCCCACAACCCCACGCGGTTTGCCCTGGAGCGCTGCGTGGCCGACCTCGAGGGCGGCAGCCAGGCGTTTGCCTTCGCGTCCGGGCTGGCGGCGATCTCCACGGTGCTGGAGTTGCTGGATGCCGGCGCCCATATCGTGTCCGGCAACGACCTCTACGGCGGCACCTTCCGCCTGTTCGACAAGGTGCGCCAGCGCAGTGCCGGGCACCGTTTCAGCTTTGTCGACCTGAGTGATGTGGCGGCGTTCGAAGCGTCCCTGCAGGACGACACGCGCATGGTCTGGGTCGAAACCCCAAGCAACCCGCTGCTGAGCCTCACCGACCTCGCCGCCATCGCCCGTATCTGTCGCAGCCGCGGCATTCTCTGCGTGGCCGACAACACCTTCGCCAGCCCGTGGATCCAGCGCCCGCTGGAGTTGGGTTTCGACATCGTGGTGCACTCCAGCACCAAGTACCTCAATGGTCACTCCGATGTGATCGGCGGCATCGCCATCGTCGGCGACAACCCCGAACTGGCCGAGCGCGTGGGCTTTTTGCAAAACTCGGTTGGCGCCATCGCCGGCCCGTTCGATGCCTTCCTCACCCTGCGCGGTGTGAAAACCCTGGCCCTGCGCATGGAGCGCCATTGCAGCAACGCCCTCGACCTGGCCACCTGGCTGGAACGGCAACCGCAGGTATCCCGGGTCTACTACCCAGGCCTAGCGTCCCACCCGCAGCACGAACTGGCACGCAGGCAAATGCGCGGGTTTGGCGGGATGATTTCAGTCGACTTGAACAGCGACCTGGCCGGCGCCACGCGCTTCCTGGAGAACGTCAAGCTCTTCGCCCTGGCCGAGAGCCTGGGCGGCGTGGAAAGCCTGATCGAACACCCGGCGATCATGACCCACGCCAGCATCCCGGCGGCGACCCGCGCGCAGTTGGGGATTGGCGACGGGCTGGTACGGTTGTCGGTGGGGGTTGAGGACGTGGAGGATCTACGGGCGGACCTGGCGCAAGCCTTGGCCCGTATATAAATCCCCCAGGCAACAGGGATCAACTGTGGGAGGGGGCTTGCCCCCTCCCACATTGGGTACGCGTCACCCCTGGACGATGTTGGCACGCGCCGAATGCAGCTTCTTGTAGCTCTCGATCAAGCGCAAATGCCGGTCCAGCCCTTCCAGCTTCATGCTGGTCGGTGTCAGCCCATGGAAACGCACACTGCCGTTGACCGAGCCGATCACCGCATCCATCCGCTCATTGCCGAACATGCGGCGGAAGTTGGCTTCGTAGTCCGCCAGTTCCAGGTCGTCGTCCAGCTCCATCTCCAGCACCGCATTCATCGCCTGGTAGAACAGGCCACGCTCGGCGGTGTTGTCGTTGTACTGCAGGAACATCTCCACGCACTCCTTGGCCTCCTCGTACTGCTGCAAGGCGAGGAAGATCAGCAGCTTCAATTCGAGGATGGTCAGTTGGCCCCAGGCCGTGTTGTCGTCAAACTCGATGCCGATCAGGGTGGTGATGTCGGTGTAGTCGTCCAGCTCGCTTTCGATCAGGCGCTCGACCAACCCCTGCAATTCCGCTTCGTCCAGGCGGTGCAGATTGAGGATGTCCTCGCGGAAAAACAGCGCCTTGTTGGTGTTGTCCCAGATCAGGTCGTCCACCGGGTAGATTTCCGAGTAGTCCGGCACCAGGATGCGGCAGGCGGTTGCGCCGAGGTGTTCGTACACCGCCATATAGGCTTCCTTGCCCATGCCTTCGAGGATGCCGAACAAGGTCGCGGCCTCTTGGGCGTTGGAGTCTTCACCTTCGCCTGAGAAGTCCCACTCGACAAATTCGTAGTCCGATTGGGCGCTGAAGAAGCGCCACGACACCACACCGCTGGAGTCGATAAAGTGCTCGACGAAGTTGTTCGGCTCGGTCACCGCCTGGCCTTCGAAGGTCGGCTGCGGCAGGTCGTTCAAGCCTTCGAAGCTGCGGCCTTGCAGCAGTTCGGTGAGGCTGCGTTCCAGCGCCACTTCCAGGCTCGGGTGGGCACCGAACGAGGCGAACACGCCGCCGGTGCGCGGGTTCATCAAGGTCACGCACATCACCGGGAATTCGCCGCCCAGGGACGCGTCCTTGACCAGCACCGGGAAGCCCTGGGCTTCCAGGCCTGCAATACCCGCCAGGATGCTCGGGTACTTCGCGAGCACGTCAGCCGGCACGTCCGGCAGGGCAAATTCGCCCTCGATGATTTCGCGCTTCACTGCCCGCTCGAAAATCTCCGACAGGCACTGCACCTGGGCCTCGGCCAGGGTGTTGCCCGCGCTCATGCCGTTGCTGAGGTAGAGGTTCTCGATCAGATTGGACGGGAAATACACCACCTCGCCATCCGACTGGCGCACGAACGGCAGCGAAACGATGCCGCGCGCTTCATTGCCGGAGTTGGTGTCGAACAGGTGCGAACCGCGCAGCTCGCCGTCGCGGTTGTAGACCTTCAGGCAGTAGGCGTCGAGGATTTCCCCGGGCAGCTCGTCATTCGGGCCCGGCTGGAACCAGCGTTCGTCCGGGTAATGCACGAACGGCGCATTGGCCAGTTCCTCACCCCAGAATTGGTCGTTGTAGAAGAAGTTGCAGTTGAGCCGCTCGATGAACTCGCCCAACGCCGACGCCAGGGCGCCCTCCTTGGTCGCGCCCTTGCCGTTGGTAAAGCACATCGGTGAATGGGCGTCGCGGATATGCAGCGACCACACGTTCGGCACGATATTGCGCCATGAGGCGATCTCGATCTTCATGCCCAGGCCGGCAAGGATCCCGGACATGTTGGCGATGGTCTGCTCCAGCGGCAGGTCCTTGCCAGCGATATAAGTGCCCGCCTCGCTGCCCGCGCTCGGCATCAACAGGGCCTGGGCATCGGCGTCGAGGTTGTCCACTTCTTCGATCACGAACTCCGGCCCGGCCTGCACCACTTTCTTCACGGTGCAACGGTCGATGGAGCGCAGGATGCCCTGGCGGTCCTTATCGGAAATATCGGCCGGCAACTCCACCTGGATCTTGAAGATCTGGTTATAGCGGTTTTCCGGATCGACAATATTGTTCTGCGACAGGCGAATATTGTCCGTGGGGATGTTGCGCGTGCTGCAGTACAACTTGACGAAGTACGCCGCACACAACGCCGACGAAGCCAGGAAGTAATCGAACGGCCCCGGTGCCGAGCCATCGCCTTTATAGCGAATAGGCTGGTCGGCAATCACCGTGAAGTCATCGAACTTGGCTTCAAGCCGGAGGTTGTCGAGAAAGTTGACCTTGATTTCCATGGGGGCACACCAGAATAACGGGCTAAACAAAAATGGCCGCCATTATGAGGTTTTTCATCGGGAAGTTTCAGGCTTTTCAATCATGCGGGGTGATGGATAGCGGTTCTACCGGCGCGATTCCCCTACGGATGTGCTGAATAACAAGTGAATATTTCATGAATCAATGCCCCGCAAATTTTATCTCATAGCATTTGAAAAGCTGCTGGAACGGTGCCAGCATGGCCATGTGACACTATTTGATTTCAGCGCTTCAGGTGAGGGTCAATATGGAATATCAACTCCCTGCGACAAAGGCGATGAGATGGCTGACGAATGCAGACGCACCGTATGACACGCGCATACGCAGCGAACTTATAGCCGGGCCTTTTTCTTCCAAGGGGGTGCTCTGGGTCGGTTGGTTTAACAGCCTGGTGATATGCACAGTCGCGGTTACACTGCACCCGAGCCAATTCTTCATTGCCTGGCTCATCATTGATTCGATGATCTGGGTCTCACGGTTAGCACTGCTGTATTGGATCAATAAATACGGCGGCCAAAAATATCCTTATGTCATTGATCTATCGTTATTACTGGGCCTGGTCTGGGCGGCGGAGCTGGGCCTGGGTACCGCTGGTTGCCTGATCAGCGGCGATGCGATTCTTCAAGTTCTCGGGTGCACCTCAATGGTGAGCGTGAATGCCGCGATCGCCATGCGTAATCAAGGTGTACCGCGCTATGCATTTACTCAAATATTGCTGACGGATGTGCCCATGAAGCTCGCCACCTTGTTTCAGCCGGAACCGCTGCTGAGGATATTCCTGCTCCAGGCCCCGCTGTACTTGACGGGCATGTGGCTACTGCTCAACACGTTGAACGATAACCTGGTGCGCGCGTTACTGGCCGAGGCCAAAAACGAAATCCGCGCGACCCATGACCCCCTCACCGGCCTGTACAACCGTATGGGGATACTCGAACTGATTGAAAACACCCTGGCCCGCAGCCGGCATGCCGATAAACACTTTGCGGTGCTCTATATAGATCTGGATGGTTTCAAGAGCATCAACGATAACCACGGACATGCCGAAGGTGACAAGGCGTTAGCCGAATTTGGTGCAACACTTAAATCGATTGTCAGGCTAAATCAGGATTGCGCCGGCCGCTTGGGTGGAGACGAATTTATTCTGCTGATGAATAATTCCGGCATGACCTCTGCCACCCTGGCAGCGCAACGAATTATAGAAACATTGCGACAGGCCTCTGAGCGTTGCGCTCTTCCCTATGCCTTGCAAGCCAGCATCGGCATTGCCCTCTTTGAAGGCGCCGACAGTACGTCACATACCTGCGCACAAACAGTGATTGCCCATGCGGATGGTGCGTTATATGAAGCCAAGCGCGCAGGCAAAAACTGTTTTCGTATCGCACCAGGACAATTCGCCACTTAGGCCCTCCTGAACGCCATTCGTCACGTCCCGGTTTATATCAAACAATCGCCATCAACTTATTCCGTGTGATGCCGATGAACTTATGGCAATTCAGGGAGTAGTCGGAATGCGCAACAACCAGCCCGTAACACAGCGCGAGATTTCACTCGCGCCTTCGCAAAAACTCATCTCCGCCACCGATGTTCAAGGGATGATCACTTACTGCAACGACGCCTTCGTCGATATCAGCGGTTTTGAACGCGCCGACCTGATCGGCGCGCCCCAGAACATCGTGCGGCACCCCGACGTGCCACCCGCCGTTTTCGCCCACATGTGGAGCGCGCTCAAGCAAGGCCTGCCGTGGATGGGCATCGTCAAGAACCGCTCGAAAAACGGCGACCACTATTGGGTCAATGCCTACGTCACGCCGATCTTCGACGGCAGCCGGGTCGTTGGCTTCGAGTCGGTGCGGGTCAAGCCTACGGCCGATGAAATCCGCCGCGCCCAGGCCCTCTACCGGCGTCTGAGCCAAGGCAAGCCGGGCGTGCCGCGCCAGGATGCCTGGCTGCCGGCGGCAGTGAGTTGCGTGCCGTACATGGCCACCGGTGTGGCTGGCAGCGTCGCCGGGCTGTTCCTCAG
Source organism: Pseudomonas marginalis (assembly GCF_900105325.1). NCBI lineage: Bacteria > Pseudomonadati > Pseudomonadota > Gammaproteobacteria > Pseudomonadales > Pseudomonadaceae > Pseudomonas > Pseudomonas marginalis. The sequence goes on from NZ_FNSU01000003.1 coordinate 1,313,689, forward strand.
TGCACCGGTGGCCGTCGCAGTGGCCGTGGCGGTCGCGCTGCCGGTGGGCCTGCTGTGCTCGCGCTGGCGCCAGGGCAGTACCCTGCGTCTATTGGAGGGGGTCGAACCCTCGACGTCGGATGCCTTGATCGCGCAGATGTACAGTGACGCACGCGGCCCACAGTCGCGTTTGGAAACCGCGTTTCTCAGCCAGACCGCGCGCCTGAAAACCTGCCTCACCCGCCTGCAGGACAGCGCCGAACAACTGAGTACCCTGGCGGGGCAATCCGATCAGTTGGCTGCCGCCAGCGCCAAAGGCCTGAACCGCCAGCGCGTGGAAACCGAACAGGTCTCGGCGGCCGTCAACCAAATGGCCGCGACCACCCAGGAAGTCGCCAGCCATGTACAACGCACCGCCGACGCCACCCAACAGGCCAACGTGCTGACCGGGCGCGGCCGCGAAGTGGCGCGCGATACCCGTGAAGCCATCGAGCGTCTGTCCACCATGGTCGGCGAGACCGGGGTGACCGTGGCGCAACTGGCCAGGGACAGCGACGAAATCGGCAGCGTGGTGGATGTGATCAAGGGCATCGCCGACCAAACCAACCTGCTCGCCCTCAACGCCGCAATCGAAGCGGCGCGGGCCGGCGAACAAGGCCGAGGCTTTGCAGTGGTAGCCGACGAAGTGCGCCAACTGGCCCAGCGCACTTCACAATCGACCACCCAGATCCATGGGCTGATCACCAAGCTCCAGGCATCCTCCAGCAACGCGGTGCAAAGCATGGAAAACGGCCAGCGCCAGGCCCAGGAAGGCGTAGCCTGGGTGCTGGAAGCGGACCAGGCCCTGGTGGGGATCAGCGAAGCGGTGTCGCATATCACCGACATGACCACCCAGATCGCCGCCGCCACCGAAGAACAAAGTGCCGTCGCCGAGGAGATCAGCCGCAACATCACCACCATCGCCGAACTGGCCGACCAGACCTCGATACAAGCCCATCAATCCACGGACCTGAGCAAGGAACTGACCAATACCGCGGCCACCCAATACGCGCTGGTTGAGCGCTTCAACCGCTAGAGGCAGACAAGCTTCTCTAGTAAGCCCGCTTACTGTGGTGAGCGGGCTTGCCCCGCGCTGGGCTGCGAAGCGGCCCCAATCAAGATCACTGTGTTCCATCAGACAAGCCGCAGTGCCTGGTTTTGGGGCTGCTTCGCAGCCCAGCGCGGGGCAAGCCCGCTCACCACAACAAGCCCGGTCACTCACAACAGGCCTGCTCACCATAGTAAGCCTGCTCACCACTACAAGCCGGCTTGCAACAACAAGCCCGCTCGCAACAAGATAACCACTCATGCCAAGCTTGGGTTAACGTCCACTCATCCCTCTGCATGAAGCCCGCTCATGTCCATCGCCGAGAACCTCATCGCCTTCACCTTCGCCGCCACCCTGCTGACCCTCACGCCCGGGCTCGACACCGCCTTGGTCCTGCGCACCGCCACGGTGGAAGGCAAGCGCCAGGCGCTGCAGGCCACGCTGGGCATCAACGCGGGTTGCCTGGTGTGGGGCGCCGCGGTTGCCTTTGGCCTGGGCGCGTTGATCGCGGTGTCGGAGATGGCGTTCAACCTGCTCAAGTACTGCGGCGCGGCTTACCTGGCCTGGCTGGGGCTGAACATGCTGGTGTGTCCGCGCCGCTCATTGGCACCCGCTTCAGCCGATGGCAAGCCCGGCGGCAACGGGTTTATCAAGGGCATGCTGGGCAATGTGCTGAACCCCAAGGTGGGGATTTTCTACGTGTCGTTCCTGCCGCAATTTATCCCCCAAGGGCATTCGCTGATTGCCTGGACCTTCGGCCTGGTGAGCATCCATGTGTTGCTCGGGCTGCTGTGGTCGCTGGTATTGATCGGCGCCACGCAGTCGCTGTCCGGGTTCCTGCGCCGCGAAAAGGTCATCCAGTGGATGGATCGCACCACCGGCGTGATCTTCGTGCTGTTTGCCGCAAAGCTGGCGTTCAGCAAGCGCTGAGTTTTCCCCATGCCAAATCCCTCCTTGCCCCCTCGGCGCAAACACGCTACAAATCCCCCTTCACGAAGTTGTACGACAACCTAAAAATAAATCGCCATCCCCGACGATGGCGCCAACCGCCCGAGCCCCAGCATGACTCCGCCTGCCCCGACGCAAACTGCCCCCGCCCTGTTCTCCCGCCCCATTGCCGTGTTGATTCTGCTCTGCATGGGCTGTGCCTTCGCCGGCAATCACATCGCCGCTCGGGTCGCCTTCGATGATGGCGCCGGTGTGCTGTTGGCCATTCTGCTGCGCTCGGGTGGCACCTTGCTGGTGCTGGCGGTGCTAGTACTGTGGCAACGCCAAAGCCTGCGCCTGCCCGCAGGTGCATGGCGCTGGCAAGTGCTGCTGGGCCTGCTTATCACTACCCAGAGCCTGTGCCTCTACTCCGCAGTGGCCCGCGTGCCGGTGGCGCTGGCGCTGCTGGTGGGCAACGTGTTCCCGATTCTGCTTGCCCTGCTCACCTGGGCATTCGGCGGCCCACGTCCGACGGCGCGCACCGCCTTGCTGATGGGCTTGATCCTGGTGGGCCTGGTGTTTGTGCTGGACGTACCCGGCCGCCTCTCAGGCAGTGCCGATATCGGCCCGCAATGGCTGCTCGGCGTCGGCCTGGCCTTCTGCGCCGCGTTCGTGTTCGCCTGCGCGCTGTGGATCACCGACCACAAGTTGTCCCAGGTACGCGGCTCCGTGCGCAGCCTGCTGACCATCTTCATCGTATTCAGCAGTGTCAACCTCGCCGGCCTCAGCGGCGCCCTTCCCGGCGGCCTGAACCCGCCGGCCACGGGTACCGGCTGGCTGGCACTCGCAACGTTGATGGTGCTGTACGGCACCGGTTTTATCGTGCTGTTCATGTCGGTCCCGCGCCTGGACATGCCGCGCAATGCGCCGGTCATGAACATTGAGCCGCTGGCGACGTTGCTGATGGGCTGGATCGTGCTCGATCAAATGCTCAGCGCCGGCCAGATAGTCGGCGGCGTCATCGTGGTGACCGGGATTGTGCTGCTGACCTATCGCAAGTCTGCCCGGTAACGATAAATCCCCGCCTGACCTGGCCCAATTCCTGCCTCCCCAATCCCACCCGGTCGCTACTGACTACGCGGACGACTCTTTTGAGCCCGGCCGTCCAACACCCTCCCCGGATAATCCAGCATCCCCGACCCCGTCCGAGGCCTTCCCCATGACGAGCCCCTCCACCGAACAGGTAAGCCCCCAAACCCTGCGCAAGGTCATCATCGCCGCCGGCATCGGTAACTTCGTCGAATGGTTTGACTTCGCCGTGTACGGCTTCCTCGCCACCACCATCGCCCAACAGTTCTTCCCCAGCGGCGATGCCAGCGCGGCCTTGCTCAAAACCTTCGCGGTGTTCGCCGTCGCCTTCGCCTTCCGGCCCCTGGGCGGGATTTTCTTCGGCATGCTCGGCGACCGTATCGGGCGCAAGCGCACCCTGGCCATGACCATCCTGCTGATGGCCGGCGCCACCACCTTGATCGGCCTGCTGCCCACCTACGCCGCCATCGGCGTCACGGCGCCGATCCTGTTGTCGCTGATCCGCTGTGCCCAGGGTTTCTCCGCCGGCGGCGAATACGCCGGTGCCTGTGCCTACCTGATGGAGCACGCGCCCCGGGACAAACGCGCCTGGTACGGCAGCTTCGTGCCGGTGTCGACGTTCTCCGCCTTCGCCGCCGCCGCCGTGGTGGCGTACGCCCTTGAAGCGTCGTTGTCCGCCGAGGCCATGGGCAATTGGGGTTGGCGCCTGCCGTTCCTGATCGCCGCGCCGCTGGGCCTGGTGGGCCTTTACCTGCGCTGGAAGCTGGATGAGACGCCCGCCTTCCAGGCCGTGAAGCAGGAGCACGCGGTGGCCCACTCGCCACTCAAGGAAACCTTGCGCAACCATGGTGCGGCGATCTGCTGCCTGGGCGCTTTTGTGTCACTGACGGCGCTGTCGTTTTATATGTTCACCACCTACTTCGCGACGTACCTGCAAGTGGCCGGTGGGCTGAGTCGGGCGATGGCGTTGCTGGTGTCGCTGATCGCGTTGATCTTCGCCGCGGCGATTTGCCCGCTGGCGGGGCTGTATTCGGATCGCGTGGGGCGTCGGGTCACGGTGATGACGGCGTGCGTGTTGTTGATGGTGGTGGTGTATCCGTCGTTCCTGATGGCCAGTTCCGGTTCGTTCACGGCGTCAATTGTCGGGGTGATGTTGCTGGCGGTCGGCGCAGTACTGTGTGGTGTGGTGACGGCGGCGTTGCTGTCGGAGACCTTTCCGACCCGCACGCGCTATACCGCCTCGGCGATTACCTACAACATGGCGTATACGATCTTCGGCGGTACCGCGCCGCTGATGGCCACGTGGTTGATCAGCACCACCGGCAGCAACCTGTCACCGGCGTTCTACCTGATTGCCGTGGCATTGCTGGCGTTGGCGGGCGGGCTGGCATTGCCGGAGACGTCGAGGATTTCCCTGCACGACGTGGGCGCAGAGGACAAAAGCCCGGCGCCGCTGCTCTCGCGTTAAGCACCCACACCGTCCAAACCGTAGCAGCGGCCGACGCATGAGCAGCGCTTTTTGAAGGAGCCGCTATGAACACAGCGGTATGCATCGTTGCACCGGTTTGGGATGCCAAGCCTTGAGCGGGCACTCAGCCCCCCGCCAACAGCCCAACCAACTGCCACGGCGTCATCTTCGTCACCATGATCATCACGATCACAAACATCCCCAAGAACCCGAAGACGCCCAGCCAGAACCATTTCCGGTACACACCACGGAATCCATCATCCAGCACCGTGTCGGTCTCGACCGCCCGCGAGGCCATCTGCTGCAAGCGCTTCTGCAGTACCAGCACCGGCAGCCACAGCGAGCCCACGCAGAGGAAGATGATCAACGCGGTCAGTACCCATTCCGTGGTCACAGACAGCCCGGCAAGCTGGATCAGCAGCAAGCCCGTGATGATCTGAATAACGCCCGCCGGCGTGGTAATCCAAGTATCAAACCGTACGACCATACGCGCCACATGGGCGATCACTTGCGGGTTGGCCGTGCGACTGGCGGCGATCAGGTAGAGGTACGAGCCCATGCCGAAGCCGAACAGGAAAATCGCCGCGATGATGTGCAGGTACTTCAGGCACAGGTAGAGCATCCGTCAGGCCTGCCCGTCAGAGAAGCGCACCGTCAGGCTCAGCTTCGTCGGTTCGTTGATGGCGGCCATGTATTCGTCGACGCTGATTTCGCCTACGCACGGGCGGGCACCGGGCTCGGGCACGTAACCGTGGGCCATTTTGGTGGCAAGGGCAACGGCTGCACAGCTGGGGATTTCAGGGCCCTTGTCGTCCAGGGCCGTGAGTTGCACCGCCAGGGACAGCGGCTGACCGTGCATGCCCAGGCCTTGCACGTCGATGTACATCGCGCTTTTGCCATCACCCAATCGTTCGAACCAGGTGCCCAGGCGATGCAGTCTGGCGGCCCATGCAAGGTGGTCGCGCACAATGCCCATGCGTAGCGCTTGCGCCAGCAGATAATTGGCGACACCGCCCAGTTTGAGCCCCGCACCGGCCTTGAAGCGCAAGGTATGGGCGCCATAACGACCAGCGAATATATCCATGTCGGGCACGTCCACATTGGCCAGCACCCGCGTGCCGAGCTGGGGCATCCTGCGCAGGGTCAGGTCCTGCCAGCCCAGCACTTCGTGCACCTGGCCCTGCTTGAGTTGCTTGATCGGTTTGCCCGCGTAGGCAAGCACACCTTCGATGGTCGACAGCCCCGGCATCTTCGCCGAAGAGGAAATGCCATGCTCGATGGTGTCGATGCGCGTAAAGCGATCGCGGTACTGATCGATGATGGCGGACGACAACGTCGGTACAGAGCTGCAACCGCTGAGGACGGCCACGCTCGCCTGCCGGGCTTTCGCATCCAGCACGCCGACGCCATTGACGAAGGTCCGGCAATCCGACAGGTCGCAGTAGTTCACGCCCGCGTCGATGCAGTGCTGGGCGACGGCATAGGATTGCCCCTGGAACGGGCCGCCGGTGTGGATCACCAACTGGATGTCCATCGACTGCAAGACGCCAGCGAACCCGGCCGCCATGGCATCGCCGCACCAGCTTTCGCACACGCGGCCGGAGGATGTTTTCAACGCATCGACTTTGCCCTGCAACTTGTGTGGGTGGCGGCCCGAGACCACCAGTTCAATGCCCGGCGCGCCCGCCAGGTGCTGGCAAATGATGCTGCCAAAGTTGCCGTAGCCGCCGATCACCATCACCCTGAGTGCCATTGCATGCTTCCCTGATCAATCAATTGTGCGCGGGGCCTGAGACAGGCCAGCAGCTGAAACGGCTAAAGATACCCGATTTGTTTAATCGCCTGAGCCAGGATCGACACTCAGGCAGCATTGCTCCCAAGCCTCAGGGCTGCTTACGATAAAACCCGGTCAGGTAGTCCTGGCTGTCCGGCGCCGAGTTGTGCTCGATCACGGCAAAGCCCTTCACCAGTTGGATGTGATACGGCCCGGCCCGAGGGGGCGCCTGGGGTGCGCGCACGATGATCAGGTTTTCGGTTTCCATCGGCACGCTTTGGTGCGTAGTGATGATGATCTTGTCGGTGCCGGTGTCTTTGAGCGTCACGCTGAGTTCCGCCACTTCCCGGCCCTGGGCGTCGCGTTCGGGAAGGATTTTCAGGTCCAGGTCACCGTCGCGGCCGAGGAAGTCATCGCGCATCTGGTAATGGCCATCGCGCTGGTCGCGGGCCACGTCGCCGAGTTTGTCGTACTCAGGTTCCCGGTCCTGCCTGTGCAGTTGAATCTGCAGCTCGGGCTGGTCGCCCTTGGCGCCACTGACCCAGGTGCCCGCGTAGGCATAAGGTTCGACGGTTTCCCGCGTGATGCGCCAGATGCCGGTTTGACGGCCATCATCGGCATATTCGTGCAGGTAGATAAACGACTGGTCGCCGTACTCACCCTGGTCGCCCACCAGCTTGATCGGCTTGCCGCTGCCGCTTTTGGTGTAGCGCAACTCACCGATCAGCACCGCGCCTTGTTGCTGGTACCAGAGCTGCACCGGGATCTTGCCGTTGAGGGTGCCGGTCAGGAACTCGGGGTCTTCGTTGACCGGCCCTTCCAGCCTGGGCGTTTCCAGCCACTGGCCGTCCTTCCACTCACCGGTGGTGCGCAGCATGTAGCCGCTGGGCATGCTGTTGTTGGCGTCATCGTCCGTCGCCGGCACTTCTGCCTGGGTGTACGCGCTGAGTCGCACCAGTTTGCCATCGCGCATCTGATAGCGGCTGGCGCGGGTCCAGCAGCAACCCCGGTCGGTCTGCGAATGGATAATGCCGTCCTTGGGATTGATCGAAAACATCCCGCCGGAGGTCTCGTTGGCGAGGTCGGTCAAGGGGCCATTCAGCACCCAGCGGGACGTGTGCGGGTCTTGCAGATACACGTCGTAACTGGACTGGAAGTCCTTATCCGCACCGGTGCCATTGCGGATCGCCAGGTCCTGGCGGCCATCCTGGTTGATATCGGCGAAGTACACCACGCCGTTCTCCCCCATCAGGCGCCAGTCCACGGTTCTGCCTTGCTGGTCCAGCGGCACCTGGGCATCCGGGGTCTGCAATTGCTGAAGGATTTCAAGGGAGCGTTTGTCGCGCAGGGTGATGAGCGCCGGCGCCAGGTGCTGCAAGTCCTGCGGCACCTCCGGGAACAACACTTCGACCAGGTATTGACCACTGGGGTCATTGACCGAGAACGAACGGGGCTCGGCCATGACGGGAGCGGCCAGGGCCAGGGAGAGGAGTACACCGCTGAGTCGCGTACGCATCCAACGCATCCTTGCTGAAATTCGGGGGCGGCAGTGTAAAGGCAAATGGCGAAGGCATCGAACAAATCGCTGTTTAGGCGCACTCAATGGCTGCTATGTTTTGTGCCTCACGAGCCAAAGGATGTGCCATGGACCCCCTAGCCACAAACGCTGCACTGGTGCTCATCGACATGCAGCAGGGCATGAACGACCCCAAGCTCGGGCGCCGCAATAATCCGCAGGCCGAGCAGCAGTTGCAGCAGTTGCTCGGCGCCTGGCGGCAGTCGGGGCGACCGGTGGTGCACGTCAGGCACATCTCCCGTACCCCCGGTTCGGTATTCTGGCCGGGCCAGCCGGGCTGCGAATTTCAGCCTGGGCTGCAACCACTGGCCCACGAACACGTGGTGGAAAAGAACGTACCCTGTGCCTTCATCGCCACCGGGCTGGAACGCTGGCTGCACGCGCGTTCGATCAAGCAACTGGTGATCGCCGGGGTGATCACCAACAACTCCGTCGAAGCAACGGCACGCACAGGCGGCAACCTGGGCTTTGACGTGCTCGTCGCCGCAGACGCCTGCTACACCTTCGATCAAACCGATTTGTCCGGGCGCCTGTGGCCGGCCGAGGACGTGCACGCACTGTCGCTGAGCAACCTGGCCATGGACTATGCCAGGGTGGTCGAGACGGCCGGGATTCTCGGCGCTATGCGCTGAACACGCCGGCTTGCACCAGCATGTCAACCAGCGCTTCGGGCCAGACCGTTTCCTCGGTGGCACGCAACGCCTGGGCCGACCACCACTGATGGTCCGCCATCACCTGGGTTTCTTCCAGCGTCCACTCAGCCCTGGACAGTTCGGTGTTGGCGGTGTGGACCACAAAGTAGTGCTCGACGGCCGACACCGTTTCACCGCTGGGCAGCATCAGCGCAAATCGGCGCTCGGCGATGGGCGCTGCAACGGCCTGCACCTGGATACCGGTTTCCTCGCGCAGCTCGCGGATGGCAGCGGCCTCGAAAGTCTCCCCCGGTTCGACACCGCCGCCAGGGGTAGCCCAGTAATTTTGACCGGCCAGTGCGCCGTCTTTATGGATGAACCTGAAGAGCAACACCTCGTGCGCGGGGTTGATCACCAGCAGTCGTGCGGCCTTTCGTTCACGCATGGGCCTTCCTTGGGGTCGGGGGTTGATGAGCCTGCAGATACGCCCTCAGCATCAAGGTGGTTTGCTGCTCCAGCGCAGCCTCGAACGCAGGCGCGGCGTTCCCCTCAAGCAGGGTGCGCACCGGGCCGACGATGGCACTCAGCGAGATCGCCGCGACCAGGCCAGGGTCGTCAAAGTGGGCGTCGGACGCCGTTGCCAGCATGGCTGCAATCGCGCCCACCATGCGCAGGTTGATACGTGCGACCAACTCCGGCCCGCCGCGTTCGGCTGCGATCGCATACAGCGCCTTGGATACCGCCTGTTCGCGCAATTTTGCGGTGAGTAATGCCTTGACCAGGCCGCCCGCCATCTCCGCAACCGACGCGCCCTGAAGCCCGGAGCACGCCAGCTCGACGCTATCGGCCACGCGCACCAGGTGTTTTTCCAGAATGGCGGCGAGCAACGCATCGCGATTTGGGTAGTACTGGTAGAGACTGCCCACCGACATTCCCGCGCGCTCCGCCACCCGCGTAGTGGTGCAGCGCACCAGACCCTGCTGGGTCAAAACCTGAAGGGTTGCCTCATGCAATGCTTCGACGGTTGCCGCAGAGCGTGCTTGAACCGCTGATTTTCTTGGTTTCAATGACGCTTTGACGGTGCTCATGGAATGCGAATTCCAAAATCTGAAGGATCCTTCATATTAGGGCCTTATTCAGTTCAAGCAAGAGCAGCAGTCATGAGCAACCTGGCAAGCAGCGGCACCTTCACCCTTGGCGACCATAAGGTCAACCGCATCGGCTACGGCACAATGCAACTGGCTGGGCCGGGTGTATTCGGCCCGCCCAAGGACCGGGATGCGGCCCTGGCGGTACTGCGTGAGGCCGTCGCAGGCGGTGTGAACCATATCGATACCAGCGATTTCTACGGACCGCACGTCACCAACCAAATTATCCGCGAGGCGCTGCATCCTTACCGGGACGACCTCACGATCGTCACCAAGATCGGCGCCCGTCGCGACGATCAAGGTGGATGGCATGGCGCAGCATCGAAGGCGGAACTGACCAAGGCCGTGCATGACAACTTGCGTAACCTGGGCCTGGACGTGCTGGATGTGGTCAATTTCCGTTGTACCCACAACCTGATGGGCACGGCAGAAGGCTCGATCGCAGCGCCCCTGGCCGCACTCGCCGAACTGCAACAGCAGGGCCTGGTACGCCATATCGGCATCAGCAACGTCACGCCGACGCAAGTGGCCGAAGCCCGTGGCCTGATTGAGTTCGTCTGCGTGCAGAACCTGTACAACATCGCCCACCAACACGACAACGCCTTGATCGATGAGCTGGCCAGGGACGGCATCGCCTATGTACCGTTCTTCCCCCTAGGCGGATTTACCCCGGTCCAATCATCGACACTGACTAACGTTGCCCAGCGCCTGGGCGTAACGCCAAAGCAACTGGCCCTGGCGTGGTTGCTGCGTCGCTCAGCGAATATCCTGCTGATTCCGGGGACCTCATCGGTCGCTCATTTGCGAGAAAACCTCGCCGTAGCCGAACTGGACCTGACGGACGACGTGCTGGCAGAACTGAACGACATCGCAGGGTAAACGCATCAGCCTGCCAGTAATTGCGCGATAGCCTTACGCAGCTCCCCATGCATGTCTTCCGCGTACGGCAACGCATTTTTCCAATCATAAAACCAGACGGGCATCTTGCGCTTGTCATCCGGCTCCGAGGCGTAGCGCGGAAAAATATGGCAATGCAACTCCGGCTCCGAATTGCCCAGGATCTCGTAGTTAATGCGCGACGCACCGCTGGCTTGCAGCACCGCGTCGCCGATGCGCGCCATGTCGAGCAGGTAGATCGCGCGGGCGTCGGCATCCAGGTCGTTCAGGCTGGCGACCACAGGGTCGGGCAATAGCAGGCAGTAGCCAGGCAGGAATTGCACATCGCCCATCACTGCCCAACCTGAGGGCATGCGACAGATGATCTTGTGGTTGGTGCCGTTGCGGGCCTGTTCTACGCGTTCCATGATCAGCGGCATACCCTGTCCTTGCGTTAGGTGAGTGCGGGCTGCATCTTAACCATCGTCGACATTTTCAGCACTGGAAACAGCCCATGCGCATTGCCTGCCTTCATACCGCCGCCAGCAATATCAGCGTGTTTGAAACCGCCGCGAAAGCACTGGGTATCGGCGCTGGTGTGCTACGCCATGAAGTGCGCGCCGACCTGTTGGCTGCTGCCGAAAACGCCGGTCATCTAAGCGCCGAGATCTGCGCATCCACCGCATCAGCCCTGCTTGCACTGGCTGAACAGGCCGACGCCGTGGTGCTCACCTGTTCGACCCTGGGCCCGGCCGTTGAAGGTATCTCCAGCAGTGTCCCGATCCTGAGAACAGACGAAGCGCTGGCCGCCTCGGCGGTGCAGGCGGGCGGAAAAATTGCGGTGCTGTGCGCGGTGGAAACCACCCTCGAACCGACCGCGCGGCTGTTTCACAAGGCCGCGCTGCAATCGAACGCGGTCGTCGAAGTGCGGCTGGTTCCGGGGGCATGGCGCTTGTTCAAGGCGGGTGACATCGACGGCTACCTGGCGACAATCGCCAAAGCTGCCGATGCCGCCTATAGGGATGGAATGACACGGGTTGCGCTGGGCCAGGCGTCGATGAGCGCGGCCGCCGTGCAGGTAACGGCCGGCCCGCTGCCCCTCACCAGCGCAGCGGCCGGGCTGGCGGCAGCTATGCGGGCCGTTGCCCTCAGTGCGGTTGTGCAACCATTGCACGCCAGGCTTGAACGCTAGGTCGCTCGTTGACCCTGGCCTGCCAGGCGCGCAGGGCTTCACACGTCTGCGGCAGCGGCAATTGCACCAGGTCCGCGAAGATCATGCCGCCGAGTAACGCGATATCGGCCATTGAGAAGGCATCGCCAGCCACAAAGGCGCGGGTCTTGAGCACCTTATCGAAATAGTGCATCCCCCTGACCGCCTTGTCCCGCATGCGCATGCCCCATTCGGCGTTCTGGTAAAGCTCTACCTCAGGCCCAAGCCCAGGGGTGGCATGATGGAAATACACGCTGACCGCATCCATCAATTCAATCTCTGCGCGCTTGGTCATCATGTGGATCAAGCCTTGCTCGGTCGGCGTCCTGCCGGTGAGGGTCGGGTTGCCATCGAGCGTGTCCAGGTACTGGGTGATAGCCGTGCATTCAGCGATGAACGTGCCGTCTTCCAGTTGCAGCACTGGCAGGGTGCCGGAGTAGTTGAGGGCCAGGAACTCAGGTTGTTTGTGCTCCCCTTTCCAGAGGTTGACCGACACGAACTCAACGCGCGGCAACATATTTTTCTCGGCCAGCGCGATACGAACACGCGCTGGATAGGGGCCGTTGTACCAATCATAAATCCGCATCAACTGAGGTTGGGATACGTCGGGTTGTGGTTGTTGGAACGTCATGATCTGCTCGCCTACCTGTCAAATGGTAGGTAAAGACTGAAGGCATTATTTCAAGCCGTCAAGCATTACCTACCAGTTGGCAGGTAAAACCTTATCAGCGTAGAATTCGCCCCTCCCCCCACTGAAGAGCAATCCCCACGTGAGTGAAAATGCCCGCGAAGCGATTCTGGAAGCCGCCAGACTCGCCGCTCAGCACTACGGCTACAGTGGCATCAACTTCCGCAGCATCGGCGAAACGGTGGGGATCAAGAACGCCAGTATCTATTACCACTTCCCGAGCAAAGCCGATCTCGGCGCGGCCGTCGCCAGGCGCTATTGGGAAGACGCCGCCAGCGCCCTCGCGGCGATACGCAGCGAGAACCCGGATCCGCTGCAATGCCTGCGTGCTTATCCGAGCATCTTTCGAAAATCACTCGAAGACGGCAACCGCTTGTGCCTGTCCAGTTTTATGGCGGCCGAATATAAGGACCTGCCGGAGCCGGTGAAGGAAGAGATACTGACGTTTGCCAATATCAACGTAGCCTGGCTGGCGGCGCTGCTTGCCGAGATCGAACCCGGCAATACAGAGGCCTGCGAGCGTCGCGCGCGTGCCATCTACACCGCCATTGCCGGCGCGCAGTTGATTGCCCGCACCCGGGCCGATCTCGGTTTGTACGACGAACTGGTCCAGAGTTATCGGGACGCGGGGCTTATCCCGGCGTGACAAGCTGGAGCCCTGTCGGCGACAGGTAGCGCTCCAGCAATGGCCCCATCGCTGTTGGCCCAACAACACTGCTTGGACAGCTTGTGCTGAATCAACACACGCCTCCTCCCCCAAAAATCCACATATCCCCTTGAAATAAAAGCATTTAATCCTCTGGCATGACGCGTGCAATCGCCTTCGCATACTGACGAAGGATACCCCCATGCCCCAGACACTGCCCCAAGCGCTGTTGCGCCAAGCCCACACCCGAGGGTCGGCAATTGCCTTGCGCTTCAAGCGCCTGGGTATCTGGCACGAGCGCAGCTGGAGCGCGGTGGCTGACGAGGTCAGCCAGCTCGCCGCCGCCTTGCATCAGCGCCGCTTCGGGCCTGACGATAACCTGTTGATCCTCAGCCAGGCGCGCCCCGAAGCGTTGCTGCTGGCGCTGGCCGCGCAATGGCTGGGCGCCAACGTCACGTTGCTCGACCCGGACCGCGACAACCGGGCGCTGCTGGCCGGGCTGCGACCGCGCTTTGTGCTCGTGCAAGACCTGGAAGCGCTGCAACAACTCGGTGAACGCGGGGTGGTGGTGTTTCTTGACGGGCGTGGCCTGAGCCAGTTCGCAGACGCCGATTTGATCGACTATGCCGAGCTGCGTGCCGATGCACCGCCACCCGCCCACGCCCCGCAGCCGAACGACACCGCCTTCGTCTTTCATGCCGACACGTCCCTGCACTTGACCCATGGGCAATTGCTCGCGGGAAGCCGGACGCTGGTCGACCGCGAACACCTCGGCGCCGACGACGAAGCCCTCGCCGCACGGGTGTTTGCCGCCAGCGGGCAGGCACGCTACCTGCTCGCGCCCTGGCTGCACGCCGGCTTTCGGCTGAACTTCCCCGAGGCCCTCGCCACCCGCGACACCGACCGCCGCGAGCTGGGCCCGACCCTGGTGCTGGGCACCCGCGAATCCTATGGGCGCCTGGAGCAATGGGTGCGTGAACGCCTGCCACTGCCGGGCAGCTTCAGCCATCGTTTATACGACTGGGCCATGCAGCCGACACCCTCCCCCGTGCGCCGCTGGCTGGGCCATTGGCTGGTGCGTCGGCCGTTGCTGGATGTGCTGGGCATGAGCCGCCTGCGCGTGCCCTTGCTGGTCGGGCCGCCACTGCATCCGGAAAGTGCCGCCTTCTTTGCGGCCCTGGGCATTCGTCCCGGCCATTGGCAAGAGCCGTCCACCCGCCACGAACCCAGCGACCACTTGCTGCCTCAATCTGCCTGACGAGCCTTCCATGCCCACACCCACTGAAGCGGTATTACTGCGGCTCGATGACATCTCCCTGTCGTTCAAGGGCATCAAGGCCATCACCTCCATCAGTTTCGAGGTCAAGGCCGGTGACATCTGCGGCCTGATCGGCCCCAACGGCGCGGGTAAAAGCTCGCTGCTCAATGTGATCAACGGGGTCTACCACCCCCAGGGCGGCAGCATCCGCTACGCCGGCCAGACCCGGCGGCGCATGCGCGCGCACCAGGCGGCCGAAGGCGGGATTGCGCGGACCTTCCAGAATATCGCGCTGTTCAAGGGCATGAGCGTGCTCGACAACGTGCTCACCGGGCGCAACCTCAAGCGCCGCAGCAGTTGGCTGGAACAGATGCTGCGCCTGGGCCGCGCGCCACGGGAGGACGACGTCCACCGCCTGCACGCGGAAAAGGTGATTGCCTTCCTGCAGATCCATCCCTGGCGCCATGTGCTGGTGGGCACCCTGCCCTATGGCCTGCAAAAACGTGTCGAGCTGGCCCGCGCCCTGGCCGCCGAACCGACCCTGCTGTTGCTGGATGAACCCATGGCCGGCATGAACGCCCAGGAGAAAGCCCAGATGAGCCAGTTCATCCGCGACATCAACCGCGAGTTCGGCACCACCGTGGTGCTGATCGAACACGACATCGGCGTGGTCATGGGCTTGTGCGACCACGTGGTGGTCCTCGACTACGGTCGCAAGATAGGCGACGGCACCCCGCAACAGGTGCGCGCCAACCCCGATGTCATCGCCGCCTACCTGGGTACCTGAACATGGAATTTTTCTTCGAAGTGCTGATCGGCGGGCTGCTGGCGGGCGTGATGTATGCCCTGGTGGCGATTGGTTTTGTGCTGATCTACAAGGCCTCCGGCGTGTTCAATTTTGCCCAGGGCGCCATGGTGCTGTTCGCCGCGCTGACGTTTGTCAGCCTGTTGGAGCGCGGCTTCCCGTTTGCCTGGGCGTTCCTGATCACCCTGGCGAGCATGGTGGTGCTGGCGCTGCTGATCGAAAAAGTGGTGCTGCGGCCCTTGGTCAATCGCCCACCGATCATCCTGTTCATGGCCACCCTCGGGCTGTCCTACCTGATCGAAGGCTTTGCGCAGTTCCTGTGGGGCGCGCAGGTGCACGGGCTCGACCTGGGCATCGCCGACGAGCCGCTGGAAATCCGCGGCATGCTGCTTTCGCAATTCGACCTGTTTGCCGCCGGCACCGCCGCCGCGCTGGTGATCGTGCTGTCGCTGCTGTTCAACAAGACCCGGGCGGGCCTGTCGTTGCGTGCGGTGGCCGATGACCCGCTGGCGTCCATGGCCATCGGTATTCGCCTGCCGCGCATCTGGGCGTTGGTGTGGGCGGTGGCCGGGTTCGTCGGGCTGGTGGCCGGGTTGCTCTGGGGCGCACGCCTGGGGGTGCAGTTCTCGCTCTCGCTGGTGGTGCTCAAGGCGCTGCCGGTGCTGATCATCGGCGGGTTCTCGTCCATCGGCGGGGCGATTGTCGGTGGCTTGATCATCGGCGCAGCGGAGAAGATCGCCGAGATCTACCTCGGCCCGATCATCGGCAGCGGCATCGAGAACTGGGTGCCCTACGTCCTCGCCTTGCTGTTCCTGCTGGTGCGGCCTGCCGGGTTGTTCGGCGAGCGCGCCATCGAACGGGTTTGATTGTCCTTGGGGAAATGCCTGCATGTTGTATCAAGAAGTCGGTCAAATCAGCACCTCCTACGCGGCCGAGCGCCGCACCTTTCGCCTGCGCCAGGACCGCGTCGCGCTGTGGCTGCTGCTGGGCGTGGCGTTTTTTGCGGTGCCCTGGCTGGGCAATGACTACTGGTTCAGCGCAATCCTGGTGCCGCTGCTGGTGCTATCGCTGGCAGGGCTTGGGCTCAACCTGCTGACGGGCTACGCCGGGCAACTTTCACTCGGCTCGGCGGCGTTCATGGCGGTGGGCGCGTTTGCCGCCTACAACCTGCAGTTGCGGGTGCCCGGCCTGCCGCTGCTGGTGAGCTTTGCCCTGGGTGGCGTGATCGCCGCCGCGGTGGCGGTGTTCTTCGGCTTGCCGAGCCTGCGCATCAAGGGCTTTTACCTGCTGGTGGCGACCCTGGCCGCGCAGTTCGTGGTGGAGTGGGTGCTCACCCGCTTCAGCTGGTTTACCAACGACAACGCCTCGGGCGTGATCACCTCACCGCCGCTGCTGATTGCCGGGCTGGATTTCAGTTCACCGCGTGGCCGCTACGTGCTGACGCTGGCCGTGGTGGTGACGCTGTTCTGGCTGGGCAAGAACCTGGTGCGCAGCGAACTGGGCCGCAACTGGATGGCAGTGCGCGACATGGACACCGCCGCTGCCGTCATCGGCATTCGCCTGTTGAAGGCCAAGCTGCTGGCGTTTGCCATCAGCGGCTTCTATCTAGGCATCGCCGGTTCACTGTGGGCGTTCGCCTACCTGGGCACGGTCGAGCCCCACGGCTTTGACCTGAGCCGCTCGTTCCAGGTGCTGTTCATCATCATTATCGGCGGCCTGGGCAGCGTGCTCGGCAACGTCCTTGGCGCGGCATTCATCGTGTTGTTCCCGATCCTGCTGGCCAATCTCTTCGCGCTGTTGCCCGCTGGACTGATGGATGCCGGACAGCTGGAGAACATCCAGAAGATGCTGTTTGGCGCGCTGATCATCGCGTTTTTGATCAAGGAACCGGAGGGGCTGGCCCGTCTGTGGCAGCGCTTTCGTCAACGGGCCAGGGTTTGGCCGCTGCGTTACTGAACTCAATAACCCCCCAGGAATGACCTCCATGACACACCGCTTATCGCTGCGCCGCCTGGCCTTGGGCCTGGCCCTGATCACCGCCGGGCTCACGGCCGGCGCCCAGGCTGCCAACGAACAATACTTCCCGTTGCAGAGCTACCGGGTCGGCCCGTACGCCGCCGGTGGCACCGGTTTCTTCGGGGGCTTTATCGACTACCTGCAATACATCAATGCCAAGGGCGGGGTGAACGGCGTCAAGCTGACCTGGAGCGAGTGCGAGACCGAGTACGTGGTGGAAAAAGGCGTCGAATGCTACGAGCGCCTCAAGGGTGGGCTCAACGGTGCACCGGCCGCCGCCACCAACCCGCTGTCAGTCGGCATCGCCTATGCCACCCTGGACCGCTCCACCACCGACAAACTGCCGCTGATCACCATCAACCATGGCCGCACCGATTCCACCGATGGCAGCGTGTTCCCCTACGTGTTCCCGCTGCAGCTCAACCCCTATTCGGAAGTCTCGGCGATCATCAACTACATCGGCCAACGCGAAGGCGGCGCCGACAAGCTCAAGGGCAAGAAAATCGCCGTGCTCTACCACGGCTCGCCCTACGGCAAGGAAACCAATGGCGTGCTCGAAACCCTGGCGAAAAACGCCGGCTTCGAACTGACCCTGCTGGAAGTGCCGCACCCCGGCAACGAGCAGCAATCGCAGTGGCTGAACATCCGGCGTCTCAAGCCTGACTGGGTGATCCTGCGCGGCTGGGGTGTGATGAACCCGGTGGCGCTCAAGTCCGCGCAGAAAGTCGGCTACCCGGCCGATCACATCATCGGCAATATCTGGAGCAACTCCGAAGAAGACGTGGTACCGGCCGGTGCCGCCGCCAAAGGCTTTATCTCGATCACCACCCACCCGTCGGGCACCGACTTCCCGGTGCTGCAAGGTATCCAGCAAAGCGTGGTAGACGCCGGCAAGGGCAACCTGGCCGACCCCAAGCGTTTCGGCACCGTGTATTACAACCTGGGCGTGGTCAACGGCATTCTCAACGTCGAAGCGCTGCGCCTGGCCCAGGAAAAATACGGGCAAAAACCACTGACCGGCGAGCAGGTACGCTGGGGCTTCGAACACCTGAACCTCGACGACGCGCGCCTGCAGGCGCTGGGCGCCAAGGGCCTGGTGCAACCGCTGAAACTCTCCTGCGCCGACCACGAAGGCGGCGGCGCCGTACGCTTCCAGCAATGGGACGGCCAGCGCTGGAACCTGATCAGCGACTGGGTACAAGCCGACCGCGCCTTGCTGCGGCCGATCATCGAAGCCTCGGCGGCGCAGTACGCCAAGGAGAAAGGCATCACGCCGCGGGATTGCAGCAAAGAGCAGTAATTACCTTTTGGCAGTCGCCCATGCGACCGAAATCTGCCGGATGTAAACAGCTCAACTGTGGGAGGGGGCTTGCTCCCGATAGCGGAGTGTCAGCCAACAGATTTATTAGCTGATCTACCGTCATCGGGAGCAAGCCCCCTCCCACATTCAGACCGAGGTGTGTCAGCTCACGCCTACTTCCAACAAGCAACTTTTGGCAGCCGACCATGCGACTGAAGTCTGCCGGATGTAAACAGCTCAACTGTGGGAGGGGGCTTGCTCCCGATAGCGGAGTGTCAGCCAACAGATTTATTAGCTGATCTACCGTCATCGGGAGCAAGCCCCCTCCCACATTCAGACCGAGGTGTGTCAGCCCATGCCTACTTCCAACACGCGACTTTTGGCTACCGCCCATGCGACCGAAATCTGCCGGATGTAAACAGCTCAACTGTGGGAGGGGGCTTGCTCCCGATAGCGGAGTGTCAGTCAACTGATTCATTAGCTGATCCACCGTCATCGGGAGCAAGCCCCCTCCCACATTCAGACCGAGGCGTGTCAGCCCATGCCTACTTCCAACACGCGACTTTTGGCTACCGCCCATGCGACCGAAATCTGCCGGATGTAAACAGCTCAACTGTGGGAGGGGGCTTGCTCCCGATAGCGGAGTGTCAGCCAACAGATTTATTAGCTGATCCAACGTCATCGGGAGCAAGCCCCCTCCCACATTCAGACCGAGGTGTGTCAGCCCATGCCTACTTCCAACACGCGACTTTTGGCTACCGCCCATGCGACCGAAATCTGCCGGATGTAAACAGCTCAACTGTGGGAGGGGGCTTGCTCCCGATAGCGGAGTGTCAGCCAACAGATTTATTAGCTGATCTACCGTCATCGGGAGCAAGCCCCCTCCCACATTCAGACCGAGGTGTGTCAGCTCATGCCTACTTCAATCAAGCGACTTTTGGCTACCGCCCATGCGACCGAAATCTGCCGGATGTAAACGGCTCAACTGTGGGAGGGGGCTTGCTCCCGATGGTGGTGGGTCAGCTAGTGAATCTGTTAGCTGACACACTGCTATCGGGAGCAAGCCCCCTCCCACATTTAGACCGAGGTGTGTCAGCTCATGCCTACTTCAATCAAGCGACTTTTGGCTACCGCCCATGCGACCGAAATCTGCCGGATGTAAACGGCTCAACTGTGGGAGGGGGCTTGCTCCCGATAGCGGAGTGTCAGTCAACTGATTTATTAGCTGATCTACCGTCATCGGGAGCAAGCCCCCTCCCACATTCAGACCGAGGTGTGTCAGCCCATGCCTACTTCCAACACACGACTTTTGGCTACCGCCCATGCGACCGAAATCTGCCGGATGTAAACAGCTCAACTGTGGGAGGGGGCTTGCTCCCGATAGCGGAGTGTCAGTCAACTGATTCATTAGCTGATCCACCGTCATCGGGAGCAAGCCCCCTCCCACATTCAGACCGAGGCGTGTCAGCCCAGACCTATTTCCACCACTCCAGCATTCAACCGCACCGGCCATACCCGCAAACGCTGGTGCGGTGCCTCCAGGCATTGGCCGTCTTCCAAACGGTAATGCTGCTTATAGATCGGCGCGGCCACCACCAGGTCGCCCTTGATGCTGCCGACCAGCCCGCGTCCGATCACATTCGCGCCGGATTCCGGGTCGTGGTTGTCGATGGCGTACAGCGTCTGGTCCCGGGCGCCGGGCAGGTAGAACAGCGCGACTTGGGCGCCGTCCAGCCACACCACTACGCCGGAATTACTCACCAGGTCGGTCTCGTTGCACACGCTTTTCCAGGTGGCAAGGTTGCGCTGCGTGTTGGACTGGCTCATCAGGCAAGCTCCTCGGTGACGGCAATCAGGTTGAGTTCGGCGGCCATGATCGGCCGACGCTGGCCGCGTTCCTGGACAAAGTGGATGTCCGGGTCGGGGCGTTTGTCGTTGACGAAGGTGCGGAAGCGCTTGAGTTTTTCCGGGTCCTTGAGGGCGTTGGCCCACTCGCATTCGTAGCGGTCGACCACCCGTTGCATCTGCGCTTCGAGCTCGGCGCCCAGGCCCAGGCTGTCGTGCAGGATCACGTCCTTGAGGAAATCCAGGCCGCCTTCCAGGCTTTCGCGCCAGACCGAGGTGCGTTGCAATTTGTCGGCGGTGCGGATGTAGAACATCAGGAAGCGGTCGATGTACTGGATCAGCGTGGCGTCATCCAGGTCGGTGGCGAACAGTTCGGCGTGGCGTGGGCGCATGCCGCCGTTGCCGGCGATGTAGAGGTTCCAGCCCTTCTCGGTGGCGATCACGCCCACGTCCTTGCTCTGGGCTTCGGCGCATTCGCGGGTGCAGCCGGATACCGCGAACTTGAGCTTGTGCGGCGAACGCAGGCCCTTGTAGCGGTCCTCGATCAGCAGCGCCATTTTCACGCTGTCCTGCACACCGTAGCGGCACCAGGTGCTGCCCACACAGGACTTCACCGTGCGCGTGGATTTGCCGTAGGCGTGGCCGGTTTCAAACCCGGCCGCGATCAGCTCGGCCCAGATGTCCGGCAGCTCGTGCAGTTGCGCGCCAAACAGGTCGATGCGCTGGCCGCCGGTGATCTTGGTGTAGAGGTCGTATTTCTTCGCCACTTCGCCAATCACGATCAACTTGTCGGCGGTGATCTCGCCGCCCGGAATACGCGGCACCACCGAGTAGGTGCCGTTCTTTTGCATGTTGGCCATGAAGGTATCGTTGGTGTCCTGCAACGGCACCAGGGACGCGTCCATGATCGGCTGGTTCCAGCACGAGGCCAGGATCGACCCCACCGCCGGTTTGCACACGTCACAGCCGATGTGGCCACGACCGTGTCTGGCCAGCAGTTCTTCGAAGGTGGTCACCCCTTCCACGCGCACCAGGGCATACAACTCCTGGCGGGTATAGGCGAAGTGTTCGCACAGGCTCTTGTCGACGCTGACGCCACGGGCAATCAGCTCGTGCTCGAACACCTGCTTGAGCAACCCGGCACACCCACCGCAACCGGTGCAGGCCTTGGTCTGCGACTTGAGCAGGCCGAGGTCGCTGCACCCGCCGTCGATGGCCGAGCAGATCGCGCCCTTGTTGACGTTGTGGCACGAGCACACCGTGGCCGAGTCCGGCAAGGCGCCTGGGCCGAGGGTCGGTGCGCCGCTGGACGATGGCAGGATCAGGCTGGCCGGTTCGGCCGGCAGCGCGATGCTGTTCTGCATGTATTGCAGCAAGGTGTCGTAGTAGCTGTTGTCGCCGACCAGCACCGCGCCGATCACGTGTTTGCCGCTCGCATCCACCACCAGGCGTCGATAGCTGGCGCTCGCCTCGTCGATGAACTGGTAGCTGCGCGCACCCGGTGTGTGGGCGTGGGCGTCGCCGATGGAGCCCACGTCCACGCCCAGCAACTTGAGCTTGGTGGACATGTCGGCGCCGACAAAGGGCTCAGCGCTGTGCTCGCACAACAGCGCGGCGACGCCACGGGCCATTTGGTAACCCGGCGCAACCAGGCCGAACAGGCTGCCGTTCCAGGAGGCGCATTCGCCAATCGCGTAGATATTGGGATCGCAGCTCAAGCACTCGTCGTTGATCACCACGCCGCCGCGCGGGCCAATCTCCAGGCCGGCCTGGCGAGCCAGGGCATCCTGGGCGCGGATCCCGGCGGAGAACACGATCAGGTCGGTCTCCAGGAACTCGTCATTGGCAAAGTTCATGCGGTAGCGGTACTGCTCGCCGGCACTGATCGACTGGGTGGCGCGGGACAGATGCACACCGACGCCCAGCCGCTCGATCTGGGCCTTGAGCGCAAGGCCGCCGAAATCATCCAGTTGCACTGGCATAAGGCGCGGCGCGAATTCCACCACATGGGCTTCCAGGCCCAGGCTTTTCAGGGCGTTGGCGGCTTCCAGGCCGAGCAGGCCACCGCCCACCACCACACCACGGCGGGCATTGGCGGCAGCGGCACGGATGGCGTCGAGGTCTTCGAGGGTGCGATACACCAGGCGCGAGTCGCCTTCGGCGCCCTCGATCGGCGGCACGAACGGATAGGAACCGGTGGCCAGCACCAGCTTGTCGTAGCCCACGCAGCCCTGGGCGGTGATCACTTCACAGCGTTCGCGATCGATCTCCAGCACCGGTACGCCCAGGTGCAGGGTGACACCCGGCGTCTGGTACAACGCGGCGTCCGACAACGCCAGGGACTCGGCATCGCGGCCGGTGAAATACTCGGAAAGATGCACGCGGTCATAGGCACGCATCGGCTCTTCGCTGAACACGTGCAACCGGTAGTGATCCAGCGCGCCGCGTTCGATCAATTGCTCCACGCAATGGTGGCCGACCATGCCATTACCGACGACGATCAGGGTTTTCATCTGTTTGTTCATAGCAAGCACCCGACAACGTTCATCACGGTTTAAAAAGCAAAAAAAAACGCCTGAAACCTTGCGGTTCCAGGCGCCTTTGCCTGTTCTTATGCGGGATCGGATCGGCGACTGCGCCGGATCTACCGCTTTATGCCCCTGTTGTCGATCGTCGTTGACCGAGGTGGGTTGAGGGGGAGCTTGCAGGGTCTGTGCCAATTGGACGCGAGCCTTACTGCGACGCCTTCTAGCGGTACTCATCGAGTCTGAATGCACACTTCAGCGCCTCCAACTGGTGCATCCCGCGACAAAAAAGTGCATTCCCGGATAAAAATCAAAGGGTCACAGAAGAGCGGGCTTATTGTGGTGAGCGGGCTTGCCCCGCGCTGGGTGGCGAAGCCGCCCCATCACTGCCACAGCTTACTTCCTGTAAGGACTGAGGCGCTTGGGTTTAGGGCTGCTACGCAGCCCAGCGCGGGGCAAGCCCGCTCACCACAGCAAGCCCACTCACCACTGTAAGCCCACTCACCACAACAAGCTGGCTTGCCACAATTTGCCCGTGCTTAAGAAATTGGCGCGTGACTTGCTAGGGAACACACACAGAGCAGTCAACGCTGATTGCCCATTCACGACAAAGGCGCCGTGCAATCCCCGTTTCCAACGGAGGGTTGCAGGGCGCTTTTTTGTTGGGGGCAGAAAAAGTTTCGAGGGTGACAGATGGCAAACCAAAGCGTACGCAGTGTGTGTCCCTATTGTGGTGTGGGCTGCGGCATCATCATGCAGGTCGAGCACAATAAGGTGGTCAAGGTCATCGGTGACAAGGCCCACCCCACCAACTTCGGCCGCCTGTGCACCAAAGGCACCACCTGCGGGCAGGCCATCGCCGAGTCCGGGCGGATGGAAAACGCCTACCTGCGCGAGAAGCGTGACCACGACCCGGTGCGCATCGCCATGGACACCGCCATCAGCGAAACCGCCGGGCGCCTGCGCGGCATCCTCGACAGCCACGGGCCGGATGCCCTGTCCTTTTACGTCTCCGGGCAAATGTCCCTGGAAGCCCAGTACCTGATCAATAAACTGGCCAAGGGCTTTGTGCGCACCAACAACGTCGAGTCCAACTCGCGGCTGTGCATGGCCAGCGCCGGCAGCGGCTACAAGCTTTCCCTCGGTTCCGATGGGCCGCCGGGCTCCTATGAAGACTTCGACCGCGCCGACCTGTTCTTCGTGATCGGCGCCAATATGGCCGACTGTCACCCGATCCTGTTCCTGCGCATGATGGACCGGGTCAAGGCCGGGGCGAAGCTGATCGTGGTCGATCCACGGCGCAGCGCCACCGCCGACAAAGCCGACCTGTACCTGCCGATCAAACCGGGCACCGACCTCGCCCTGCTCAATGGCCTGTTGCACCTGCTGGTCAAGAACGGCCACACCGACCCGGCCTTTATTGCCGCGTTCACCGAGGGCTGGGAGGCCATGCCCGGCTTTCTCGAGGACTACCCGCCGCACACGGTCGCCGAGATCACCGGCCTGGCCGAAGCAGACATCCGCCAGGCTGCCGACTGGATAGGCGCGGCTGCCGAGTGGATGAGCTGCTGGACCATGGGCCTCAACCAAAGCACCCACGGCACCTGGAACACCAACGCCCTGTGCAACCTGCACCTGGCCACCGGCGCCATCTGCCGCCCCGGCAGCGGGCCGTTTTCCCTCACTGGCCAACCCAATGCCATGGGCGGCCGTGAGATGGGCTACATGGGCCCTGGCCTGCCGGGGCAACGCTCGGTACTGGTGGAGGCCGACCGCGCATTTATCGAAGACCTCTGGCAGATCCCCCCAGGCAGCCTGCCGCGCCAAGTCGGCCGCGGCACCGTGGCGCTGTTCGAGCAGATGAGCGCCGGGCAGATCAAGGCCTGCTGGATCATCTGCACCAACCCGGTGGCCAGCGCGCCCAATCGCCGCAAGGTCATCGAAGGCCTGCAAGCCGCCGAACTGGTGATCACCCAGGACGCCTTCCTCGACACCGAGACCAACCGCTACGCCGACATCCTGCTGCCCGGCGCGCTGTGGGCCGAGGCCGAAGGGGTGATGATCAACTCCGAGCGCAACCTGACCCTAATGCAAAAAGCCGTCGAACCACCGGGCCAAACCTTGCCCGACTGGCAGATCATCGCCAGGGTCGCGAGTGAAATGGGCTTTGCCGAAGCCTTCACCTATGCCAGCGCCGCCGAGGTCTTCGACGAGATCAAGCGCGCCTGGAACCCCAAGACCGGCTATGACATTCGCGGCGCCAGCCATCAACGGCTGCGCGCGCAACCGCTGCAATGGCCCTGCGCTTCAGACGCGGGCGCCGACCGCAACCCGATCCGCTACCTGAATACAGGCACGCTCAGATTCGCCACCGACAACGGCAAGGGCCAGTTCCTGGCGCGCCCACATATGCCGCCGGCGGAGATGCCGGATGAGGCCTTCCCTTTCGTGCTCAACACCGGGCGTTTGCAGCACCAGTGGCATACCCTGACCAAGACCGGCAAGGTCGCCACCCTGAACAAACTCAACCCCGGCCCCTTCGTCGAACTGCACCCCGAAGACGCCGCCAGCCTGGGCATCCAGGACAAGGACCGCGTGGAGGTGCGCTCCCAGCGCGGGCGTGCCGTGCTGCCTGCGGTGGTCACCGACCGCGTGCAGCCGGGCAACTGTTTTGCGCCTTTCCACTGGAACGATGTATTTGGCGAAAACCTGGCGATCAACGCGGTGACCAACGACGCGGTCGATCCGATTTCCCTGCAACCCGAGTTCAAGTTCTGTGCCGTCGCCCTGGCCCGGGTCGAGTTGATCGATCACCAGTTTCTCGATGGGCCGGTCTCGCAAGACTTGCCCCCCTTAGTAGAGGACCTCACCCTGTCGCGCCTCGACGCCTTCGCCGATATTGCCGGCATCCGCAACCTGCCGGCGCCGACACTGAGCGATAGCGAGCGTACTTACCTCGCAGGTTTCCTCAGCGGTCTGCGCTCCGAGGCCGGGCGCCTGGCAGCGGGTGTGCCGGTGATGCCAACCCATGCGCCGCTGACCAAGGATTCCCGACTGTGGCTGGACGGTTTGCTCGGCGGATTGTTCAGCCGCGCAGACGTCAGCGCCATCGCCGCAACGCCCTCCCCGGCCGTCACCCTGTTATGGGCCTCCCAGACCGGCAACGCCGAAGCCCTCGCCGAGCGATTCGCCAAGCGCCTGCGCGACGCCGGTATCAGCGTCGAGCTCAGCGCGATGGCGGATTTCCCGGCCAGCAAACTGGCGAGCACACAAAACCTGGCGCTGATCAGCAGCACCTTCGGCGATGGCGACCCGCCCGACAACGGCGAAGGCTTCTGGCACAGCCTCAGCACCGCCGAGATGCGCCTGGAGTCGCTGCGCTTTGCGGTACTGGCCCTGGGCGATCCGAATTACGACCAGTTTTGCAAGCACGGCCAGCGACTCGACCAGCGCTTGCTGGAGCTGGGCGCGACCCGCCTGCTGGAGCGCGTGGATTGCGACACCGAATTCGAAGAGCGCGCCTATGCCTGGCTGGCACAGTTGCAACACAGCCTCAACCCGGCCAAAGCCGCGACGCTCGCCCCACCCGCCACACCGGCCGGCAAAACCAAGCTGCATGGCTCACGGCTGCTGCTCAACCGGCACCTGAACCCGCAGAGCACCCACAAGGAAACCCGCCAGTTCGCCCTGGACCTGACCGACTCCGGGCTGAGCTATGAAGCCGGTGATGCCCTGGGAGTGATGCCGCGCAACTGCCCGGAGCTGGTCAGCGAACTGCTCGACCTGACCCGCCTGGATGCCAGTGCCTGCGTGAACATCGACACCTTCGGCGATGTACCGCTGCACCAGGCATTGACCCAGCGTTTCGAAATCGCCCGCCCCAGCAGCGACACCCTGGCCTTTATCGCCGAGCGCAGTGCCAACCCAGGCCTTAAGCGCCTGCTGAGCCCCGAGCACAAGACCGAACTGCAGGCTTGGCTGTGGGGCCGGCAACTGGTGGATGTGTTGCACGAATACCCCATCGATTGCTCGGCGGACGAACTGCTCGGCACCCTCAAGCGCCTGCAACCACGTTTGTATTCAATCGCCTCCAGCGCCAAGGCCTACCCGCAGGAAGTGCACCTCACCGTGGCCGCCGTGCGCTATGGCAAGCGCAAGGGCGTATCCTCGACCTTCCTCGCCGACCGCGCCGCAGACAGCGAGGTGCCGTTGTTCGTGCAGCCGTCCAAGCACTTCCGCACACCGGCCGACGGCGACGTGCCGATGATCATGATCGGCCCCGGCACCGGTGTGGCGCCGTTCCGCGCGTTTTTGCAGGAACGTCGGGCCCAGGGACACCAGGGCCGCAACTGGCTGTTCTTTGGCGAGCAACACGCGGCCAGCGACTTTTACTACCAGGACGAACTGCAAGGCATGCAGCACGAAGGCTTGCTCACTCACCTGAGCCTGGCGTTCTCCCGAGACCAGGCGCAGAAGGTCTACGTGCAGGACCGCATCCAGGAACACGGCGCCGAGCTGTGGCGCTGGCTGCAGGACGGCGCGCAGCTGTATATCTGCGGGGATGCCAGCCACATGGCCAAGGACGTCGACCACGCCCTGCGCCAGGTGGCGCAAACCCACGGCGGGCTTGGCGTTGAGGGCGCCGTGGAGTACTGGCGCCAGTTGAGCGAACAGAAGCGCTATCTGCGTGATGTCTACTGATTGGATACAGAACAATAAGCACTTTGTATTGTGTACAAAAAACCCTAAAGATTTACCGGCATCGGGCCGAAACAGCGGTGATAGCAAATCGCCGCGCTCTTTTTCCGGAGCGAGACGATTTGACCGCCCTCTACGCTGATGGTCGTCTCGATGAAAATAAAAAATAAGCTGGTACTGGCATTTGTCTCGGTTGCGTTTATCCCGGTAAGCCTGGTGGCGGTCATCTCCGTGATGAACACACGGACCCAGGCGGTTGACCAATTTATCGACGGCAGCACCCGGGAAATCCGCCAGATCGATGGCAATATCCGCCAGTTCTTCGACGGCACGCAGCAGAACGTCGATCAAATGGCCATGGATCCTGTGTACACCTCCGTGGAAACGCTGAAGAACTACCAGCCCGCCGACGCCGCCAGCCAACCGATGCCAGCAGCGGCACAAGCGGTCATCGAGCGCTTTGCGCGCTTTGGCGCCACGCACCCGGCAGCCGCCATCCTCTCCATCGGCCTGGAAGACGGCACCTACGTCAAATGGCCGGATGACCCGCAACTGGCCAAGTACGACCCACGCGCGCGCCCCTGGTACAAGGCCGCCATGGCCAGCCCCGGCAAGACCGTGCGCACACCGGCTTACTACTACGACAAAGACGATGTGGCGCTGGTGGGCACTGCCCGGGCGCTGCTGGATAGCGCCGGCAAAGCCAAGGGCGTGTTCGTGGTCAGCGTGTCGCTGAAAAACCTCACCGAACTGGTCAAGAGCATCAAGCTCGGCGAAAGCGGCTACGTGATGCTGATCGAAGACGGCGTGGTGCTGGTCGACCCGCGCGACGCCGCCCACAGTTTCAAGCCGCTCAAGGACCTGGGCGCCGCCTATGCGCACCTGGCCGAGACGTCCCAGGGTTCTACCGAGGTGGAAATCAACGGCGTGCGCTACATGGCCAACGTGTGGACCTCTCCCGGCCTGGGCTGGCGCTATATCGGCCTGATCGAGCACCGCGAAGTCATGGCCGAAGCCACGCGCATGACCTACCTCACAGCGGTCATCGTCGGCGTGCTGGTGCTGATCTTCGGCGTGCTTGCGGCGGCGTTTTCCAAGGTGATCGTCAAGCCCATCGGCCAGGTCAGCAGCGGCTTGCAGTCGATTGCCGAGGGCGAAGGCGACCTGCGTCACGCACTGCAGGTGCAGGGCAAGGATGAAACCGCCGAACTGGCCGGCTGGTTCAACAAGTTCCTTGCCGCGATTCGCCAATTGATCCAGCACATCGGCGCGGCCTCGGCCAATTTGCACAATGCGTCCAAGGTCAACAGCGAAGTGGCCCACAACATGAACGAAGCCGCCGGGCGCCAGCGCGAGGCGGTGGAACTGGTGTCCACCGCGTTCAACGAAATGGTCGCCACTGCCAACGAAGTCGCGCGTTCATGCAGCAGTGCGGCAGAGTCGGCGGAGAACGGCCATCGCCGGGTGGCCGAGGGCAAGCAACAGATCGAAGTCACCACCGATAACGTCAACCGCCTGGGCCGCCGCTTGACCGAGTCGTCCGACGCCATGGTCGAACTCGAAGCCGGCAGCCGCAGCATCAACCAGATCATCGGCACCATTCGCGCGATTGCCGAACAGACCAACCTGCTGGCACTCAATGCCGCCATCGAGGCCGCCCGTGCCGGCGACCAGGGCCGTGGTTTTGCCGTGGTCGCCGACGAGGTGCGCGCGTTGGCCAAGCGCACCTCCGACTCCACCGGCGAGATCGAGCACCTGCTCGGCACCCTGGAAAACAAGACCCAGGAAGTCACGCAAAAAATGGGCAGTTGCCTGGACCTGTCACGGGCCAGTGTGTCGTCCATCGAAAGCGCGCGCGACAGCTTTGAAGGCATCCAGCTGTCGGTCAACGAGATCCGCGACCAGAACCTGCAAATCTCCGCCGCCGCCGAGGAGCAACACAGTGTGGCCGAAGAGATCAACCGGCATATCCAGCAGATCTACGACGAGGCGCGCCTGGTGGAAAGCCTGGCCAACTCGGCGCAGGACGACTCGGGGCGCTTGGCGAATCTGTCGGATGAGTTGAATGGCCTGGTGGGGCGCTTCAAGTCCTGATGATTGTCGCCAACTGATCATCCGCCTCCTCCCGTAGCAGCTGCCGAGCGCAAGCGAGGCTGCGTCACGCGCACTGCCGATTCAAGCCCGAGCCGCGACCGACGCAGCCTCGCCAAAGCTCGACAGCTGCTACGAATGCCAACCCCATCAAGGCCCCCCCCGTAGCAGCTGCCGAGCGCAAGCGAGGCTGCGTCGGACGCACTGCCGATTCAAGCCCGAGCCGCGACCGACGCAGCCTCGCCAAAGCTCGACAGCTGCTACGAATGCCAACCCCATCAAGGCCCCCCCCGTAGCAGCTGCCGAGCGCAAGCGAGGCTGCGTCGGACGCACTGCCGATTCAAGCCCGAGCCGCGACCGACGCAGCCTCGCCAAAGCTCGACAGCTGCTACGAATGCCAACCCCATCAAGGCCCCCCCGTAGCAGCTGCCGAGCGCAAGCGAGGCTGCGTCAGGCGCGCTGCCGATTCAAGCTCGAGCCGCGACCGACGCAGCCTCGCCGGGGCTCGACAGCTGCTAGGGGGTTTTACGCGGTGCTGGATAAGACGGTATCTACGATGGGTGAAGCCATCCAATCCAGAAAAGCTCGAAGCCGCGTGGTGAAGTTTTCCATCGTGGCGCCAGGGTTCCTGGCCTCAAAGAGAAAGAACGCAAGGTGAGTGACCCGCTGCGGATACCCCCGGACGAACATCGCCACATGCTCTTCGAGGGTGCGCGGCCATGTCGACGCATCTTCCGAAAGCAATACATGGGTGGACCTGATCAGCTTGCGTGAAGCCTCGCGCTGCAAGCTAAGGCGCTGCGTTTCGGTGTCGGCGCACGCGATGCGCGTGAGGTACGCGCTCAATACGGCGTGAAAATCACCATTTACCGCCAGCGCGATGTCACGGGATGGCCGAAACCGTTCGAAATGCACTGACAGATCATTGCCCCACAGGCAGCGGCACTGGTGTTTGAGCCAGAAACCCCACCCGTTGCGGTTTTCCGCCGCCAGTACTTGCGCGCGGTGGCCGATATCGAAATCCACCTTGGTGACAAGGGGATGCCGCTGCTCCAGTGCACAGCGGACTGCCTCCAGCCGGGCCAATAGCTCCGCCGTTGCCGGCTCGCGCAGCACCAGGGTGAGGTCGAGGTCGGAAACACCGGGAATGGCGTCGCCCCTTGCGACACTGCCGTAGAGATAGAGGCCGTCCAGGCCCAGGTCGTCCCTCGAGAGCGACGCGCAGACGTCCGCCAGCAACGGCTGGTATTCACGCTGCACGGGGGTGTCGGGGACGGTGAGGATAAAACCGTCCGCGTCGATGCCCGCAGAAGGCGTACTCATGGGCGATGCACCTCGATCACCAGCCCTTCCGCCTCGCTCGGCACGCAGAAATGCCGGGTGATCAGGTCGAACTCGGCATCCGTCGCCGCGAAATCATGATCGCCCCGGGCATTGCGCGCATGCAGCCTTGCGCGGCAGGTGGCGTCGTCCAGCTCGAGGTAATGCAGGCGGTGCGGCACCTTGGCGGCCTGCGCCAACCCCAGCAGCCATTCGCGATTGGCCAGGGTATTGGCGGGAAAATCCAGCACCACGTTGACGCCGGATTCAAGCAGGTTGATCACCAACGGGCCCAACACCCCGCGAATACGCTGGGCACAGCGCAGGTAGTCGGCGATCGAGAGGATTTCACCGGGGTACAACTGGGCGAGCCAGGTGTCTTCGCTGAGCAGGATGGCGGCGTGTTCGGCCACCAGGGTCTTGGCCAGTGTTGACTTGCCCGAGGCGATCTTGCCGCACAGCAGGTGCAGGGTTGGTATGGGGACGGCTCCTTATGTGAAGCCCTGAGCATGCCAGCTTTCAGGCTGGTTCTTAATATTTCGACACGAATTATGCTGAACTATCTGATACGTAAGGCGTTCATTTTCTATGCGCAGCCCCGACCAGGGGCGTTGTACAACAAGGAGCCGCCTTACCATGACAACCCTTCCCGCCTACCGATACACGCCGGGGCCGCTGCATGCGACCTTGCTGGCCGGCACCGTGCCGCTGTTTCTTGGTGCCTTGCTCAGCGACATTGCCTACACCCAGACCTACCAGATTCAATGGGCCAACTTTGCGTCCTGGTTGATTGGCGGTGCTCTGGTGTTCTGTGGGCTCGCGTTCCTGTTTGCGCTGGTCAACCTGCTTCGCGCCGAGCGCAAGGCGGGGCAACCCACGCGGTATGTCCTGCTGCTGTTAGCCACCTGGGTATTAGGGCTGGTCAATGCCTTTCAACATGCCAAGGATGCCTACGCCTCAATGCCTGCCGGGCTGATCATGTCGGCCGTCGTCTTGCTGCTGACACTGTCGGCCACCTGGACCGGCCTGCGCTCGGGAGGTGCCAAATGAAAACGTCCCACACACTGAGCGTATTGAGCGCCGCGCTGTTGCTGAGCGCCTGCGGCGGCGAAGGCGACAAGACCCAGGCCCGTGGCCCCGACCCCACGTTGCCGGAGCAACAAAGCAGCCTGTTGCCGAGCATGAAGATCGCCGAGCCCACCCCCTGGGGCGATCAGAAACCCCAGGTACCCGAGGGCTACAGCATCACGGCCATCGCCACCGACCTGGCCATCCCGCGCCAGACGTTGGTGCTGCCCAACGGTGACATCCTGATCGCCGAAGGACGTGGCGGCAGTGCGGCCAAGCTCAAGCCCAAGGATGTGATCGCCAGCGTGATCAAGGCTCAGGGCAACACCAAGGTAAAAGGCGGCAACCGCCTGACGCTGCTGCGCGATGCCGACGGTGACGGCACCTATGAGTTGAAGACGGTGTTCGCCGACAACCTCAACGCGCCCTACGGCCTGGCGTTTGCCGATGGCAAGCTCTACGTGGCCAACCAGGATGCGCTGGTGCGCTTCGACTACACCGATGGCCAGACCAAGGCCAGCGGCGCACCGGTGAAAGTCACCGACCTGCCGGCGCAGATCAACCATCACTGGACCAAGTCCCTGGCAGTGAGTGCCGATGGACGCCAGTTGTATGTGGGGATCGGCTCCAACAGCAACGTGACCGAACGTGGCATGGAAGTGGAAATCGACCGCGCCATGGTCTGGCAGATCGACGCCGCCACCGGCGCACACAAGCCCTATGCCACTGGCCTGCGCAACCCGACGGCGCTGACCATCCAACCCGACTCCGGGCAACTGTGGACGGTGGTCAACGAACGCGACGAACTCGGCCCCGACCTGGTGCCCGACTACCTGACGTCGGTGAAAGAAGGCGCGTTATACGGCTGGCCCTACAGCTATTGGGGCCAGAACGTCGACCCGCGCGCGCAACCGCAGAACCCGGCCAAAGTCGCCGCCGCGATCAAGCCCGACTACAGCCTGGGCTCCCACGTGGCCGCACTCGGCGTGGACTTTTCCATCCCGGCCATGGGCGAGCAATTTGCCGACGGCGTATTCGTCGGCGAGCACGGCAGCTGGAACCGCGACAACCCGGTGGGCTACAAGGTGATCTTCGTGCCGTTCAGTAATGGCAAGCCATCGGGTGAGCCGATTGATTTCGCCACCGGCTTTCGCGGTGACGACGGCAAGACCCGTGGGCGCCCGGTGGGGGTGACGGTGGACCCGAAAGGCGCGCTGATCATCGCCGACGACCTGGCCAATACCGTGTGGCGGGTGACGCGCAAGCCATAGCGGCATATGACAGGGGCGGCGGCGCCCCTGTCAGCCTTCATCCTGCAATTGCGCCTCCAGCCAGTCGAGCAACGCCACGACCTCGGCCCGGCTGCCCTCTCCCTGCTGCCGGTAAATCGATAGCGCCTGGGGCAAATGCACACTCTCGACACAGGGCCTTACCAGCGCCCCGCTGTCAATCAACCGGCTCGCCGTACGCCGCCAGCCCATGGCGATCCCATGCCCTTCCACCGCCGCCTGCAACATCAGCGGGTAGCTATCGAAGGTCGCACCGCGCACCTCCCCGCTCAAGGCCTGGCCGAACACCTGCAACCAGCTGTCCCACTCCATCAAGTGCGGAGGATGGGAGCTGTGGTGCAACAAGGTGCGCGACTGCAACCCGGCGAGCGACAGCGGTAGTTTGCTGTCCAGATAGCCGGGGCTGCACACCGGGAACACTTCGTCGGCGGCGGTGAACATCAGCGGATGGCTGCCACTCGCGCGCCCGGTACTTTGCAAGGCCACGTCGAAGTGACTGGTGAACTCCGTCAGGGGGCGGGTGGAGGTCACCACCTGGATTTCGATGTGCGGGTATTGCTGGTGGAACGTCGACAAGCGCGGCATCAGCCAATAAAACGCTTCGCACAACTGACACAGCAACACCACGCGATGACTGTGGGGTGACCCCCGCAGGCTGGTGGCACTCTCACTGATGCTGCGCAGCGCTTCGCCGACCACCCGGCCCAGTTCCCGCCCCTCTTGGGTGAGGAACACCGCCCGGTTGCGCCGACTGAACAGCTTCACCCCCAGGTTGTCTTCCAGCCCGCGAATCTGGCGGCTGATGGCAGCCTGGGTGATGTGCAGCTCATCGGCCGCCTTGGAGAAACTGCCCAGGCGTGCCGCCGCTTCAAACGGCAACAGGCTGGCCAGGGGCGGCAGGGTCTTGCCAAGTGTATTCATAATCTGAGGTTATACATCCACGGCCGAGAACTCGTTTGTAGCACACCCGCATGACTGGGCACCATGGATCCATTACCTCAATGGATGCCCCGGATGAACGCTGCACAGACCTCCATTGCCGTCGGCGTGCTGCTCGCGGTTGTTGCGACATTGGGCTGGGCGTTGAACTTCATCGCGCCTTACGTCACCGGCGACTACAGCCTCTATGACTTGATGGCTGTGCGATTTCTGATCGCCGGCACATTGGGTGTCATGGGGGTGATCCTATGCCGGGCACAGTTGCACTTGCTCGGGCCCGGCCAGGGATGCCTCGCCGCAGCACTCGGGGCGTTGGGGTGCCTGGGCTACGGCGTGTGCATCGCCGCCGGCGTGATGTTCGGCGGGCCGGTCATGACCCCGGCGTTTATCGGCACGGTGCCGGTGTTGTTGGCCCTGGTGGGTAACGCCAGCACGAGGACAGTCCCGTGGCGCCGCCTGGCAACCCCTTTGTCATGCCTGACAGTGGGCCTCTTGCTGTCGAACATCAGCAGCTTTCATCAACCTTCATTGGACACAAGCGCCTGGTGGGCAGGGCTGTTTTTTTCCCTGAGTGCAGTTGCTCTCTGGTTGTGGTTCAGCGTGATCAACCAAAGGCAACTGACACACCTTGCGGCGCAGGCAACCGGTCTCTGGACCGCACTCATGATGGTGGGCAGCGGTGTCGCCACCCTGTGCCTGCTACCGTTCATCCATGGGCTTGGCATGTTCAAGCTGCCGATGCTCGGCTTCGGCCTTTCCCAGGCTGGCCCGCTCTATGCCTGGAGCCTGGTGATCGCGGTGATGTCCACCATGGTCGGCGCCTGGGCCTGGAACGCCGCGACCCGACGCCTGCCGATGGTACTGAGCGGCCAATTGATCGCCCTCGAATCCCTCTTCGCCACCCTGCTCGGCCTGGGGTTTCACGGGCGCTGGCCCACACTCATGGAAGCCGTGGGACTGGTTGCGGTGCTGATCGGCGTGGCCATGGCGATTCGAATCATATTGACGAGCCCACAGGCGACGGCCAAGCCTGGGATGACCATGACCGGCGATCATAGCCGTTGACATGCTTGCCTGAAGCAACAATATAATTGACTAAGGCAACCATTCGAGTATCCGCCATGTCCACTCCCCTGCTTGTGGAACGCGCCGGCATCGTGCGCGGCTTCAATCGCTTCTACACCCACCAGATCGGCGTGCTGCAGGAACACCTGTTGCACAGCGACTATTCCCTGACTGAAATTCGGGTGATGTACGAGCTGTCCTCCCGTGGCGACCTCACCAGCGCCGACCTCTGCCAGATGCTCAGCCTCGACGCGGGTTACCTGAGCCGCCTGACCAGTGGTTTCGAGAAAAACGGCCTGATCCAGAAAGTCCGCTGCGCCACCGATGCGCGCGCGGTGCAATTGCACCTCACCGATCTCGGCCGCGCGGTCCTGGCGCCCCTGGAACAGCAGACCCAGGATGAAGTCATCGCCCTGCTCGAGAGCCTGCCCGAACCCCGGCAGCAGCAATTGACCGACGCCATGCAACGTATCCAGGCCCTGCTGCAAGACCGCCCGTCGAGCTACCTGCTGCGTGATCCACGGCCAGGGGATATGGGCCTGGTGGTGCAGCAGCAAGCGGCGCTGTATGCCCGCGAATACCACTGGAACTGGGAGTTTGAAGCGCTGGTGGCGGAGATCGTCGCCAAGTACCTGCGCGAGTTCGACCCGGCGCGGGAGCGCTGCTGGATCGCGGAGAAGGAGGGCGAGGTGGTCGGCTCGGTGTTCGTCGTGCGCCATGACGATACAACCGCCAAGCTGCGCATGCTCTACGTGGATGCGAGTGCGCGGGGCCTGGGCATCGGCCAGCGCCTGGTGGACGAATGCCTGCGCTTTGCCCGCGATGTCGGCTACACCCGCATGATGTTGTGGACCATGAGCGCCTTGACCGATGCGCGCAAGCTCTACCAGAAAGCCGGTTTCGAGTTGGTGGAAGAGGAGCCCACCTTGAGTTTCGGCAAGCAACTGGTCAGCCAGACCTGGGCGCGCGCGTTGTAGAAAAGGCGCTTGAAGGAATGGGTCTCGACACAACGTTATGGGTGATTCGATGGACCTGTGGCGAGCGGGCTTGTCCCGCGTGGGGCTGCTGCGCAGCCCCACGCGGGACAAGCCCGCTCGCCACAGAGGTACCAGTTTGCTGCGCGACAGCGCGGCGGCCACGAGGTATTACAGGTCAGTGATTTCCTTATGGCGCGGCACCAGGGTCTTCATCACGCTCCAGGCCACCAGGTACGCCAGCGCACAGATCGCGAACATGATCATGTAGCCGGTGTGGATGTCATTGATGGACTTGTAGTAGTCGAACACCCAGCCGCCGATCTTGGTCATCACCACACCGCCGATGCCGCCGGCCATGCCGCCGATGCCGACCACCGAGGCCACGGTTTTCTGCGGGAACATGTCGGACACGGTGGTGAAGATGTTGCACGACCACGCCTGGTGCGCCGAGGCGCCGACGCCGATCAGCAATACCGGGACCCAGAAGCTGATGTAGCCCAACGGTTGCGCCAGCAACACCACCAACGGGAACAGCGCGATCACCAGCATGGCTTTCATGCGGCCGTCGTAGGGGGCATCGCCACGGGCCATGAAGTAGCTGGGGAACCAGCCGCCGCCGATGCTGCCGACCATGGTCATGCTGTACAGCACGGCCAGCGGCATGACGATATCGGCGCCTTTCATGCCGTATTGCGCCGACAGGTAGGTGGGCAGCCAGAACAGGAAGAACCACCACACGCCATCGGTCATGAACTTGCCGAAGGCAAACGCCCACGTCTGGCGGTAGGTGAGCAACTTGAACCACGAGACTTTTTTCTGTACCGCGCCTGCAACCGGCGGGATAGAGGGCTGCTGCGCCTGGTCGCTGCGGATATAGGCCAGCTCTTCGGCCGACAGGCGTTTTTGCTGCTCCGGCTTCTCATACACCGCCGCCCATACCGCCACCCACACAAAGCCCAGCATGCCGATGACCATAAAGGCCGCTTCCCAGCCCCACATCCCGGCGATCAGCGGCACACAGATCGGCGCCAGGATCGCGCCGACGTTGGCGCCGGAGTTGAAGATCCCGGTGGCCAGCGAGCGTTCTTTCTTGGGGAAATATTCGGCGGTGGCCTTGATCGCAATCGGGAAGTTACCCGCCTCGCCGATAGCCAGCACCGCCCGGGACAGCATGAAGCCGGCGATGGACACCGGAATCACCGCCAGGCCGATCGCACCGCTGACCGCGGCGATGCCCTCGCCCATCGGCACCGAGAACGCATGCATGATGGCGCCGGTGGACCAGATCGCAATCGCGATCACGTAGGCGGCCTTGGTGCCGATCTTGTCGACGAACCGCCCGGCAAACAGCATGGAGATCGCATACACAAACTGGAACACCGCCGCGATATTGGCGTAATCGGTGTTGCTCCAGCCAAATTGCGTCGACAACTGCGGCGCGAGCAGGCTGAGCACCTGGCGGTCGAGGTAGTTGACGGTGGTCGCGAAAAACAACATCGCGCAGATGGTCCAGCGATAGTTGCCTACAGCTTGGCCAACGCGCTGGGCGTTGATGGGCTCGATCAAGTTCATGGCATCACTTTTTATTTTTGTTAGGTAGGACATATGTAACGTCATATGTCGTCGTACAACTGTGGCTTTTATATCGGGCTACCTACCCGCTGTCAATCTGAAAGATTACGGCTTTTTCGGGCTATCTCGCGGGTGTAAAAAGTGCCAGGCGCAGCTAGGTTGTAGGACGACAAGCGCACATGACCACGGCGAGCGGGCTTCTTGTGCATGGGTATCTACACAACTTCCAGTGAATACGGAATCTCTGGCAATTAGGCTTCTGTGGTGAGCGGGCTTGCCCCGCGCTGGGTTGCGAAGCAGCCCCAAAACCTTCACCTCGATTGATTCTGGCACTCTTCGGTGACCTTATTGGGGCCGCTTCGCAGCCCAGCGCGGGCGGTGCGACGATTCGACAAGCCCGCTCACCACAGAGTTATGTGTCAGCCTTTAAGAGTTGTGTAGATACCTATGCTTCTTGTGGCAAGCCCGCTCACCACAGAATGCCGGATCGCCCCAGGGTAGGTGCTCACCCCGAAAACCCAGGCAATTGCACGCAAATTGCGCCCCAGGCAAAAAAACGCAAATAGCGGTGAATTATTTCATGTCCGCTTGTATCTGAACTGACAGAGCGGTGCCATCGCAACGATGGCACCTCCCCTGTTCTGTTTTAGAGTGGTCCGCATGAAATTACGTAAGAAAAGCGTCAAGCCCATCGGTTTGAAAGACATCACCATTGTTGACGACGCCAAGATGCGCAAGGCGATCACTGCCGCCGCACTGGGTAACGCCATGGAGTGGTTCGACTTTGGTGTCTACGGGTTTGTCGCCTATGTATTGGGCAAGGTGTTCTTCCCCGACGCCTCCCCTAGCGTACAAATGATCGCGGCACTGGCGACGTTCTCCGTGCCGTTCCTGATTCGTCCCCTGGGCGGCCTGTTCTTCGGCGCGCTGGGCGATAAATACGGACGCCAGAAAGTCCTCGCCGCGACCATTGTGATCATGTCGCTGAGCACCTTCGCCATCGGCCTGATCCCCGGGTACGCCTCCATCGGCATCTGGGCGCCGATCCTGCTGCTGCTGTGCAAAATGGCCCAGGGCTTCTCGGTGGGCGGTGAATACACCGGCGCCTCGATCTTCGTCGCCGAATATGCGCCGGACCGCAAGCGCGGCTTCCTCGGCAGTTGGCTGGACTTCGGCTCCATCGCCGGTTTCGTCCTCGGTGCCGGCGTCGTGGTGCTGATCTCCAGCGTGCTGGGCGAAGCCGACTTCGAGGCCTGGGGCTGGCGCCTGCCGTTCTTCCTGGCCCTGCCCCTGGGCATGATCGGCCTGTACCTGCGCCATGCGTTGGAAGAAACCCCGGCGTTCCAACAGCATGTCGACAAGCTCGAACAGGGTGACCGCGAAGGCCTGACCCATGGCCCGAAAGTGTCGTTCAAGGAGATCGCCACCAAGCACTGGCGCAGCCTGCTGACCTGCATCGGCATTGTCGCGGCCACCAACGTGACGTACTACATGCTGCTCACGTACATGCCGAGCTACCTGTCCCATAACCTGCACTACTCCGAAAACAGCGGTGTGCTGATCATCATCGCAATCATGGTCGGCATGCTGTTCGTGCAGCCGTTCATCGGTTTTGTCAGCGACAAGATCGGCCGCAAGCCCTTCATCATCGCCGGCAGCATCGGCCTGCTGTTCCTGGCCATTCCGGCCTTCATGCTGATCACCAGCGGCAAGACCGGCCTGATCTTCGCCGGCTTGCTGATCCTGGCCATCGTGCTTAACTTCTTCATCGGCGTCATGGCGTCCACGCTGCCGGCGATGTTCCCCACGCACCTGCGCTACAGCGCGTTGGCCAGTGCGTTCAACGTCTCGGTATTGATCGCCGGCGTCACGCCTACCGCGGTGGCCTGGCTGGTTGAAAGCACCAACGACCTGTACATGCCCGCCTACTACCTGATGGTGTTTGCGGTGGTCGGCCTGATCACCGGCCTGACCATGAAGGAAACCGCCAACAAACCCCTGCGCGGCGCAGCACCGGCTGCGTCGGACATGGAAGAAGCCAAGGAGTTGCTGCAGGAGCATCACGACAATATCGAGCAGAAAATCGAAGACATTGACGCCGAGATTGCCGAACTGGAAGCCAAGCGCCAGAACCTGGTGCAGCAGCATCCGCGTATCAACTAAGACCTGACCAAGCGTGGTGGCAAGGGCCGCCACGCCAGTGGAGTGTTCAACCATGCTTCCAAGCTGCACCGCCGCACACGCGTTACTCAGCGCCGACGAACGCGCTGCCATCGCCGAAATCGAAGCCACCACCAGCATCCTGCAATTGGTCACCCGCCTGACGGGCATGCGCTTTGCCGGCATCGCCAAGTTCACTGACCTGGAATGGATTGTCTGTTCAGCGCACGACCCCTTCGACATGGGCATTCATGCCGATGACGTGCTCGACCTGGAAACCACCCTGTGCAGCGAGTTCTGCATCAACCCGCAGACCCTGTTCATCCCGCAGGTCAGCGCCAATGGCCGCTTTGCCGCACGCCCGGTGGTCAAGCAATACGCCATCGAGAGCTATGCCGGCGCGCCGATCTTCCTCCCGGATGGCCGGCTGTTCGGTGCACTGTGTGCGCTGGATTCCCGGGCGATGCTGTTTGACGACCCCAACCTGCCGGAAACCCTCAGCCTGTTTGCGCGGCTGATCGGCTGCATCTTCTACGCTAACTTGACGCCAGCGGATCGCTGACCGCCGCTTTGCCGCGCAGCACGGCCATATCGCGCTTGGGCGGCACACCAAACAGCCGGCTGTACTCGCGGCTGAACTGCGACGGGCTTTCATAGCCGACCTTGAACGCCGCGCTGGATACGTCCCGATGCTCGTTCAACATCAAACGCCGCGCTTCGTTGAGGCGCAGCCATTTCTGATACTGCAGCGGGCTCATGGCCGTCAGTTGGCGAAAGTGATGGTGAAACGTCGCCGCGCTCATCTGCACGCGCGCGGCCAGTTCGTCCACGCGCAGCGGCACGTCGTAATTGAGCTTGAGCCAATCGATCGCCCGCGCAATCCGATAACCCTGCCCGTCCACGGAACAGATCTGGCGCAGTCGGCCGGCCTGGTCGCTCTGCAATAGCCGGAAGTGAATCTCGCGCTGGATCAAGGGCGCGAGCACCGGTATCGCTTCGGGCTCATCAAGCAATTCAACCAGGCGCGCAAAGGAGGCAAGCATGGCGCCGGTCACCACACCAATCCCCACGCCTTTCATCACCGCCCGCTCACGCGTTGGCGGCAACTCCCCCTGGGCGATCAGCTCGGCCAGGATGCGCAGGTCGAGCTTGAAGGTCAGGCCCAGGCACGGGCGGGTCGGGCTGGCGACCAGCACTTCGGAGTTGGCCGGTATATCCAGCGACGTGA
Organism: Pseudomonas marginalis; assembly: GCF_900105325.1. Lineage (NCBI taxonomy): Bacteria > Pseudomonadati > Pseudomonadota > Gammaproteobacteria > Pseudomonadales > Pseudomonadaceae > Pseudomonas > Pseudomonas marginalis. The sequence continues at coordinate 1,354,945 of NZ_FNSU01000003.1, forward strand.
GCAGAAATCGTGCCGTGTCATACGGGTACCCCTCGCCGCCGACCCACAGCCGCTTCTCACCCTGGGCAACCAGCACGATGCTCGGCTCGACCATGCACACCACGGGTGTCGCGGGCTGCTCACGCCGATAAAAGCCCAGGCCGGGGATGGCCGTGGGGTAGTCGCCGGGTACGCAGACCCTTGAGCCGATCACGCGGACCAGCACGTCCAGGGGCGTTTGATTGATCTTCATAAAGGGCCCTTTGCTCTGATCGTTGGACTTTACCCCGACCGGCCCGCTGGCGTCCCCGGCAACCCGACAGACTCAGAGGATCAGGCAAGTAATCCAGTGGAACGCACTACAGAACCCTCAGCCACGCCGGGAAAATGTGCCGACCCCCTTCTCAAGGATCCATCCATGAAAAGCCTCTTGCTCACCCTGAGTCTGCTGGTGATTTCGTTCTCTTCTCTGGGAGCCGACATGTCCAACGGTGCAAACAACTTCTACACAAGCGACAAGGTGTCCGTCGAAAAAGTCACCTTCAACAATCAATACGGCATGCCGGTGGCGGGCAACCTGTTCGTGCCCAAACAGCTCGCCCCGGCCTCGAAAAATGCCGCGCTGATCGTCGGCCACCCGATGGGCGCCGTCAAGGAACAGAGCGCCAACCTCTACGCCACCAAAATGGCCGAACAGGGCTTTGTCACCTTGTCGCTGGACCTGTCGTTCTGGGGCGAAAGCGCAGGCACACCACGCAATGCGGTGCTGCCCGACCTCTACGCCGAAGACTTCAGCGCCGCCGTGGACTTCCTCGGTACCCGGCCGCTGGTCGATCGTGAGCGCATCGGCGTAATCGGCATCTGCGGCAGCGGCAGCTTTGCCATCGCGGCGGCAAAGATCGACCCACGCCTCAAGGCCATTGCCACGGTCAGCATGTACGACATGGGCGCCGCCAACCGCAACGGCCTCAAGCACGGCATGACAGCGGAACAACGCCGGCAGGTGCTGGTGCAGGCGGCCAACCAGCGTTACGTGGAATTCCAGGGCGGCGAGACCCTCTACACCAGCGGCACGCCGCTCAAGCGGAGCGGCAACCCGATTGGCGATGAGTTTTTCGATTTCTACCGCACACCGCGCGGTGAAGTCACACCGGCCGGCGCGTCGCCGCAGACCACCACCATGCCGACGCTGACCAGCAACGTGAAGTTCATGAACTTCTATCCGTTCAACGATATCGAGACCATTTCCCCTCGCCCGTTGCTGTTGATTGCCGGTGCCGATGCCCACTCCCGCGAGTTCAGCGAAGACGCCTACCACCGTGCCGCCGAGCCCAAGGAGCTGGTGATCATCCCCAACGCCGGCCATGTGGACCTCTACGACCGGGTCAACCTGATCCCCTTCGCCAAGCTCACCAGCTTCTTCAAAAGTCACTTGAAGTGATCTCGATAAACCCTCACACGCCCCGCTGGGGCGCAGTCTTCGCCCTGTCCCTGGCAGCCTTTGCCCTGGTGGCCTCGGAGTTCATGCCGGTGAGCCTGTTGACCCCGCTGGCCGCCGGCCTGGGCATCAGCCAAGGCCAGGCCGGCCAGGGTATTTCGGTGTCAGGCCTGTTTGCCTTGCTCACCAGCCTGGTGATCGCCCGAGTGGCGGCGCGCGTGGATCGCAAGCGCCTGCTGGTCGCGCTGACCTTGCTGATGATCGTGTCCGGCAGCGTGGTAGCGTTCGCGCCGAACTACCTGATCTTCATGCTCGGCCGCGCCCTGATCGGCGTTGCCATCGGCGGTTTCTGGTCGCTGTCGGCAGCCACCGCCATGCGCCTGGTGCCCGAGGGCCAGGTGCCGCGCGCCTTGGCTATCGTCAATGGCGGTAACGCACTGGCAACCGTGATCGCGGCACCGCTGGGCAGTTTCCTCGGTGGTTTGATCGGCTGGCGTGGCGCGTTTTTCTGCGTGGTGCCGGTGGCCGTGGTCGCGGTGCTGTGGCTGCTGCTGAGCCTGCCGTCGATCACGCCCCGCAGCCAGGCCGACAACGGCAACCTGTTGCGCTTGATCAAGCGCGCCCCGGTGGCCCTGGGCATGCTTGCCATCAGCGTGTTTTTCATGGGCCAGTTCATGCTGTTCACCTACCTGCGGCCGTTTCTGGAAGGTGTTACCCAGGTGGGTGTGTCTCTGCTGTCGTTGATGTTGCTGGTGCTCGGCCTGGCCGGATTGGCCGGCACACTGCTGATCGAGCGTGTCCTGAAGAACAGCCTGTACCCCACGCTGATCGCCATTCCCGTATTGATGGCGGTGATCGCCCTGGCATTGGTCGCATTCGGCAGCTCGACCGTTATCACCGGCGCGCTGCTCTGTGTGTGGGGCCTGGTAGCCACCGCCGCGCCGGTGGGCTGGTGGACCTGGCTGGCAAAAACCCTGCCTGAGGATGCCGAGGCAGGGGGCGGCTTGATGGTTGCCATCATCCAACTGGCAATCGCCGCCGGGGCAACGCTGGGCGGTGTGGTGTTTGACCTGTCGGGCTACCAGGCGACGTTTGCCTTGAGCGCGGCGCTACTGTGCATGGCGGCGATACTCGCCTGGGCCGCCAGTACGGCGACAGCGTTCCGGTGAAGGCAAACCCATGTGGGCGCACGGCGCTGAAGCGCTAATTATTTTGCCCAGACAGCCGATACCCAGGCATATCCCTTACTTGCAGCGACGTCCTGCGGGAAATAATGCCGAACTCTCTCGCCCCCATTGTGCGCAAGCTCTCCAATCGCACCAGCCTGTCGCTGGCACGTACATCGCTGTTCAATTTCGTGGCGTTGCTGGCCCTGGTCTTTGCCGCCGCCGCCTACTCCCTGGTTTACCTTGCGCACGAACTGGATCACTCCGAACAGCAGGAAAGCGCGTTTTATACGCGTAAAGCCGTGCAATCCCTGGAGAAGTCCCTGCGGGTGACCGTCAAGGACTACGCCTTCTGGAGCGATGCCTACAAGCACCTGCACATGACCGTGGACAGCGACTGGGCCTACGCGCGCGGCAACGTCGGCGCCACGCTGTATCAGGACTTTGGTTTCCAAGGCCTGTTCGTGGTCGATAACAACAATCGCACGGTCTACTCGGTGATCAAGGGCGCGTTGCAAAGCGTCGAGCTCTCGCAGTGGCTCGACCAGCCCCTGACCGAAATTATCGAGCAGGCGCGTGCCGGGGCTGAAAACGAAACACCGGTCACGGCGTTCATCAATGTACGCGGCAGCCCGGCACTGGTGGCCGCCGCCGCGATCACGCCCGGCACCGATCCCACGGTAGAGCCCGATGGCCGGCCGGCCTCGGTATTGATCTTCGTCGACGTTCTCAACAGCGCCAAGCTGAGTGCGATCGGCGATGACTTCGGCGTGGGCAAGCTGCATGTGGCCACGCCCGATGACATCGGCCAGACCCTGGTTTTCCCCCTTGGCGATAACGGCGCCGCTGGCAGCCTGCATTGGGAACCAGCGCGACCCGGCCTGCGCTTGATGAGCGTAGGCTTGCCGCTGCTGGGGTTGGCCGCGCTGCTGGTGTGCCTGATGACCTGGGTCATTCTGCGTCGCGCCACCGCCACCGCCCTCGCCCTGGATGCCAGCCACACCTCCCTGCTGGACAGCCAGGCCGCCCTGGCCACCAGCGAGGCGCGCTTTCGCGACGTGGTGGAGGCCAGCTCGGACTGGGTCTGGGAAATCGATGCCGGCTGGCGTTTTACCTACCTGTCGGAGCGTTTCGAAAGCGTCACCGGCCTGACCCGGCAAGCCTGGCTCGGGGCGGCCATGAGCGACCTGCTGGACACCGAGGCCGACCTGCTGTCGCAGTGGCTGAGCACCCCGGGCCGGCGCGTGGACATCAGTGTGCAATGCCGCTATATCGATGCCCAGGGACAGGAGCGCACAACCCGGCTGTCGGCCCGGGAAATGCCCTGTGGCGGGTTTCGCGGTACGGCCACCGACGTCACCGAAGAAGTCGAAGCACGTCGGCGCATCGAGTACCTGTCTCAACACGACGCCCTGACCGGGCTGCCCAACCGCACACGCCTGCAGGCGTTCCTGGACGGCAAACTCAAGGCCCTGCCCGGCACCGAGCGGCCGCTGGTGATGCTCAGCCTCGACCTGGACCGCTTCAAGCCGGTCAATGACCTGCTCGGCCACGCCGCCGGTGACCGGGTGCTCAATCAAGTGTCCGGCCGCCTGGCCGCCTGCGTGCGCCACGGCGACCTGGTGGCTCGCGTCGGCGGCGATGAGTTTGTGCTGATCCTCAGCGACGCCGGCAGCCAGGATGAAGTCGAAAGCCTGTGCCTGCGCTTGATCGAGTCCATCGAGCAGGCGATCAAAATCGACGAACAAGAGGTGTTTATCAGTGCCAGTATCGGCATTGCCCTGGCGCCCACCGATGCCCGCGATGCCACCGAACTGCTGCGCTACGCCGATATCGCGCTGTATGAGGCCAAGGCGGCCGGGCGCAATACCTGGCGCTTTTACTCCGGGGACATGAATACGCGGATCATCGAGCGGCGGCGCCTGGAGAGCGATCTGCGCTTTGCGATCAAGCACGCCGAACTGCGCCTGCACTTCCAGCCGCGCTATCGCATCGCCGATGGGCAGATGGTCGGGGCCGAAGCCCTGGTGCGCTGGCAGCACCCGGTACGCGGGCTGATCGCCCCGGACACCTTTATTCCGATTGCCGAAGAATCGGGGCTGATCCTGGCGCTGAGTGACTGGGTACTGGCAACTGCCTGTGCGTGCGCGGCGCAGTGGCCCGACACGCTGTTCGTCTCGGTGAACCTGTCACCCACCGAGTTCAAGCGCGGCAACCTGGTGGAGCGCGTGCGCCACGCCCTGGACGCCTCGGGTATCGACCCTGCGCGCCTTGAGGTGGAAATGACCGAAAGCGTCATGCTCGAGGACGCCGTCGGCGCACTTGAGGTGATGCGCACGCTCAAGCAACTGGGCATCCGCATTGCCATGGATGACTTCGGCACCGGCTATTCGTCCCTCAGCTACCTGCGGGCGTTCCCGTTCGATGGTCTGAAAATCGACCGCAGCTTCCTCACCCGACTGGAGGAAAGCGAGGATGACAAGGCGATTATCCAAGCCATTGTCGGCTTGGGCCGTGCCCTTGCCCTGACGGTCACGGCCGAAGGCATCGAAACCGCTGAGCACCTGGCCATGCTCAAAAGCGTGGCGTGTGAAGAAGGCCAGGGCTACTTCCTCAGCCGACCGCTGGATATCGACGCATTCAACGGCTTGCTGGACGACTACTGCGCCGACGTCAGCGGAAAAAATGACTCGGGGTCTTGCCAAACTGTTTCTTGAACATGCTGGTAAACGCACTCGGGCTTTCGTAGCCCAGCTCCAGGGCCACGTCGATAATCTTCTGCCCCACCGCGATACGCTCCAATGCCAGCAGCAGCCGCGCCTGCTGGCGCCATTGGCCGAAGGTCATGCCGGTGTCCTTGCGGAACAGGCGCTGGATGGTTTTCTGGTCGAGGGCCAGGCGCTCGCTCCAATCCGCCACGGTGGAGGCATCGCCCGGGTCCTCCTGCCACGCCAGGCAGATCTGCTGGATCCGCAGATCGGCGGGCTGCGGCAGCGACAGCGGCAAGGCCGGCAACAGCGCCAGCTCGTCGAGGATCAGGTGCATGATCCGCGCATCGCGGGAGTCTTCGGTATAGGGCGGTTTCAAGCTCACGGAGGCCTTGATCAGCTCGCTCAGCAGCGGCGAAATACTCACCGCCTTGGTCTCGGTCGGCAGGTTGGGGAAACTGTCGGGGCGCACGAACACGCTACGCATTTTCAGGGCGCCCACGCAGCGCAGGGAGTGCACGTGCCCGCAGGGCATCCAGAAGCCGCGGTTGGGCGGTACCGTCCACTGGTTGTGCGCCGAATGCACCACCATCACGCCTTCGGTGGCGTAGAGTAATTGATGCTTTTCGTGACTGTGGTCGGGGATCACCCAGTTTTCCGGATAATCGGTGGCCGAACTGATGACAGCCCAGTCGCCCTCATCGATTTCCTGCAAAAATTTATCCAGTGATTTGATCATTTCGCCCTTTTTACGATGGTTGCCTCCCGAATTACGCGAGACAGGCATTCCTGACGAATCTAGCATAAGCTCTGAAACAAATTGAAATGGGCAGCCTGCTCAAGTACTCGCTGCCCCTCTTCGCTGCCTTGTATGGAATGCCTGCATGTCGACCCTGACCGCATCACCTGCCGCCACCTCGAGTCCGCCCCAAGTAAGCCCCTTAGTCATGCGTATCCTCGGCGCCTGTGCCCTGGCGCACCTGATCAATGACCTGATCCAGGCCGTATTACCGTCGATCTACCCGATGCTCAAGGCCAACTACGGCCTGACGTTTACCCAGGTCGGCCTGATCACCCTGACGTTCCAGCTGACCGCCTCGCTGCTGCAACCCTGGATCGGCTACCACACCGACCGGCATCCCAAGCCGTGGCTGCTGCCGGCGGGCATGGTCTGCACCCTGGTCGGCATCCTGATGCTGGCGTTTGTCGGCAGCTTCCCGGCGATCCTGCTGGCGGCAGCCCTGGTGGGCGTCGGCTCATCGACCTTCCACCCGGAAACCTCGCGCGTCGCACGCCTGGCCTCCGGCGGGCGCTATGGCCTGGCGCAATCGACCTTCCAGGTCGGCGGCAACACCGGCAGCGCGTTGGGGCCGTTGCTCGCGGCGGCGATCATCATTCCTTACGGCCAGGGCAACATCGCCTGGTTCGGGCTGTTTGCCGTGTTCGCGATCCTGGTGCTGTACGGCTTGAGCCGCTGGTACCGCAACCACCTCAACCTGTTCAAGCTCAAGCAAGGCGGCAAAGCCACCCACGGCTTGTCCAAAGGCCGCGTGACGTTTGCCCTGGTGGTGCTGGCGGTGCTGGTGTTCTCCAAATACTTCTACATGACCAGCCTGACCAGCTACTTCACGTTCTACCTGATTGAAAAATTCCACCTGTCGGTATCGAGTTCTCAGATGTACCTGTTCCTGTTCCTCGGTGCAGTGGCCGTGGGCACCTTCGCGGGCGGGCCGATCGGCGACCGGATCGGGCGCAAGAAAGTCATCTGGTTCTCGATCCTCGGTGCCGCGCCGTTCACCCTGGCCCTGCCCTACGTAGACCTGTTCTGGACCGCCGTGCTCAGCGTGGTGATCGGCTTCATCCTCGCCTCGGCGTTCTCGGCCATCGTGGTGTTTGCCCAGGAACTGGTGCCCGGCAATGTCGGCATGATCGCCGGGATCTTTTTCGGCCTGATGTTCGGCTTCAGCGGGATCGGCGCGGCCTTGCTCGGACTGCTCGCCGACAGCCACGGCATCGAGTACGTCTACACACTGTGCTCGTTCCTGCCACTGGTGGGCATCCTGACGATACTGCTGCCGTCGACCAAAGGCGTCTAGACCGCCGATCATCGGATGGCTGTATGCCATTATCCTTTGGGCTCTGAAAAACCTGCGTGTGCGCTTACAATCCCCAGCCTCAACGCACACCCAGGCAGACCCGGCACGAAATGACGCTCGACCCTCCTACGATTTTGGCACTCACCGTTGCCCTGGCCGCCGCTGCTGCCCTGTACCTGGCCATAGAATGGCGCAGCGTACGCGAACCTTCGCTGCTGTTCTGGAGCGCCGGTTTCGCCACCATCACCGTCGGCTCCACCTTGGCCCTGCTGCGCATCAATGGCTACCTGCTCATCGGCATCTGGTTTGCCAACGGCTTGCTGGTGGCCGCGCACTGCCTGTTCTTGCTCGGGGTCGCGCGCTTTACCCAGGTACGCCTGTCGCCGCGGTGGTGGCTGCTGCTGGCCGTGTGGCTGGGCATGCTGATGCTCCCGACCGACCTGCCGTGGTCCAAAGCCATGTTGGGCGTGCAGTCGCTGCTGGTCGCGCTGCCGACCCTGCGCGCCAGTTTCCTGCTGCGGCCCCACGGCCGATCATTGAGCATCGGCGCGGTGCAACTGCGTTATGTGCTGCTGGTCCACGGCATGTTCTACGTGGCCAAGGCGCTGTCGGTGGTGATCCCTGGCACCTTGATCGACCTTGCGGCGTTCAAGGGCGAGATCATCCAGGTGTCCCTGGTGGAAGGCGCCATGGCGATCATGCTGATTGCGCTGTCGATGACCGGCTCGGAACGCTACCGCCGCGAACAGCAGATCGCCCGCCTCGCCGCCCGCGACCCGCTCACCGCCCTCTACAACCGCCGCGCCCTCGACCTGCGCGCGCCGCGCCTGCTGGCCCAGGTGTCGGCGCAACAACCGGGCGCACTGCTGCTGATCGATATCGACAACTTCAAGTCGGTGAACGACCTCCACGGCCATACCGCCGGCGACCGTGTGCTGATCGCCTTGAGCGAGATGATTCGCGCAGTCGTGCCCCGAGGCGCGCTGGCCGCACGTTTGGGCGGTGATGAGTTTGTGATCCTGCTTAACCCGGCCTCGACCGAGCAGATCGTCGAACTGGGCAGCAGCCTGCGCGAGCAGTTCCAGCAACTGGCCGCACAAACCTTTGCCACGCCCGCGCCGGTGACCCTGAGCATCGGCGCCACCCTGTTCGACCAGCCGCCGGCCAGCCTGGCGGCGCTGATCGAACAGGGAGATACCACGCTGTATGAATCCAAGCGTGGCGGACGGGACAGCATTCGGTTGGTGGATCGGACCGGGGCCTACAGGTCGTAACTGACCGCCACGCACCTCCCCGTTCTCACCGACTCCAACGCACAATCGGCCAGATGCAGCGCATACAACCCGTCGCGCACACTGGTGGGCAGTGCCTGGCCGCTGTTCAGCGCATCGATAAACCGGGTCAGCTCATTGCGATAGGCATCGGCGTAACGCTCCAGGAAGAAATGCTGCAACGGTTCCAGCGCTTCGGTGTGGTCGGCGCTCCAGTGGCGCAGGGTGCTGGGGCGATGGTTGTCGGTGAGCAGCACGCCAAGGGCGCCGGAGACTTCCACGCGCTGGTCGTAACCGTATACCGCCTGGCGGCAGCAGTTGATATGGCATTGCTTGCCGGAGGCGGTACGCAGCAGGACCATCACGCTGTCGTAGTCGTCGATCTGTTCCAGGCTCGGGTCCACCAGGCGGCTGGCGATGGCGGCGACTTCCACCGGTTCTTCGCCGAGCAGGTGGCGGGCGGTGTCGAAGTCGTGGATGGTCATGTCGCGCAGGATGCCACCGGAGTGTTCCAGGTAGTCCCGCGGGGCCAGGCCTGGGTCGCGACTGGTGATGATCACTTGGCGCACTGCGCCGATCTGGCCGGCATCCAGGGCCTGGCGCAGGCGCAGCATGTCGGGGTCGAAACGGCGATTGAAGCCGAGCATCACCTTGCCGCCCTGGCGCTCCACGGCCTGGGCGGCGCTGCGGGCCTTGGCGATATCGAGGTCGATGGGCTTCTCGCAGAGTACCGCCTTGCCCTCGGCGACCGCCGCCAACAGCAGGTCGATATGGGTGTCGGTAGGGGTGCCGATGACCACGGCGTCGATGTCTTTGCGCGTGAGGACGGCGGCGCAATCGTAGGCCGCCTCGCAGCCCAGTTGGCGGCTGAGGGCATCGACGCCTTCGCGCCAGGGATCGGCCACCAGCACCAGCGTGGCATTCGGGTGGGCGGCGACATTGGCGGCGTGGATCCTGGCGATGCGCCCGGCACCTAGAACAGCGATACGTAGCATGGTTGAACTCCTGATCTTGTTGTTTGGGGGAGTGCTCAGTCCGGCAGGTTGAACGGGGTGACGATCTGCACCTGTGACGGCGCAATCGGGCCGGCCTTCCACAACCGGTGGTAGTGCAGGATGTGCAGGAACACGTGGCGGGCATCGATCTGCAGGTTGTGGTCGATGATCGCGGCGATTTTTTCGTCCAGCAGCAGTTGGCGGTTTTCTTCGTCGAGGTCGTGGCCGATAAACACCTCCAGCGGGCGACCCAGGGCGGCGAAGGCGTCGACAATCGCACGGTTGCCGCCGCCGACGCTGTACACCGCCTTGAGGCCGGGATGCTGTTGCAGCGCCTGGGTGACCCGCTCGAAGGTGCGCGGGTACACGCCATAGCCGCCGCTGACGTCCAGCACCCGCAGGTGGGGGGCTCGCCCGCGCAGCCAGGCGCGAAAGCCCATCTCGCGCTCCTCCTCGCCACGGAACAACTCGCTGCCGATCACCACCGCCACGTCCTGGGGCAACGCCGGCAGCCAGCGCGACATCAGGTAGGCGGCGGTCTGGCCGGCGGTGCGGTTGTCCATGCCGACGTAGCCGATGCGTTCGCTTTGCGGCAGGTCCGTCACCAGGGTCACCACCGGGATGCCCGCCGCGATCAGGTGCTTGACGGCCTGGTTCACCGCCGGCTCGTCGGCGGCCTTGAGCACCACGCCCTGGCTGCCGGTGTCGAGGCAGCGCAGCAACTGATCGTGCATGGCCTGGGGCTCGATTTCTTCGAACAGGTGAAAACGCGGGGCGATGCGAAACGGCGCCAGGCTGGCCAGTTGCGCGGTGATCGCCGCCTGCACCGCGGCGCTGAAACGCTGAGGGGTGTGCATGATCACGTCGACATGGAAGGTGCGCCCTACCGCCAGGCCGTTTTTCTCCTGGGATTCCAGTTCATCCAGCGCCTGCTCGATACGTCGGCGAGTCTGGCCGTGCACGCTGCCGCGCTGATGCAGCACGCGGTCGACCGTGGCCTTGCTCACGCCCGCCTGGGTCGCGAGTTGCTTGATGGAGAAGTGTTTGGCGCGTTCGAGCATGGGTTTCGCCTGAGGTGTTTATGAGGTCTTTTTTAGGTATTACTGAGGTTTTGCAATGCTAGTCTCAGTTTTGTCCGGCGTCGAGCCGGGCAATCAAAACAACAACAATCCAGGAGAACCCCATGCCTCAAGCCGACCTCGCCAGTACGTTCAACGGCCAATATTTTGTCGTCACCGGCAGCACCCAGGGCCTGGGCGCCGCCGTGGCCCACACCCTGGCGCGACGCGGCGCCGCCGGGCTGATCATTTGCGGGCGGCGCCGCGCCCAGGGCGAAGAACAGGTGCGGCAGTTGGCGCAGCTGGATTGCCAGGCGTTTTTTGTCGAGGCCGACCTTGAACAGGTCGAGGATCGCCGCGCGATCATCGAGGCCGCGCGCACCCACTTCGGCACCCTGCATGGCCTGGTGAACTGCGCCGGGATGTCGGACCGCGGCACCATTGTCGACACCTCGCCGCAGCTGTTCGATCGGCTGATGGCGGTGAATGTGCGGGCGCCGTTTTTCCTGATGCAGGACGCGTTGAAATTGATGATCAGCCAGGGCGTGGAAGGCGCCGTGGTAAACATCCAGAGCATCACCGGGCATGGTGGTCAATCGTTCCTTTGCGCGTATGCGGCGTCCAAAGGTGCGCTGGCGATCCTGACCAGGAACGTGGCGTTCAGTGCGCTGCGCAACCGGATCCGCGTCAACGGCCTGAACATCGGCTGGATGGACACGCCCCATGAGGATCAGATCCAGCGCCAGTACCACGGCGCCCAGGACGGTTGGCTGGCTGAGGCGGAACGCGCGCAGCCGTTCGGCCGCCTGCTCAAGCCCGAAGAGGTGGCGCAAAGCGTGGCGTTCCTGCTGTCGCGCGAGTCGGGGATGATGACCGGCGCGGTGATCGACCTGGAGCAAGGCGTGGTCGGCTGCACCGACAGCGGCAGCCCGCAGCCCTTCAATGCCCTGAGCCTGGGAGGTGAGTAATGTCGGCATTTGTGACACTGCAGGATGTACGCATTGAGGATTTCAAGCGGATTTGCGCGCAACAGGCGCGTGCCGAGGACTATCCCCTGGCTGCGGAAGTGCTCGGCAACGTGCCGGTCTATCAGGCCTGCACCTTGCGCAACAGCGACCGCCACACGGTGATGAATGAACTGCACCGTTTGTTTCGCGATGGACCGGGCGTGATGGTGGTGCGCCGCGCCTATGAGGACCTGGAAGTGGTGGATCGCCACAGCCAGGTGTTCGAGGCGATCTTTGCCCAGGAGGCCGCCCAAGGCGTGGCCGCCGACCATTTTGCCAAGGCCGGCAGTAACGGGCGTATCTGGAATTCATTGCAGAAGGCCGCGCTACAGTCGCCGCAATCCTTTGTGGAGTATTACGCCAACCCGCTGCTGGGGCTGATCGCCGAGGCATGGCTGGGCCCGAGCTATCAGGTAACGGCGCAAGTGAACGTGGTGCACCCCGGCGGCCAGGCGCAACAGCCGCACCGCGACTATCACCTGGGCTTCCAGACCACCGAGGTGGTGGAGCGCTTTCCCCTGCCCTTGCATGTGCTGTCCCAGTACCTGACGTTGCAGGGCGCAGTGGCCCACTCGGCGATGCCGCTGGAAAGCGGCCCCACCCAGTTGCTGCCGTTTTCCCAGCAATACGCCCTGGGTTACCTGGCCTGGCGGCGCCCCGAATTTATCGAGCACTTCCAGCAGCACGCCGTGCAACTGGCGCTGGACAAGGGCGACCTGCTGTTTTTCAACCCGGCGCTGTTCCACGCCGCCGGCACCAACCGCACGGCCGGCCACCAGCGCATGGCCAACCTGCTGCAAATCTCCTCGGCCTTCGGCAAGCCCATGGAAGCCCTCGACCGCGACCGCATGATGCTGGCGGTGTACCCGGTCCTGCTGGCCAACACGGCCCTGGATGCCCAGGCGATTGCAGCGGTGGTGGCCTGCACCGCCGACGGCTATGCCTTCCCCACCAACCTCGACACCGACCCACCCTTGCAGGGCCTGGCCCCGCAAACCGGGCAGCAACTCATGCTGCAGGCCCTCGACGAACGCTGGGCGTATGAGGACTTCGCCGCGGCCGTGGCGCAACTGCGGGCCAAGCGCCAGGCGTGATGTTTTAACAACAACAAAAACAACGGAGCACAACCATGAAGAAGCAACTCCTTGCGGCACTCTTGACCCTCGCCATCACCCCCTGGGCGCTGGCCGATATACGGATCGGCGTGAGCATCGCCCAGGTCGACGACGTATTTCTCGCGCAAATGCGTGACTACATGGCCGCCCACGCCCGGGAACTGCCCGGCGTGACCCTGCAATTCGAAGACGCCCAGGGGGACGTGGTGCGCCAGCTTAACCAGGTGCAGAACTTCACCGCCCAGGGCATGGACGCAATTATCGTCAACGCCGTAGACACCGCCGCCACCCAGAAAATGACGGTCAATGCCCAACAGGCCAGGATCCCGCTGGTGTACGTCAACCGCCGCCCCGAGTTCAAGGAAGTACCGCCAGGGGTTGGCTATGTCGGCTCGGATGAGATCAAGGCCGGTGAAATCCAGATGCGCTACCTGGCCGAGAAAATGGGCGGCAAAGGCAACCTGGCGATCATGCTCGGGCTGCTGTCCAACAACGCCACCCACAACCGTACGCTGGGGGTCAAGAACGTGCTCAAGGACTATCCAGGTATAAAGATCGTCGAGGAGCAGAGTGCCGAATGGCAGCGCAGCAAGGCAATTGACCTGATGAACAACTGGATCGTGTCCGGGCGCAAAATCGACGCCGTGGCGGCGAATGCCGATGAAATGGCGATTGGCGCGGCCATGGCGATCAGCCAGGCCGGCATGCAGCCCGGCAAGGATATTCTGGTGGCCGGCAGCGATGGCGGCGCGGCCGGTTTGGACGCAGTGAAGAAAGGCCAGTTGCTGGTGACGGCGTATCAGGACAACAAGGGGCAGGCCGTGGGCTCCATTGACCTGGCGGTGAAGATGGTCAAGAAACAGCCGTATGACGCCGAGCTGACCATTCCTTATCAGCAGATCACCAAGGACAACTACCAGGCATTCCTCAACCCATAAACTTCATCGTGGCGAGGGGGCTTGCTCCCTCGCCACAAGTAGACCCGTCAGTCCTGACGCTCTGCGCGTCGCACAACCCCATTGATGACGATATACAGCAACGGCCCCACCGACACGAACACCGCCGTCAGCAAGAAGTACGGCAGCACCGACGCCAGCGACCGCCCCCGCGCCCGTGCATCCCGGTACATCCACACACAGGCCAGTACGGCCATCAGGTACAGGTCGATGACGACCTGCGCGGTGTCCGGGCGCGATATCAACTCTCGTCCGAAGGCCAGCAACGATTGCTCGGCCGTGAGCAGCGTGAACAGGGTGTACAGCGAAAAACCCAGCAGAGCGGCGAGGGCCAGATAAGGTTTGTGCATGGTCTGTTCCTTGACGTGATCGAAGCCCACCCTAGTGATAAGGTTGCCCCCTCGCAATGACCTCGGAGGTCATAGTCACGCCATGGATAACCCCGCTACTGCCGGCGAACATCTGCGCCAGCTACGCCGACAGGCTGGTCTGAGCCAACTTGACCTGGCCCTGATCACCGGCGTGTCCCAGCGCCACCTCAGTTGCCTCGAAACCGGCCGCGCCAAGCCGAGCCCAGGTACGTTGCATCACCTGCTCAGCGCACTGGAAACACCGCTGGAGCAGTGCAACCGCGTATTCCTCGCCGCCGGCTTCGCGCCACGCTATACCGCTACCCCGCTCGCCTCCCCGGCCATGGCCGCAATTCGCGAGGCGGTCAGCCATGTCCTGCACGCCAACAACCCGGCCCCGGCGATCCTGCTGGGCAGCCACTGGGAAGTGCTGGCGGCGAATGCGAGTACCGGCGCGCTGTTGGAACTGGTGGGGGTCACGCCGCCGCTGGAAGGCCTGAACCTGCTGACCACCCTGCTGCAACCCGGCGGCCTGGGCGACCACCTGGTCAACGCCGAAGAAATCCGCACCCTGGCCTGGCAACGGGCAAGCCGCGAGGCGCTGGACAACCCTGTGCTGGCCGCTCTACTGGAGAGCCTGCCCGCCCCCGCCCACACCACGCCGCCGCCTGAAATGCCGCCGCTGGTGTTGACCCGCGTGCATACCAGCCAGGGCGAGCTGAGCTTTCTGTCCACCTTCACCACCTTCGGCATGCCCCAGGACATCACCCTCGCCTCCCTGCGTATCGAACATCTGATTCCCGCAGACGACGCCACCTGGCAGGTGATGCGTGCCGCCCAAGGGGAAAATGCCGCACTGGTTTTGTGAAATATCTGTACGTAGACTGCCGCCATACCTCAACTTAAGGCGGCGAAGAAAACGTCATGCAAGTTACCGAAGTCTCCATTGCCCAATTGCGCGCGGCGCTCGAATCCGGCCAGACCACAGCCGTTGAACTGGTGCAGGCTTACCTCGCACGGATCGATGCCTACGACGGCCCGCAGACCGCTACCGCCCTCAACGCCGTCATCGTGCGTAACCCCGAAGCCCTCAAGGAAGCCCAAGCCTCCGATGCACGTCGGGCCAAGGGCGAAACCCTGGGGCCACTGGATGGCATTCCCTACACCGCCAAGGACAGCTACCTGGTCAAAGGGCTGACGGCCGCCTCGGGCAGCCCGGCCTTTGCCAGCCTTGTCGCCCAGCGCGATGCGTTCACCATCGAGCGCCTGCGCGCCGGTGGCGCCATCTGCCTGGGCAAGACCAACATGCCGCCGATGGCCAATGGCGGCATGCAGCGCGGCGTGTATGGCCGCGCGGAAAGCCCGTATAACGCCGACTACCTCACCGCGCCGTTCGCCTCCGGTTCGTCCAACGGTGCCGGCACCGCCACCGCCGCCAGCTTTGCCGCCTTCGGCCTGGCGGAAGAAACCTGGTCCAGCGGCCGTGGCCCGGCGTCCAACAATGGCCTGTGCGCCTACACCCCGTCCCGTGGGGTGATTTCGGTGCGCGGCAACTGGCCGTTGACCCCGACCATGGACGTGGTGGTGCCCTACGCCCGCACCATGGCCGACCTGCTGGAAGTGCTCGACGTGATAGTGGCTGAAGACCCGCACACCCGTGGCGACCTGTGGCGCCTGCAGCCGTGGGTGCCGATCCCCAGCGTCGCCTCGGTACGCCCGGCGTCTTACCCTGAATTGGCGGCGACGGCCGAATCCCTGGCCGGCAAACGCTTCGGCGTGCCGCGCATGTACATCAACGCCGACCCCGAGGCCGGCACCAGCGAAAAGCCCGGCATCGGCGGCCCCACCGGGCAGAAGATCAACACCCGTGCCAGCGTGATCGACCTCTGGAAAGACGCACGCCAGGCGCTGGAAGCCGCCGGTGCCGAAGTCATCGAGGTCGACTTCCCACTGGTGTCCAACTGCGAAGGCGACCGTCCAGGCGCGCCGACCGTGTTTAATCGTGGCCTGGTGTCCCGGGAATTCCTGCACGATGAACTGTGGGAACTGTCGGCCTGGGCCTTCGATGATTTCCTGCGCGCCAACAACGACCCGGCCCTGAACCGCCTGGCCGATGTGGACGGGCCGAAAATCTTCCCCCACGACCCTGGCACCTTGCCCAACCGTGAAGACGACCTCGCAGCCGGCATGGACGAGTACGTGCGCATGGCCGAGCGTGGCATCACCCCGTGGAACGAGATTAGCACCGTCCCCGATGGCCTGCGCGGCCTGGAGCAAACCCGGCGGATCGACCTGGAAGACTGGATGGATAAGCTCGGCCTCGACGCTGTGCTGTTCCCCACCGTGGCCGATGTAGGCCCTGCGGATGCCGATGTGAACGAAGCCAGTGCGGACATTGCCTGGAGCAACGGTGTGTGGGTGGCCAACGGCAACCTCGCCATCCGCCACCTGGGCGTGCCTACCGTTACCGTGCCCATGGGCGTGATGGCGGACATCGGCATGCCGGTCGGGCTGACCTTTGCCGGGCGCGCCTACGATGATTCGGCATTGCTGCGGTTTGCGGCGGCGTATGAAGCCACCGGCAGCAAACGCCTGATCCCGCCGCGCACGCCGCCGCTGGCGACAAACTAACTGCTTCACTGTGGGAGGGGGCTTGCTCCCGATGAGGGCGTGTCAGTTGATGCATCTGTGGCTGACCCACTGCCATCGGGAGCAAGCCCCCTCCCACATTTGGATCTGCATATATCAGGTAGATCTCGGTCTGCTTTTACTCTGGCTTTTGCAGTCTTCGAGCCGACCGGAGTTGTCACTGGTGTACTCGGTTAAGTGTGGGGGCTTGCTCCCGATGAGGGAGTGTCAGTTGATGCATCTGTGGCTGACCCACTGCCATCGGGAGCAAGCCCCCTCCCACATTTGGAACTGCATATATCAGGTAGATCTCGGTCTGCTTTTGCTCTGGCTTTTTCGGCCTTGGAGCTAACTGGAGTTGGGCTGGTGTACTCGGTAAAAAATGTGGGAGGGGGCTTGCTCCCGATGAGGGCGTGTCAGTTGATGCATCTGTGGCTGAACTACTGCCATCGGGAGCAAGCCCCCTCCCACATTTGGATCTGCATATATCAGGTAGATCTCGGTCTGCTTTTACTCTGGCTTTTGCAGTCTTCGAGCCGACCGGAGTTGTCACTGGTGTACTCGGTTAAGTGTGGGGGCTTGCTCCCGATGAGGGAGTGTCAGTTGATGCATCTGTGGCTGAACTACTGCCATCGGGAGCAAGCCCCCTCCCACATTTGGAACTGCATATATCAGGTAGATCTCGGTCTGCTTTTGCTCTGGCTTTTTCGGCCTTGGAGCCAATTGGAGTTGGGGCTGGTGTACTCGGTAAAAAATGTGGGAGGGGGCTTGCTCCCGATGAGGGCGTGTCAGTTGATGCATCGGTGGCTGACCCACTGCAATCGGGAGCAAGCCCCCTCCCACCGTTCTGAGCGCATTTCAAGTCAGGCCATATAGGGCACCGCAATCAGCAGGATTGCCGTGCCATGGCAGGCCGTCGCCGCCAACACGCCATGACGCATGCGCACCAGTGCGCAGGCCAGCCCTTCGATCAGGGTAAACAGCAACACCGGCCAGCCCAGTTGAGTCACGCTCAAGGCCAGGAAGGCATGGCAGGCGGCAAACGCCACGCCACTGATCAGCGCCGCTCGCAGCGGTGTCACCTGCTGTTCAAGGTAGCCCTGCAAAAACCCGCGAAACAACACTTCCTCCAGCGCATTGGCGCCATAGGCCAACACCACCATGCCCGGCAGCCACACCCAGTAGCCGGGGATCGCGTGCGGCTCTATCCCTTGATAGAGCCGCAACGGCACACCGATCAGGCAACCGACCGCAAACCCCACCGCCAGGCCAAGGGCGCGGTGGCCCCGGGTCCATACCACCAGGCGCCACAACTCCGGCGCCACCCGGACCAACACTACGGCCAGCAGCACCGACAGGCCACCCAGCGCCGCCAATACAAAGGCATTCGCGGTGAAGGCGATTTGCACGTCTTCACTGAGCGCCCACATGCCCAGGGGCGTCATCACATCGCGCATCAGTACGAACGCCGCGAGCAAAATCAGGATGCGCATGGCCGGCAACGACTTGGGCGTCAACCCGAACCACAGGCCAAACAGCAGCAAGCCCGGCGCCAGGTGCAGGCCGTAGTTGAGCAGGACGACCAGACCTTGGCTGACCATCAGTCGTGCGCGACCGCGACCATGTCGATTTCCACCGCCGCCGACTTCGGCAGTTGCATCACCCCCACCGACGTGCGCGAATGCACCCCGGCACCGCCGAGGATCTCGTGCAACAGGTCCGAGGCGCCGTTGGCCACTTCACTCTGCTGATCGAAGTCCTCGGCGCTGCGTACATACACGGTGATACGCGGGATGGCCTTGACCCGATCCAGCGAACCGAGCGCCTGCTTGAGCAGGCCCAGGCAGCGCAATGCACTGATGCCGGCGGCGATCTGTGCCTGGGCCAGGGTCAAGGTGTCACCGACCTTACCCGGCAGCATGACCGTGTCGCCGACACGCGGGATCTGCCCGCTGATGTACAGATGGTTACCGTCGCGCACCAGCGGCGTGTAGTTGCCACCGACTTTGAATTCATCCAATTGATAGCCGAGACGTTTTTGCACGGCTTGGTATTTTTCATCCGGTGTCATGCTCGGGAGTCCTCGTTGCGACGCTGCCACTCATCCACCACGTCGCCCATCGTCTTGGGTGTTGCGTTGCGAATCCACGCCATGAAAGGCCGGTCGAACGTGAACCCCGCGCCGCAGTGCTCACGCATGAAACGGCGTACGTTCTGGGTGTTTTTGTAGTGTGAAGTGACAGGCGTGCTGCGGGTGATAGGGGCGCTGTGCCAATCAAAGTCCATTTGCGTAACGCTCTGATGTTTCAGGAGCGCGCAGCATAGCGCTAAATAGCCACTGTGAACGCCGGCCAACCGGCGCTGACAGTTGATTTTTTTCAGCGCCTATCAGGCGAAATCCGCCCCTCGCGTATTGACGAACAACGCGTAGATCGAATGGCTGCCGGCCATGAACAGGCGGTTGCCTTCGCGGCCGCCAAAGCACAGGTTGGGGCAGCGTTCCGGCAGCGAGATATGCCCGATGGCCTTGCCCTGGGAATTGAACACGCGCACGCCGTCGAGCTTTTCCAGGTCGGCCTTGGGGTCGCCATTGCCGCCCCAGCCACACCAGAGATTGCCGCTCTCGTCGCACTTGATGCCGTCCAGCGCTGCGTATTCGAGGCCTTCGATATGCTTGCGCCGTTCGCCCAGGGTGCCGTCGTCCTTGACGTCAATCGCCCAGATCAGTCGGTTGGGCTTGGCGCGCCCTTCCACCACGTAGAGGGTCTTTTCATCCGGCGAAAAGCACAGGCCGTTGGGACCGTTGAGGTCGTCGATCACCCGCGTAACCTTGCCACTGTCAGCGTCGATGCGATACACGCCATGGGGCTGGGTGGGGGTGATCTTGTGGCCTTCGTAGTTGTTGCCGGTCTGGAATGGCGGGTCGCTGAACCACACCGAACCATCGCGCTTGCACACGATGTCGTTGGGCGAGTTGAAGGGTTTGCCGTCAAAGCTGTCCGCCAGCACCGTGATGCTACCGTTATGTTCGGTGCGAGTGATGCGCCGCCCCTCGCCAGAAGTGGTCGAACCTTCGCACACCAGCAGGCGGCCCTGGCGATCGCGGCACATGCCGTTGGAGAAGTTGGCGTTTTCACGGTACACCGACAGGCTGTCGGTCACCTCATCCCAACGCACGATGCGGTTGTTGGGAATATCACTGAGCAGCAGGTAGCGGCCATCGCCGATCCACACCGGTCCTTCGGCCCAGCGCAGGCCGGTCGCCAGGCGCTCAACGCTGGCATTGAACAGGCGCAGCTCGAGGAAACTGTCGTCGAGCACCTTGATCAGGGGGTCTGGATAACGCTGGCTCAAGGGCTCGGCCGCGTCTGCCAGGCGAGGCAGGTTGCCCAGCACCGCCACCGACGCGGAAACCGCCAGGGATCGCTGGAGAAAGACCCGGCGGCTGTGTTCGGAGCGGGCAGGCGAAGGGGGAAAATCCATGGGTATCTCCGTTATTTTATTGTTAGACGGGAGACTAGTTTTAACCTGTGATGAGACATCGTACAAGATTGAAGGCTTCAACCACCCTTTACAACGTAAGGCACTGCGCAAATATTCCAAATTTTACTTTCCAAAAGCCCTTCGACTATTGCAATGTTGTACGACAACATATTCAGTAACGTGTTGCCCGTACACCTCCCCAACAACAATAAGGAAACACCCATGCAAAACGTCAAAGTGCTGATCGGTTTTCTGTGCCTGTTCAGCGGCTATGTGGCCGCGGCCCCTGCCGCCGACAAAGACGTCGCCCAAGCGGTCGACCACCTGACCCAGGCGATGCTGCATAAAGACCTCAAGCAGCTCCAGAGCCTGACCGCCGAGAACCTCACCTACGGCCACTCCAGCGGCAAGATCCAGAACAAGCAGGAATTCATCGCCGACATCGAGACCGGACGCAGCGGCTTCAAGACCCTGGAAATGCAGAAACAGACCATCACCCTGAGTGGCGATACCGCCCTGGTACGCAACCACTTCTCCGCCCTGGCGGTGAACAGCGGCAAGGAAGTGCCCACCGAAATCGAGAACTTCCAGATCTGGCAAAAACAGAAAGGCCACTGGCTGCTGATCGGGCGCCAGGCGTTTAAATTCTGATGGCTAGCGGTGGGCCATCGGGCTCACCACTGCACCACCTTGCGCACCTTCAGCAACGCCTCGCGCAGCGCCGGCATGTCCACCGAGCCCAAGGCCAGGCGCAACGCATGGGGCACGTGGGCCGAGACGGCGAAGGGCTCGGCGGTGGAGACGGAAATACCGTCGCGCTGCAAGGTCATGGCGACTTGATCGGCGCGGGCCTCTTCCGCCAGGGGCAGCCACAAGAAATACGATGACGGGTGGCTGGTGTAGGCCACCCCCTTGAGCACCTGCGCGGCCAAGGCTTGCCGCGCCCGCGCATCCTGGCGCTTGTGGGTTTCAAGTTGCGCCACGGTGCCATCCTCGAGCCAGGCCACCGCAATCGCACTCATCACCCCCGGCACGTTCCAGGTGGTGGCCATGATGGTGCGTTCCAGTGCTTTGACCCAACCCGACGGGGCAGCGATAAACCCCACGCGCAGGCCGGTCGCGACACTTTTCGACAGCCCGCCCACATAGACCGTGCGCTCCGGCGCCAATCTGGCCACGGGCAGCGGCGCGTCCTCGGCCAGGAACGCGTAGGCCGCGTCCTCGATGATCATCAGGTTGTGCTCACGGGCAACCGCCACCAACTGCTCGCGCTGCGCCAGGCTCAGCACCCAGCCCAACGGGTTATGCAAAGTCGGCATGCTGTACACGGCACGCACCGGGCGCTTGCGACACAGGCTGTGCAGGTAGTCCAGGTCCGGGCCGTCGGCGGTGACCGGGATGGCGACGATCTCCAAGTGCAGGGTCTCGGCCAGCACCTTGAACCCCGAATACGTCAAGGCGTCGACGGCGATCACATCACCGGGCTTGAGCAAGGTCATCATGGTCACGGCCAACCCGTGCTGGGCGCCACTGACCACCAGCACCTGTTCGGCCTCGACCGTCAGCCCTCGACTCAAAAGGTGCCGCGCGACAGCGGCGCGCTCATGCAGGCGACCGGCGTGGGGCTGGTAACGCAGCAGCGCTTCAAGGTCGCCGGACAGCGCCAACTGGCGCAATGCGGTGCGCAGCAAGTCGGCCTGGCCCGGCAAGGACGGGTAGTTGAAACTCAGATCGAGCATGCCCGCCGCCACGCTCATCTGCCCGCTGCCCTGCCCCGGCGGCAGCGAGATTTCGCGCACAAAGGTGCCTCGGCCTGTCTCGCCACTGACCAGGCCCATGGCCTCCAGCTCGGCGTACACCCGGCTCGCGGTGACCAGCGCCAGGCCATGTTCGGCGGCCAGTTGGCGGTGGGTCGGCAGTCGCGTACCGGGGGGCATGCTGCCTGAGCGAATGGCCTCGGCGAAGCTGTCGACCAACGACTTGTAGCGGGCGCGGGGCATAGCGATGTATCCATGACAATTTTTTGATTGTCTTTATCTTCAACCCTAGGATGCCTGCCACGCAACTCATCCTTTTCGGACACCCCATATGGAACGTACAGCCCCCCTCAGCAACCTGGACACCCGCACCCAAGGCTGGATCAACGGTTTTATCGGCGTGGTGATCTTCAGCGGCTCGCTGCCAGCCACGCGCCTGGCGGTGATGGAATTCGACCCGGTGTTCCTGACCATGATCCGCGCCGCCATTGCCGCGCTGCTGGGGCTGGCCTTGCTGGGGCTGTTCAAGGAGCAACGCCCCGCGCGCCAGCAATGGATGCCCCTGGCCATCGTCGCCCTCGGCGTGGTGATCGGCTTTCCGTTACTCACCGCGCTGGCGCTGCAATACGTGACCTCCGCGCACTCCATCGTCTTCATCGGCCTGCTACCGCTGGCGACCGCCGTGTTTGCTGTACTGCGTGGCGGCGAGCGTCCACGCCCGGTGTTCTGGCTGTTTTCGATCCTCGGCAGTGCGCTGGTGATGGGGTACGCCTTCGCCCAGGGCTTGAGCGCCGCACCGGCGGGTGACGTACTGATGCTGCTGGCGGTGCTGGTGTGCGGCCTGGGGTATGCCGAAGGCGCCAAACTGTCGCGCAGCCTGGGCGGCTGGCAGGTGATCTGCTGGGCGCTGGTGGTGTCGTTGCCGGTGGTGGTGCCGTTGAGCCTGGTGCTGGCGCCGTCGAGCGTCAGCGGTATCAGCCTGCCGGCCTGGCTGAGCCTGGGCTATGTGTCGCTGTTCAGCATGCTGATCGGCTTTGTGTTCTGGTATCGCGGCCTGGCCCAGGGTGGCATCGCCGCCGTCGGACAGTTGCAACTGCTGCAACCGTTCTTCGGCCTGGCGCTGGCAGCGGGCTTGCTGCATGAACAGGTCAGCCTGGGCATGCTGCTGGTGACGGTCGCGGTGATCGGCTGCGTGGCCGGGGCCAAGCGGTTCGCGCGCTAACGCTGGGGCGCGACCATCTTGAACTTGATGTTGATGTCGTCGGACACCACGCTGTTGCCGGCCCATTCGCCTTCGCCGATCCTGAAGTCGCCGCGCTTGAGGATGAACTCACCGTCGAACACGCCGATGCCATCCAGCTCCTTGAGCACCACGTTGACCGCCACCGGGCGCGTGGTGCCCTTGATCGTCAGGGTGCCGCTGATGTTGAAGCGGTTATCCCCCAGGGCCTTTACAGCGGTGGACTCATAGACGCCCACCGGATAGGTCGCGGTATCGAACCACGAGGCCCGTTGCAGCTCGTCGTTCGCATCGGGGCTGCCGGCATCGATACTCGCCAGCTGGATCTTGAGCAAGGCATGTCCGCTTTCGGGCTTTTGCGTGTCAAAGCTCAGCGTGCCTTCGAAGTCGCCGAAGGTGCCATACACCCGCTGCCCCAACTGCTTATAGGTAAAACTGATCTGGCTGGCGGTGCGATTGACGTCGGTGTATTCCGCCGCCTGGGCACAGCCGATAACACCCAGGACCAGGACCAACGGGAGAATTCGACGCTTCATGCCACGCTCCGCAAAAAATGGATGTATTCCCATCAGGTGCCTGTCCTGCTAAACAGACTAGTCGCTCACAACAATAAGGACGCTGCATGCCCACCCCTTCTCTACAGGACATCACCGCGCCGGAAGGCATCTGCTACGGCTGCGGCGGCAGTAACCCGCATGGCTTGCATATCAAGAGCCGCTGGGATGCCGATGGTGTCCATCTCATCGCCGAACATCACCCCGAGGCAAAATACAGCGGCTGGCCCGACCTGGTCTACGGCGGCCTGATCGCCATGCTGGTGGACTGCCACTCCAACTGGACCGCCATGGCCTACCACTACCGTGCCGAACAGCGCGAACCCGGCAGCCTGCCGCGCATCGACTGCGTCACCGGCAACCTGGGGATCAAATTCATCAAGCCGACTCCCATGGGCGTTCCGCTCACCTTGCGTGCGCGGGTCGAAGGCGAAGTGGGCCGCAAAAGCCGCGTGGTCTGCGAGGTGTACGCCGGCGAGGTGCTCACGGCCATCGGCGATTCGCTGTTCGTGCGCGTCGACACCCGCGAACTGGCTGCGGCCGCCCATGGCCGTGACAGCTGATCCTGGTCTACATTGACTGGCACCGCTAATCGAGGACCGAACCGATGACTCGTCTCACCGCGAAAGACTTTGCCCCCGAACTGCTGGAACTCTACGACGGCTACGCCCACGGCAAGCTCAACCGCCGCGAATTTCTCGACCGCGCGGCGCTGTTCACCTTTGGCGGCCTCACCGCCTCGGCCCTGCTGGCGGCCCTGAGCCCCAACTATGCCCTGGCCGAACAGGTGAAATTCACCGACCCGGACATCGTTGCCGACTACATCACCTACCCCTCGCCCAAGGGCAACGGCACCGTGCGTGGCTACCTGGTGCGCCCGGCCAAGGCCACCGGCAAGCTGCCGGCCGTGGTGGTGGTCCACGAAAACCGTGGCCTCAACCCCTACATCGAAGACGTCGCCCGGCGCCTGGCCAAAGCCGGGTTTATCGCCCTCGCGCCGGACGGCCTGACCTCGGTGGGCGGCTATCCCGGCAACGATGAAAAAGGCGTGGCGCTGCAACAGACAGTCGACCCGACCAAGCTGATGAACGACTTCTTCGCCGCCATCGAATGGCTGATGCACCACGACAGCAGCACCGGCAAGGTTGGCATCACCGGCTTCTGCTATGGCGGCGGCGTGACCAATGCGGCGGCGGTGGCGTACCCGGAACTGGGCGCGGCGGTGTCGTTCTACGGGCGCCAGCCGGAAGCCAAGGACGTGCCGCGCATCAGGGCGCCGATCATGCTGCATTTCGGCGAGCTGGATACGCGGATCAACGAGGGTTGGCCGGCGTATGAAAAGGCCCTGAAGGCCGCCGGCACGACTTATGAAGCGTATATCTACAAGGGCGCCAACCATGGTTTCCATAACGATTCGACACCGCGTTATGACGAGGCGGCGGCGAATCTGGCGTGGGAAAGGACACTCGGTTGGTTCCGCAAATACCTGGCCTGAATGCAGTCAACATGTGGGAGGGGGCTTGCCCCCGATTGCGGTGTATCAGCAACAATTGAGGTAACTGACCCGCCGCTATCGGGGGCAAGTCGAATCGTCGCACCGCCCCTCCCACATTGACCATCACCACCTTAATGTTTCTTTATGCTCCAAGAAAACTCAGACACTCCCACCCTCCCCCAGCAACCAGTCCTTGAACACCAGCATCGCCGAGGTCTCGGCCCGCGACTGCAAGCGCGTCAGCCAGTAGCTGCCAGTGGTGATGCCGACGTCGAATGGCTGGCGAATCACATCACTTTCCAGTTGCCGCGAAAACATCAGCGCTGGCGCCAGCGCCACGCCGCTGCCTTGCAGCGCAGCCTCCATCATCGCCAGCGACGAGTCGAACACGATGCTGCGCGGTACCAGGGTGTCGGCGGGCAGTCCGGCGGCCTGAAGCCACAGGCTCCACTCATCCGCGCGGTAGGAGCGCAGCAGCGTGTGTTTCAACAGGTCGGCCGGCGTGTGCAACTGCGCGGCGAGTGACGGCACACACAGTACCGTCAGCGGCGCTTCCAGCAACTCCAGCGCATCCGTGCCGTGCCAGGCACCTGCACCGAAACGAATCGCGTAATCCAGGCCTTCGGCAGCCACGTCGACTCGATTGTTATGGGTGGACAGGCGCAGGTCGATGAACGGGTAGCGGCTCTGGAAGTCCGGCAGACGTGGCAGCAGCCAGCCGACGGCAAAGGTGCCGACCGCGCCCACGGTGAGTACCTCGCGGTAATGCCCGCCCTCGAACTGACCCAAGGTGTGGGCAATGCGGTCGAACGACTCGCGCACCACCGGCAGCAGGGTTTCGCCCTCGCGGGTGAGCATCAACCCGCGGGGCAGGCGCTTGAACAAGGTGACAGTGAGCTGCGCCTCCAGGCTCTTGACCTGATGGCTGACCGCCGCCTGGGTCACGCATAACTCAATGGCGGCGCGGGTAAAGCTCAAATGCCGGGTGGCCGCTTCGAAGGCGCGCAAGGCGTTCAACGGTAAGTGGGAGCGGAGCATATTGACCCCAATATTTCTAATGACTGCTGCGAGATATCATCGTTTGCCCAGGACCGGCGAACGGCCTACATTTGCCTCGCCCGCGCAGGCTCTTTATTCAATCGATCATTCTCATGGAAGCGTTATCATGCCCCAACATTTACTGTCTGGCGTGCGTAATTTCACCGCCCTCGCGGTGTTTATCGCCGCCGGCAACTGCCTGGCGTCCACCGACCTGCAGGCGGTGGTGGATGCCAATGTAAAACCGCTGATGCAGCAGCAGTCGATTAACGGCCTGGTGGTCGGCGTGGTGCGGGACGGCAAGGCGCAATACTTTAACTACGGAATCGCCGCCACCGATACCCGCCAGCCGGTCAGCGAAAACACCCTGTTCGAAGTGGGTTCAGTGAGCAAGACCTTCACCGCGACCCTGGCCGGTTACGCGGTAGCCAGCGGCAAACTCACGCTCTCCGACCCGGCCAGCCATTACCTGCCGGCACTGGGCGGCGGCAAGTTCGACCACATCAGCGTGCTCAACCTCGGCACCTACACCGCCGGCGGCTTGCCCCTGCAATTCCCCGCCAATGCGGATAACAGCCAGCGCATGATCAGCTACTTCCAGCACTGGCAACCCGACTTCGCCCCTGGCACCCAGCGCCTGTATTCCAACCCGAGCCTGGGGTTGTTCGGCTACCTGGCGGCGCAGAGCCTCAAGCAGCCGTTCGATCAGGCGATGGAAAAGACCCTGTTGCCCGCACTCGGGCTCAAGCACACCTTCATCAAGGTGCCGCAGAGCCAGATGAGCCTGTACGCCCAAGGCTATGGCAAAGATGGCAAACCGGTACGCGTCGGCCCCGGCGCCCTGGACAGCGAGGCCTACGGCATCAAGACCAGCGCTGCGGACTTGCTGAAATACGTTGACGCGAACATGCACCCGGCGACGCTGGATAAAACCCTGCAGCAGGCGATCAGCGTGACTCACACGGGTTACTACAGCGTGGACGGCATGACCCAGGGCCTGGGCTGGGAAATGTACCCCTACCCCATCCCGCTCGATGGGTTGATGGCCGGCAACTCCACACCCATGGCAATGGAACCGCACGCGGTCAACTGGCTGACCCCGCCCCAGGCGCCCCACGCCGACACCCTGGTGAACAAGACCGGCTCCACCAATGGGTTTGGCGCCTACGTGGCGTACGTGCCGAGCAAGGGAGTGGGCGTGGTGATATTGGCGAACAAGAACTACCCGAATGCCGAACGGGTAAAGGTCGCCCATGCAATCTTGAGTGCGCTGGACCAATAGAGCCTGACGCAAAACCAATGTGGGAGGGGCAAGCCCCAATACCAGTCAGTTAAGACACTTTGCAGGAGCGAGTCACTTGCTGACCCGCGCTACATCCCCAACCAGTGCGGCAAGGCCAGCGAGATAAACGGCAAGTACGTGACCATGATCAGGAACACCAACAGGATCATCAGCCACGGCAACGCCGCACGAATGGTCTGCCCCAGCGTCAACCCGGTCACCGCCGAGGTGACGAACAGGTTCAGCCCCACCGGTGGGTGCACCAGGCCGATTTCCATATTGACCACCATCACGATGCCCAGGTGAATCGGGTCGATGCCCAGCTTCATGGCGATCGGGAAGAAGATCGGCGCCAGGATCAGCACGATGGCCGAAGGCTCCATGAAACTGCCGGCGATCAGCAGCACCACGTTGACCATGATCAAAAAGCCAATCGGCGTGAGGCCCTCGGACAGCACCCAGGCGGTGATTTCCTGGGGGATCTGCTCGGTGGTCAGCACATGGGCGAAGAGCATGGCATTGGCGATGATAAACATCAGCATGATCGCCAGGCGCCCGGACTCCAGCAGCACCTTGGGGCAGTCGCGCAGCTTCATGTCCTTGTAGACGAACAACGCCACAAAGGCCGAGTACACCGCCGCCACCGCCGCCGCTTCGGTGGGGGTGAACATGCCGCTGTAGATGCCGCCGAGGATGATCACCAGCAGCAACAGGCCCCAGAAGGCGCGGCGCGCACAGCCCAGCCATTCACCCAACGTCGCCCGTGGCTGGGCCGGCAGCTTCTTGATGCGCGCGACAATGTAGATCGCCACCATCAGCATCAGGCCCAGCAGCAAGCCCGGGATCACCCCGGCCATGAACAGCTTGCCCACCGAGGTTTCCGTCGCCGCCGAGTACACCACCATTACGATCGACGGCGGAATCAGGATGCCCAGGGTGCCGGCGTTGCAGATGATCCCCGCACCGAATTCCTTCGGGTAACCGGAGCGCACCATGCCCGCCACCGCAATCGAACCCACCGCCGCCACCGTCGCCGGGGATGAGCCGGACAGCGCCGCAAACAGCATGCACGCCAGTACCGCCGCAATCGCCAGGCCGCCACGGATATGCCCGACACAGGCGTTGGCAAAGTCGATCAGCCGCTGCGCCACGCCGCCGGTGGTCATGAACGCACCGGAGAGCAGGAAGAACGGGATCGCCAGGAAGGTATAGGCGTCGGAGGTTTCGAACAGCTTGATCGCCAGGGAACTGACCGAGTCCGGGCTGAACATCAGGATCGACACCGCGCCCGACAAACCCAGCGCAATGGCAATCGGCACGCCGAGGAACATGAACACGAACAACAGCAGGAACAGACAGAGCACGGCCATCAGTGACGCTCCCCATGGCTGCCTGCCAATTTGCTGGCCTCACCGGCCTCGTCAGCCAGCCCCAACCCGACCTGACGGCGGGTAAAGATGCGGTAGAAGATCTCCAGGTAGCGGATAAACACCAGGGCAAAACCGATGGGCACGATGATCACAATGTCACCCACGTCGATGCCGAACTGGTCGAGGTCTTCGGCGCCGATATGGGCGGTCATCACCGCGCTGACCCACTTGTAGCTGGCGACCATGAACAGCCCGGCATAGGCCAGGCAGCACAGGCAGGCGAGCATGCCCAGCACGCGCTGCACCGGACGCCGGGTCAGCTTAACCAGCGCGTCCACCCCCAGGTGGCCGGCGGTGCGCACCCCATAGGAAATGCCGAAGAAAATCAGCCAGCCGAACATGGCCTTGGTCAGCGCCACGCTCCAGGTCATGTCCTGGGCCCAGGTCATGGTGTGGTCGCCCAGCGCGCCGAAGAACGTGCTGCTCCACGCCCACTTGTCAGACAGGGCAAAGAACAGCGTGTAGATGTTGTTGAGCATGACGTAAACAAATGTCACCAGGGTCATGGCCGCCAGCAGGAAGGCAATAAAGCCTTCCTCCAGGTGCTCCCAGACGCGCCTTAGCGTTTGCATGGCAAAACCTCGCGAAAGCAAATGAGATGTCAGGGCGGAAACCGGATTCAATGGTTGGAGGCATCCGCCGCCTTGATCAGATCAGCCCCGATTTCCCCTTCGAACTTCTGCCACACCGGCCGCATCGCTTCGCGCCACAACTGGCGTTGCTCGGGGGTCAGCTCGATGATTTCGCTGGTCTTGGCCTCGACGATCTTCTGCCTGGCCGACTGGTTCAGCGCTTCGGCCTGTTTGTTCACCTCGACGGTGACCTCGACCATGACCTGCTCCAGGGTGCCGCGGATGTCCGGCGGCAGGCCGTTCCAGAACGTGGCATTGGTGATGACCATGTAGTCGATCAGGCCATGGTTGGATTCGGTGAAGTACTTCTGCACTTCGTTGACCTTCTGGCTTTCATAGTTCGACCAGGTGTTCTCGGTGCCATTCACGGTGCCGGTCTGCAAGCCCTGGTACACCTCGGCAAAGCTCATCTTGCGCGGGTTGGCACGGATCGCCTTGAACTGCTCCTCCAGCACGCTGGAGGCCTGCACGCGGAACTTCAGGCCACGGGCGTCCTTGGGTTCATGCAGTGCCTTGTTGGCGGAGAGTTGCTTGAGGCCGTTGTGCCAATAGGCCAGGCCGAGGATGTTTTTGTTCTGCATCGAGGTCAGCAGTTGCTTGCCCTCGGCGGCCTGGAAGCGGTCGACGGCGGCCAGGTCGTTGAACAGGAACGGCAGGTCATAGATCTGCACTTGCCGGGTGTATTGCTCGAACTTGGCCAGGGACGGCGCCAGCATCTGCACGTCGCCCAGCAGCAGGGCTTCCATTTCCTTGCCGTCGCCGAACAGTGACGAGTTGGGGTACACCTCGACCTTGACCTTGCCGGGCAAGCGTTCTTCGGCGAGCTTCTTGAACAGCAACGCGCCCTGGCCCTTGGGGGTGTTTTCAGCGACCACGTGGGCGAACTTGATCACGATCGGGTCCGCCGCCTGGGCCAGGCCCGCGGCAAACAAGGTGGCGGCGCAGAACAGCGCCCGAGAAAGCTTGAGCATGGAAAATCACCTTCTTATTGTTGTGTTGTAGGGCAAGGTGCCTGATATGACGCGTGTAGTGAATTTCGAATTTTTGATACCTGCGTTCGGCCACGCCGAACACCAACCTCAAGAAAAATGCAGTTCCCCCTCCACATTTGATTCGGTTCCGTCAGCTATAACTGTGCGAGCAACCGCTGCGCCCGCAACAACACCGGCGCATCCACCATCTGCCCATCAATCTGGTAAGCCCCCGCCCCATGCGCCCCGGCGTCAACCACCCGCCGTGCCCAGGCCAGGTCGGCGGCGCTGGGCGCCAACGCTTCATGGATCACCGCCACCTGCCTGGGATGGATACACAACGCGCCGGCAAAGCCCATTTCATAGGCATGCCGGATCGAACGGCGCAGGCCTTCAGGATCGTCGATGGCCGGGTGCACGCCATCCAGTGGCGCCACCAGGCCAGCCGCGCGGGAATGCACGATCAGCGCCAGGCGTGCCTGGTCGAGGGCGAACTGCGCGGCCGGGGAGTTGCTGCTCAAGTTGAGGTCCAGCGCCAGGTCCAGGCCGCCGAATGACAGGCGTTCGACCTGCGGCGCCCCCGCGATGTCGGCCACCGCCAGCAAGCCCCGTGCGCTTTCTATAATCGGCCAGATCACTTTGCCCGCAGCGGCGACCACCGCCACCTGGGCCGCGCTTTCCACTTTCGGCAACAGCACACCTGCCACGTTGACGTGGGCTTTGCAGAACGCCACATCTTCAAAATGCTCGGCATGTTCCGGCGCGTTGATGCGCACCCACACCCGGGCCTGCGGGTGACTTTGCAGGAACGCCCCGAGGTTATCCCGCGCCTGGCGCTTGAGCGGCTCTTCCACCGCGTCTTCGAAATCCACGATCACGGCGTCGGCGCCACTGGCCAGCGCCTTGGAAAATCGCTCCGGTCGGCTGCCGGGAACAAACAGCGCAGAGCGCACAAGAGGGTTTGGCATAACGGACTTCCTTATTAGATAACGCCGCGCGCGCGCAGGCTGTCGATGGCATCGCCGGAGTAACCGAGCTGCTCGAGGATGCCCTGGCTGTGCTGCCCCAGCGCCGGTACGGCGTCCATGCGCGGGGTAAACGCCCCGTTGCGCGCCGGCGGCAGCAGCGACGGCAGCGGCCCGGCAGGGCTTGCGACTTCACGCCAACTGTCGCGGGCCTTGAGCTGCGGGTGGTCCCACACGCCTTGCATATCGTTGACGCGGGCGCTGGCGATCTGCGCATCCTCCAGGCGCTGGATCACGGCCTCGGCGTCCAGTTGCGCAAAGCTGTCGACGATGATCTGGCGCAGCGTCTCGCGGTTGGCCGAGCGCTTGAAGTTGGCGCTGAAGCGCTCATCCGTCGCCAGTCCAGGTGTGAGCAGCACCTTGTCGCAGAACGCTGCCCATTCACGCTCGTTCTGCAAACCGAGCATCACCGTGCCGCCGTCGCCGGTGGGAAACGGCCCGTAGGGGTAGATGGTCGAGTGCGCCGCGCCGGCACGCGGGGGTGGAGGCGCACCGTCGAAGGCGTAGTACATCGGATAGCCCATCCACTCCACCAGGCTTTCGAGCATGCTCACGTCGATGCGGCTGCCCTGCCCCGTCTTGCCGCGCAACAGCAGCGCGGAAAGGATGCCGCTGTAGGCGTACATGCCGGCGGAGATGTCGGCGATGGAGCAACCGGCCTTGGCCATCTGCTCGTCACCCGGGCCACCGGTCACCGACAAAAAGCCGCCCTCGCTCTGGATCAGCAGGTCATAGGCTTTCTTTTTCTCGTAGGGCCCGCCTTCGCCATAGCCGGAAATGTCGCAGACGATCAGCCGTGGAAAGCGTGCATGCAGCGCCTCGAACGACAGGCCCATGCGCGCCGCCGCGCCCGGTGCAAGGTTCTGCACCAGCACATCGGCATCCGCCAGCAGGCTGTCGAGGATGGCGTCGGCGTCGTCCTGCTTGAGGTCCAGGGTGAGGCTTTCCTTGGAGCGGTTGGTCCACACGAAATGCGAGGCCAGGCCACGCACGCGCTCATCGTAGCCACGGGCGAAATCACCGGCACCGGGGCGTTCGATCTTGATCACGCGGGCGCCGAGGTCGGCCAGTTGACGGGTGCAAAAGGGCGCGGCGATCGCGTGTTCCAGGCTGACAACGGTGATGCCGTCCAGCGGTCGTGGGTCAGTCATGACAGTTCCTCAGAGCCAGTGGGCCATGGACGCGGCGTTGCGCACATCCCAGACTTTGGCAATCAATGCGGCGGCCTGGGCCGGTGTGCGAGCGTTACTGAACCGGGCGAGGCGCTGGAATTTATCCGCCAGTTCTGCACGGCTCAGGGTGTTGCCCGGGTCGCCCTTGGGCTCGTCGATGGCGCCGTGCAGGGTGCGGCCGTCAACCGTGGTGACGGTGACGCGGCCGAGCCAGCGCTGCGGGTAGGCGCCATCGACCTCGGGGTCGAGGGTCATGCTGACCCTGTCGCGAAAGGCGGCGACGGCGGGATCGGTCAACGCCGATTCATGGAACTCGGTGAGCCCGGCCTTGCCATGCACGGCGATCAACCCCAGCACGGTGCCCATGGAGAACTTGGCCTGATGCACGCTGGTCGGCACGCTTACCCGCCCCAGTACATCGATGGCGCCTTGGTGCACACGGGTTTCCACACGGGCGATATCGACGGCCTCCAGGCCTTCGCGTTGCATCAACGCCAGCAACGCATCGGCGGCCGGATGGGTATGGCGGCACGACGCGTGGAACTTGAACGAGGTCTCCAGCAGCGCCCAACGGCTACCAAGGCCAGCCGATAACTTGCTCGGTTCGGCATCCGTGGACATACCCGCCGCCAGGCCCTGGTCGCCTTCGAGGATATTGCGCGCACCGGTCAGGCCATCCGCCGTCAGGTACGCGGCGAGCAAACCGTCCGCGGCCGCCTTGGCCGTGTGCAGTTGCTTGGAGTCGGCGGCATCGCGCAGGAATTCCCACAGCCCGGCGGCCTGGGTGCCGGCGCTGCCGAGCAGATGGATGAACTGGTCCTGATTGAAATCCAGCAACTTGCCCACCGCCACGGCCGCCGCCAGGGTGCCCACCGTGGCCGTGGTGTGGAAGATGCGGTAGTGGGAGCGCCCCATGAATTCGCCGATGCGGATCCCGGCCTCATAGCCGGCCACCGAGGCCAGCAACACGTCACGGCCGGATTTACCGAGGTCCTGGGCGGCGGCCAAGGCAGCGGGAAACACCACGGTGGCCGGGTGCAGCACCGAGCTGTTGTGCAGGTCATCCTGTTCCACCAGGTGGGACGAGGCGCCGTTGACCAGTGCGGCGAAATACGCGCTGCTGCCGGTGCCATTGACGATCACCTGCGCCGGGCCGCTGCTCGGGCCCATCTTCTGGGCATAGCGCTCGAACAACGGGATCGGGTGCGCGCCCTGGCTGGCCAACGCGGACGCCAGCCAATCCAGGAACAGGTCTTCGGTGCGCGCCAGCACGGGTTCGGGCAACTGCTCGTAGGCCAGGTCGGCCAGGAACCGACACAGGGCTTGGGTATGGCTCATGGGCAGGCCCTCAGAAGCTGCGTGGCAGCTCGAGCAGGTGCTCGGCCACGTAGGACAGGATCAGGTTGGTGGAGATCGGCGCCACCTGGTACAGGCGCGTCTCGCGGAATTTGCGCTCGACGTCGTACTCGCAGGCAAAGCCAAAGCCGCCGTGGGTCTGCAGGCAGGCATTGGCCGCTTCCCAGGACGCCTTGGCCGCCAGGTACTTGGCCATGTTCGCGCTGGCGCCGGCATTCACGCCGCTGTCGTATTCCGCACAGGCGCGCCAGCGCATCAGGTCGGCCGCCTCGACTTCGATATGGGCTTCGGCAATCGGAAACTGCACGCCCTGGTTCTGCCCGATGGGCCGGCCGAACACCACGCGGTCGCGGGCGTAGGCGCTGGCCTTGTCGATAAACCAGCGGCCATCGCCGATGCATTCGGCGGCGATCAGGGTGCGTTCGGCATTGAGGCCGTCGAGGATGTATTTGAAACCCTTGCCCTCTTCGCCGATCAAGCTATCGAGGGGCAGTTCAAGGTTGTCGAAGAACAACTCATTGGTCTCGTGGTTGACCATGTTCGCGATGGGCTGCACGGTCAGGCCGTTGCCGATGGCCTCACGCAGATCGACCAGGAAGATCGACATGCCTTCGGACTTTTTCTTCACCTGTGCCAACGGGGTGGTGCGCGCCAGGAGGATCATCAGGTCGGAATGCTGCACCCGCGAGATCCAGACCTTCTGGCCGTTGATCACGTATTTGTCGCCACGCTTGATCGCGGTGGTCTTGATCTTGGTGGTGTCGGTGCCGGTGGTGGGCTCGGTGACCGCCATGGATTGCAGGCGCAATTCGCCACTGGCGAGCTTGGGCAGGTAGAAGCGTTTTTGCGCCTCGCTGCCGTGACGCAACAGGGTGAACATGTTGTACATCTGCCCGTGCACGGTGCCGGAGTTACCGCCGCAGCGGTTCACCTCCTCGAGGATCACCGAGGCTTCGGCCAGGCCCAGGCCGGAGCCGCCGTACTCCTCGGGAATCATCGCCGACAGCCAGCCGGCGTCGGTCAGCGCCTTGACGAAGGCTTCGGGGAAGCCCTTTTCTTCGTCGATCCGGCGCCAGTAGGCCGCGTCGAATGCGGCGCACAAGGCGCGCACGCCGTCGCGGATGGCATTGAGTGCTTCGTTGTCATTCGGGTTCATCTCACGGCTCTCCGCCTGTTGTTCTTGGCTTATTCGAAATGCACTTCAGCGGTCTGCGCCAGGCCATCGGCATTCCCCGCCCACAACGCCGCCGCCCCGGTTTCACTGATGCGACCGCCCACTGCGAACGGCTGCGGCGCAATCAACGGGCGCACGCCGCGATAGGCAAAGCGCCGCACGCTGGCTTCGGGATGGGCGCGGCAAAACGCGCGCAGGCTCAAGGTCGCGATCAGCGGGCCATGCACCACCAGCCCGGCGTAGCCTTCGGTGCCGGTGACATAGGGGTAGTCGTAGTGAATGCGGTGACCGTTGAAGGTCACGGCGCTGTAGCGAAACAGCAGGGTCGGCGTGGGGTCGATGGTTTCCTGCCACTCGCCCTGGGCCAGGGCCTCGCCGCTGCCCGGCTTGGGCGGCGTCGGCTCGCGGTAGACGATGTCCTGTTCTTCGCGGATCGCCAGGCGACCTTCCTGGGCATAGTCATGGCGCACGGTGACAAACAACAGCGAGCCGCTGCGCCCGGTCTTTTCTTCGACCTGGGTGATGGTCGACACACGGGTTGCCGCCTCGCCGGCCCGCAGCGGGTGCAGGAACTCGATACGCCCACCCGCCCACATGCGATTGCTGTTATCCGCCGGCGGCAGGAAGCCGCCACGGGCCGGGTGGCCGTCGCCGCCCAGGGCGCTTTCCGGCAGCGGGTCCTGGAAGAAGCACCACTGCCACAGCGGCGGCAGGACTGCGCCCTGCTCGGGGACGGCTTCGCCAAAGGTGGCGGCAATGCGTTTGAGCAGGTTATGGCTCAGGTGGTCGTGGGCGGTTTC
This sequence comes from Pseudomonas marginalis, assembly GCF_900105325.1. Taxonomy (NCBI): domain Bacteria; kingdom Pseudomonadati; phylum Pseudomonadota; class Gammaproteobacteria; order Pseudomonadales; family Pseudomonadaceae; genus Pseudomonas; species Pseudomonas marginalis. Next base: position 1,391,121 of record NZ_FNSU01000003.1, read on the forward strand.
GCTTCGGCCGATCCAGTCAGTAGCGCTCATCAGGTACAGGTCCTCGGGCAGTGAGTGTCTGCCCCGGATCATGCAAGCGCCGGCCCGTTCTGAGAATTTGCATTTCAATAAACCAGCGTTCGGCTATGCTGAACGCTCTTTCCCCGACATAACACCCGCGCGGCCCAGATCCGTAGATACCGTCTTATCCCGCACCGCGCAATCCCCGTAGCAGCTGTCGAGCCCCGGCGAGGCTGCGTCGGGCGCGCTGTCGATTCAGGACCGAGTCGCGGCCTACGCAGCCTCGCTTGCGCTCGACAGCTGCTACGGGGATTTGGGCGGTGTTGGATAGGACGGTATCTACCGGGTTCATTCATTCATACGGGAGTTTTGCATGCACTTCGACCTGGCCGACCTGCGCCTGTTTATCCATATCGCCGAATCCCCCAGCCTGACCCAGGGCGCCAGGCGCGCGTTCCTCTCGCCGGCCGCCGCGAGTGCGCGGATCAAGGCGCTGGAAGGCCAGCTCGACACGCGCCTGCTGTACCGTGACAGCCGTGGCGTAGAGATCACCCCTGCGGGCGAACGGCTGCTGCACCATGCGCGGTTGATCATGCGCCAGGTGGATTACCTCAAGAGTGAGTTCACCCAATACGGCGTGGATTCCGCCGGGCATATCCGCATCTTCGCCAACACCACGGCGGTCACCGAGTTCCTCCCGGAGGTGCTGGCCGGCTTCCTGTCCCAGCGCCCTGGCGTGACCGTCGACCTGCAGGAGCGCTTGTCCCGCGATATCGTGCGCGGCGTGCTGGATGGCACCAGCGACATGGGCATCATCGCCGGCCCCGTGGAGGCGGCGGGTTTGCAGGTGCTGCACTTCAGCACCGACAAACTGGTGCTGATGGTGCCCGTCGGCCACGCCTTGGCCGATCAAGCCTCGGTCACCCTGGAACAGACCCTGGCCTATCAGCATATCGGCCTGCATGAAGGCAGCACCTTGCTCAGCTTCCTGCGTGAACACGTCGAGCGGTTGGGCAAGCAGTTGTCGCTGCGTATCCAGGTGTCGAGTTTCGAGGCGATTTGCCGGATGGTCGAAGCGGGCGTGGGCATCGGCATCATCCCCGAGTCCGCCGCCGTACGGCACAGCCGCACCATGCAACTGGTGGCGGTGACGCTGGATGAGCCGTGGGCGATTCGCGAGCGCAGTATTCTGGTCAGGGAGCTTGAGGCACTGCCCGGCACCATACGGGCATTGATTGCCACGTTGATGCCGGAAACGGTCAATGCAGGGTGAGGTTGTGCTGGCTGGCGTGGTCGAGGTTGATGTGGCTCAAGCGGCCTTGATCATCGAATAACAGCCAGTCCGTCCCCAGGCGCCGCGCCTGGACTTGCGCTTGTGGCCAGTGCAGGCTGACGCAGAGCCGGTCGCTGGCGCGATGAATGAAATGCCAACGGGTCGCCTCTTCCTCCACGCCATAGCGAATCAGCAGCCAGTCCTCGAACAGGAATGGCCAGACCGTTTGATCCCACTCCTCCTCCCGCAGGTTGCCGGGCAAACGATAGCCCTTGCGCGCCCCACCCTGCTTCAGGACGAGGACCGGCGGCCCTTCGCTGTCGTACTTGATCAAGTATTGCGCCGCCTGACCGGTTGCACTGGGTAGCCCGAAATCCGCTTCTATGACATCGATTCCAGGGTCGCGACTGATCAAGCGACGCTCCGGCAAACGATAATGCCAGAGCGCCAGGATCCCGCCCATTTCCAACAGCCACAGGTATTCGTTGTGCTGATCCGTCTCGAGGGCATGCACCCGTGCCGGTAGATCGCCCACGTGCCATAACGTTTCAAACTCACGATCGACGTCCACCACCCTCAGTTCCCGGTCACGGCCGACGGTCCAGGCAGTGCCGTCAAACACCTTGGCAAATACGTCCAGCGCCAAGACACCAAGGTCCGTGGCCGTGCGGCTTACCAGGTCCAGCTTGCTGATACGCCACAGCCGGTCTCGACGCGTCAGCGCCAAGGCCACTTGGCGGCTGTGGCCGATGACAATCTGCTGCGCCGGCACCGCAAAATGAAACAGCGTCTTGCCCTGCGCATCCACCACCAGCGCGCCGGCCTCGCCCAGCCCCAACAGGTAACGCTCATCGTGCAGGGGCACGGCATCCAGGATCGGCCGATTGCCCGACGCCGGTGCGGACCACTCCAGCGTGCTGCCCACGCGGTCCAGCGACACAACGGCTGGACGTTTCAGCGCCTGGCCCGGCAAGTCCGCCTGAAGCAATTTATCCCGACTCATTTTGACCAGCGCCTGCAACTGATTGAAGTTCAGACGCCCGTGCCCACTGAACTGGTCGGCAAGAATCGCGTGCACGGTAGCGCCTGCCAGCCAGGCCAGGGCCGAGGATTGGGCTTTATGTTCCAGCAATGCCTCGGCCAGGGCGGCGCGCTCGCTGCCGCGCGCGGGGTCGTCACGCACGTCTTCGACCCATTCGCCGTACGCCTCCAGGGTGTCCGGCAGCAGGATGGCGCGCTTGACCAACGCGCCAATGGCCAAGCGCCCACCGGCCGATTCGGCATTGAGCAGCCATTGCGCGGCGCGTGGGCGTTCAGCCGGCAGGCTCCAGATCACATCGACCGCTTGCAGCCACAACCCCTTGGCGATCAACGCTTCGGCCCACTCCAGGCGCAGGCGGTCGGCGGTTTCCGGTGATTTGGCCTGGAGCATCAGCACCGCATCGCCGAAGGCATCGTCACGGCGCGCCACCAGCAAGGCGCGCTGCCAGTTCTCGGCCAGGCACAACAGGCGTACGATCACCCCAGGTGGCATATCCCAGGCCAGGGCGAGGTCGGCGGCTTGTTGATAGCGCGCGTGTTTTTCCAGGTAATCGAGGGCCTGCTGACGCTCCTTGAGCAACTCGGCGAGGATAAACACCGCTTCTTCAATGCGCCCGGCGCGGTCCAGGCGCTCATAGCTCTGGCGGTAGACCTGGCGCAGGTGCTCGGTCATCCCCTCTTCGAAGAACATCGAACGGCTTGCCCCGTTTTGCCGGTCCAGGGCCAGGTCCTGGCGGCGTTGGGGGGTTCCAAAGCTCTGCTCGTCACCGGACTGCTCACCCTTCAAGGGAATGGCATGGCGCAAGGCTTCTTCGAAATTGCCGTCCTCGAACATCTCGAGCATCCGCCGCACATAAGCAGCCTGACGCTTGCCATACAACGTGGACAAGCGCGAATGCAGGGTCAGGCGGGTCAGCCAGCGGCGCCACGCAGCGGGTTTGTGCCGGCGCGGTTCGCTGCGCGCAGCGATGCCAGGGGCGACCGGTGCTGTTGGCGTGCCGGAGACTGGCGTGCGCCCACGCCGCAGGGCTCGGTTCAGGCCCCATAAAAAGCCGGTCAAGAACAGCCCACCGACCAACGTCACGCCGACCACCGCAAAAACCTGGTCGCTGCTCAGCGTTGGCATGGGTGTCAAGGGCGCGTGCTGACCCTGGTTGGCCATCCACAGCACAGCAGTCACCAGCGCCAAGGTCGCGCCAAGCTTGAGTGCCGGGAACGAGGCTGGCTCGCGTGAGTCCCACTCGCCGTTGCCAGCCGCGGTCGCTTTGGCCGGCGGGCTCTTCGGCGCATGGCGCTGACGTTCGATCAGCGCCTGCATCACCCCTTCCCGCTCCGGGCTGACGGGCCCCAGTGCCCCGCCGAGAATCTCACGCACATCGGTGACCCGCAGCGGCGGCACCGGTTCCAGTACCGGTGCATGGCAGTCGAAGGTATCCAACAGTGTGCAGGCGCTGATATCCAGCCACTGCCCAGGCGCCAGCAACTGCGCATCGCGCAACTGCAAGGCCTGCACCTGGCTGCCACGCACCAGCCACAGGTCGGCAGCCGGCAAGGCCCGCAGCTCCTGCGGGTCGAGCAGCGCGGAGGACAAACCACGGCCCTGGCGCACCAGCGGCCAACCGACCAGGGTTTCGCACAACACCGATTCAGGCCGCGCGAACTGCAACACATCGCCGTCGGCAAAGCGGTAGGCACGGGCGCCGGGCTGCCAGTATTCGAGGATCAAGCCGGCGCGCTCGTGCAAATCCAAGCGGTCGCTGGAAAACCACAGCCCATCAATGTGTTGATGCCCCGTCAGCAGCGGGCGCCTGATCAGCATTGCGTCCTGTTCAAGCATGCTCACGCTCATGGGTTAACAACGCGACCTGGTTACACAGCACTTGCAGGCGCATGGCACGCTCGGGCACCGAATACACCAACAGTTCACGGGCGCTGGTGATAACGGCAACCAGGCCACTCATCGGGCAGAACGTTGCCCGCGCAATCGCTGCCGAGGTGGTGAACAGCACACGCTGCTGCCCTTCGATATACAAACCGACGGTGTGCTGGTTCGGGCCCAGCAGTACCAGCGCGTGCAGTTCCTGGGGGCCAACCTCATGGTGCAGGCCGATGGCCTTCCAGCCGGGGGCCAGGTCGATCTGGGCTTTTTTCGAGGGGAAGCTGTCGTGGGTGACCACGCGCCAACGTTGGCTGCCAAGATTATCGGCCAGCAGTGCACAGCCGCCAAAGTACTGCCGCCAATAGGCGGTGCCTGCAAACAGCACCTGGCTCACGCCATTGGCCGCACCCACCGCGTAACCACCGGACCTCAGCCCATCGCCCGTAGCCGCATACACGACGACTTGCCCGCCTTCACTGCGGGCGTAGGCCAGGGTCAAGGTGTCGACCTGGGCCAGGTCGATGACATTGTCGGTGATCTCGCAGCCCTCACGCGCCGGAGCGCGGAGCACCGCGCCTTGCCAGCAGGCGAGCCGGCCCTTGCTGTCCAGCAGGTAGAGCCGTTCGCTTTTCTGACTGCGCAACCACACCGAGGGCAGGAACGTCGCGGTGCCTGGAGGAAGGTGCAGTCGTTCGGCGGGTGGTTTGTCGATCGGGGCAATGCCCGGTATGTTCCAGAAGTTCAAGGTGTTGTCACTGCTGAGCACCGCGCCCAGGCTGCGGTAGTGAAAGCTCATACTCAGCGCGCGTTGGTGGCCTGACCACAGGCGCCGACGCACCTCGAGGGATTTTTTCTGGTTCCTCGACGGCAGCTTGATCACCACCATTCCGGTTTCATCCAGCATGCGCAGGGCGACATGGCTGCCGGAGCCTGAGATCACCGGCGGCAAGGTCAGGACCACGCGCGGCACCACACCAGTCTTGGTGGCGGGCGGTGCCTTGACCTCGTGATCGAACTGCCCTTTGAGCAATTGCACCGCGTGCTGCGCCTGCGGCATCGGCAGCAACACCCGTCGCGTCTGGCCTGCCTGCAACTCAAACGACAGGCTACGCCCATCCAGGCTGCGCTTGACCTGGACCCGGTGGCTGCAATGCCTGGCGTCGGCGACCGGCAAGCGTTGCCCGACCATCCAGCATTCACCCACAGGACGATCCTGCGCGGCCATCCAGTCGCGCCAGGCATACCAATGGCTGTCGCTCACCCCTTCATAGGTGCGGGCGTTAAGCAGACGCTTGATCTGTGCCGGCGAATCCAGTTCATGCAACACCGGCGGGCCTTGCAGCAGCCCCCAACGCAGCTCGGCGCCCGCCTCTTCGGCACGCCGCGCCAACAGCATCAGCAATGCGATATGCACCAGGCGTGCGGCCCCCAACTGCAAGGGACCGGCGTCGAACAGCACCACCATCAGGCGGTTGGCCTCACGGGCACGGTACTGGGGCGTGAGGAACATATGCTCGCCCCCCACCGCACGGCGGAGAAACTCATCGGGTACCTCCTCTGCCAGCAACCATTCACTGGAGAGCAGACGCTCATAGGGGCCACGGCGTTGCAGGTCGCCCAGGCCATCAGGCTCCGGCACACCGCCTTGTTGCCTGCCCCGCAGTGGGCCGAGCAGCGGGTTGAGACGGCCCAGCAGATCGGCGAACACTGGCAGGTGCTCGGGCGCAAACCATTCCAGCCACTGCCGCCAGGGTTGCAGGGCATCAGGCAGTTGCATCGGGCATCCCCCAGTGAGCAGCGATTCGCCGCAAATGATCGGGGCTGACGGGCAGCAAGCGATCCAGCGGCACCACGGCCTGCGGTTCACGCCACAGCAATAACGGCGAACGTTTGAAGCGTGCCGCCAGGGCCTGGCCCAGCACATCTACCGCAGCTGTCGGCTCCCAACTGGTGGGCAACCACAGCCCTGGCGCGACATCTCCCGGTGCGGCGTAGGCCACCCCGTCGACCCAGGGCAGGTCAACACCGGCGCCGGTAACCACCAGCACTTCACCGCTGGCCGTGGCTTGCAGTCGCGCAGCCTGTTCGTCCGGCAGCTGTAACAAGCGCGCGTGCAGAAGCCGAGCAGCGTCACCCCAGGCGACAGCGGCCTGCGGCTCGGTCGGTACCTGCCGTGGGCGCCAGGTCCAACGCTGCAACGCTGCACTCATGGCGTGGGCGTCAGCAGTCGCGCCAATTGCCCGCGTACCTGTCGCAACGGCTCAGGCAGGGTCTGGCTGTTGAAGTTGGCGTCAATCTCGCGCAGCAGGCCTTCCAGCGCCGGGCTCGCCGGTGGCTCGGTGCGTGCCAGGTAATCTTCGGCGGTTTCCAACAGGCGATTGAATCGTGACATCGGCTGCAAGGTGGCTTCCTCCACCGCACTGAACAAATGACGGTTACTGGAGGCGGCAAACAGGTCGCGCAGCACTTCACGACCGTGTTGCTGGCTTTCCTGGGTCGGCAGCACGTACAGCAGCGGCCACAGGTCGGCATCGCTGGCTTCCAGGCGCCCGCCCAGCAAGGCAGCCGCTGCGATCAGCCGTTGAGACTTGACGATACGCCGGTCCGATAACTGAATGCCGGCTTCACGCAGGCGGCGGATAGCCTGGGCCAGTAACGGACGTACGGGGTTGAGGTCAACGTTTTTCAGCGCATGGCCAAGGGTGTCCAACTGGGTCAAACCGAGCAACTGCTGCACCGGCCGCTGTTCCGACTGCCAGCCACCCGCGAGCATGGCCTCCAACTGGTTATCCGGCACCGACTCGACAAACAGGTGCAACAGGAAACGATCCCCGAACGCCGCCAGCGCTTCGTCGTCCGGCAGGCCGTTGGCAGCACCGACACACACGCGCAGCGGGCATTGGATCTGGGTGTGTCCACGGCGAAAGCGGCGCTCGTTAAGCACGCCCAGCAGGGTGTTGAGGATGGCGGTCGAACCGAGGAAGACCTCATCGAGAAAGACGATATCGGCTTCCGGCAGCATGCCGCTGACGTCGGTTTCGACGGTGCCTTCGCGCAGTTTCTTCAAGTCCACCGCACCGAACAATTCCGAGGGTTCGGTAAAGCGCCCCAGCAGGTATTCGAAATAACGCCCGCCCATGGACTGCGCCACACGCCGCACCACGGCACTCTTGGCGGTGCCAGGTGGCCCGATGACCAGGATGTGCTCCTGAGCCACGGCGGCCAATACAATCAGCTCGGCCAGTTGCTCACGCCCGACCAGGCCTTCGGTGGCCGCACGCACGGCATGGCGAATTTGCGCGGCAGCGCTGTGCAACTCAGCAATCATGGGTGTCTTCCCTGAAACCAAAGCAAGGAATCTTGCCTGAGGCTAAGGTATTAGCAAAGCGTTGTTACATAAACCCAAGAGGAGTCAGCCCCGATGCAGCTTGAGGGATCCTGCCACTGCGGCGCCGTGACGTTCAGCCTCACCAGCGCCCACCCGTACCCTTACCAGCGTTGCTATTGCTCGATCTGCCGCAAGACCCAGGGCGGCGGCGGTTATGCGATCAACCTGGCCGGGGATGCCAATAGCTTGCAAGTGCGCGGGCGCAAACAGATTTCGATCTACCACGCCCGGCTCAAACCCGAGGGCGCCAGCCGTGCCCATGCGAGTAGCGCCGAGCGGCATTTCTGTTCGCAGTGCGGCAGTGCGCTATGGCTGTTCAGCCCGGAGTGGCCGGAGCTGATCCACCCGTTTGCCTCGGCCATCGACACGCCGTTGCCAGTACCGCCGGCGCATACGCACCTGATGCTGGGCTCGAAGGCGCCGTGGGTCGAAGTCAGCGTGCGCAAAGGCGACCTGCAGTTTGATGAATACCCCGAAGAATCCATCGCGCAGTGGCATGAACGCCATGGGCTCAGCCGTTAACAGTCTTTGACAGTTTCCCGACAAAGCTCGCAAAGATTGTTGGACGGCCCTTCCCTAGCATTCGAGCATCCAAACAGCCATTCGGGTGCTCCTCATGTTTCGCAGATTGCGCGGTATTCCGCTGCTGGGTTGCCTGCTGGGCAGCCTCGGTTGCCATGGGCAACCGCCGGCACCGCCGCCCATTCAGAAGGGTGACTACGGCGCGATCATCCGCTACCTGCAAGCCCGCATTCCCCGGGCGATCGCCCAAGAGCATATCGCCGGCCTGTCGATTGCCCTGGTCAATGGCCAGGAGCTGATCTGGGCCCAGGGCTTCGGCCTGGCCGACAAGGCCCGGGGCGTGCCGGTCACGCCCAACACCGCGTTCCGTGCCGGTGGCATTTCCAAGCTGCTCACCGCCACGGCCGCGCTGCAATGTGTGGAACAACAGCGGCTGGCGCTGGATGCGCCGATCCAGCAGACCTTGCGCGAGTTTTACGTGCGCTCGCGCTTTCATGACGACCAGGCCGCTGCCGACCGCGCTGTGACCCTGCGGCGTTTACTCAGCCACCAGTCCGGCCTGCCCAGTGAACACCTGCGTGACCTGCACAGCACCTACGCCATGGGGCAGATGCCGATGCGCGTGTCGGGGGTTTGGCTGAGCAGCCCGCCAGGCTCGCAGGTGGCGTATTCCAACCTCGGTTATGCCCTGGTGGGCGCGGCCATCGAGCGCAGCAGCGGCAAAAGCTTTGAAGCCCAGTTGCAAAACAGCCTGCTCAGGCCGCTGGAAATGAACCAGTCGAGTTTTGTCGGCACCGCCAGCCAGCAGGCGTTCCGCGCCCTGGGCTACACGGACGGCGTTGCCAGTACCGATGCCCCGGTGCGCGACATCGCCGCCAGCGGCCTGTGGGCCAGCCCGAAAGACCTCGCGCATTACGTGCACATGCTCTTCGCCCAAGGCGTCTACAAAGGCAACCGCGTGCTGGGCAGCGCTTCGATCGACGCGATGTTCACCCAGCAGAACACCGGCAATGCGCTGGACTTCGATTGCCAGATGGGCCTGGGCTGGTTCCTCGCCCCATGCGGTGACGAACCCGTCGGCCCCGGTATACGCACCTACCAGCACAGCGGTGGCGGCGATGATTTTGCCGCGCAGTTGAGCCTGCTGCCCGACCAACAACTGGCCGTGATCATCATGGCCAATGACAGCAACGCCGAAGACCTGGTGGCCGGCCTGGCCACCGACACCCTGCGCCTGCTGCTCCAGGCGCAAACCGGCCACGCCGTCTGCGCCGACGACTGCCAGGCGCCCAGCCACGGCCTGAAACTGCGCCACGTGCCGGCCGCCATCGACCGCAGGCGCCTGGCCGGCTTCTACGCCACCGCCTGGGGCGTGTTCCGGATCAAGGATGACGATCAGCGGCTGTCGGGCGAGTTGGCCGGCTACACCTTCGAATTATTGCGCGACGACGATGGCTGGTTGCGCGCGCAGAAGAAAGTGCTCGGCTTCTGGCTCAAGGACCTCGGCGAACTGGGCCGCGTGCAACTGGACGTGATCAGCGTGCAAGGCCGCCAGATGCTCACCGCCCGCAGCCACGGCCAGCGCGTGGCTATCGGTGAGCGCATCGAACCGCCGCCCTTGCCCTCGGCCTGGGCCGACACCATCGGGACCTATCAAGTGCTCAACACCCATGAGCCGGACGCCCCCCTGAGCGGCATCAGCGTGCGCCTGGAAGACGGCTTCCTGGTGATCCGCGGCCAACTGCACGACGAACCGCTGACTGACTACATCCTGCTGCCCATCGACAACGCCCATGCCGTCCTCGCCGGCAACGGCTATGGCCTGGGCGATACGGTGAGCCGCCAGATCAACGGTCTCAGCGCTTCGGGCTACGCCTTCAAACGCACCCGATCCCCTTATAAACCCTTGGCCTTCTAACCCCCTTATGTGTTCAAAAACCCTGCATCTGTCGCTCTCTTCACAGTGCCTGCTGGATGTGCAATACCTGGCGGATGACGCAGGCAAGAGCCCGATTGTGGGGCGTCGTTAGCAGGCGTCGGTGATGGGGCTGGAATACACCTTTTGACAGGGTAAGCCAGTCAAAAAATGTGGGAGAGGGCTCGCCCCCCCCACATTTGATCTCCACAGCATTCAAAATGTATTACTCGGCATACGCCCACGTCATGCGAAACGACGCCCCGCCCCACTCCGAATCCATCACGTGCACGTGCCCGCCATGCCACTGCGACACCCGCTGCACCAGCGCCAGGCCGAGGCCGAAGCCGCCGGTCCGGCGGTCGCGACTGGCATCCAGGCGCATGAAGGGCTGGAAGATCCTGGCCCGGCCGTCCTCGGGCACGCCGGGGCCGTCGTCACACACACGCACTTCGTAGCCCTCGCCGAACTTCACCAGCGACACCTCGACCCGGCGCTCGGCATAACGGATGGCATTGCGCAGCAGGTTGATCACGGCGCGGGCCATGAAGCGCGGCTCGATCTGGATAAAGTCGACCTCGCAGGTACGCAACGTCAGCTGGATACCGGCCGCCTCCGCCTCCAGCGCGACGCTGCCGATCACGCTGTCGAGCCAGCTGTGGGCCTCGATGCGCTCGCGGGTGACCTGAGTGGCGCCGCGCTCCAGGCTGGCGTAGGTGAGCAGCTCGGACACCATCTCCTCCAGCTCGCCGAGGTCAGCGTACATATCGGCGATCAATTCGCCCCGCTGGCGCGGGTCGGCCTGTTGCTTGAGTTGGTCGAGTTCGAACGATAACCGTGCAATCGGTGTACGCAGTTCGTGGGACACCGCATTGGTGAGTTCGCGCTGGTTGGCGATCAGGCTTTCGATGCGTTCGGCCATCTGGTTGAAGTGCCCGGCCAGCGCACGCACGGTGGAGCTGCGCGGCAGCAGGATGCGCGAGCCGAGGTCGTTGTCGCCGAAGCGCTGCGCGGCCAGGCGGATATGTTCCAGGTCGCGCCAGTGCGGGCGCACCCAGAAATACAGGACGATGGCCAGGCACAGCCCGAGAAAACCGTAGGCCCACAGGTATAACCACTTGGGCTCTTCCGGCAGTTTGATTTCCAGCAGTTGCGGGCCACCGTCGATGGCCGTGAGAAACTCCATAAAGTCGCCGCGCACCACCAGCAAGCCCTGTTCCAGAAGCTTTTGTTCGCGCTCGGTGAGGGCCTGGGCATCCTTCTGCACCAGCTTCAGGCGCAGGCCGTAGTGGGACTGCAACTCGGCCAGCCGTGCGGCGCGCTGCTCCACGGGCAACGGCCGCAATTGCTCCACCAAGCCGTATGCCGGGCCACGCATGGCTTCGCGGTTATAGGTCTCGTTGGCTTCGGGGAGCAGTTCGTCGAAGGTGTAGTTGACCAGCCAGATCGCCCCCGCCAGGCCGATCGCCAGAATCACATACAGGCGCAGAAACAGGCGCAGCATCTAGACCTCCCACGCAAACGGATTGAACAGATAGCCCTTGCCCCAGATGGTCTTGATGCACACCGGCTCACGGGGGTTGTCGTTGAGCTTGCCGCGCAGCTTGCTGATGTACACGTCGACGCTGCGGTTAAGGCCGTCGAAGGCGATGCCGCGCATGCGATTGAGGATGTCGTCGCGGGAAAGAATCTTGCCCGCGCTGCTGGCCAGCAACCACAGCAGCTCGAACTCCATGGTGGTGAGGTCGATCTGCTCGTCCCCCAGGCTGACCACCCGGCAACTGCGGTCAATCGCCAAGCGGCCGAACGCGAGGGCGCCGCGCACCGTCGGCTCGGGCGCCTGGCGACGTTGCAGGGCGCGCAGGCGTGCGAGCAGTACCGGCGGCTTGATCGGCTTGATCACATAGTCGTCGGCACCCGACTCCAGGCCGAGGATATGGTCCAGGTCGTCTTCCTTGGCAGTGAGGATCACAATGGGGGTGTCGGACACCGTGCGGATCTCGCGGCACACATGCAGGCCACTCTGGCCCGGCAGCATCAGGTCGAGCACGACGATCTTGGGTTTGAAGTCGAGGAACGCCGCCAGGGCTTCATCGCCGCGGTGCACCACGCGGACCTCAAAGCCATGCTGTGACAGAAAATGCGCGATCAGCCCTGCCAGCTTCTCGTCGTCCTCAACGAGCAGGACCTTGCCCAGACCCAGGTTTTCCATAAGTTCTCAGTGTGCAAAGACGGATTGAAGAGCGGGCATTATAGGTGGCAAGCTGGTCAACTAAAGCAACTGGCCAGTTGGTGCCGACGAAGCTTCATGCTTTTAAGAGTTTTTAACAAATAGCCTGCATTTTTTAACGCCATCCACAGGGAGTTGTATGCGCAAGGATTACCTGGCGTTCTTCGTTTCGCTGTTCCTGTCGCGGCTGGCGGACCAGATCCTGTTGTTTATCGTGCCACTGATCGTGTTCCAGACCACCCACAGCGTGTCCTGGGCCGGGCTGGCCTTCTTTGTCGAATCACTGCCGCGCTATCTCGCGTTTCCGGTGTGCGGGGCGTTGTGCGACAAGTATTCGCCGGTGCGCATCCTGCATATCAGCCAGGTTTACCGGGCACTGGCCTGCGTGGTGGCGGTGGCATTGTATGGGGTGTTCAACGGCATCTACTGGCTGGTGCTGCTGTCGGCGTTATGCGGGGTGCTGACGACCCAGGGCATCATGGCCCGCGAAGTGTTGATGCCGCATGTCTTCTCGCAGTACAGCTATGCCAAGACCCTCTCCTACTCGCAGATCGCCGACCAGAGCGGCCTGGTGCTGGGGCCGCTGGTGGCCGCGCTGATGCTGGAGGTGTGGGCCTGGCATTGGGTGGTGTTGGGGATTGCCGGGCTGTTTGTGCTGGCGGACCTGGCGATGCTGGCCTGGCAGCGCAAAACCACGGCAAGCCTGGAAACCCATCGGCAGCACCGGGATATCTGGCTGCAACCGCTGCGCATCGCGTTCGGGCATATCCGCAACCTGGCGGACCTGAAGCGGATCATTACCCTGGCGGTCGGTGTGAACCTGATCATCGGCGTCACGCTGGCCACCTCCGCGGCCATGGTCACCGGCCTCTACGCTGCCGACAAGGACACCTATGCCCTGCTGCAGGCGGCCGGCGCGGGGGTGACCATCGCGATTCTGTTTTGCCTGGCGCGCGCCACGTTGCCCTTGAAAGTGCTGGGCGGGCTGTCTTACTCGATGATCGGCGCCGGGGCGTTGGTGATGGCGGTCAGTCCCAGCCTGTGGGCGTACACCCTGGGATTCCTGCTGGTCACCGGCTTCGACAAGATGTTCAACGTTTACCTGCGCAGTACTCGTCAGCGGGTCATTCCAGTGCAGGACTTCGGCAAGACCGTGGGCGTGATCACCTTGCTCAACAACCTGGCCCAGCCGCTGGCGGGCCTGGTGATTGCAGTGCTGGCGGCGCCCTTGGGCACGCAGACGGTGATCCTGCTACTGACCGGGATCAGCGCCTTGATCGGCGTGGCCGTGGCCTCAGGCTGGCACGCCACTGTGAAAGCGGAACTCGATGTCGGGTGATTCGATCAGTTCCTGCTCGGCCGCCCTCACCCGCTCGATCACCTGGGCGATGTCCTTGGCGTCGCCGTACTGGTAGGCCAGCTTCAGGTAACCCTGGAAGTGCCGCGCCTCGCTTTTCAGCAGGCCGAAGTAGAACTTGCCGAGTTCTTCGTCCAAATGCGGCACCAGGGCTTCGAAACGCTCGCAACTGCGCGCTTCGATAAAGGCGCCGACCACCAGGGTATCCACCAGCTTGACCGGTTCGTGGCTGCGCACCACCTTGCGCAAACCGGAGGCATAGCGCCCGGCGTGCAGTTGGCGCAACTCGACCTTGCGCTTCTTGATCAGGCGCATGACCTGCTCATGGTGCACCAGTTCTTCCCGGGCCAGCCGCGACATCATATTAATCAGGTCAACATGGGCGTGGTACTTGGCGATCAGGCTCAGGGCGGTGCTGGCCGCTTTGAATTCGCAGTTCTTGTGGTCGATCAACAGGGTGTCCTGATCGGCCAATGCGGCCTGCACCCAGGCATCGGGGGTTCGGCAACCGAGGAATTCGTGGATTTCGGGCAGGTTCATCGGGCTCACGGACAAAGGATCACAAAAAGGCCGCCGATTATACCCACCGCGCCGCAGACCACCAGCCACCGGCCTTGATGTGCATCAACATGACGTCTGGCGGGCAGCAACTATAGTTGTTCCACGCCCACCCTTTTGGAGATCCGATCATGCAAGCCATTCGCAGCATCCTGGTGGTCATCGAGCCCGCGCATTCGGAAAGCCTGGCCCTCAAGCGCGCCAAGCTGATCGCCGGGGTTACCGGCGCGCACCTGCACTTGCTGGTCTGCGACAAGAAACACGAGCATTCGGCGCTGTTGAGCCTGCTCAAGGCCGGCTTGCAGGAGGACGGTTACAGCGTGACCACCGAGCAGGCGTGGAATGAAAGCCTGCATGACACCATTATCGATGTGCAGCAGGCCGAAGGCTGTGGGCTGGTGATCAAGCAGCACTTTCCCGACAGCCCGCTTAAAAAGGCCCTGCTGACGCCGGCGGACTGGAAGCTGTTGCGCTTGTGCCCGACGCCGGTGTTGCTGGTCAAGACGTCCACACCGTGGGCGGGCGGGGTAATTCTGGCGGCGATCGATGTGGGCAACAACGACGGGGAACACCGCGAGCTGCATCACGCGATCATCGACCATGGCTTCGACATCGCCAGCCTGGCCAAGGCGCAGTTGCATGTGATCAGCGCCCATCCGTCGCCGATGTTGTCGGCGGCGGACCCGACGTTCCAGCTCAAGGAAACCATCGAGGCGCGTTATCGGGAGCAGTGCAAGGCGTTCCAGGCGGAATTCGATGTGGATGACGCGCACCTGCATGTCGAGGAGGGCCCGGCGGATGTATTGATCCCCCACTTGGCCCACACATTGAAAGCGGCCGTGACCATCATAGGCACCGTGGGGCGCACCGGCATTTCCGGGGCGTTGATCGGTAATACGGCGGAGGTGATCCTGGATGCGGTGGACAGTGATGTACTGGTGCTCAAGCCGCAGACGTTGATGGATCACCTGGAGGAACTGGCGACCAAGGCCTGACGCCGATCCCCCTCCCACAGTTGGATGTGTGTTGTCAGTCAGCGAGCGCGTCTCTCAGGAACCCCGGGGCGATATAGCGCTGGTAATGGGCCTCGGACAGAATGAAGAACTCACGGTCGATGGCATCGCGCAGTTCCGGCAAGGCCCAGTCGCGAAACTCCGGCAACAGCACCATGCCGTACGCCTCCAGGTTATTGATCACCCGCGCGCCGCGGGCAATCAGCTGGTACGCCCAGCAGTACTCGGACTGGTGCGGCACGAAACGGATCTTGCGTTGCTCCAGTTGGCCGCGCAGGGTCTTGGGGTCGAAAATCTCGAGTTTGCCGGCCATCACCTGCACCAACAGTTGCTCCAGCCGCAGCCAGACCGCGCGTTTTTCTTCCTCGTTATAGCCATTCCACTGGATCACCTCGTGGTGGAAACGCTTGCAGCCACGGCACACGAGATCGCCGTAGACCGTGGAGCACAGGCCGACGCAGGGGGTCTTGATGGTTTGGTTGGACATGGGCAACAACACGCAAATCAGCGAAACAGTGCGCCATGTTAGCCCTTTGTCTAAGGTTGATCACCCAGCAAACTTGGTGATGCAACTTACCTTTAGAAATTTTTTGCCGTAGAATCATCCGGCCTTGTAAGGCGCCAATAATCCGCTGGAAGCTGTTTTCAAAGCGTCACGAGCACAGTCGTTCCTTCAGAACGGTGTTGGCGATGGTCATTACCCGGCAGGTAATGATCAGCGCCAACCCTCATCAGCTCCGTTCTGCAGGCGTAAAACTTTGAAAGCAGCTTCTGTAAGGAATGCCGGCAGCGCTGGCTTTGCGGCCCAAAAAGCCCCCGAGCGCATGCGTGCCGTTCATTTCTGGATGAGCGTCCCGTGGGACCACTGATGAGGGTAATAACTGTGCTTGAAGCCTACCGCAAACATATCGAAGAGCGTGCAGCACTGGGTATCGTTCCCCAGCCGCTTAATGCCGAACAAACCGCAGGCCTGGTTGAGCTGCTGAAGAATCCCCCGGCTGGCGAAGAAGAATTCCTCGTTGACCTGATCACCAACCGTATTCCACCGGGCGTTGACGAAGCTGCCTACGTCAAGGCCGGCTTCCTGTCTGCCCTGGCCAAGGGCGAAGCCACTTCCCCCCTGATCGACAAGAAACGCGCGGTTGAACTGCTCGGCACCATGCAGGGCGGCTACAACATCGTGACGTTGGTCGAGCTGCTGGACGACGCCGAGCTGGCGCCTGTCGCGGCTGCCCAACTCAAGCACACCCTGCTGATGTTCGATGCGTTCCACGACGTCGCCGAAAAAGCCCGCAACGGCAACGAGCACGCCAAAGGCGTGATCCAGTCCTGGGCTGACGGCGAGTGGTTCCGTAACCGCCCGACCCTGGCCGACAAGATCAGCCTGCGCGTGTTCAAGGTCACCGGCGAAACCAACACCGACGACCTGTCCCCTGCCCCGGACGCCTGGTCCCGCCCTGACATCCCGCTGCACGCCCTGGCCATGTTGAAAATGGCACGTGAAGGCATCGTGCCGGACGAGCAAGGCAAGACCGGCCCGATGAAGCAGATCGAAGAAATGCGCGGCCAAGGCTTCCCGATCGCCTACGTCGGTGACGTGGTCGGTACCGGCTCTTCGCGTAAATCCGCGACCAACTCGGTGCTGTGGTTCTTCGGCGACGACGTTCCCTACGTGCCGAACAAGCGCGCCGGCGGCTTCTGCTTCGGCAGCAAGATCGCTCCCATCTTCTACAACACCATGGAAGATGCCGGCGCACTGCCGATCGAATTCGACGTGACCAACATGAACATGGGCGACGTGATCGACCTGTACCCTCATGCTGGCAAAGTCTGCAAGCATGGCACCGACGAAGTCCTGACCACCTTCGAAATGAAGACCCCGGTCCTGCTCGACGAAGTTCGCGCCGGCGGCCGTATCCCGCTGATCATCGGCCGTGGCCTGACCGACAAGGCGCGCGCCGAGCTGGGCCTGGGCCCTACCGACCTGTTCAAGCTGCCTGAAGCACCGGTCGACACGGGCAAGGGTTTCACCCTGGCCCAGAAAATGGTCGGCAAGGCCTGCGGCCTGCCGGAAGGCAAAGGCGTTCGTCCAGGTACCTACTGCGAACCGAAGATGACCACCGTGGGTTCCCAGGACACCACCGGTCCGATGACCCGTGACGAACTGAAAGACCTGGCGTGCCTGGGCTTCTCGACCGACCTGGTGATGCAGTCCTTCTGCCACACCGCGGCGTATCCAAAGCCGATCGACGTGACCACCCACCACACCCTGCCTGACTTCATCATGACCCGTGGCGGTGTATCGCTGCGTCCAGGCGACGGCATCATCCACAGCTGGCTGAACCGCATGCTGCTGCCGGATACCGTCGGCACAGGTGGTGACTCCCACACCCGTTTCCCGATGGGCATCTCGTTCCCGGCCGGTTCGGGTCTGGTCGCGTTCGCCGCAGCCACCGGCGTCATGCCGCTGGACATGCCGGAATCGATCCTGGTGCGCTTCAAAGGCAAGATGAAACCTGGCATCACCCTGCGTGACCTGGTTCATGCCATTCCTTACTACGCGATCCAGGCTGGCCTGCTGACCGTAGAGAAGAAAGGCAAGAAAAACGCCTTCTCCGGCCGCATCCTGGAAATCGAAGGCCTGAACGACCTGACGCTGGAGCAGGCTTTCGAGCTCTCCGACGCATCGGCCGAACGTTCGGCTGCCGGTTGCACCATCAAGCTGTCGAAAGAATCCGTCACCGAGTACCTGAACTCCAACATCACCCTGCTGCGCTGGATGATCGGCGAAGGCTACGGCGATGCCCGCACCCTGGAACGTCGCGCCCAAGCGATGGAAGCCTGGGTCGCCAACCCGGAACTGATGGAAGCCGATGCCGACGCGGAATACGCCGAAGTCATCGAGATCGACCTGGCCGAAATCAACGAGCCGATCCTCTGCGCGCCGAACGACCCGGACGATGCCCGTCTGCTGTCCAGCGTTGCCGGCGAGAAGATCGACGAAGTGTTCATCGGTTCGTGCATGACCAACATCGGTCACTTCCGCGCTGCCGGTAAGCTGCTGGAGCAGGTCAAGGGTCAGTTGCCAACTCGCCTGTGGCTGTCGCCGCCGACCAAGATGGACGCTCACCAGTTGACCGAAGAAGGCTACTACGGCATCTACGGCAAGGCTGGCGCGCGCATGGAAATGCCGGGCTGCTCGCTGTGCATGGGTAACCAGGCACGTGTAGAGCCGAACTCGACCGTGGTATCGACGTCGACCCGTAACTTCCCGAACCGCCTGGGTGACGGCGCGAACGTCTACCTGGCTTCGGCTGAGCTGGCGGCAGTCGCCTCCACCCTGGGTCGCCTGCCGACCGTCGAAGAGTACATGGGCTACGCAGCGAAACTGGACACCATGGCCAGTGACGTCTACCGCTACCTGAACTTCGACCAGATCGCCGAGTTCCGCAAAATCGCAGCAAGCGCCAACATCCCGGTGATCCAGGCTTAACGGTGTGTTGATGTGAAAGACGCCGCGTATCGCAAGGTACGCGGCGTTTTTTATGCCTGGAATACAAACACATTCAGTTGATGCATCTGTCACTGACCCACCGCCATCGCATAAGCCCCCTTCCTCACGCTTTTCCTACCTCAAGCGCCAGCTGCACCGCGCCATCGACGCTCAGGCCACTGAGCAATACATGGGGCGCCAATGCCTCAGGCAACCCCTGCAACACCTCACGAGCCTCATGCCGGACGCGGGCCAGCACCAAGCGCTTGCCCTCCCCACGTACCTGGGCAAAAAACGCCGCCAGCGCTTCGATACTGGTGCCGTCGAGGTCCGGCGATTCTTCCAGGCTCAACACCACCACCTCTACCTGTGACTGCCGCATCAGGCGCAAGGCCGCGCCCAGGATGCGTTCGGCATTGGCAAAAAACAGCGCCTCGCTGGGCCGGACGATCAAGACCCCCGGCACGGCCAGGGCATCGGCATGGTGCTGGCGATCGACAAAGTCATGACTGTCACCCAAGCGCCCCAGCACCTGGATGTCGGCTGAGGACATCTGGCGCAGCATCAACATCACGCTGATCGCGACCGACACCAGCAAACCATCCAGCACACCGAGCACCAGCACTGCCGTTACCGCACAGATCACCAGCACGCGATCGCGCCGCCACAGGAAATAACGCCCCAGCGGCTGCACGCTCAAGCCTCGTCCCAGGGCATAGATGACGACGGCGGCCAGCACCGGCTCCGGCGTGAGCGCGACATAGGGCAGCACCGTCAGCACAATCAGCAAGATCACCAGCGCCGCGACAATCCCCGCCAGGCGCGAATAGGCGCCGGCCGCCTCGTTGGCCGACGTCGCCGAATACCCGGCACCGGCCGGCATGCCGTGGAACAACCCGGAGACCAGGTTGGCCGCGCCCAGCGCCAGCAGGTCACGGTTGGATGACACCCGGTCACCATGCTTGAGCGCGAACGAACTGATAGAGCCGTAGGACTCCGCGTACAGGATCATCACCAGCGCAAACGCCAATTCCCCCAGGCGCAGCCAGTCGGCAAACGGCAGCACCGGCAAATGCCCCAGCTCCAGGCGCAGGTCGATCATGCCGATCTGCGCCACCCCATAGGCCTGCAGGTCCAGGTACTGCCCGGCAGCGATGCCGAGCACCACGACCACCAGGCCACCGGGCAGGCGCGGGAGGCGTGCGCACAGCCACAGCACCAGCAACGCCAGCGTCGCCACCAGTGCCGCAGGCCAGTTCCAGCGCGGCAGCTGCTCCAGCAACTGCGGCAGAAAACGGATCAGGTTGTTATCGGTGAGGTGCACACCCACCACACCGGCCAATTGCTTGAGGATGATGGTCAGCGCCAGGCCGAAGGCGAAGCCACGCAATACCGGTTTGGCGATAAACGAGGTGACGCCGCCGAGCTTGAACAGTCCGGCCAACAGGAAAAACACCCCGGTGAGCAACACCAGCCCGAAGGCCAGGGACAGCCTCAATGCCGGGTCGTCACCCGCCAGGCTCGCCGTGGCCGCCGCCAACACGGCTGCCGACGACGAGGTGGCCGAGACAATCGCAAAGCGGCTGCTGCCGAACAGGCCATAGCACACCAGCCCGGCAAACAAGGCGATCACCCCGGCCTGGGGCGGCAGCGCGGCAATACTGGAATAGGCCACGGCCTCCGGCAGCAGCAAACCGGCAATGGATAAGCCGGCCAGCAGGTCTTGGGTGCGGTTAGAGGTTACGGCAACGGGTGCATCGGTTTCAGTCTTCAATCGGCCCAACCCATCCTGGCAAAAAGCGTGGGTAAGCTTAGCCCTCATTGGTCGGCGACGGTTGCGCCGCGTCAGCTTTTGCGCAGGCAAAAAAAAAGCCGATTCGCGGTGTGCGCGAATCGGCTTGCGGGCGTGAGCCCCGGGGTCAGGACAGCAGCGAATAAATCAATGCGGTAATCGCCACCAGGCCCACCGCCGTGACAAACACGTTGGACGCCTGCCCACGGTACCTGGCCATGGCCGGCACCTTGCGGATCGCGTACATCGGCATCAGGAACAGGATCGACGCGATGATCGGCCCGCCCAGGGTCTCGATCATGCCGAGGATGCTCGGGTTCAGCGTGGCAACGATCCAGCACACCACCAGCATGAAGGCGGCGGTCATGCGGTCCAGGGTCTTGGCGGCCGGACGGCGACCGCTTTTGAGCACCAGGCCCTTGAGGCCTTCGCTGGCGCCGATGTAGTGACCCAGGAACGACTTGGCAATCGCCACGAACGCGATCAACGGCGCGGCAAACGCGATGGTCGGGTTGTTGAAGTGGTTGGCCAGGTACGACAGGATCGACAGGTTCTGCGCTTTCGCCTCACCCAACTGCACCGGCGACAGGGTCAGCACGCAACTGAACACGAAGAACAGCACCATCACCACCATCAACAGGTGCGCGCGGGACAGGATCTGCGAACTGCGCTCATCGGCGTGTTCGCCGTACTGGCGCTTCTGGTCGACCGCAAACGCCGAGATGATCGGCGAGTGGTTGAACGAGAACACCATCACCGGAATCGCCAGCCACAGGGTGTTGAGCAACGCCGACGGTGCCGGCACCACACTGGCGGTGCTGAGGATGCCACCGTTCCAATGGGGGATCAGGTACACCGCGAGGAACAGCAAGGCGACGATAAACGGGTACACCATCAGGCTCATGGCCTTGACGATCACCTGCTCACCGCAACGCACCACCGCCAGCAGCCCCAGGATCAGCACAAACGCCAGCAACGCCCGTGGCGGCGGCATGATGTGCAACTGGTGCTCCATGAAGCTGCTGACCGTGTTGGTCAGGGCCACGCTGTAGATCAGCAGGATCGGGAAGATCGCGAAGAAGTACAGCAGCGTGATCAACGCACCGGCCTTGATGCCGAAATGCTCTTCGACCACATCGGTGATGTCGGAGCCCGCACGACCGGAGAGTACGAAACGGGTCAGGCCACGGTGGGCAAAGAACGTCATCGGGAACGCCAGCACCGCCAGGATCACCAAGGGCCAGAAGCCGCCCAGGCCGGCGTTGATCGGCAGGAACAAGGTGCCGGCGCCAATGGCGGTGCCGAACAGGCCAAGCATCCAGGTGGTGTCCTGGCGGCTCCAGCTTGAGAGGGTTGCAGGTGTCGTTGCATAGCGTTCGTCGACGCTATTGGCCTGATCATTCATCCGGTCGGATCTCCGCATTTACACGGCCGGGACGAGTCAGAAAAACCTGACAGGCAGCGCCCCGACCATAGAAGGGGCCGGATTGTCCGGGATTCTCGTGAATAAGCAAAGACTTAGCTGAGGAACGGTTATGCGGTGCAGAGGCTCAAGCGCGGCCCTGGGCAGTGGTTTCGGGGGGCGCTGCCGCGGGTTTCTCGAGTGGCTGCCAGGCGCCATTGACGAGCGCGATCGGGGATTCTAACCAATGGACTTCCCATACTTTTAGAGAAGTCGCCTACAGCAAGACCAGAAACACCTTATATCTAAATAAAAGTTTAACCACAACAACCTTGCAATTGTTACACAACCCTACATAGCCATTGAGCATTCGCCAAGAACCAACCTAACATCGCCCCGCTCCATTCGAAGAACAACATGCTTATTTAAAATAACAAGGATTCCAATATGCGAAGACTCACTGTTGTTTTTGCTGGTTTGTTGATCACGGGCCTACTCTGCTCGTCTGAAAGTTACGCCAATCAAACCGCGTCTGAACCTGACGTTCACGCACTGGCTTCCTCGCCTCAATGGCTGACCACCAAGGTTTATATCGAAGGCGAGCCGGACACCGACGTCAAGGCCAGCTACCCCGGCGTGGTAGGCATATCGATGTGGGACCCGCAGCGTAATCGCTATGAGTTCTTCTACACCGATACCGGCCGCTCGAAACACGCCGATGGCGGCGGCGGTTACTTCCTGGTCACCGGCGATAAAAAGACCCATATCCTGGTCCCTGACGTTGGCCCGACCAGAACCATTGTTAGAAGACTCGAAAAACTCGACAGCAGCGAATTCACTTATTCCCGCGAAGTGCCGCGCGATATGGTCAGCACTAACCCGCCCGTTCGGATTTATGTGGTACACGCCCCCTACACCGGCCCCATGAAGACAGTCATGTCGAACTGATTAAACATTCATGTTTAATGATAAAACCGAATAACAAACAAGGCACCCGACAATGAATATGCGCAAACTGTTAATACCCGCACTGCTGGCCGCGACACTGTTACCCGGTGTAGCGACTGCGCAAACTTCAACAACCCTTCCTGCAAAAAACGCTGCTGCCACAGCGGACAACGCCGTCATGTTGACCGTATTTCTTAAACACGATCAATCACGCCCGTTGAGCGAACTGAAACGACAACTGGCCAAGCAGGAATTTCACAAGGTGTTCCCACCAGCAGGAGTGGAAGTAGTGAGCTGGAACATCACCATGGGTATCGGGCAGGTCGTTGTGCTGCG
Organism: Pseudomonas marginalis; assembly: GCF_900105325.1. Lineage (NCBI taxonomy): Bacteria > Pseudomonadati > Pseudomonadota > Gammaproteobacteria > Pseudomonadales > Pseudomonadaceae > Pseudomonas > Pseudomonas marginalis. The sequence continues at coordinate 1,414,268 of NZ_FNSU01000003.1, forward strand.
CCTGCCGGCGTCGCGCCTGGCGGAAGTCAACCTGGCGATCGAAAACACCGCATGGGGGGTCTACACCACGGAATTCTTCCCCACCTACAATTTCATGGCCATCGCTCAGGCCGAGCAGGAAAAGGCACGGCTTAGCCCCCCGCAGTGATCTCCCGCTAGCATCCGCGCCCCCTGTTCCAGCTGGGGCGCAACTTTTTCGGCACCTGATGCATTTGACAGCCTCGCCCCTGTCCCAGCATGATCGAGGCATGACCTTTTTCCAGCAGCTCCTCACCCGCACCACCACCACGACCGCTCCAGGCGGGTCGTGCGGTTGCCGTGGGTGCTCAAGCTAAACACCACCCAGATTCAACCCAAGGCCCCGCCAGCAATGGACGGGGCCGTTTTATTGCTCCGTCGCCTGGCACTCGCAAGGAGCAATACCATGGCTGATGCCCTGTTGATCATCGATATGCAAACCGGCTTGTACGATGGCCCCGACAAACCCTTTGAACGCGAGCGTGTGCTGGGCACCATCAACTCGTTGATCGGCCGCGCCCGTGAAGCCGGCGCGCCGATCCTGGTTGCCCGCCATACCGGCCCGGCGGGCTCGCCGATAGCTGCGGGCAGTCCGAATTGGCAACTGTGGCAAGGGCTGCTGGTAGACGAGACTCACGACCATCTGTTCGACAAAACCCGCCCCAGTTGCTTCCTGGGTACCGACCTGGCCCGACGACTGCGAGCCCTGGAGGTTAATCAACTGGTGATCGTCGGGATGAAAACCCAGTACTGCATCGACACCACCTGCCGCGTGGCGGTAGAGCTGGGCTTCTCGGTGATCGTGCCTGAAGACGCCCATACCTGCATGGACACCCCGGCGCTGAAGGCCGAGGCGATCATCGCGCATCACAATGCCACGCTGGCGGGGGCGTTTGGGCTGAGTATGAAAGCGGCTGACGTCAGGTTCTGACCGGTACAAACTGTAGGAGCAAGCATGCTCGCGCCTGCAGTCGTAGATTTTTTCTACCCGAGCAAAACGCGCCCTCCTGCAAATCCCGCATACTGATGCCCTCAAACCCTTCAGGAAGAGCCTTCCGATGACCACCACTGTTCTGGTTCTGGTTGAAACCATCAATGAATACCTGCAAATCATCGAGAGCAACGACTTTCATGTGATCCTGGCGCCCACACCCAGCGAGCGCGCCCAGGCGATCAAGACCCATGGCGGGCAGATCAAGGCCGTACTGACCCGGGGCCCGCTGGGCCTGTATGCCGAAGAAATCGCGGCCCTGCCAATGCTGGAGATCATCTGCGTGATCGGCGCCGGTTATGAGCATGTCGACCTGCAGGCCGCGAGCAATCGCGGCATCGTGGTCACCAATGGCGCCGGGGTGAATGCGCCGTCGGTGGCCGACCACGCCATGGCGCTGCTGTTGTCGCTGGTGCGCGGCATTCCCCAGACGGACGCAGCGGTACGCCGCAGCGAATGGCCCAAGGTCATGCGCCCGTCTCTGGGCGGCAAGCAATTGGGCATCCTCGGGCTCGGCGCGGTGGGCCTGGAAATCGCCAAGCGCGCGGCCCTCGGCTTTGGCATGGAAGTGAGCTATCACAACCGCCAGCCGCGCGATGATGTGGACTACACCTACTGCGCCACGGCCGTGGAGCTGGCGCGCAGCTCGGATTTCCTGGTCCTGGCCACGCCCGGCGGCGCCGGCACGCGCCACTTGATCGACCGCCACGCCCTGGACGCCCTCGGCCCGAACGGTTACCTGGTGAATATCGGCCGTGGCAGCGTGGTGGTCACCGCCGACCTGGTCACCGCCCTTGAACAACGCCGTATCGGGGGTGCGGCGCTGGACGTGTTCGACGATGAACCCAAGGTGCCGGATGCCCTCAAGCGCTTGAGCAATACCGTGCTCACGTCCCATGTGGCCGGCCTGTCTCCCGAGGCCGCCCACGACACCGTGCAGCGTGTGGCCGACAACCTGGTGGAGTACTTTGCCGGCCGGCCGGTGCTTACCCCGGTCGTCCTGCCCCCGCCCGTAAAATGACCAATCAGGCAGGCTGATCACCCTTCAACACGCTAACCTATTAAGCCGCCCCGACCTTGTCGCTGGGCGGTGGTGCGCATTAGATTAGGAAATAGTCCGACGCCTTTAGAATAAGCAGAAGGGATAAGCATGGCGCTTAACGACCAATCGACCCAGATTCGCCCAGGCGAAGAACTTGATGCCAACTTGATCGATCCCTACCTCAAGGCCCATATCCCAGGCCTGAGCGGCACGCCCACGATCAGCCAGTTCCCCGGTGGCGCATCCAACCTCACCTACCTGCTGGAATACCCCGGCCAGGAATTCGTGCTGCGTCGCCCACCCTTTGGCCACAAGGCCAAGTCCGCCCACGACATGGGCCGCGAATACCGCATTCTCAACCAGCTCAAGGATGGTTTCCCGTATTGCCCCAAGGCCTATGTGCACTGCACCGACGCGTCGGTGATCGGCGCCGAGTTCTATGTGATGGAACGGGTCAACGGCATCATCCTGCGTTCCGACCTGCCCGCCGAACTGGGCCTGGATGCCACCCGGACCGAGGCGTTGTGCAAAAGCTTTATCGACAAGTTCGTCGAACTGCACCAGGTCGACTACCGCGCCTGCGGCCTGGCCGACCTGGGCAAGCCTGAAGGCTATGTGGCACGCCAGATTGGTGGCTGGAGCGACCGCTACGAAAAGGCCCTGACCCCCGACGCCCCCAACTGGGAAAAGGTACGTGCCTGGCTCAACGACAAGATGCCCGCCGACCATCCAACCTCGAGCATCGTGCATAACGACTACCGCTTCGATAACGTGATCCTCGACCCGCACAACCCGATGCAGATCATCGGCGTGTTGGATTGGGAACTGACCACCCTCGGCGACCCGCTGATGGACCTGGGCAACACCCTCGCCTACTGGATCGAAGCCGACGACCCGGCGCCGGTGCAACTGATGCGCCGCCAACCGAGCAATGCCCCCGGCATGCTCACCCGCCGCCAGTTCGTGGATTACTACGCTGAGCGCGCCGGGATCCAGATCGACAATTTCGACTTCTACTACACCTACGGCCTGTTCCGCCTGGCCGGCATCGTGCAGCAGATCTACTACCGTTTCTTCCACGGCCAGACCCAGGACAAACGCTTTGCGCAGTTCATCCACATGAACAAGCTGCTGGAGCAGATGAGCCTGAATGTCATCGGTAAATCAGCCCTCTAAGGAATCGCTAATGTCCAAGACCCACCTGTTCGACCTCGACGGCAAGATTGCCTTTGTGTCCGGCGCCAGCCGTGGCATCGGTGAAGCCATCGCCAAGCTGCTTGCCCAGCAAGGCGCCCACGTGATCGTCTCGAGCCGCAAGCTCGAAGGCTGCCAGCATGTGGCGGATGCAATCATCGCCGACGGCGGCAAGGCCACGGCGATTGCCTGCCATATCGGTGAAATGGAGCAGATTACCCAGGTGTTTGCCGGCATCCGCGAACAGTTCGGCCGCCTGGACATACTGGTCAACAATGCCGCGACCAACCCGCAGTTCTGCAACGTGCTGGACACCGACCTCGGCGCCTTCCAGAAGACCGTTGACGTGAACATTCGCGGCTACTTCTTCATGTCGGTGGAAGCCGGCAAGCTGATGCGCGAGAACGGTGGCGGCAGCATCATCAACGTGGCGTCGATCAACGGCATTTCGCCGGGCGTGTTCCAGGGCATCTACTCGGTGACCAAGGCCGCCGTGATCAACATGACCAAGGTGTTCGCCAAGGAATGCGCCGAATTCGGCATTCGTTGCAACGCCCTGTTGCCCGGCCTGACCGACACCAAGTTCGCCTCGGCGCTGGTGAAGAACGACGCGATCCTGAAAATGGCCCTGGCGCAGATCCCGCTCAAGCGCGTGGCCGACCCGAGCGAGATGGCCGGTGCGGTGCTGTACCTGGCCAGCGATGCGTCGAGCTACACCACCGGTGTGTCGCTGAATGTGGATGGCGGCTTCCTGTCCTGAGTACGCCTGGGTTTCTACAGATCGATTTACGCGTAACCTTGGCGTAGATCGATCTGTCTCAGGATGAAACATGGAACTCCACATCGTCATCAACGGGCGTAAGGACCTGGCGGCCCAGCTTTATCAGCAGTTGCGTGAAGCCATCGCCACCGGGCGTCTCTCGGCGGGCGCGCAACTGCCACCCAGCCGCCTGCTGGCCGAGCAATTAGGCGTATCGCGCAAGACCGTATCCGATACCTACGCCACCCTGACCTACGAGGGCCTGCTGGTGGGCAAGATTGGCCGTGGCACCTTCGTCAACGCGTGGGCACCACAGCCGAATCGCGTGCAGACCGCCACCGACCTGGCCTGCGCCGCCAACCTGGCGAAGTGGCAGTCACTGCCCTCGCCCATGCGCCATCCCACCCGCGACAGCACGTTGCGCTACGAATTTATCGGCGGCGCCACCAGCCGCAATCAGTTCCCCCAGGATGAATGGCGGCGCTGCACCCAGGATGCGCTGCGGCGCATCGCCCAGAACAGTGGGTTCTACAGCCAGCCCGAAGGGGTGCCGGCACTGCGCAGTGCCATCGCCGGGCATATCGCGTTTTCCCGTGGGGTCAAATGCCGCGACAGCGACATCGTAGTCACCAACGGTGCGCAGCAGGCGTTGGACCTGATCGCCCGCGTGGTGCTGGAACCGGGCAGCATCGTCGCCATGGAAGACCCCGGCTACAGCCCCGCGCGCCAGTTGTTCATGGCGATGGGGGCCTTGGTCATCGGGGTTCCCATCGATGAACAAGGCATTCAGGTCGACCGGATCCCCGATGGCGCCCGGCTGATCTACGTCACGCCCTCCCACCAGTTCCCCCTCGGCATGCCCATGAGCCTGCCACGTCGGGAGTCACTGCTGGCACGCGCCTTCGAGTTGGGTGCGATCATCATCGAGGACGACTACGACAGCGAGTTCCGCTACGAAGGCCGGCCCACCGACTCCCTGCAAAGCATGGACAGCCGTGGCGTGGTCACCTACGTCGGGACGTTCTCCAAGACCCTGTTGCCCGAACTGCGCCTGGGCTATGCGGTGCTGCCGCCGGCGATCTACGGCGCGGTGCTCAAGGCCAAGCAATTGACCGACCAGCACAGCTCCACATTGCCGCAATGGGCGCTGGCCAAATTCATCAGCGAAGGCTATTTGCTCAAGCATATTCGCCGCTGCCACAGCGTATACGCCGGGCGCCGCGAGCGCATTTTGCAGCGCCTGGCGGGCGACCTGTCGCCGTGGTTCGAAGCGGTGCCCACCGTCGCCGGGTTCCATATGGCGGCGTTGTGCAAAGTACCGGTGAATATCCCGTTGCTGATGGAATTGGCGCGCCAGGTGGAAGTCGGCCTATACCCGCTGGACGTGTTCTTCCACGACACGCCGGTGCGTCCGGGCCTGATCATCGGGTTTGGGGCCATCGAGACCCTCGACATCGACCCGGCGCTGGACAAGGTGCGCGATATTCTCCAGCAGATTGGCTAAGGGTTTTTCCGCCGGATTGGTCATTGGTCGCTCGAAAATCCCGGCGTACGGTGGGCAGGTCTCGAACTTCTCGGAAACTTCGCCATGAAACGCCTACTCGCCACCACCCTGATGCTCGCCTCGCTCAGCGCCTTTGCCCACCCGCCCGTGTACAACCAGGAATCGATCAAGGTCCTGCAAGAACACGCGCTGCCCCAGGTGCCCGGCAAGAAAACCCTCATGCTCACCGTGGACTACGCCCCCGGCCAGGCCACCGTACCCCACAGCCACACGGGCACGGCCGTGGCCTATGTGCTCGAAGGCGCGATTACCTCGCGGGTGAATGATGAGAAAGCCAGGACCTACACGGTTGGCGAATCGTTCTACGAGCCCGCGGGTTCGCGACACTTTGAATCCAGCAATGCCAGCCAGACCCAGCCGGCCAGGCTGCTGGTAGTGATGGTGCTGGATGACAAGGCCGAGGTGTTGACCCCTCTTCCTCACTAATCAGCCTCATCACCAATCAGCAATATGGATGAAGCCCCCTCCCTCCGTCAGCGACTCACGGGCGCTTGAACTGGCGGCGCAGTTCTTCGATCTTTGGGCGGCACACGCACCCATCAAGGTGATCATTGACCATCCCCATCGCCTGCATCAGCGCATACATCGTGGTCGGCCCGACGAACGTCCAGCCACGTTTCTTCAAGGCCTTGGACAGGCGCACCGAGGCCGGCGAGATGGGATTGCCCGTCCAGTAAGCCAGGTCCACCACTGCCGGGCGCTCTTCAGGGCCGGGTTCGAACGCCCATAACCACTGCGCCAGCGAGCCGGTCTCATCCACCAGCTCACACGCCCGGCGGGCGTTGTTGATGGTGGAAACGATCTTCGCCCGGTTACGCACGATGCCCGCGTCCTGCATCAACCGCTCGACATCCGCCTCGCCGTACTGCGCCACCCGGCGAAAATCAAAACCGTCGAATGCCGCCCTGAACGGCTCGCGCTTGCGCAGGATGGTGATCCAGGCCATGCCGGCCTGGAAGCCTTCCAGGCAAATCTTCTCGTACAGTTGAACATCATCCGCCACCGGTACGCCCCACTCGTGGTCGTGATAACGGAGGTATTCCGGCGCGGCCGTGCGCCAGGTGCAGTGGGTCAGCCCTGCTTCGTCGGTGGTCAGTCCTTGTTTGTCCATCCATCACCTCATGTGCCAGGCGGCGAATGATAAGCGAAAAAATTTGCGCCCCGCCAACCGCTCAAGCATCCACCTTCGCGACCAACTGGTCAGACCGGGACCTGCCTACCGCCGAATTTTTACTTGTGATTTCAAAAATACCTGGCCTAGACTGGCGACGCACTGGACTTACCGGTATGACCACAACAATTAAGCCCTGGAACCACCAGGGCACCGAATAGAGATCCCTCCCATGCTCAGATGGTGCTCGCGTTCGATTTTCCTGCAAGTCGTGATTGGCCTGATGCTCGGCATCGTGTGCGGCCTGGCCCTTCCCGAATTCTCCTCGCAACTCAAACCCCTGGGTGACGGCTTTATCAAGCTGATCAAGATGCTGATCGGCCTGATCGTGTTCTGCGTGGTGGTCAGTGGTATTTCCGGGGCCGGCGACTTGAAGAAGGTCGGGCGCATCGGCCTCAAGTCGGTGATCTACTTCGAAGTGCTCACCACCATCGCCCTGGTGATCGGCCTGATCATGGCCTTCAGCACCGGGATCGGCCAAGGTGCCAATATCCACCTGGAGCAGCTCTCCTCTGCCGGCCTGAATGAACTGGCCGACAAGGGCCAGCACATCAAACGCACCAGCCAGTTCCTGATGGACCTGATCCCTAATTCGGTGATCGGCGCCTTTGCCGACAACAACGTGCTGCAAGTGCTGCTGTTCTCGGTACTGTTCGGCAGCGCGCTGAACCTGGTAGGCGAAGCAGCCTCGGGCATCACCCGGCTGATCAACGAACTCAGCCACGTGATTTTCCGCATCATGGGCATGATCGTGCGCCTGGCGCCGATCGGTGTGTTCGGCGCAATCGCCTTCACCACCAGCACCTACGGGCTGGACTCCCTGCAACACTTGGGCAGCCTGGTGGGCCTGTTCTACCTGACCTGCCTTGCCTTCGTCGCGCTGATCCTCGGCCTGGTGATGCGCCTGTCGGGCCTGCGCATGCTGCCGTTGCTCAAGTACCTGCGCGAAGAACTGTTGATCGTGATGGGTACCGCCTCCTCCGACGCGGTGCTGCCGCAGGTCATGCGCAAACTCGAACACCTGGGCATTGGCAGCTCCACCGTGGGCCTGGTGATTCCCACCGGGTATTCGTTCAACCTCGACGGTTTCTCGATCTACCTGACCCTGGCCATCGTGTTTATCGCCAACGCCACCGGCACGCCGCTGTCGATGACCGACCTGCTGACCATCCTGCTGGTGTCGCTGATCACCTCCAAGGGCGCCCACGGGATTCCCGGCTCGGCGCTGGTGATTCTGGCGGCAACGCTTACGGCGATCCCGGCGATTCCAGTAGTCGGTCTGGTGCTGGTGTTGGCGGTGGACTGGTTCATGGGTATCGGTCGCGCGTTGACCAACCTGATCGGCAACTGCGTCGCCACCGTGGCCATTGCCCGCTGGGAAAAAGACATCGATATCCAACGCGCCAACAAGGTGCTGGACGGCCAGCAAGGTTATGCCTTCCAGGCCAAGAAGCCGGTAGTGCCGGCCCACCAGGAATTTTAAAACGCCAAACGCTTTCCACTGTAGGAGCGAGCTTGCTCGCGAAGGTCGTCAACGATAACGCGGGCATTCTGGATGCACGCGGTGACTTGAAGTTTTTCGCGAGCAAGCTCGCTCCTACAGTGCAGGGATTATTCATTTTTAAGGAGCGCACGACGTGATCAGCACCTCAACCGTCGTCAATTCAGTCGTAGAAAAACTCCGCGCCGCCCTGGCTCGCGGTCAGTGGCGCCGGGGCGAAATGCTGCCCGGCCAGCGCGAACTGGCCGAACAGATGGGCATCAGCCGCCCCAGCCTGCGCGAAGCGGTCATCGTGCTGGAAACCCTCGGCTTGGTGCGCTCCATGCCCGGCAAAGGCGTGGTCGTGCTGGAAACCAGCGTCAGCGAACCACAATCGAGCGACGCCGTGGCCGACGCCAGCCTCGAAGACATCCTGCAACTGCGCTACACCCTCGAACCCTTTATCGTCGGCCTGGTGGCCCAGTCCATCAGCAGCAAGGAAGTCGGCCAATTGCGCCTGACCCTGATGGACATGCGCGAAGCCCTGGATGCCGGTGACGCCGAAGCCGGCATGAACGCTTACCTCGACTTTCATGAGGAACTGTTCGCGCTCACCTCCAACCCGATCTTCCAGAACGTGGTGCAGCAAACCAGCAATGCCCTCAAGCAAAGCACCCAGGTGCTGCGCAACTCACCCGAGCACCTGGCGGAACGCCTGCAGGAAAATGAGGCGGTGGTACGCGCCATCCGCAACAAGAACAGCGCCCTGGCCAGTGCCGAGATGCGCCGGCATATCCTCCAGGAAGGCCTGCGCATGGGCATTCGCCTGAATATCCCGGACGATCATCTGGGCAGCTGATTTATTGGAGACCGGCCATGACCGCCCACGCCCTGCAACACGACCCCTACTTGCCCACCCTGCGCCTGGTGGCCGGCAAGAAGCCTTCGGTGGATGACATCTACCCACGGTTGTTCGACGCAATCCTCGAACAACGCATCGCCCCGGCCAGCCGCTTCACCGAAGAAAGCCTGGGCGAAACCTTCGGCGTGAGCCGCAGCGTGATCCGTCGGGTATTGGCCAAACTGTCCCATCAGCAAGTGATTATCCTGCGTCCGAACCAGCGCGCCCAAGTGGCGGCGCCGGATGCCCAGCAGACGCGGCAAATCCTCGAAGCGCGGCGCATGACCGAAATGACCGTGGTGCAATTGGCATGCGCCCAGGCCAGCTCCGGGCAAATCCGCCAATTACGCGAATTGATCGCCCGCGAGCGCGATTGCATTGAACGTGACCAGCGTGGGCCGGCGATACGCTTGTCGGGGGAGTTTCACCTGCAGTTGGCAGCCATAGCAGGAAATGCGCCGCTGGCGCAGTTCCTGAACAGCCTGGTGCCGCTGACGTCGTTGATCATTGCGCAATATGAGGCCAAAGCCTGCACGTATTGCGCGTGGCAGGAGCATGTGGCGATTGTCGACGCAGTTGAGCAACGCGACGTCAACCGTGCGATCAGCCTGATGACCCAGCATTTGGATCACCTGGAATCGAAACTGCTCAAGCTAACGCAATAGCTATCTAACGCCTGAGGGCCCAGGCAATCTCACACCCTGTTTGCGCACAATTTGAGTGCGTATTACAGGTACCAATCATGAAATCAGATTCAAAAATACGACCAGCACTGTTCAGCGTGCTTTCGCAACTGAACACGCAAAAAACAACAATGCCACTGGAAATGCAGACGGCTCTGAACGAGTTGAACGATGCTGCGCTTTACACGGGAGCGAAAATATTCCAGCTCAACAAACTTGAAGAAGCCGAGCGCTTTCTAAACATAGCCGCCGCGACCGGCAACGCTTGGTCTCAGTTCGCCCTGGCCACATGCGGTGCTTACCGCGACGGCATCTGGCATCACAAGAACGGTGAGGTCACTTCCCACGCAAGCGACGATACAAAGAAATGGCTCAGATTGGCTGCGGCTCAGAACTATATTCCTGCCTTGATACAACTGGGTGACGCCCAGTCCCTGGAAAAAGCCAAGGGCCTGCTGACCAACCCGGCGAGCCAAGAGAATCCCCAGGGCATGTATTACATGTACCTCATTACCAATGACACCCACTGGTTGGAGAAGTCCGCCGCCGTCGGCTGGAACCAAGCCCAATACAAACTCGCCCAGTTGTATCAACAAAAGCCTGAGATCTTTAGTAACGACACCCTACGCCACGCCCGAATCGAAGAACTCCTGCAAGCGTCCGCAGACGGTGGACTGCCTTTGGCGGTACACGCACGAGTCTTTTCTGATGAGTCGAATGCCAGCTTTGCCGAAAAACAATCACGTCTTGCTCAACTGGCGTGGATGGGACAGGTATACGGGATGCTCGAATACGGCTACGCACTCGCCAACTTTGCACGCGCGCAAAAAGACGCATCCCGCTATGCCCCTGGCGAGCGACAGGCGCCGCGCACGTACGGCCTAGCCAAGGACCTCGGCCTGGCCTACGCGATGTTGAAGTATGTACTCAAGAAAACAGCGGAGGTTGAAGAGGTTCCCATGCTTGCATCCGACCTCCACGCAATCGAAATGCAGATGACGCAAACGGATTGGGAAAAGGCCAACACGACCCTGACCCAACTTGCAGAAAAGGCTATTGAACCCTTCTCTCGCCTTGAGGAGTTGATCATTCCGGGCACTGCGAAATAATCGTCCAATAGCGGGCTGCCCGGGTTCACCGGGCCAAAAAAAATCCCTGAATCGTGAGATTCAGGGATTCTTCCAGTACCAGTCGTTGTTTTACAACACCGATTGACCACTCAACGCCAGGTCCAGCAACTCACGGTTGGCCACCGCGTACATGGCGTAGTCCGTGCCGACCGCAGCACGGATTTCCACCATCATTGCGACCCAACGATCAGCCATGTCCTTGTGCTGCTCAAGCCACAGGGCCACGCGGGCTTCCATGTCCTGTGGCGCGTCGGCCATTTGCAGGACGGAAATGGTGATCGCACGTTGCTGCCAGTCCACATCGTCGCGGAACGCTTCGCGGGCCTGGGCCTGCCAGTTGTTGGCCACGGGCAGATCGCTGATCTGCTGCAGATACCACGGCAGGTCCAGGGCGCTGCCGACAGCGAAGTAGGCCTTGGCCACTTCGGCGGCGTCATGCCCGGTCACATCAGCGGCTTCGATGATCGGCAGCAAGGTGTACAGGTGGGTCGTGCCTGCAACCATGCGCGCCAGCAACTCCGGCACGCCGGCTTCGGTGTAGGCCTGGTAGCGGGTCTGCCAGCCTTCGCGGGTCGGACCTTCCAGCAGTTCGTCGAGCTTGAGGCCCAACGCGGCCAGGTGCGGACCGAAGTGCGCGGTGTCACGGCCGGCGTCCTGCTCGTTGCGACGGCTGCGCAGGAACCAGCGCGTGGCGCGACGGCCCAGGCGCATCAACTCATCCATCAACTGCAATTGCACGTCAGCGGAGACCTGGTGGTCCAGGGCTTCGATCTGGCGGAACCAGTGCGGGAGGTGGAAGATGTCGCGCACGATCACGTAGGCACCGGCCACGTTCGCCGGGCTCATGCCGGTCGACTCCTTGAGTCGCTGCACAAAGGTGATGCCCATGTGGTTGACCAGGTCGTTGGCGATCTGGGTGCTGACGATCTCGCGCTTCAGACGGTGGCGACGCATGGCTTCGCCGAACTTGGCCACCAGGCTCGGTGGGAACGCGGTCTCCATGTCGCGGGTCAGGTAGTCGTCATCCGGTACCAGCGACTTGAGCAGCGCTTCCTTGAGGTCGATCTTGCTGTAGGAAATCAGCACCGACAGTTCCGGACGGGTCAGGCCCTTGCCGGTGGAAGCGCGCTCGGTGAGCTGCTCCTCGGTCGGCAGGTACTCGATGGCGCGGTCCAGCTTGCCACGGCCTTCCAGGTCGCTCATCAGGCGCTTGTACTCGGCGGCACGCTCGTAGGCACGGCGCGCAGCCAGGGACAGGGCCTGGGTCTGCTTGTAGTTGTTGCCCAACACCAGGCTGCCGACTTCGTCGGTCATGCTCGCCAGCAACTGGTTGCGTTGCTTGTCGGTCATGTCGCCGGCCTGCACCACTTCGTTGAGCAGGATCTTGATGTTCACTTCGTGGTCGGAGCAGTCCACGCCACCGGCGTTGTCGATGAAGTCGGTGTTGGAGCCGCCACCATTGAGACCGAATTCCACACGGCCCAGCTGGGTCATGCCGAGGTTACCGCCCTCGCCCACCACCTTGCAGCGCAGCTCGTTGCCGTTGACGCGCAGCGCGTCGTTGGCCTTGTCGCCTACATCGGCATGGCTTTCGGTGCTGGCCTTGACGTAGGTACCGATACCGCCGTTCCACAACAGGTCCACCGGCGCCTTGAGCAAGGCGTTCAGCAGTTCGGTCGGGGTCAGCTTGTCGGCCGAAATGTCAAAGCGTTCCTTCATCTGTGGCGAGATGGCAATGCTCTTCGCGCTGCGCGAGAAGATACCGCCGCCTTCGGACATGATGCTGGTGTCGTAGTCGGTCCAGGCCGAACGCGGCAGCTCGAACATGCGCTGGCGCTCGACGAAGCTGGTGGCCGGGTTCGGGTTCGGGTCGATAAAGATATGCAGGTGGTTGAAGGCCGCGACCAGTTGCAGCTTGTCGGACATCAACAGGCCGTTACCGAACACGTCGCCGGCCATATCGCCGACGCCCACCACGGTGATGCTGTCTTCCTGCACGTTGATGCCGCGCTCACGGAAGTGACGCTGCACACCGACCCAAGCCCCCTTGGCAGTGATGCCCATTTTCTTGTGGTCGTAACCGGCGGAACCACCGGAGGCAAAGGCATCGCCCAGCCAGAAGCCGTAGTCGATGGCGATGCCGTTGGCGATGTCGGAGAAGGTCGCGGTGCCCTTGTCCGCTGCCACCACCAGGTACGGGTCATCGTCGTCATGGCGCACGACGTTGGCCGGCGGCACCAGGGCGCCATCCTTCAGGTTGTCGGTGATGTCCAACAGGCCGGAAATGAAGATGCGGTAGCAGGCGATGCCCTCGGCCGCGATCTCGTCACGGCTGCCGCCCAATGGCAGGCGACGCGGCAGGAAGCCGCCCTTGGCGCCCACCGGCACGATCACCGAGTTCTTCACTTGCTGGGCTTTGACCAGGCCGAGCACTTCGGTACGGAAGTCTTCTTCACGGTCGGACCAGCGCAGGCCGCCACGGGCCACATTGCCAAAGCGTAGGTGCACGCCTTCGACACGCGGCGAGTAGACGAAGATTTCAAACTTCGGCACCGGCTTGGGCAGCTCGGGGATGGCACGCGGGTCGAACTTGAAGCTGAAGTACGACTTGTTCTGGCCGTTGGCGTCGGTCTGGTAGAAGTTGGTGCGCAGGGTGGCCTTGATCAGGTCCAGGTAGCGCCGCAGGATGCGGTCTTCGTTGAGCACCTGGACGTCGTCCAGGGCCGTGAGGATCGCTTGTTCCAGGCGTTGCTGCTTGTCTTCCAGGTCATCGGCGGTGAGCTTGCGCGCCAGATAGAAGCGGGTCTTGAACAACCGGGTCAACTCGCGGGCGATGTCGGTGTGGTTGTTCAGGGTGCTGGCGATGTAGCCGAGGTCGAAGCCCAGGCGGATCTGCTTCAGGTAACGGGCGTAGGCACGCAACAGCGCGACGTCGCGCCATGGCAGGCCGGCGGTGAGTACCAGGCGGTTGAACGCATCGTTCTCTGCATCGCCATGCACGATGTGCACGAACGCGTCCTGCAGGGTGTCGTTGAGCTGCTGGATGTCCAGGTTCACGCCTTCGGCGGCGATGAACGCAAAATCGTGGATCCAGAACTCGCGGCCGTTGGCATGGCGCAGGCGGTACGGGAACTCACCCAGCACGCGCAGGCCGAGGTTTTCCAGGATCGGCAAGACGTCGGACAGCGCCAGCGGGGTATCGGCGTGATACAGCTTGCAATGCAGCTCGCGCTGGCCGGAGACCTGGCCCAGCGGCTGATAGAAGCTCATCACCAGCGGGTTGGCTTCGGTGAGGCTGAGCAGGTGCTGCATGTCGACCACGGCCGAGTGCGCAGCGAAACGCTCGCGGTAGCCGGCCGGGAAGCCTTTCGGGAAGTCCGCCAGCACGTTGGTGCCGTGGGCTTCGCCGAAGCTTTCCACAACGAGGCTGGAGTAGTCGTCCTGCCAGCTGCGGCAGGCCTGCACCACTTCTTTTTCCAGTTGCAGCGGGTCGATGTCCAGGCGGTTCTTCGGGTCGACCCGCAGAATCAGCTGCACGCGCGCCAGCACGGATTCGGAGAAGAAGGTCCAGAATTCGCAGTCCGAGGCTTTCAGGCGATCCATCAGCACTTGCTGGATCTTCTGGCGCACTTCGGTGGAATAGATGTCGCGCGGCACGTAGGCCAGGCAGTAGCAGAAACGACCGTACGGGTCTTTACGCAGGAACACACGGATCTTGTTGCGTTCCTGGATCTGCACGATCGACATCACGGTGCTGAACAGCTCGTCGACCGGGGTCTGGAACAGGTCGTCACGGGGCAGCACTTCAACGACTTGAGCAAGCTCCTTGCCCAGGTGCGCCTTGGCCTGGAAGCCCGAGCGACGCTCGATTTCCGCGACCTTGCGGCGGATATACGGGATGACGCGCACGCTTTCGCCATACACCGACGAGGTGTAGAGGCCCATGAAGCGGCATTCCTTGATCACCTTGCCGTCGGCATCGATCTGGCGGATCGACACGTAGTCCGGGTAAGCCGGGCGGTGCACACGGCTTGGGTGCGCGGCCTTGGCGAACGACAGCACGGTCGGCTCGCGCAGGTACGACACGGCGTAGTCTTCGATGCGCAGGTCGTCGGCGGTCAGGCCGGCGCGCAGCAGCTTGGTCAGACCGAGGAACGAGCTGGCGTCATATTCGATATGACCGCCGTCCGCCTCGTCACGTACCACGAACTCTTCATAGCCGAGGAAGGTGAAGTGGTTGCCCACCAGCCATTCCAGGAAGTTCTTGATCTCGGCTTTTTCTTCGCCGTCGATGCCGAACGGGCTGGCGTCGATACCGTCGAGCAGCTCCTGGACCTTGGCCTTCATCGGTTCGAAATCGGCCACGGCCACGCGCACTTCGCCCAGTACCTGCTCAAGCTCTTTGCTCAGCACGTTGAGTTCGGCGGCGTTGGCGCAGCGGTCGATTTCCAGGTACATCAGCGATTCTTGCTCGATGCCTTCGCCCTGGGTGCCCTTGGGCAGGATTTCCAGCAACTCGCCCTTGCTGCCACGGCGCACGCTGAGCACGGTGGTCTGCAGGGTGTGGATGCTGTAGCCACGGCGGTTCAGCTCGGTGCGTACCGAGTCCACCAGGAATGGCAGGTCATGGTGCAGCACTTCGACCGCAGTGTGGGTCGATTGCCAGCCATGACGTTCGTAATCGGGGTTGTAGACCCGCACTTGCGGTTGGGTGTGATCAAAGCGCTCAAGCAGGCGCCAGGCAGACAGGGTGCAACCGGCCAGGTCGGAAAGGCGACGCTGGGTCAGTTCATCCAGGGAAATGATGCCGAAGAATTGCTCAGCGAACAGCGCCACTTGTGGCAGTGCCTGTTCACTGATGTGCTGCGCCAGTGCCGCTTGCAGTTGATGCTGGAAGTCGGCCTTGCTGGCTGCGGTGAAGAACGCCATCTGTGGTACTCCGCTTGGGCTTGTTATTGATGGAAGCGTCGCGTGTTATCCCCTGGTGGGGAGACCGTCAGCTCTGTTCGCAGGTAACGAGTTAAGCACCATAAACGAATCAGGGTGACAGGTGGGTGAAGCTGGACAAGACAATGAGGTCACATACAACTTCCATAAGATGCGCACCTTGCCGGGTGACGGTACGACGGGCAGGTCAGGCGCCTGGCACGTGCACATCCGTTGCGCAGCTTAACGAGTGTGGGAAGCCGGGTGCTTGCGATGCTGCGACATATTCGGTCATCGGTACGCAGGCGTGGGGTTGCGACTTGGGCAACCCGGAATTCCCGGTAGAAAAACCGGCTATTTTCCCCGCCCCGAGTACCGAAAATGACCGGTATTGCCCGTCAGGTCATGCGCTGGGTCTGACACAGGAAGCAGCATAAAATTCGCCGCAATGGCACAATTACCTACGCAACGCCCTACCCCAGACAGGATTCCCCATGCTGCAACTGAAAACCGACGCCCTGATGGCCACCCCGTGCGACGACGAAGAAGACAACATGGCCATGCTCTGCTGCCACGGCAGGAACGGCGAGATGTTCATGCTCACCCGCTACCCCGACGAAGACGAAGTGGAACTGACCTGGGACTATGAGCCGTCGACCCTGGATGGGCTGAAAGTCACCCTCAGCGACACGACATTGCGGGTAGAGCTGGCAGCGGGCGATGCCGATGCACTGGGCGGCAAGGACCAATTGGAGATAACCCACGCCACCGCCGCAGCGGAGATGGCAGAAGTGGAACAAACCCTGCAAAACATCCTCAAGGGCACCGGCACCTACATCCGCGCCTGAATCGCACTGGCGCAGCCTTCACCGATGCCCTTGACCGTTGGTCGGTACTGTTATTTCTAACAGTACCCGGCCCCGTGTTTCCGGCCTTAGCTGAGCAAAGCAACGGTGACTGCACGGGTGCCTCGATGAAATCCCTCAGCAAGTTCCTGGCCATTGGCCTTTTGGCTACGGTTTCATCAGCGCTGGCGGCATCCGCAGCCAACACTGACTATTCACACTTGATTCTGCTGATCAAAGACGACGGATCCAGGTCGCGAAATCTTCAGGACCTCGTCGACCCCTCCAGCACCTTCCAGCACCGCGTGCCCAACATCAAGCCGCTGGTAACGCCGAGCAAGGCCCGCACGCTGGCGGATGCAGAAGCCCTGCGCCGCCATCGGCTGGACCGCTACTACATCGTCGACACGCGCCACTTGAGCCACAGGCAGGCTGACGCACTGCGCCAGCAACTCCAGCAAGACCCGGCCATAGAAGACGTCGACTTTGAACCCGTGGTGGAGGGCATGCACGACGACAAGGCCGAACCCATCGCAGGCAGTGCGAGCGGCAGCATACCGGACCATACCGGACGCCAGCACTACCTGCTCGGCCGACAAGCCGTGCCGCCCTACAACATCGGCGGTGTAAACGCGGTGAAGGCCTGGACCGTACCCGGTGGCAAGGGCTACAACATGCGGGTGATCTCTTCGGAGATCGATCATTGGGCCTACAACCACGTGGACCTGCCCAAACCTTTTCTGGAAGTCGATGCAGGGGCTCTTACTGGCTACCACGACACGGCCAGCGTCGGCACCATCGGCTCCAGGGACAACGGCTTCGGCACCACCGGCATCGTGCCCCATGCACAACTGGGCTATTCGCAATATGGCCCCAGCCGATTGCTGCAAACCGCCGAACAACTGAGCCCCGGCGATGTGTTGCAACTGGGCGTGCATATGAATTACACGCCCTTTCCAGCAGTCGGCTGCACCCAGAACTGCTACATGCCCCTGGAATACAACAGCATGGTACGCGACATCATCACCTACCTGACGATGGAAAAAGGTGTGCATGTCGTACTGGCTGCGGCAAACGGCAATATCAACCTGGACCACCCCTACTTCAACGGCTACTTTGATCGCAACAGATTCGATTCCGGCAGCATCTACGCGGGCGCCGTGTCCCCCACGAGCGGTTTGAGAGCCTATTACTCCCAATACGGCAGACGCGTCGACCTGTTCAGTTGGGGCGGCTCCGTCACCACGACGACCTGGACCACCGCCAACCCCACCAGCGCCTATACCCACACCTACAGCGGCACCTCCTCCGCCAACCCGATCATTGCCGGGGTGATGGCATCGCTGCAAGGTGTGGCGCGGGCCAATGGCCTGGGCAATCTCGCCCCCAAGGAACTGCGCAGAATCCTCGTGGAGACCGGCTATCCACAAGCCAACGGCAACCGTACCGAGATTGGCGTGCAACCGGACCTGGAGGCCGCCATCCGCAAACTGCTTGCCGACGGCGCCGGCCAACCGCCCACGGGCCGGCTGGCCATCCCCGAGCAAGCCAAATCGGGAGAGACGTTCAACGGCCATGTCTATGCGCAATCGCCCACGCAAAAACCGCTGACCTATCGCTGGAATGCCGACGGGTTTACCCCTCCGGACGGGGATGGACCGACCTTGGCATTGACCGCCCCGCCCGTAACCGCCGATACCCTGACCTCGATTTCCGTGGCGGTGTCCGACGGCACCCACACCCTCAACCTGAGGGAAAACATGACCATCAAGGCCCCTGACGCGCCTCCGGTCGGCGACTGCGCCGCCCCCTGGATTGCGAGCAAGGTATATGCCTCCGCTGGCGAAAAAGTCTCCTACAGCGGTTACAACTACCAAGTGGCGCACTGGACGCAAAACGCTCGCCCCGATCTGAACTTTGTTGAAACCGGCGCCGCCAAACCCTGGCGGCGCCTGGGCACCTGCGGCAACGGGCTGCCGGTCGCCAGGATCACCGGCCCTTCCAGTGTTGAGGCCGGCAAGGCGGTGCTGCTATCGGGGGCCTCCTCCACGGGCCAAGGCTTGCGCTTCGCCTGGGCGGCCACTGGCTTCAACCCGGACTTTTCGGCGCAAGCATCCAGCAGCTTTATTGCTCCGAATACGGCGGGAACACGCGTCATCACCCTGACCGTCACCGATGAACGCGATCGCCGTGCGACGGCCAGCCACAGCCTCACGGTGACCACCGGCACCCCCGCCAACCGCCCACCCGTCGGCAGCCTGCAGGGCAGCGAAACGGTCGATTCGGGCAAGGCCGTGAGCTTCATCGCCAACACCAGCGACCCTGACGGCGACGCGATGAGCTACACGTGGACGCGCCCGACCGGCTTCACCGGCACCATCGGCAATACCCGCAGCGTCACCCTCACCGCCCCTGCGGTCACCGGCGATACCCGCGTCATCGTCAGTGTCGGGGTCAGTGACGGGCGCGGCGGTACGCTGCGACTGGAAAAACCGATCACCGTCAAGGCCCTGCCACCTTCGGGCAGTTGCCGCGACATTCCGGCGTGGTCGCCCACCAAGGTCTATTCAACCTACGCAGAGGCGGTGTCGTACAACGGCATGGCCTACAAACAGAACTTCTACAGCCTCGACAAACGCCCGGATCTCAACTCTGCCGTGCATAGCCAGCCTTGGCATCCCGGGGTGCCCTGCCGTTGAAGCAGAGGCGGTGAGCGGACACGCCTGCTCGCCGTCCTTTGTGCCTCTCACACAATTTTCCTACAAGTTTTGCTAAAAATACCCCGCGTGCCGTTAGTCGCCACCCCCTGCCATGCATTAAAGTAGGCGCCCCAGGCTGTCGTTTGTTACATGACGCACAGGCTCATCTCTCCAGGAACCGTCATCGATGGAACATCGTGAAGCGCTGCTCGCGCTGCGAACCTTTCTTTCTACGCAGATTCTCGGCCAGGAAAAACTCATCGATCGCCTGCTGATCGCCCTGCTCGCCGACGGCCATATGCTGGTGGAAGGCGCGCCGGGCCTGGCCAAGACCAAGGCGATCAAAGAGCTGGCCGAAGGCATCGAAGCGCAGTTCCATCGTATCCAGTTCACCCCCGACCTGTTGCCCGCCGACATCACCGGCACCGAGATCTATCGCCCGGAAACCGGCAGCTTCGTATTCCAACAAGGGCCGATCTTCCACAACCTGGTACTGGCCGACGAAATCAACCGCGCCCCGGCCAAGGTGCAATCAGCCTTGCTCGAAGCGATGGCCGAGCGCCAGGTCAGCGTGGGGCGCAGCACCTATGACCTGTCGCCGCTGTTCCTGGTGATGGCCACGCAAAAACCCATTGAGCAGGAAGGCACCTACCCGCTGCCCGAAGCCCAACTCGACCGGTTCCTGATGCACGTCAAGATCGGCTTCCCGGACGCAACCGTGGAGCGGCGCATCCTGCAACAAGCCCGTGGCGAAGCCCTCAACGGCGAAACCAAGCCCGAGCGCCGCGTCAGCCAGCAGGCGATCTTTGCCGCGCGCAAGGAAATCCTCGGCCTGTACATGGCCGATGCGGTGGAGGAATACCTGGTGCAACTGGT
The DNA here is from genome assembly GCF_900105325.1 of Pseudomonas marginalis. NCBI lineage: Bacteria > Pseudomonadati > Pseudomonadota > Gammaproteobacteria > Pseudomonadales > Pseudomonadaceae > Pseudomonas > Pseudomonas marginalis. Next base: position 1,434,548 of record NZ_FNSU01000003.1, read on the forward strand.
CATGGCCACGCGCACCCCGGCCAAGTTCGACCCGGAAATGGCCGAATGGATCGCCTACGGCGCCAGCCCCCGTGGCTCCATCGCCCTGGATCGCTGCGCGCGCGCCCATGCCTGGCTGGCCGGTCGCGACTTTGTCAGCCCGGAAGACATCCAGGCGGTGCTGTTCGACGTGCTGCGTCATCGCATCATCCTGTCGTTCGAAGCCGAAGCGGCCGGGATTGACCAGGACCGTGTGGTGCAACGCATTCTCGACGTCGTTGCCGTCGCTTGAAGTCGATGAACGCAAGCGATGGGGTGCGCGTCACGCTCAGCGAGCTGATCGAGATGCGCCACCGTGTGCGCGAAGTGCAGCTGTTTTCCACGCCAAGCCAGCGCAGCCCGCTGATCGGCCTGCACCACTCCAAGCTGCGCGGGCGCGGTGTGGACTTCGACCAGGTGCGCGTGTACCAGGCCGGCGACGACGTGCGTACCATCGACTGGCGCGTCACCGCGCGCACCCAGGAGCCGCACACCAAGCTGTTCCACGAAGAACGCGAACGGCCGATTTTCATCATGGTGGAGCAAAGTTGCCGGCTGTTTTTCGGCTCGGGGCAGATGTTCAAGTCGGTGCTCGCCGCTCAAGCCGCCAGCCTGATCGGCTGGGCCGCGTTAGGGCACAACGACCGCGTCGGCGGGCTGGTGTTCGGCGACAACGAGCACTACGAAATCAAGCCGCGCCGCAGCAAGCAAAGCCTGCTGCAATTGCTCAACCGCCTGGTGCGCGTCAACCAGAGCCTGGACACCGAAAGCCGCCCGGAGGCCGACGCCCTGGGCATGGCCCTGCGCCGTGGCCGCGAAGTGCTGCGTCCCGGCAGCCTGGTAATCGTGATCTGCGACGAACGTGCCCTCACCGAGGGCGCCGAGCAGCAATTGAGCCTGCTGTCACGCCATTGCGACTTGCTGCTGTTGCCGATCTCCGACCCGCTGGACCACGCCCTCCCCGCCGCCGGGCTGCTGCGTTTTGCGCAACGCGGGGCGCAATTGGAACTGGATACGCTGAACTTCGATTTGCGCCAGGCCTACAAGGCCCAGGCCGAAGCGCGCATCGCCCGTTGGGAACTGCTCGCGCAGAAACTGCGGATCCTGCTGATGCCCCTGAGCACCCAGAGCGAAATGGTCGAACAACTGCGCGAATACCTCAACCCGCAACGCCCGGTTAAAAAGCAATGAGCAGCCTCGACCAACTGCAACCGCTGATCGCCCCGCCGCCCATCGGCTTCTGGCCGCCCGCGCCGGGCTGGTGGCTGTTGCTGCTGGTCATCCCGCTGCTGGGTTGGGGGTTGTGGTCGCTGCGCCGCTTCTTGCCGACTCGACGCCCCCTGGCCCGTGCCGAACAGCCGCTGGACCCGCTGCGCATCGCCGCCCTGGCGGAATTGGCGCTGATGCCCAAACCCTACGATGGCGCGCCCGCCGGTGCCTGGCTGCAACAGCTCAATGGCCTGCTCAAGCGCCTGTGCCGCAACGACTATCCCTATAGCCAGAGCCATACCCTCAACGGCCGCAAATGGCTGGCATTCCTCGACAACCGTTGCCCGGCCGCCGGCCTCACGCGCTGGATGGTGCTGGTGGAGGGTGCCTACAAACCCGAATGCAAACTCGACGACAAGGCCATCGCCGGCCTGACCCAAGCGGTCGACACCTGGATCCGCAAACATGTTTGAGTTCGCCTGGCCGTGGATCTTCATCCTGTTGCCCTTGCCGTGGGTGATGCGGTTCATCCTGCCGGCGGCCGACAGCGGCGAGCCCGCCCTTAAAGTCAGCTACCTCGGCGATCTCGAAAGCCTGGCCCGCCGCCGTGCGCGGGTGAACCTGCCGGGCTGGCGCCAACAGGCGCCCTTCGTGGTGCTGTGGCTGCTGCTGCTGAGTGCCGCTGCGCGCCCGGAATGGCTGGGCGAGCCACTGCCGATTGCCGCCAGCGGCCGCGATTTGCTGGTGGCGGTGGACGTGTCCGGCTCCATGGACTTTCCCGACATGCACTGGCAGGACGAAGACGTCAGCCGCCTGAACCTGGTCAAGCACCTGCTCGGCGACTTCCTTGAAGGCCGCGAAGGCGACCGCGTGGGCCTGATCCTGTTCGGCAGCCAGGCCTACCTCCAGGCACCGCTGACCTTTGACCGCCGCACCGTGCGCACCTGGCTGGATGAGGCGCGCATCGGCATCGCCGGCAAGAACACCGCCATTGGCGATGCCATAGGCCTGGCGCTGAAACGCCTGCGTCAGCGGCCTGCGCAAAGCCGCGTGCTGATCCTGGTCACCGATGGCGCCAACAACGCCGGGCAGATCGCGCCCCTGATCGCCGCGCGCCTGGCGGCCGAAGAAGGGGTGAAGATCTACCCCATCGGCATCGGCGCCGACCCTGAGCAAACCGGTTCCCTGGGCATCCTTGGCGTCAACCCGAGCCTGGACCTCGACGAGCCGGCACTCAGGGCGATTGCCGAGGCCACCGGCGGCCAATACTTCCGTGCCCGCGATGGCCAGGAGCTGGAAGCGATCAAGCAGACACTGGACAAGCTCGAGCCCGTCGAACAGCAACCGACCCAGGCACGCCCGGCGCAGGCGCTGTACAGCGGACCGCTGGCCCTGGCGCTGATCCTGAGCATGTTGCTGGTGATCCACGAACGCTGGCCAAACAACGCCCTGCAACGCGGGTTCAACAAACTGTCGAGCAAGGGAATCTTCCTGCAACAGCATCCGCAATGGCGCCAGCGCCTTAAACGCCTGCGTCTACGGAGGCGTCGATGATCGCCCTGTGGCCGCATTGGTTCCGTCCCTGGTGGCTGTTGCTGCTGCCGCTGCTCGGCTGGTTGCTGTGGCAACTGTGGCATCGGCAAAAGCGCGCCGGGCGCTGGCAGATGATCCTGCCGCCGGCCTTTCACGCCGTACTGCTCAGCGGTGGCAGCGGGCGCGAAAGCAAATCGCCGTGGGTGTTGCTGGGCCTCGCCTGGCTGTTGGCGGTGCTGGCGTTGCTGGGTCCCAGCTGGCAACGGGTTGAACAAACCAGCCAGAAACCCTCCGACCCGTTGGTGGTGCTGCTCGAACTGACCCCGGAAATGCTCGCCACCGACAGCCCGCCCAACCGCCTCGAACAGGCACGGCGCAAGCTCTATGACTTGTTGCAGGCGCGCAGCGATGCGCAAACCGCCATCGTCGTGTATGCCGGCAGCGCCCACACCCTGGTGCCGCTGTCGGACGACCTGGCCACCAGCCGCAACCTGCTCGACGCCCTGCGCCCCTCGATCATGCCGGAGTCCGGCCACCGCGCCGACCTGGCGGTGGAGAAAGCCCTGGACCTGCTCAAGCATGGCGGCCTGGGCCAGGGTCGCCTGCTGCTGGTCGGCTCATCGCTGTCCAAACAGGAACGCCAGGGCATTCGCCTGCTGCTGCAGGGCAACCAGGCGCCGAGCCTGTCGATCCTGGGCATCGGCAGCCGTGAAGGTACGCCGGTGACCCAGGAAAGCGGCGAATTCCTCAAGGACGAACAAGGCGCGATCCTGGTACCGCGCCTCGACAGCCCGACACTCAAGGCCTTCGCCAACGAAATGGGCGGCCGCTACCGGGCCGCACGCCTGGACGATAAAGACCTGCGCCAGCTCGGCGTGCTGGACCCGCCCCAAGCCCTGCGCAACGACGGCCAGTTACTGCACCTCGACACCTGGGCCGACCAGGGATACTGGCTGCTGCTGCCGCTGTTGCTGCTGGCCGCCTGCGCCGGGCGGCGCGGCTGGTTGTTCTTTTTACCGCTTCTGCTGTTGGGCGTGCCACAACCCAGCTATGCCTTTGAATTCCAGGATTTGTGGCTGCGGCCGGACCAGCAAGGCCAATACCTGCTCAAGCAGAAACGCCCCGCCGAGGCCGCAGAGCACTTCCAGGATCCGCAGTGGCAAGGCGTCGCCCTGTACGCGGCCGGCAACTATGCCGAGGCCATCAAGCGGTTTGCCGAGGGCAATGACGCCTATTCCCACTACAATCGCGGCAACGCCCTGGCCAGGTCCGGTGAACTCGAAGCGGCCATCGACGCCTACGAACAAGCCCTGGAAGCCCAGCCCGACCTGCAACCGGCACTGAAAAACAAGGCCCTGGTAGAAGCCCTGATCCAGGAACAGACAGAACCCGAGCCGCAAACGCAGGCAAAAAACGAGGATGACGAAACCACCCAACCCGGCCAAACTGCGCAACCGGGCGCCACTGGGCGAAATGCCACAGGTGGCGAGCAGTCGTCCCAGGGCCAGGGCGAAGCCGGCAGCGGCGATACCCAGGCCGGCACCCCGCCGCCAGCCGCTGGCAACGACGTGCCGGGCAGCGAGTTGGGCGATGAGCACACCACCACCCCGCCGCTGCTTGCTGCCGACGCCAACCTCGACGGTGAACACCGCCAGGCCCTGGAACAATGGCTGCAGGAGATCCCGGACAATCCCGGCGAACTGCTGCGACGCAAATTCTGGTACGAACAGCAACAGCATCAGGACAAGACTCGATGAGCCGCCGCACCACCCTTCTGCTTCTGCTCGCGTTGTCGGCAGGCCACGCCCAGGCGGCCAGCCTGGTCGCCAGCGTCGACCGCAACCGTCTCAATTCCGGGGAAACGGTGGAACTGACGGTGGAATCCAGCGATGTCACCCAGTTCGGCAAGCCCGACCTGTCGCCCCTGGATGCGCAATTCGAAGTCAGTGGCACGCGCCAGCTCAACCAACTTACGACGTTGGGTGGCGATAACCATGCGACCACCCGCTGGATCATTACCCTGCTGCCCAAACAGAACGGCACGGTGGTGATTCCGCCGCTGCAAGTGGGTGAGTACACGACCCAGCCGATCAGCCTGCAAGTGCTGGAAACCACCAGCCAGGACACCAACGCCGAACTGGCCCCGGTGTTTGTCGAAGCCAACCTCGACCAGACCAGCGTGTACGTCCAGGCCCAGGCACTGTTGACCGTGCGCGTGTACCACTCGGTGTCGCTGTATGACGACAGCAGCTTGACGCCGTTGCAGATCCCCGATGCCCGTGTCGAACAGTTGGGCGAGTCGCGCACCTATGAAAAGGTCATCAACAGCATCCGCCATGGCGTGATCGAAACCCGCTACGCGATCTACCCGCAGCACAGCGGCACCCTGGAGATTCCCGCGCAGACATTCAGCGCCACGCTGGTGGAGTCGCGTCCGCCCCAGGAAAACACACTGCAGGGCACCAAGCCCGGCAAGCTGATCCATGTGAGTTCGGCGGCGCTGCCACTGGCGGTCAAGCCCAAGCCTGCGCTGTACCCCGTCGATGCCCCCTGGCTGCCGGCCCGCAGCCTCACGCTCACCGAGAGCTGGAACCCGGAGCCGGAACATGTACAAGTCGGCGACTCCCTGACCCGCAGCCTGACCGTCAAGGCCGAGGGCCTGTCCAGCGCCCAACTGCCGGCCCTGCCCAGCACCGACATCAACGGCCTGCGCCGCTACCCGGACCAGCCGGTGCTCGGCAACCAGACCAGTGACCGTGGCCTGATCGGCAGTCGCGAGGACCGTGAGGCCCTGGTGCCCAACCGGGTCGGCGCCCTGGAACTGCCTGCCGTCGAGGTGGTGTGGTGGAACACCCACGAGGACCATCTGGAACGCACCAGCCTGCCGGCCCGCACCCTGCAAGTGGCCAACAACCCCAGCCTGGCGGTGGACACGCCGGCCACCCCAACCATCATCACCGCACCGGACGACAGCCGCCTGTGGCTGTGGCAACTCAGCACCCTGCTCCTGGCCTGCACCACCCTGCTGGGCTTCGGCCTGTGGTGGCGGGCCCGTCGGCAACCGGCGGTACTGCGCGCCACGCAAACCGGCCCGAGCCCGCGCACCCTGCTCGACGACCTCAAGCGTGCCACCCAGGCCAACGACCCCCAGGCCACCCGCCAGGCGCTGGATGCCTGGGCGCGGCAACAGCCGGAAACGTTGGCGGATATGGCGGCACGGTTCGTGCCGTTGTCGGATGCATTGGATGGGCTCAATGGCGCGCTGTACAGCGAAAGCGGTCAATACTGGCTGGGCGAAGAGCTGTGGCGTGCGGTCAAGGCCATCCCCATGGCCGAGCGCGAGCAGGGCCCGGCGACGGACACCACCAGTTTGCCGCCGCTGTATCCCAAATAAGCCCTCCCAGATTTGACTTGTGCTGCCTGGGGGACCTGTATTGTTAAAGGCCAGCAATCCATAGTTCGTTAAAATTGCAGGACGTGCATTTGATCAGCAGCGCCAATAGCCTCGCCGACGGAGCGGCGGGCCGCATCCAGGGTGGACGCCCTCCTTTGAATATTCCCGCGTGGGGCGTGGAAATAATCAATCAAAGGACATCCACCGTCTAAAGGCGTTAAAGCAGGCCTTGCTGATTGGCAGACAATGCCGATGAGCACTCCTGCATCGGCTCCTTATGTGGGTTTTCCGGACTCGAACCACATGACCATGGACCGCGCGTGATCAGCACCAGCCTCAGCCAGTTTTGGATCGCGCTTTTCATTGGTCACACTTTCAAGCCAATCCCTGGGATTCATTGGTGCTTCCTTTGGCTCGCTTTTTTTTTCCGGCGACTGATGATGTACGGGAGGTAAGGTGAACGAGTAAAGAAGGTGATCACCACCGGGATTAATTGCACTCATATTCAATTTATCCTTCAAACAGTTCATAGGTATCCCACCTTCAGGTGGGACCTGTTTTGAGTGCATGTTCATCAGCGGTCAGTTCCAAGCGCGCCTGGTAACAGGGTATTTACAGGTAAACTCTCCAGCTTTATCGCCCTGCTTTGTTTTCGGCGGCCATTCATCCTCTTTTCCTCTACGGAGTTCGCCTTGCGTCTGTTCCACACCTCCGACTGGCACCTGGGCCAAAACCTCCACGGCCAGGAACGCGACTTCGAACACGCCTGCTTCCTCGAGTGGCTGCTGCGCCAGATCGCGGCCCAGCAACCCGATGTGCTGTTGATCGCCGGCGATATCTTCGACACCGTCAACCCGCCGCTCAAGGCCCAGGAGCGTCTGTACGATTTCATCATCAGCGCCCACGAACAAAACCCGACGCTGACCATCGTAATGATCGCCGGCAACCACGACTCCGGCTCGCGCATCGAGCTGCCCGCGCCGTTGATGCGGCGCCTGCGCACCCATGCGCTGGGCCGCGTGCTGTGGCTGGACGACGGCCAGCTGGACGCCGAGCGCCTGCTGATTCCCCTGCCGGATGCCAAGGGCAAGGTCGCCGCGTGGTGCCTGGCGCTGCCGTTCCTGCGCCCGGCGGAAGTCACCGGTGCCCACCTGGGTGATGACTACCTGCAGGGTATCGGCCAGGTACATGAATGGCTGATCGCCGCCGCCAACGCCAAACGCAAAAAAGGCCAGGCGCTGATTGCCATCAGCCATGCGCACATGGCCGGTGGTTCGGTGTCGGAAGACTCCGAGCGCAGCCTGATCATCGGCAACGCCGAGGCGCTGCCGGCCACACTGTTCGACAAGAGTGTGGGCTATGTGGCCCTCGGCCATTTGCACAAGCCGCAAAAGGTCAATGGCGAAGAGCGCATTCGCTACAGCGGCTCACCGATTCCACTGTCGTTTTCCGAAATCGGCTACAAGCACCAGATTCTCGATGTGACGTTCCAGGGCCAATGCCTGGTGAGCGTCGAACCGCTGCTGATTCCCCGCTCGGTCGACCTGCAACGCCTGGAAGCCGCGCCGCTGGCGGATATTCTTAAACAGCTGGCAGAGCTGCCCGATATCGACCTGCTCGCCGAAACCCAGCGCCATCCCTGGCTGGAAGTGCGCGTACTTCTGGACGAGCCCCAGCCCGACCTGCGCCAGCAGATCGAAACCGCCCTACAAAGCAAGGCCGTGCGCCTGGTGCGTATCGCCGCCGAGTACGCGGGTAAACGTGGCAGTGATGCCCATGACGAAGAGCGCTTTATCGAACTCGATCAACTCTCGCCGCAAGAGCTGTTCAGCCGTGCCTGGCAGGACAGCTACGGCAGTGAAGTGGATGAACAGACCTTGAAGGATTTCGCCGTGCTGCTCCAGGAAGTGCAACAGGCAGGTGAACAGCCATGAAGATTCTTGCCATCCGCCTGAAAAACCTCGCCTCCCTGGCCGGGCCGTTCGAGATCGACTTTACTGCCGAGCCCCTGGCCAGTGCCGGGCTGTTCGCGATTACCGGGCCGACCGGCGCCGGTAAAAGCACCCTGCTCGATGCCCTGTGCCTGGCGCTGTTTGGCGCCGTGCCACGCCTGGGCGATACCGGCCAGGCCAAGATGCCGGATGCCGACAGCGATATTTCCATCGGCGATCCACGCACCCTGATCCGGCGTGGCACCGGTGGCGGCTACGCCGAAGTGGACTTTGTCGGTGTCAGCGGCCGTCGCTACCGGGCGCGCTGGGAAGCCAATCGCGCCCGCGACAAGGCCAGCGGCAAATTGCAGAACAGTCGGCAGAGCCTGATCGACCTGGACAGCGACCAACTGCTGGCCAGCCAGAAGACCGAATACAAAACCCAGCTGGAACTGGCCCTGGGCCTGAACTTCGAGCAGTTCACCCGCGCGGTGTTGCTGGCGCAAAGCGAGTTCAGCGCCTTCCTCAAGGCCAACGACAATGAGCGCAGCGAACTGCTGGAAAAGCTCACCGACACCGCGCTGTACACCCAGCTCGGCCGCCGCGCATTCGACAAGGCCAAGGAGGCCAAGGATACGCACAAACACCTGCAGGACCAGGCTACCGGCGTAGTGCCCCTGGCCCCTGAAGCGCGCGCCGAACTGGACCAGCAATTCGACGCGGCCCAGCAGCAGCTCAAGACCCAGCAGGCGCAGCTCAAGCAGTTGGAGTTGCAGCACACCTGGCTCAAGGAACTGCGCGAATGGCAGGACCGCCAGCGCAGTGCCACCGAGCAGCTCCAGCGCGCACAGGCCGATTGGGACAGCCAGGATGCACAGCGCCAAGACCTGAGCCGCCTGGACCAATTGGCGCCGCAGCGGCATCAGTTTGCGCGCCAGGCCGAACTCGACACCTTGCTCACACCGCTGGCTACGCAGATTCAGGCGCACATCGAGCAACAGGCCGAATTGCATACCCGCCAGGCGCAGGCCCAACAGCAGCAGGCATCCGCCCAGGCGGCACTGGCCGAAGCGCTCAAGGCCCAGGGCGATGCGGTGCCGTTGCTGCGCCAGGCCTTTGAAGCACAAAACACCCTTGCCCACCTGACCAGAGACCTGGCCAAGCGCAACGAGGAAAAACAGCAACACGAAGCCGCCTGTGCCGAAGGCCAGACGCTGCTCAAGGGTTTGCAGGACAGACACGCCCACGTTGCCGAGCGCTTGCAACGCCTGGCCGCCGAACTTGAACGCAGCAGCGCCCTCGCCCCGCTCAGCGATGCCTGGAACGCCTACCGCGATCGCTTGCAACAGTTGATGCTGATCGGAAATCGCCTGAAAAAAGGCCAGGCCGAACTGCCACAACTTGAACAGCGTGCTACCAGCGCCGCAGAAAAATTTGCCCAGCAACGCGAAGCCCTCGACCTGCTGTATCAAGAAGCCGGCGCCGAACCCCATGCCGTGGCCGAACAGGTGCAACTGCTGGCCAGCCTGTTGCAGGACAATCGCAAGCAGCAGCGCGCCTTCGAAGACCTGTCACGCCTGTGGGACAGCCAGCAGCAACTGGAGCAGCAAGCCGTTGCCCTCACGCAAAAGCTCGCCGATGCCGCCCAGCAACGCGACCAACTGAACCAGACCGGCCTGCAAACCAAGGCCGAGCTGGCCGTGGCTGAACAGACCCTGACGGTGACCAAGCAACTCTTGGAGCGCCAGCGCCTGGCCCGCAGCGCCAGCGTCGAGGAATTGCGCGAACAATTGCAGGACGGCCAGCCCTGCCCGGTGTGCGGCAGCCATGAACACCCGTACCACCAGCCCGAAGCCCTGCTGCAGAGCCTCGGGCGCCACGACGACAACGAAGAGGCCACGGCGCAGAAAGCGGTCGATACCCTCAAGGAAAAACTCACCGAACTGCGCGGTGAAGTCGGCGGCCTGATCGCCCAGCAGAAAGAATTCCTGCAACAACAGGAACACCTGGTCACCCAACAGCAGGCGCTCCAGCCCAGCCTGGACGCACACCCACTGGCGGCCTCGCTGTTCAATCAGGACGCAGCCAAACGCAGCCATTGGTTGGCCCAGCAACTCAGCCAACTGACCCAAAGCATCACCCAGGACGAACAGCGCCAGGCCGCCCTGCTCAACCTGCAGCAAAACGCCGGGCGCTTGCAGCAACAACTGCAAGCCGCTCAGGACAGTAGCCAGCAGACCCGCCAATTAATGCTGGATCAACAGCGCGAGCTGTCCAACGACCGCGAGCGCCTCGACGAAGAACTCAACGCCTTCGCCAACCTGCTCCCCGCCGACACCCTGGAAGGCTTGCGCAGCGACCCGGCCGCGACCTTTATGCAGTTGGACCAGCAGGTCAGCCAACGCCTTGAACAACTGGGCCATCAGAAGGATGAGTTGGCCGAGCAGCAGGAACGCCAGCAGGCCATCGAGAAAGAGCACACGCACCAGCAGCATCGCCAACAGCAGCTCGAGGCCCTGAACCAGCAATTTACCGAGTTGGCCGCGCAGCGACAGGCCGCCCAGGAAAAACTCGGGGCCTTGCTGGGCGAGCACGCCAGCGCCGAACACTGGCAACAACAACTGGAACAGGCCGTGGTGCAGGCACGCCAGAGCGAGACGGACGCCAACCAGCAGTTGCAGGACATCTGCAACCAACTGATCCAGCTGGCCGCCGACCTCAAGGCCCGGCAGGAGCGCCGGCAATCCCTTGAAGCCGAGCAGCAGGCCCTCCAGACCCGCACCCACGAATGGCGCGCCCTGCACCCAGAGCTGGATGACGAGGGCCTGGCGCGTCTGCTGGCGTTCGATGACACACACATCGCCACGCTGCGCGAGCATCTGCACAGCAGCGAAAAAGCCGTCGAGCAAGCCAAGGTATTGCTGCAGGAACGCGAACAACGCCTCGCCGAACACCAGGCCCTGCACAACGGCAACCTGGACGCCGAACAACTCGACGGCGCCCTGGCTGCGCTCAATCAACACTTGGCCGACGGCGAAAAACACTGCGCCGAACTGCGCGCGCGCCAGTCCGAAGACCAGCGTCGCCAGGACGCCAACAGTGCCCTGGCCGAACAGATCGCCAAGGCCTATGACGAGTGGCAACGCTGGGCACGCCTGAACGCACTGATCGGCTCGGCCACCGGCGATACCTTCCGCAAGATTGCCCAGGCCTACAACCTCGACCTGCTGGTGCACCACGCCAACGTGCAACTGCGCCAACTGGTGCGCCGCTACCGTCTCAAGCGCGGCGGCAGCATGTTGGGCCTGCTGGTGATGGACACGGAAATGGGCGATGAACTGCGCTCGGTGCATTCGTTGTCCGGCGGCGAGACGTTCCTGGTGTCCCTGGCCTTGGCCCTGGGCCTGGCGTCGATGGCGTCCAGCACCTTGAAGATCGAATCGCTGTTTATCGACGAAGGCTTTGGCAGCCTCGACCCCGAGTCCCTGCAATTGGCCATGGACGCCCTCGACGGCTTGCAGGCCCAGGGGCGCAAGGTGGCGGTGATCTCCCACGTACAGGAAATGCACGAGCGCATTCCGGTGCAGATCCAGGTCAAGCGCCAGGGCAATGGCTTGAGCACCCTGGAGGTCAAGTGAGCGAGGCGCTGCTGTATTCGTTCCGGCGCTGCCCCTATGCGATGCGCGCACGCCTGGCGCTGCGCTACTCGGGGGTGGCGGTGCGGATTGTCGAGGTGAGCCTCAAGGCCAAGCCGGCGGAGATGCTGGCACTGTCGCCCAAGGGCACGGTGCCGGTGCTGGTGGCGGATGGCGTGGTGATCGACGAGAGCCTGGCGATCATGCAATGGGCCTTGGCCCGGCATGATCCGGATAACTGGTTATTGCAGGGCGATCCAGCGGTACTTGAGCTGATCGCCGAGAACGATTCAACCTTTAAACATCACTTGAATCGATACAAGTACCCCGAGCGCTATCCCGAGCAGCCGGTGGAACACTATCGAGCCGAAGGCGAGGTGTTCTTGCAGAAGCTCGAGGGGTTGCTGGCCCAGCGCGCCTATCTGCTGGCCGACCACCCTGGCCTGGCGGACATGGCGCTTGCGCCGTTTATACGGCAGTTTGCCCACGTGGACCGCGAATGGTTTGCCGGTACGCCGTACAAAGCGTTGCAACGCTGGTTGGAAGACTTCCTGCAATCGCCCCTGTTTATCGGCGTGATGGCGAAGGCTTAGCCTTCGATCAGACTCAACAACCGCTCGCGAGCGATCTCCGGTTCGCCGTCCGTCAACTGCGCGGATGACAGGATCGGGGTGGAATAAAGGGCGAGGATAAGTGCGGCGAGTCGAAGTGCCATGCTGTCGATTCCATGAAAGAGCGCGTCAATATTTAAGCGTCAATTTAAACACATGGCAATGCGCCATTACCTCATTTTTTTCTTCGACAGCTGCACAAACGCCAAACCACTCGAACGCGCGTTTACGTTCCAGTGGTTTGGCGTCTGCTTGTGTGCAGGGTCAATCAGCGCTCATTGCTGGGTCTTGTGATCCAGGGCGGCGTAGAAGTTGGCGCTCTGTTGCAGGTATTTCTGGGTGTAGGCGCTGGTGCTGGATTTTTTGCCGCTGACTTCCACGCTGGCGGCGGCAGGCAGGGCCACGGTGGCGGAAACGGCGGAGGCGGCGATGATGGAGAAGAGATTCAAGTTCATGTCGGTAACCCTTGTGTTCGTTCGGTTGGGTGGCCGGGGAAGGCCTTGGAACCCAACTTACGCCCGAGGGTTGAACCTTAGAAATGCTTTGAAACAGTAGCCGCTATTAATACAATTAATACTAAGGGTCAGGCCCCGCATGGCGGGGCCTGTGGCTTATTGACGCACCAGGAACTTGAGGTCGCTGGGCGCATCGATCGGCAATTTCTGCACGGTTTTACCCAGCAGGCCGGTCTTGGGGTCACGTTCGACCACCACGATTTCGTTACTCTTCTGGTTGGCGATCAGCAGGAACTTGCCGCTCGGGTCCAGGCTGAACTCTCGCGGGTGATCGCCTTCCACCGAGCGCTGCTGCACCTGCTTGAGGTGCGCAGTGGCCGGGTCGATGCTGAACACCAGGATCTGATTGGCCGTGCCACGATTGCTCACGTAGAGGAACTTGCCATCGCTTGACGCGTGCAGCGCCGCGCCGGCTTTGTCCGACACCGGCTGCCCCGGCGCATAGTCCAGCAACTGGGTCTGTGTGAGCGTACCGTCGTGGTAATCGAACACCGCGACCTGGGCGCTCATCTCGGTGGTCAGCCAGGCATGCTTGCCATCTGCGCTGAACAGCAAGTGACGCGGGCCGCTGCCTGGAGGCAATTGCACCGAGGCCGGGTTGGCCGGGGTCAACGGCAGTTCGTGGTTGGCCTTGGGGTCATAACGGTAGGCAAACACCTTGTCGGCACCCAAGTCCTGCACAAACACGTACTTGCCATCCGGCGACGACACCACCGAGTGCACATGGTTGGACGCCTGGCGCTCGGGGTTCACGCGGCTGGCGGGGTGCCCGCTCAACTGCACGGGCGCCGACAGCTTGCCGGTGGCGTCCACCGGCAGGATCGCCAGGCTGCCGCCCGGATCTTGCAGCACCGAATAGTTGGCGACGAACAGGTAGCGCCCATCAGCGGCGACGCTGGAGTGGGTGGGCTCGTTGCCCAGGCTCTGGACCTGGTTGATCAAGGTCAACTGGTGGCTCTGCGGGTCAATGCTGTAACTGCTCACACGCCCCACTGCGTCTTTCTGCCCTGGGCCGTTTTCGTTGACCACAAACAGGTGTTTCTGATCCTTCGAGACCGTCAGCCACGATGGGTTAGCTGCCTTGGCCGCCAGTACCGGCGCGCCCTGGAATTGGCCGGTGCGGCTGTCGAACTGCACGCGGTAAATGCCTTCGCTGGTACCGGCGGTGTAGCTGCCGACCAACAGCTCGTAGGTGTCAGCCGGTGCGGCGTGTACCGACATCGCACCGACACTGCCGGCCATCAGCAGCGGCCAGAATTTACGCATCATCATCGGCTGGGTCCTCATCGTTATTGTTGCCGGTGAACGCGCTCATGCAGATCAGGCGGTGCTCGCCCGACTCACCGGTCAGGGTCCAACTTTGCAAGGGCTCGTCGAAGGTGGCGGCCTGCACCTGCGCCGTGCTGAAGCTCCAGCGTTTTTCGGCACGGCCGTCCATGGCGGTGATCAGCAGCTTTTCATCAGCGAGCTGGAAGTCGAAGGCGTGCAGCCCGTCGATTTCAAGCATATCGCTGGCTTCAAGGACGGTTTTCAGGTTGTCGGCAGTCATCAGGATCATTCATCAGTTCATAAAGACGCTGATGATAGGCCAATCTCGCGCGCGTTTCCCCTCTTGCGGTAATCGACTACCACCTTTCCCCGCCAACCAGTCGCCATGCTTGGGCCGATACGACACTTCTTCAGCCACGGAATGGAATCTGCTATGCCAACTACGCCCCCCCCCGCTGCCGCCCACACCCCCGACCTTTACCCAACACAGCGACGCCCCGGCCCAGGCGGTCAGCCGTCAGTTCGCCTCGCGCCCGAGCCTGAGAGCGGTGTTCGGGCAAATGCTGCAAAAAGCGATCAAAGAGCAATACCCGCCGCTGGACCTTGACGTGCAGCTTACCCGGCTAGCGGTCCCTAACCTGGTCGGGGGCTGGGACCTTAAGCGCTTGCTGGATGTGGCGCTCGATTACGTGGGCAGCGGTACGCTGTTAGACACGGACACGGTCATCGACGGGCGCCGCTGCTTCCTGACCAACCGAGCGCCCCATCCCCTGACCTATGAGGCCGAAGCGATCAGAGAGCCGGATTTGCAACTGATCAAGGCAAAAATCCTCGACCTGACACCCACCCTGATGACGGTATTCCAGGACGCTCTGACAGATTACTGGAACCAGCCGGGCGACACCGGCCCTATCCGCTGGCAATGGCTGGGCGACCTGTTGGCCACAGGCTTGAGCAGCACCGCCAGCCTGTTACCGACCCAATACCAGCAACAACAAACAGCCCTGCACCACTTGACCGCTTACCCGGACCAAAGAACGCGCCCGACGCCGGTGCAAGGCGGGGTGCATGCCTATTGCCTGGAAACGAGCATCGTCCAGGGCAGCCACACCGCCAACATCATGGAACCCGAATTGCTGGTGGTGCAGGCACAAAACGTCATGCTGTACCGCAGCAACGGCACATTGGAGTTCCATGATTCCCTTGAAGCCTTCACCCAGGCGCGGGGGCGGGACCTGTCGCGCCAGGTGCTGGCCGACAGCGTGACCATCAAACGTTATGAGCCCGATGGCAATAGCTTCGACACCCTCGCGGCCTTGCTGCTTAACCAACAACTGGAAGCGCTCGGCACCGTCGTGCTGCCGGCCAGCGACGGCCTGAACGCCTTGGAACAGCGCATTGCCGACACCACAGACCCCACGCCCTGGTTCATCCAGGCCCCGGCGCCGAGCCCGACCTTTGAGCACACCCTCCAGGCGAACCTTCCCGTGTGGCTGCAAACAGCGACACCCGGTGATCGTTTTGCCTACCGCCAACAGCTGGCTGAATTGGCACGCGTACACCGGCAAACAGCGGGGGCTTCGTTTCTGGATGGCGTCGAGAACCTGCATGACTTCACGCGCAATACCTTGCTCGAACAGATCCACGCCGATCATCCCGAGGTCACGACGATTGATCCGGACGACCTTGAATTGACCTTCCATGTACCCGTCGGCGACCTGGGCAGCGGCTACCTCACGCCCGTGTCCATGAGCCTGACGCAATTGGCGATCAAGAACCTGGCGGCCGCGCCCCAGGGAAGCCTGACCCTGCGCTCCAAATCCGGCGCGACGATACCGGCCTGGATGAACGCCGACTACCTGCTGGGAGAAAAAGGCCTGTTCACCAGCACCCAGGGGCTGATCGCTCGCACCAATATCGGCGAACGCTACCCCACCACCCTCAGGGCCCTGTTGTTGGGCAACGACAGTGAAGCCCAACGCCGTGAAGCGTTGTTCGACCAAGCATTGCGCGTGCGCCTGCCACTGCAGGCCCTGGAGCACAAGATACGGGGCGAGCATGGCATGACCTGGCAAGGCTACCGTTATGTGCAGGCGTTGATGCAGCGCAGCGCCGCGGACCGGGTGGTCGACGACCTGAGCATTGTGATTCACGCCCTGGCCTTCCACCGCACACCGCATTCCAAGCCGGATGTGGTCAACAACATGTTCATTATCGAGGCGTCGGACCGTCAGGTCGGTCCACATATCCTCTACCGGCCGCTGTATCCGGACTCGCTACGCCAGTTTGCGAGCCGTGACGCGCTGTTGGGCGCCATTGCTGAGCCTGGCCCCCTGCAAGACAGTGTGCTCAGTTGGCTACCCGACCACGCCCGGCCGATCTACAGCAACAATGGCTTTGTCAGCCCGCATATCATCCGTTTTGGCCAGGGCGACGACACCGTGCAATGGCCGGCACCGGCACCCGCGCAGTTGGCGGACGATAGCAACGGGGTTGCAGTGCTGGGGTCTCTCGCCCAGTCGTTGGCCGCTGGCAACCTGACCCAATACCTGTACGGCAGCAACGCGCGGGCGCTGGTCGACCTGGCCGACCGTGACGCCGTGTCCAACGCCGAAAGCCGCTGGGCGATTTTGCTGGAGGGTGGCTGGCTGCTGTTCAACGCACTATTGCTGCCGTTGCTGCGCGGCCCCGCCATGGTCGCGGGCTGGATGGTACAACTGGCCGTCAGCCTGCAACATGACCTGGAGGCCTTGCACGGCGATGACCCGGTCGCACGCGAACTGGCCTGGGTCGATGTCCTGCTCAATATCGGCCTGTTACTGATACACAGGGCGTCGGCGCAACATCCATCAATCGAGCCCGCTTTCACCCCAGCCAAACCGCCCGTGTCCAAGGCCTTGAGTACCTTGCTGCGACGACCTCCCACGCCGTCTGCACACGTTGCGCCAAAGATTGAACAAGGCCCGGTTGGCCTGCCGTCCGAGCCGCCTGCGAGTGATCGTACCGAGGTGGACTTCATCCACTCCACCGCGCGTGACGGTTCCCGACGCCGTCTGTTCAACGCGTTGCTCGAGCACCACGTAGCCTGGCCGGTGCCCGCTCCCTCTCCGGTCGAGTTGGGTGCCTTCAAAGGGTTGTACCGCATTGGTCAGCAGTGGCATGCCTCGGTAGCCGGCCTGCTGTTCCAGGTCAGCATCGTTCCCGACGCAGGCGAAGTGTTCATCGTCAATCCACAAAAAAACCTGCACCCAGGCTTTAAGCTCAGCTACGACGGGCAAGGACGCTGGGCCTTGGACCTGGGTCTCAAACTGCGTGGAGGGGGGCCGAAAAACCGACTCAAGGCCAAGTTGGCGCAAATTGAACAGCAACGTGCAGAGGCGTGGCTGAAGGTCACTCGCCTGGAAAGCCAAATCCTTGAACAAATTGACCAAACCGCCCATTTCTTCGACACCGTGACGGCAACCAAGAAACAATTTGAAGTGCGCGACCGCGAGTTGGCCCATGCAATGCAACGCCTGCGCCTGTCCCCTAATGACCCGTCAGCCGTCAGCGCCCACGCCGTTGAGGCGCGTAACAGGACCCGGGCTCGCTTGCACTTTCTCGTGGCCTATGAAAAGTACGCCCCGGTCACCGAGCAGTTACAGCAAAATCGCCGCGCGATAATCGACGCCTACGCGCAGGTCAAGGCGGCCGATGGCAAGTTCGATTATGAGTCCAGTTGCCTTGAACAGTACCAAACCCTGCTGGCGGCGCAGGAGGTGGATGTCAGCTTCCTGGCGTCACTGCACACCGCCACGTTTGTGTCTGATCGGGGCGAGCTGATGAACGACCTGTTGCGGATGGAGCGCGACGAGCCGGCCAATCAGCGGTTGCTCGATATGACTGAAATGCACTTTGCCACCTCCGAGCGCCATGCCGAGTCCCTGATTGCTATCGACATGACGTTGGAAGAGATGGCGAACCGCCTCAAGACCGGGCCGGCAGAGCGCCTGAAGTTCCTCAATGCCATGCCCCATCGGCGCTTCTACAACCGCCTCTGTGCCATTGTCGAGCCGCTCGACCTGCTGGCGGCGTTGAGCATTGATGAGCTGAGGGAGCCAGCCACCGCCCAGGAAGAATACTTTATGGCGCGGCTGGAGACCTTGCACTTCCCTCAGGTCTCCGTAGAGCACTCGTACATCGACCTGTTGACCACCCAAGGCTTCACCTCTGCCGAGCGCAAAGAGGTGTTGGTGAATGTGATCGAGCATTACAGCCGGCGCCTGCAGGCCTACCGCATGCTGATGGAACTGGACTCGACACTGCTGCGTCCGCGCTATATGCCGCTGTTGATCGAGCGCCTGGAAACCCTGCGCGCCGCAGCCGAGACAGACCTGGCGGATGTACTGCGCGAGGATGAATTCCTGCCTGCCCAGTTCGTGCGTTTCAAACCAGCGCAACTGCCATCCCCGACCAAGCGCGTGTTCCGGTCGCGGGACAAAGGAACACTGGTGGGCAACCTGCTGCCCCCCGACGCCGAGATGCCCTTTCCAACCATTGTGGTCAAAAACCCGCTGACCGACGAAATCAGCGCGCGGTTCATGGAGCATCCCCATGAAGGCTGGGTGGAAATCGTCGACGCACCGCCGCAGCGCCCGGCACCCGTGCCACGCCAGCGAGCCCTGGCGACCCTGCGTACGGAAGCTCAGCGGCTGATCGATCAAATCACCGCCCTGGAAAAATCCATCGAGTTTCAGAAACGCAAACTGGCCGACCCGCAGCGCCGTGACGACGTCAACCCACAAGACTGGAATGACATGTTCGGCCACCAAGCCAGGAAAATCGAGGCGATTGCCGATGAAATCCAGGCCCATCACCTGGATAAGCCTGATGTCCCCCAGGCCCTGGAGCGCCTGCGCATGCGTGCAACGGACCTGCGCCGTCAGGGTGAGCAACACTGCATAGAAGGCTACAAGGCCCAGCGTCCGCGCCAGGAAAACATTGATTACCTGCGTCGCCATGCCGCCGTGGATATCGGCCTGGTGCATGGCCCGCAGCGCACTGGCGCGAATGACTATGTCTCGGAGTTTGCCATTCGCGAAAAGAACCGCGTCGACGTGCTGTGGTACGCGCATTTTCACTACAGCAGCGCCGACAGCCCGCGCGGCGACTACACCGCCGCCCACCTCAAACGCCCGGAACACCGGTTCACCACCTTCAAGGACCTGATCGCCAAGGCAGGCCCGGACAGCCACGTGATCGTCAATGACCTCTACAGCCCCATCAACCGGCCGCTGGACCAACAACTGTTCCTCGTCCTGATACCTGAATAAACCCCGCGTGGGGCTGACCGCCCATAAAAAGGATTTTTATGTCGATGCACGCAACACCCACTACTCATGCGCTGACCGCCCAGGCCGTCAGTGCCCAATTTGCCAGTCGCCCCTCCCTGGAGGCGGTGATCCAACCCTTACTCGGCGCAGCCATTGCCGAAACATACCCCGACTTGATCATCGATCTGTCGCGCACACGCCTGGCAACCCCCACCGGGAAAGGTGGCTGGACCCTGGCCCCCTTGATGACGGTTATCCAGCGCTACCTGGCCGAAGGTGGACCACTGGACTTCAACGAAGTCGACCATCTGCCCTACTACCTGTCGGATGTCCCGCCCAAGCGCCTCAAGCTACCCGGCACCGAGACGCCTGGGCCGGACATGAAAGTCATTGAGGCGCTGATCAAGACGCTGCCGCCCACCCTGCCCATTGCCCTGCAAGACGCATTGGCCGAGTACTGGAATGCCCCGTCAGACACAACAGTCAGCCGCTGGCGCTGGCTCAGCGACATGCTCAGGAGCACCTTGCGCGCCAGCACCCTGCGCCAGCCGGAACTGGACGAGGCCGCCTGGCAAACCCTGGACCAACTCATCACCACCCCGGACCGTGCACAACGCCTGGCCAAACACGGCGACCACAGCGTGCTCGCCTATGGGCTTGAGACCACGCTGAGCAGCAATGGCCAGGCCGATCGCCAACTGACCGAACACATGGTGCTGACCCGCGCCATCAACGGCGTGGCGCCGGCCCTTTTGTGTGCGCCGAACGGGCAAGTCGAATCCTTTGCCTCAATGGACGCGCTCTTGCAGGCCTGGGGCGAGCGCCTGGCGGCGCACTACCAGGCCAGCACGATTACCTGTAATCGTTACGAACCCGAAGGCTCCATCTTCGACCACCAGGCGTCGATGATTCTGAACCAGCAACTGACGCGCCTGGGCGCCCTGCAACTGCCACTCGGCCAAGACCTGCAGACGCTGCACACGCTGTACCTGGAAATCACCGACCCAGGGCTGTGCTTTCTCGACGCCCTGCAAGCCCCTGCGCAAACACTCGCCAGCGTGCGTGCGCAGCTACCGCAGAATCTGCGTGGCGCCAGCCCCGCCGACCGTGCCCGCTACCGCCATTACACCTTGGCCCTGGCGGGCCTGAAACAACGCGCACAGGACCCGGCCCTTGCCACCGACATTGAAGACATCCAACGTTTTACCGTTGCGGCCCTACAACGCGAAATGGGCCGTGAAACAGCCGTCGGCAACGGTCCAGACCAGATCCCGACACAGGGGCTTAACCCGGATGATGTGCAGCTGACGTTCGTGGTTGCCGCCGGTTACCCGGGTGGTGCCGGGATTGTCGAGCACGTGCGCATGAGCCTCACGGAGCTGGCCATCAGAAACCTGAGTGGTCGTCCCAGCGGCGAGTTCACCCTCGCCCATCGCCAGGGCACCCCCTTACCGGCGTGGCTGACACCGGCCTACGTTATCGCCCTGGTTGAGCGAGTGGATATCGGCCAGCATTACCCCCATTACCTCAAGGACCAGTTGCTCAGCGATACGGCCAAGGCCCGCGCCCAGGAAACGCTGTTCGCTGAACACCTGTCGGTACAACTGCCGCTATTGGCGCTGGAGTTGAGCCTCAAGCGCGAAGCCGGTGTGACGCCCGTGGGCGCACGCATGGTCGAGTGCCTGATGCAGGCCACCAGCAGCGAGCAGCAACTCGACGGCCGTGCAGTGGTGATTCGTCATCTGGCGCTGCTGCACAGCCCCGCCGCCCAACCGGACGTGGTGAGCAACATGTACATCATTGAGTTCCAGGACGTCAGCAGCGGCCCGCACCTGCTGTTTCGCCCGCTCTATGCCCAACCGTTGCACGAGTACGCCAGCCACGCCGACCTGCTGGCCGCGATCGCCGCACCTGGCGACATGCAAGCCAGCATCCTGACCTGGCTGCCCGACAACACCAGGCCGATCTACGACAACGGAGGTTTTCACGAACCCCATTACCTGCGGTTCGGCCAGGGCGATGAGTTCGCCCCCAGGGAAACGCCGCCGCCGGCGACCCTGGCACTCGATGGTATCAACGAAGAATTGCAGCAGTGCCTGGTCACGGGCAGCCTGATGCAGTACCTGTTCAGCGATAACGCCCGCGCCTTGGTACAACAGGCTGACCGAGCCTCCGTGTCCAACAGTGAAAGTCGCTGGCAGACCTTGCGCGAAGGCGGCGGTTTGCTGTTCTTCAGTGTTATACAGCCCGTGCTGCGCGGCCCGGCAATGCTGATGGGGTGGTTGCTGGCCATCACGACCAGCCTGACGCAAGACATCCAGGCGCTCGGCAGCCAGAACCCCAAGGTCCGTGAACAGGGCAGCATCGACCTGTTGCTGAACGTCGCGCTGTTGCTGCTGGACTTCCCGGCAACGCCCATCACACGGCGCCCGCTGCCGTTGGCGGTCACACCGCCCGCCTCCGCCACCGCGCTGCCACGGCGCAGCGCCGAACAATGGCCGGTGCCTGCGCCGGCCCAGATTCGCCAAGGCACCGTCGCCCTGCCCGGCGAGCTGCCGCAGGGCAACCACACCGCCCTGGATTTCAGCTTTGCCCAGGCCCACCAGCGCCTCACCCACAGCCAGCGCATGCGCTTGCAAACCTTCAGGGTCACACCACCTGCCACGTTGCCGCAGCCGGTGCTCAACGGTCCGCGCAAGGGGCTGTACTTGATCGGCACCACCTGGCATGCACGGGTTGACGGTGAGCTGTTTCAAGTCAGCCTGGGGCACGACGCCAGCGTGGTGATTGTGGATCCCGCCGACCCTGATCGCAGCGGCCCTTACCTAAGGACGCAGACGCCCGGCACGTGGACGATCGATACCCGCCTGCGCCTGCGCGGTGGCATGCCCCTGGGCCGCATTGCCGCCGAACGCCAACGTAAAGCGATGCGTATCAGCCAATTGCAAACCGAGTATGAGCAATTTCTCAAAGGCCAGGCGTCGCTGCAGAGCTCCGCCGATGAAGCTCAAGCGGCCATGGACAAAGCCGACAAGGACCCGACGATCGGAGAAACCCAACGGGCCCGGATCCGAAAACAATTTGACAGTGCGCTGCACAGCCAGACAGCGGAATTTCAGAAGATCCTGGACAGCGCCAAGGAACGGGGCGAAATGGGCATCGCATTACCGCTTACACCGCTCGAACGCATCCTGGAAAATACCGTCAAAAATACGCGCAAGCATGTGGTCGTGGCAGAAAATGACCGGCAAGCCCTCTATCGCGCCAATCAACGCTTTACCCGCGAAGGCCCGGCGTTGTACCTGGCGGTGCTTGGTGAGCCGGCGAGCTACCGGCAGTTTCTCCAGCGGCTGCTGGAGATCAATGAACGCAGCATTCATTGGCTGGAGCTCAAGGACCGCTCCCTGGAACAGCTGTTTGAGCTGAGCCCTGCCGGCGCCGAGAGTGCGACTGGATTGACGGCCGACCGGTCGAACGAAATCAGCGCCCTGGCAGTCAAGGACCTGCACATTCGCTGCTTGAAGCGTTTGATTGTCAAAGACGTTGAACATCCTCTGTTCAATGCCTTGAACACCATCGTCGATCCCTTGCAGGAGCATGTACGCACCCACAGCGAACTCAACAGCCTTGAACTGCCGGGCAGTGACCGCCTGAATGTACTGGAGAGCCTGGTGGAACACTATGGCAGTGCCCTCGACGCCTTGCAGGGCCTTGGCATCCTCGATGCCGAAGTCCTCGACCACACCTACAGCAGCAAACTGTTCACGCTGGTCGAGGCGCTCTACCAGGACGCCAGCCAGCGCCTGGCCAGCGAAATCAAACCGGCGGCACAAGCGCCCAAGCGCTTGCCAAAACGCCCGATGAGCAGCCACGGCGCTGCGCCTAAGCGCGTGATCAAGACCCGCCGCAAAGGCACATTCATCGGTGAACTCAAGCCCATCGGCAACGTGGATATCGTCGAAGTTCGCGCCGAGGGCAGCGACCAGTTGCTGGGGATGTATTCACAAAGCGGTGATGAATGGGTTGAATTCGTCCAGGCGCCGGCCCCACAACCGCCGGCGCCGCCCCGTAGCCTGAGCGTAGTAAAGGGCCAGGCACGCAAACTCCTGGCCATGCTTCAGGACCACTTGAACCGGGGGGAGGCCTATCGAAAAATCTCCAGGCACCCGCAGGAAGTGCAGGAAATTTTGCAGTATGAAGCCGTGCGCTATGACACCTTGGCCACAGAGCTGCACCGTGCCATCGAAGCCCAACCCGAGGCTAGCAGGAGCGCCGCCGACCAAGCGCTGGTGGTGCAACTGCGCGAGGCCTACTCGCGGTTGAACAGCCAAGGCCAGGCGTTACGTTTGCAACTGTGCCTGCAACTGCCGCCCACCCATGCCAACCTCGAATACCTCATCGACCAGCAACAGGCGAACGTTGCGTTGCTGGGCAAACGTATTCAGTTGGGTGGCCCACGTCGTGACTTCATCCAGGAGTACGCGATCAACGACGCGAAAGGCTTTACGCTGTGGTACGCGCACTTTCACTACCCCGGCGCGAATACGCCCAAGGCCGATTACACGGCCGCCCATTTGAAAACCCGTGAGCAACGCCGCGAGAGCTATTACAGCCTGCTGGCCAAGGCGCAAAGTCCCCAGGCCATCGTCAATGTGCATCGAGGCTTGATCGGCAAACAGCTGGCTGAACGCTGGTTCCTGTCCTTCGAGTCGTGAGACCGGCAATAGCCTGTGGCGGCGGCACTTACGCGTTCGCCACAGGCTGCAGGCTCAGTGGGCGAACAGCGAATTACCCTTCTGCCCCGCCAGCTTCTCAGGCTTGATCAGGAACCGCGCCAGCGCCGGCAACAGCCATAGCGCACCGAACATGTTCCACAACAGCATGAAGGTCAGCATCAGGCCCATGTCGGCCTGGAACTTGATGGCCGAAAAAATCCAGGTGCACACACCGATGGCCAGGCACAGGCCGGTAAACAGCACCGCTTTGCCGGTGGACTTGAGCGTCTGGTAATAGGCTTCCTGCAACGGCAACCCCGCACGCAGGAAGCTCTCCAGGCGGCTGTAGATATAGATGCCGTAGTCCACGCCGATCCCCACGCCCAACGCCACCACCGGCAAGGTCGCGACCTTGACGCCGATACCCATGAACGCCATCAGCGCGTTACCCAGCACCGAGGTCAGCACCAGCGGCAGCACGATGCACAGGGTCGCGGCCCAGGAGCGGAAAGTGATCATGCACATGGTCGCCACACACAGGTACACCAGGATCAGGATGGTCAGCTCGGACTCCTTGATCACCTCGTTGGTGGCCGCTTCGATCCCGGCATTACCGGCGGCGAGGATGAATTCCAGGCCGTCCTTGTTGTTCTCCTTGGCGAAGTCCTGCACCGCATGCACGGCGCGGTCGAGGGTTTCGGCCTTGTGGTCGTTGAGGAACACCAGCACCGGTGCCAGGGAGCAATTGTTGTTATACAGGCCGTCAGCGCGAGCGATGGAGTTGTTCAGCACATCCGGGTTGCGCGACAGGGTTTCCCATTTCAGGTTGCCCTCGTTCATGCCCTTGATCATCTGCTTGGACACGGTCACCAACGAGATCGCCGACTGCACCCCCTCGGTGTTCTGCATCTTCCACATCAACTGGTCGATGGGCGCCATGGCTTCATAGCGCGAGCAGCCTTCGGCCTTGGTCTTGACCATCACCACCAGCACGTCGGAGCTGGTGGAGTAGTTGCTGATGATGAAGTTGTTGTCCTTGTTGTAGCGCGAATCCGGGCGCAGCTCCGGCGCGCCCTGGTCGAGGTCGCCGATCTTCAGGTTCTGGCTGTACCAGAGGCCGCCGCCAAAGGCGACCAGCGCGAGCAGGACCGAGACCGGCGCGACTTTGGGGCTGGCGAATTTCGACAGCAGGCGCCAGAACGGATGTTCGCGGTGCGCGTCTTTCTTGCTCCGGGCGATGGCACGCTTGCTGATACCCGCATAGGAAATCGCCACCGGCAGCAGGATCAGGTTGGTGAACACGATCACCGCCACGCCGATGGACGCGCCGATGGCCAGTTCGCGGATCACGCCGATATCGATGATCAGCAGCGTGATAAAGCCCACGGCATCCGCCAGGATCGCGATCATCCCCGGCAGGAACAGTTGCCGGAAGGTGCGCCGCGCGGCCGTCAAGGCGTTGTCCGCCTCGCTGGATTGCAGGGCGATACCGTTGATCTTCTGCACACCGTGGGAAATCCCGATGGCGAAGATCAGGAACGGCACCAGCATCGAGTACGGGTCCAGCCCGAAGCCGAAGAAGTGCATCAGGCCGAGTTGCCAGACCACCGCCACCAGTGTGGTGCTCAACACGGCGATGGTGCTGCGCAGGCAGTTGGTGAACCACAGCAATAGAACCAGGGTGATGACGAAGGCAACGCCGAAGAACAGCACCACCATCACCAGGCCGTCGATCAGGTCGCCGACCTTCTTGGCGAAGCCGACGATGTGGATCTTGACGTTGGGGTTCTGGGCTTCGAACTTGTCGCGGATCTTGTCTTCGAGTTCATGGGAGAACTTGCGGTAATCCAGGGCCAGCAGCTTGCCCTGGTCCTGCGGGTCCGGGTAGGACTCCAGCAGCGGGATGTCGACGATACTCGACTTGAAATCGTTGGCCACCAGCCGTCCGACCTGGCCGGACTTAAGCACGTTGTTGCGCAGTTGATCGAGGCTTTGCGTCGAGCCGTTGTAGCTCTGCGGGATCACTTCACCGCCGGCGAAGCCTTCTTCGGTGACTTCGGTCCAGCGTACGCTGGGGCTCCACAGCGACTTGAGGCCCGAGCGGTCGACGCCGGAGATGTAGAACACCTCGTCGTTGATCTGCCTTAGGGTCTCCATGTATTCCTTAGTGAAGATGTCACCGTCCTTGGCCTCCACCGAGATACGCACCGTGTTGCCCAGGTTGGCCAGGTCGTTGCGGTGTTCCATCATCTTTTCGATGAAGGGGTGCTTGAGGGGGATCATCTTTTCAAAGCTGGTGGACGGGCGAATCAACGTCGCCTGCCAGAACAGGAAAATGCTCACCAGCAGGCAGATCACGATGACTGCCGGGCGGTTATTGAAGATCAGGCGCTCAAGAAAGGTCGCTTTATCGTTGTGATGACTGCTCATGCGTTCCCCGCCTTCTTATTGTTTTGTCGGTTCGGCGCCAGTGGGTGTGGCGACGCGAACACCACCCTGCCCGACCAGAATCAAGTTGCCGTTGCCTGCCGCCGTGACGGCCGACAATGAAATACGGTCGGGGCGATTGAACACGCTGAAGGTCTGGCCGTCGTCATGGCTGACCACCACGCTGCCGCCGTTGCCGACCACCACCAGCGAACCGTCTTCGAGCAAGGTGGCCCCCGACAAGCCGAACTCCAGGGCGCCGCGTGCGGCATTGAGCTCGACTTGTTCCCAGGTGCTGCCGAAATCCGTGGAGCGGTAAAGATTGCCGCGCAAGCCGTAGGCCAGCAGGGTTTGGGGTTGTGCGGTGCTGATCACGCCAAACAGCGAGCCCTCGTAGGGGCCTTCGAGTTTTTCCCAGGTCTGACCGTCGTCGCTGGAGCGGAACATGCTGCCCTGCTCGCCGACGATAAACAGGCCGGCGTCCTTGATCCGGGCGATGGCGTTGAGGTGGAACTGGTCTTCATTGTCGAGGCGGTCGCTGACGTCTTCCCAGGTCTTGCCGCCGTCGGTGGTTTCGATCAGCGCCCCATAGGCGCCCACGGCCAGGCCGTGGTGGGCATCGTTGAACCACACATCGAGCAACGGCGCTTCACGCTTGAGGTCTTGATACTGCTGGGTCCAGGTGGCACCGCCGTCGGTGCTGGCGAGGATTTGCGCATCATGGCCCACCGCCCAGCCCTGCTTGTCATCGACGAAATACACCGCCGTGAGCAGTTGCCGGGTGGGGACCTTGGCTTGGGTCCAGGTGCTGCCCTGGTCATCGGAATAGAGGATGTGCCCACGATCACCGACCGCCACCAGGCGCTTGCCGGCATGGACGACATCGATCATCAGGCCTTTGGCGGCCTTGGGGGATTCAATCGCAAAAGAGGTATCGCTGGCGGCCTGGACGACGGTCGGCAACGCGACAGTCCCAAACAGCGAGAGCGCTGCGGCCAGCAACGCAACCCTGCGTGCGGCGCGTGGGCGGCAAACAACCCAACCCATGACAGGCTCACTCATAGACCTTTCTCCCATTTATTATTGTTAGGTCGTCTCGCCTTCCCGGGCCCTGAAACCTGCAATCTAGAGCGCCTGGAGGAAGCAGGGGCCATCCTATCGGGCTTTCGAATCGTCTGACAATCGGTGCTACGTTATCTTTTGTTAACTGACGGCGTTTGGCCATGCCTGAATAGGCGGGTATCAGCCAGGCTGATTAATGAATTTTTATTCCATCTATTGAAATATGGGAATTTTTATTCCATTAATAGCCTTCCTGAAAACAATAATCCAAAGGACCACGGCTATGCGTGAACTCGGAATCGGCTTGATCGGCACAGGCTTCATGGGCCGCGCCCATGCACTGGCCTTCAACAATGCCCGGGCGGTATTTGAACTGCCGGTACACCTCAAGCTGGCCGCCCTGGCCGATGCCGACACCGAACGCGCCCAGCGCTGTGCCACGGCCTGGGGCTTTGCCCAGGCCCACGGTGACTGGCAGGCGCTGATCGACGACCCGGCCGTGGATGTGGTGGCCATCACCACGCCGAACCACCTGCACTTTCCCATGGCGATGGCGGCCATTGCAGCGGGCAAGGCGGTGTACTGCGAAAAACCCCTGGCGGTCAGCCTGGAGCAGGCCGATGCCATGCGCCAGGCCGCCCGCGAAGCCGGGGTGGTGACGCGGGTCGGCTACAACTACCAGCACAACCCGATGATCGGCCTGGCGCGGCAATTGATTGCCGAGGGTGACCTCGGCGACATCATCAGCTTCCAGGGCGAGTTCAGCGAAGACTTCATGGCCGACCCGGCGTCACCGTGGTCGTGGCGCTGTGAAGTGGAGCATGCCGGTGGCGCCCTGGCGGACCTGGGCAGCCACTTGCTGTCGATGGCGCGTTACCTGGTGGGCGATGTGACCGCCGTGTGTGCCGACACCCAGACCGTCCACGCCCAACGCCCGGCCGTCAAAGGCAGCGCCGAGCAGAAAGCCATCGCCGTGGATGACCAGGTGCACGCCCTGCTGCGCTTCGCCAACGGCGCGCGCGGCACGGTGAGCAGCAGTTGGCTCAAGCACGGTTACAAGAACCACCTGAGTTTCGAGATCAGCGGCACCAAGGGCACCTTGGCGTTCGATCAGGAGCGCTTGAATGAACTGCGCCTGTGCCGTGTCGGCCAGGACGGTTTCCAGCGTTTGCTGGCCGGCCCTGCCCTGCCCGGCTACGCAGCGTTCAGCCCGGCGGCGGGGCATCAGTTGGGCTACAACGAGCTGAAGACCCTGGAGGTGCAGGAGTTGATCATGGCGCTGGCCGGCCAGGGCGCGGATGGCACCGACTTTGACGCGGCGTGGGAGGTGGAACGGCTGGCGACGGCGATTCGTGTGGCGGCCCGTGAAGAACGCTGGGTCAACCTAAACTCGCTCTGAAGCGCAATGCAAAACCCTTGTGGGAGGGGCAAGCCCCCCTCCCGACTTTCAGATCACCTGCACACCTCTCAATCAGCGGAAGTGAAGCCTGTCGAGCATGTCGGGACGCCTGAGGAGTTCCTTCGCCAGCCAGGCCTGGCGACCGAAGTAGGGATGCCTGGTAACGGTCCAGTTGGCAACTTCATGCAGTTTTTCGAGGCTGAGGTGGAAGGGCCACTGCGGAGCCTTGAACAGATCGACATCACGCATCAGCTCTCGGGCCAACTCTTTGTCATTCTGGTTTTTAAACATCGTGATGTTGAGGTTGTTTCGATCGATCAGGCCATCCAGCCCGCCGGTGATATGGTGACGGTCCATATCATCGACCAGGTCTCCACGCCTCATCAGTTCCCGTGCCAGGCGGATATTCTGGTCTTTTTCATAATCGCCGGTCAGCGGTTTGCCGGCCATATCCTTCAGGCCGTCCTTGGTGATGAACCCATTGGGTGCCTTGAAGTCATCGAACCTGTCGAGCAGCATGCGTGATAGGTCCGCATTGCTCTTGCTACCGAAACCGTAGCAGGGCCTGCAGGGGAACGGGTCGGGACTTGGAGGGCGCTGGGCGCCAAAGCAGTGGCGGACGAACAGCTTGAAATTGCTCATAACCCCCAGGGGCCAATAACCTGCTTTGATCTGCTGTGCACGGTCACGCGCCTCGAAGCCGGCGGTATCCGCGTTCGCGTAAAACGCCGGCGACCGCGGGGTGTCACTCGACTGAAAGCTGATTGAGGCGCTCTTTTGCGGAGTGGCGGACGAATTCGCCGTTGGTTTTGGGGAAGAGCTATTGCCCTGATCCACCTCCGAGTCCAGGCGTGAGGAAGGAACAGGTTTATCAAGAGCAGGCGCCAACATCGTTTGATGTCTCCAGTCCGGTTTGGCCAAAAAGTGTTCACCTGCCTGTCCAGCGTCGCACCAGGACGCAGAACACAGCGATAACGCTGGGTTGCAAGTAGTCCTTATGTGGCAGCGTGTCCGAATCAGTTCCTGCTTTTCTAGCGCAAGGCTCGACGCAGCACTTTGCCCACTGTCGTTTTAGGCAACTCGGTACTGCGAAACTCCACATACCTGGGCACCTTGTAGCCCGTCAGGTATTCGCGGCAATGGGCGAGGAGCTGTTCCTGGGTCAGGTTCGGGTCCTTGCGCACCACGATGATCTTGACCTTCTCCCCCGTCACGCCGTCTTCCACGCCGATGGCCGCCACTTCGCCGACGCCCGGGTGCAGCGCCACCACGTCTTCGATTTCATTGGGGTACACGTTGAAGCCCGAGACCAGGATCATGTCTTTCTTGCGGTCCACCAGGCGGATATAGCCGCGTTCATCCATCACGCCGATGTCACCGGTCGACAACCATCCCTCGGCGTCGAGCACTTCGGCGGTGGCGTCCGGACGCTTCCAATAGCCCTGCATCACCTGTGGGCCGCGCACCTGCAGTTCGCCTTGCTCGCCGATATCGGCCAGCTCGCCGTCTTCACGCATAAACCGTACCCAGGTCGACGGCAGCGGGACGCCGATGCTGCCGGTGAATTCCATTTCGCGCATGCGCGCAATGTCGATCGGGCTGATGCTCACCACCGGCGAGCATTCGGTGAGGCCGTAGCCTTCGATGATCGGCAGCCCGGTGACGTCCTTCCAGCGCTTGGCCACCGCCGTGTGCGTGGCCATGCCGCCGGCGATCACCATGCGCAGGTCGGAGAAGTCCCGGGCGCAGAAATCCTTATTCTCCAGCAAGCCGTTGAACAGCGTATTGACCCCGGCAATGCCATTGAAGCGCTCCTTGCGCAGGATCATCTGCACCCGCTTCACATCCCGCGGGTTGGCGATGAGGATGTTGCGCCCGCCCAGGCACATGAACATCAGGCAGTTCACCGTCAGGGAAAAGATGTGGTACAGCGGCAGCAGGGTGACGTTGGTTTCCTGCTTGTCCTGGTCCAGTTGGTCGCCGACCCAGGCCTTGGCCTGCAACAGGTTGGCGATGATATTGCGATGGCTGAGCATCACGCCCTTGGCATCCCCGGTGGTGCCGCCGGTGTATTGCAGGAAGGCCAGGTCGTCGAGGTGCATGTCCACCGGGAAGTGGTTGAGCGCGCGGCCCTGCTTCAGCACCTGGTTGAAACGCACCGAGCCCCTCAGGTTGAACGCCGGCACCTGCTTTTGCACGCGACGCAGGATGAAGTTCATCGCCGCGCCCTTGAAGCTGCCAAGCAGATCACCGATGGCGGCCACCACCACGCGCTTGATGCTGCTGCCGGCGATGACTTTTTCCAGGGTGTGGGCGAAGTTTTCGAAGATCACCACGGTTTCGGCGCCGCTGTCCTTGAGCAAGTGCTTGAGCTCATGGGCGGTGTACAACGGGTTGACGTTGACCACCACCGCGCCGGCCAGGATCGTGCCCAGCAGGCAGATCGGGTACTGCAAGCAGTTGGGCATCATCAGCGCCACGCGGTCGCCCTTCTGTACGCCCTGGCCCTGCAGCCAGGCGGCGAACGCAATGCCTTGCACCTGCCAGTCGGCGTAGGTCATTTCGGTGCCGATGCTGACGTAGGCGACCCGCTCGCGAAATTTCTCCAGGTGCTCCAGGAACACCTCGCGCAACGACGGGTAGTCCTCGATACCGGCATCGATGTCCGCCGGGACGCCGGGCAGGTAAGCGTTCAACCAGACCCGTTCGGTGTGTTCCAGGCTGATAGCGTTCATGGCAGTCTCCTTATTGTTGTTTTTGATGGGGCTACTTTTCGACGATAGCGGTAATGCCCAGCCCGCCCGCCGCGCAGATGGAAATCAGGCCGCGACCGCCGCCCCGCTCGTGAATGGCCTTGGCCAGCGCCGCCAATTGCCGGCCACCGGTGGCGGCAAACGGGTGGCCGCAGCCTAGAGAGCCGCCGTTGACGTTCATTTTGGCGCGGTCGATGGCCCCCAGCGGCGCCTCCAGGCCGAGCCGTTCGCGGCAGTAGTCGGCGTCTTCCCAGGCCTTGAGCGTGCACAGCACCTGGGCGGCAAACGCTTCGTGGATCTCGAAGAAATCGAAGTCGGCGAAACTCAGTCCTTCGCGCTTGAGCATGCGCGGTACGGCGTAGGCCGGCGCCATCAGCAGGCCTTCGCTGCCGTCGACAAAATTCACCGCCGCCGTCTCGCCCGTGCGCAGGTAGGCCAACACCGGCCAGCCATGGGCCGCCGCCCAATCTTCGCTGGCCAGCAGCACCACCGAGGCGCCATCCGTCAGTGGCGTGGAGTTGCCCGCCGTGAGGGTACCGTGCTGGCGGTCGTAGGCCGGGGACAGGCCGGCGAGTTTCTCCAGGCTGGCGTCGGCGCGCAGGTTGTTGTCCCGCGCCAGGCCGCGATGGGGGCTGATCAGGTCGTCGAAGAAACCGCGCTGATACGCGGCATCCAGGCGCTGGTGGCTGGTGAGGGCCAACTCGTCCTGGGCCAGGCGCTTGATCTGCCAGCGTTGGGCCATGGCTTCGCAATGTTCGCCCATGGACAAACCGGTACGCGGCTCGCCATTGCGCGGCAACAGCGGCTTGAACAACATCGACGGACGCACCTTCAGCAGCGCCTTCACCTTGTCGCCCATGCCCTTGGCGCGGTTGGCCGCGAGCAAGGTGTGGCGCAGGGATTCATTGATGCCGATGGGCGCGTCGGAGGTGGTGTCGGCACCACCGGCGATGCCCACGTCAATCTGGCCGAGGGCGATCTTATTCGCCACCAGCAAGGCCGCTTCCAGGCCGGTGCCGCAGGCTTGCTGCACATCGTAGGCCGGGGTCTGCGGGGACAAGGTGGTCGACAGCAGCGATTCACGCG
This sequence comes from Pseudomonas marginalis, assembly GCF_900105325.1. Lineage (NCBI taxonomy): Bacteria > Pseudomonadati > Pseudomonadota > Gammaproteobacteria > Pseudomonadales > Pseudomonadaceae > Pseudomonas > Pseudomonas marginalis. The sequence goes on from NZ_FNSU01000003.1 coordinate 1,467,417, forward strand.
CCAGGTTGAAATCCCGTGAATGCTTGATCACCGCGCCGGCGGCAAACTCGCCCAGGCGCTGGCCGTGCAGGTTGTAACGGTCGACCAGGCCTTGCAGCGCCGCCACCAGCAGGTCCTGGTTGCTGTCGTGGGCATACACCGTGTTGGAACGGGCGAACGGGATGCGGTTGCCGCCGATGATCGCCACGCGGCGGGTCGGGGCCGGATTGAAGCTGTAGTCACTCATGTAGGGCTCTCATTCCAGACAAATAGCCCGCGCATATGCGGTTTGTCGCCGGCGAAATTGCGCACTTCGAATTCGCGCCGCGGGCCGCTCACGGGGTGTTGCCACAGGGCGACCTGGCCGGGCAGGAAGATCGGCAGCTTGAAGTCGCAATGGGCTTCGGCCTGACCCAGGCCCCCGGGGGGTTGTTGAGCGGCCAATGCGCGGCCGAGGGTCCACATGCCATGGGTGATGGCGCGGCGAAAACCGAAGAGCCTGGCGCCGATCAGTGAGATGTGGATCGGGTTGAAGTCCCCGGAGACCTTGGCGAAGCGCCGCCCCAGATCGGCCGGCAACACCCAGCGCTGGGTGCGCAACAGGCCCTCCTCCTGCAACGCCAGCGCGTCCTCCCATGGCTCGCCGACGGGACCTTTCACCGCGCGGCGCAGGTACAGGCTGTCGCTTTCCCACACCAGGCTGCCGCTGCTGTAGGCACGGGTGGCGATGCTCAGCGCCTGGCCCTTGGCGTGGGCCACCCAACGTTCGCAAAAGACTTCCAGGCGCAGCGCCTGGCCTTCCTGCAGGCGCTGGTGCTGCCGGATGCGGTTGGCCAGGTGCACCATGCCACTGGCCGGGTACGGAAAACTCGGACGGGTCAGCAGCATCAGGTGCAGGGGGAACGCCAGCACATGGGGGTACGACAGCGGCACGCCTTGTTCGCGGCGAAAGCCACAGGCACGGCCGTAAGCCGCAATGCCCGCAGCGGACAATTCCACCGCCGAGCGCACCAGGCGCTCCCTGGGCAACAGCGGTGCGCCGTCGAGTTTGGGTTTGCGCAGGCCACGTACGCCGTCCAGCAACAGGCGCGTGCGTGATGGCGGTGGGTCGATGATCTGCGTCACGTAGTCCATGGACTCAGGCTCCCAGCAGGCTTTGGCCGCACACGCGCACGACCTGGCCATTGACCCCGCCCGACGCCGGGTGCGCCAGCCAGGCAATGGTTTCGGCCACATCGATCGGCTGCCCGCCTTGGGACATCGAGTTCATGCGCCGCCCCGCTTCGCGAATCATCAGCGGAATTTTTGCGGTCATCTGGGTCTCGATAAACCCCGGCGCCACCGCGTTCACCGTGACCTGTTGCGCCGCCGCACGCGGGGCCAGGCCTTGCACCAGGCCGATCACGCCGGCCTTGGAGGTGGCGTAGTTGCTTTGCCCGAGGTTGCCGGCAATGCCGGAGATCGACGACACGCACACGATACGCCCCCCCGGATTCAGGCCCTGGCTATCCAACAAGGCACTGCTCAGGTGCAACGGTGCTTCGAGGTTGACCGCCAGCACGCTGCGCCAGGCCGCCTCCGTCATCTTGGTGATGGTCTTGTCGCGGGTGATCCCGGCGTTGTGCACCACCACATCGAAGGCACCGTATTGGCCGACATGGGCATGCAACTGGGCAGCGGCGTCCGCTGCCGTGATGTCCAAAGGCAGCGCCGAACCGTCCACACTCGCGGCCGCCTGTTGCAGCGAGTCCCGGGCCTGGGGCACGTCCACGCAGACCACATGGGCGCCCTCGCGGGCCAGGACCTGGGCGATGGCCAGGCCAATGCCTCGGGAAGCACCGGTGACCAGCGCGCGTCGGCCGGCGAAGGGTTTGTCCCAATTGACGGCGACCTGCCCATCCACCGGTTTTTCCAGGCGCACCACCTGCCCCGACACATAGGCCGAACGCCGCGACAGGAAGAAACGCAGGCTGCTGTCCAGTGCGTCTTCCGCTCCCGGAGCCACGTACAACAACTGCACGGTGATCGCCCGGCGCAACTCCTTGGCCAATGAACGCACCAAGCCTTCGAGCGCACGCTGGGCGATGGCCTGGGGCAACTCGGTGCAGTGTTCCGGCGCGGTGCCCAGCACCACAACGCGGCCATGTTGGCCCAGGCGTTTGGCGTTGGCGTGGAAGAACTCATAGAGCTCGCCCAGTTGTTGCAAGCCGGTTATGCCGCTGGCATCGAACACTGCGCCCTGCACCTTGACCGTGGACGGCGCCTTGAGCGTCGCCGGGGTGGCGGTGACCGTGTCGGTGGCGCTGAACACCTGTTGCACCTGCGCAGCCAGGCGCCCTGCCCCGGCGACAATCACCGGGTTGGCCAGGCCTGGCTGGCCGCTGCGGTGACGCTGCAACGGCACGGGCTGGGGCAAGCCCACCACCTGGGCCAGGCGACGGCCCCAGGGGGAATTGACGAACGATAGGTAGCTGTCACTCATAGATAGATCCACTCACCACACAAACTTGCCGTGTAAACCCGATCCATGTCGGAGGGGGCAAGCCCTAATGCCAGTCATGTAGGAGCGAGCTTGCTCGCGAAGAAACTCAGGGCCACCACGTTTCTCCAGAATGAACGCGTTGCTTAGACCTTCTTCGCGAGCAAGCTCGCTCCTACATGACTGGCATTGGACCCATCCCTCTCCCACATTGACCGCGTTTGTCCTAGTTGACCGAGGCGTTTTCGCTTTGGCTGCTGCGCCGCTTGGCGACCGGCTCCAACGCCTGCCTGCGCTGCTGCAACGCCTCCAGCAAACCGAAGTCCTGGGGGAAGTCATCCACCTGGATAGCGTGGTCGGCGTATTCCACATAGCGCGCCAGCAAGGCGTCTTCGTCGTCGCTGATCAGGTCCAGCGCCCGCGCCTTGACGCGCCAGGCGGTGAAGGCCGTGGCGGCAATCGGCATCGGTTCGAGCAGGCCTTGCCTGATGGCCGGCTTGAGCCGGGCGTCGATCAGCTCGACTTGCGGCAGCAGGCGCAAGCCCAACTCGCCGTAGGCCAGCTTGTCGATTTCCGGACGCGGAATGTAGGAATTGGCCAGCAGGCGGTCGCGTGTTTCGCCGGGGATCTGCACCACATCGGCCACCTGGGCCAGCAGCTGATCCGAAGGTTTGCGCAACGGAATACCGAACGGGAACGTCAAGCCACGCAGCACCGCCGCCGCCGCTGTGGAGGGGTAGTTGTCCAGCACTTCGGCAAGGGCTTCATGGGCACGCAGCAATGCGTCCTGTGCCGCCCAATGCACCAGCGGCAGGTCTGCCTGGGGCCGGCCGTCATCCTCGAAGCGCTTGAGCACGCAAGACACGATGTACAGCTGCGAGAGAATATCGCCCAAACGCCCGGTGATACTTTCCTTGCGCTTGAGGGCACCGCCCAGCACGCCCATGGAAATATCCGAGATCAGCGCCAGCACCACCGACAGACGATTGGCCTGGCGATAGTAGGTTGCCAGCGCCGGGTCGGTCTTGGCCGGTGCGGAAATCAGGCGCCCGCCGGTCAGGGCATGCACCGCCGCACGTACGGTGTTGGCCAATACAAAGCTCACATGACCGAACATCGCGCTGTCGAATTCCTCCAGCGCCTTGCGCCGATCCGGGTTGCGCGCCGCTTCCATTTCGCGGAACACATAGGGATGGCAACGAATCAGGCCCTGGCCAAAGATGATCAGGCAGCGCGTCATGATGTTCGCGCCTTCCACCGTGATGGCGATGGGGCTTTGCTGATAGGCACGGGCCAGGAAGTTATTGGGGCCCATGCAGATGCCCTTGCCGGCGACGATGTCCATGCCGTCGTTGACGATCATCCGCGCGCGTTCGGTGACGTGGTACTTGGCGATGGCCGAGATCACCGAGGGTTTCTCACCGGCATCCAATGAAGCCACCGAGACCTTGCGCACCGCATCGCAGGCATACAGGTGCCCGGCCATGCGCGCCAGCGGCGCCTGCACCCCTTCGAACTTGCCGATGGGCAAGCCGAACTGTTTGCGCATCGCCGCGTAGGCCGTGGTACCACGCACCGCGACCTTGCCCAGGCCGACGTTGGCCGACGGCAGGGAAATGGCGCGGCCGGCGGCCAGGCACTCCATCAACATGCGCCAGCCGTTGCCGACCTGTTCGCGGCCGCCGATCACCCACTCCAGCGGGATGAACACATCCTTGCCGGTGGTCGGGCCGTTTTGGAATACGGCATTGAGCGGCCAGTGCCGGCGACCACTGTTTACGCCGGGATGGGAGGTGGGGATCAGGGCACAGGTGATGCCGAGAGAGCCTTTCGGCCCCAGCAATCCGTCCGGATCTTCCGCGCGAAACGCCAGACCGAGCACCGTGGCGATCGGTCCCAGGGTGATATAGCGCTTGTCCCAGGTCACACGGAAACCCAGTACTTCCTGGCCTTCATGGGTGCCTTTACAGACGATGCCCAGATCGGGAATCGCCCCGGCATCGGAGCCGGCATACGGGCTGGTCAGGGCAAAGCACGGGATGTCTTCGCCCCGGGCCAAACGCGGCAGGTAGTAATTGCGCTGGGCGTCGGTGCCGTAATGCAGCAGCAGTTCGGCCGGGCCCAGGGAGTTGGGCACCATCACCGAAATAGCCGCCGCCGAGCAGCGCGTCGACAGCTTCATCACCACTTGGGAATGGGCGTAGTGGGAGAAGCCTTTGCCGCCGTACTGCTTGGGAATGATCATGCCGAGAAAGCCGGCGTCCTTGGTGTACTGCCAGCCTTCGGGGGACATGTCCTGCCAGACCTGGGTGGTTTCCCAGTCGTTGGCGATATCGCACAAAGTTTCCACTTCATTGTCGAGGAAGGCTTGCTCCTCGGCGCTCAGGCTCGCCGGGGCCGCTTGCAGCAGGCGCTGCCAGTCGGGCTTGCCGCTGAACAGCTCGGCGTCCCACCACACGGTGCCGGACTCGATGGCGGCGCGTTCGGTGTCGGACATCGCCGGCATGATCGTGCGAAACAGATTGAGGGCCTTGCCGGTCAACAGCGCGCGGCGCAGCGGTTTAAGGCTCATCAACAACGCCGGCAATACCACCAGCACGGCCGCGACGGTGACGCCGAAAGCCGCCACTCCATTGAACAGGTAGCCCGCTGTCAGCCAGATCAGGCCAGCGCCCAACCACAGGATGGCGGCAGCTTGTAGATACGCCAGGGCAATCGCGGCTGCGACACCCACCAATAACCAGATAACCATGGGGATACCTCTACTCGATTCAGGGCGTGGTTTACGTGCGAAAGGTCGGATCGACCTGCGGCGTAAAGCCACACTACAAACTTGGAAAGACAAATTCAAATTTTGTTTTGAAATTTTTATTTAATACCTGGACGAAAAAATAGCGGCTGAATGAATCAGCCTGGAATGCCAATACTCAAGGAACTGTTGACGTGGAATGAGGGTGAAGGCATCAAGATGCGCTTGGTGCCTTTTCCATCACCCTCTATGAAATATCAGAACGCGTAGGTGGCCGACACGCTCACCACATCGCCCGACGACTCCGCCTTGCCATTCAGGCTTGCGCCACCCAGGCGATCGACGTTTTGAGTCTTGAGCTTGACCTCTTGCACGAACTGGTGGGAATAGGCCAAGTCAAGACTGAGGCCCTTGATTGCTTTCACATCGTAACCAGCCCCCAACGACAGGAATGTACGGTCGCCATCCGGGATTCGTGGGTCGCGGGTCGAATTGCGTGTAGGTGTCTGGTCAAGGGCTACACCTGCACGCAAGGTCAACTCATCGGTCAAGCGGTAGTCACCGCCGAGGGAGTACATCCAGGTGTTCTTGTAGTTGTAGGGAATGGACACAATGGTGGTGCCACCGGACTCGAGCGTCAGGTCTTTGAAAGAGGACCACTCAGTCCAGGTCACACTGGCCCCCATCGTGAAGCGATCGTTGAACTGGTGTACCCAGTCCAGGCCGGCCGTGGCAGGAATGTCCAGTTGGACACTGGCATGGGCGCCGTCCGGTGCCAGCTCTAACCCTGGATAAGCGGTATTCACCAACGTACCGCTACCGCCAAACGGACTTGGCTGGGTCATCAGGTTGTAGGAAAACTGATCGGCGTAAATATTATATTTGCCGGTCATCTTGTTCTTGATCTTGGCGTGGTAATTCAAGCCAAGGGTGTCTCGCTCCGTGGGTTTCCAAACAATGCCGGTAAACCAGCCCGCTGAAATGTTGTCGACCTTCACACGCATCAAGGCACTGCCGACATCAGACGGAAAATTGATCCCGCCCAGCACGGAATCGGACACCGCGGCGGCAGACAACAAGTCCACGTTTTGACTGACGAAGCCCTTGCTGTGTTGCACGATCACGCCACCGCCGATAGAAAATTGATCATTCACCTTAAAGGACAGGGATCCGGTCAATCCTACGGTTTCAATTTTGGTGTCCACTGCAAAGTCGCGCAGTTTCGAGTCCTGATCCCAAGTGGAGCGCATACCCTGCGGCACTACCTGGCTCAGGCCGAAAGCGAACCGATCCCCCAGGGGCATGACCATGAAACCGGTTGGCAACCAGGCAGTGAACCCGCCTTGGCCGCCGTCGTTGTTATTCACCGTGGTCGATGCGACGTCGGGAAAACCATTGGCGTCCAAGGGCGTATTGGAAATCGGGTTGCCTGCATAATCAGAGGCGTCACCTTTGTACTTGATCTTAATGCGGGCGTAGTCGACGGTAAATTGCGCCACGTTGTGTTCGACAAACGCCATGGCCGCCGGGTTGTTGTACGCGGAACTGGGATCGTTCTTGAACAACGAGCCACCGGCAAATGCCCGGCCCCAACCGGGTGCGCCGTAGGTCGGTGTTGAAAAACCGCCGGCCTGTGCAGGCGCGTTCACCATCGCCCCGCCTATCAGTGCCAGCCCCAGCAAAACCTGCACGTGTTGTTTCTTATTATTCATGCGGCACTCCTTATTGTTATTTCTCTGAGCCGGCCCCGCCGGTTCGTTTTGCTTCCGGCAGTTCACAAACTGGCGCCCGATCGAGGCGCCAGTCTTTCAACAGGTGATCAGCCCGGTGTGTCAGTTGCCCATCAAGGCACGATGGTAAATGTCGGGCTTGGGGTAACGCTGAGGCTCACCACGGTGCAGCTACCACTCAGGGTCTGGTTGGAGGCGGTCAGTACACCACCGCTGTAGCCCACGGTGATGGTGGACGGACCGCAATTGGACGCCGGATACAGAACCGACGCGGCGATGGTGTAACCAACGTTGCTGACCGAGCCCGCAGCGGCACCGGTGGCGGTCAAGGTCCATGGCAGACCGGTGATTTTCGGCAGCGCACAAAGACCACCGCCGGTCACCGCCACACCGGTGATTTTTGCCACACCGCTGGCATCGACGTTCCCGGTAAAAGTTGCGCCGCAGTTAACAGTGGCCTGGAACGACGATGGCGACTTCACCGAAATGGTGCCTGGCGCAGTGAAGCTCGAGTTCACCGGGGTGATGCTATAGGCATTGGCCATCGACGCAGCACCCATGCAAACAGCCAAAGCAGACAACGATACGAGGGTTTTCAAGCTTTTCATTGTTTTTCCTCACATGTTATGGCGAGTCATTTCGCCAGGGGGTAATGGCCATGAACGAGAGGTCACGGTGAAACTGCAGAACTTCCCTTTCCAGCCAAATTTCAATTCAATTACCGAAGCACGTTACTCAACAACTTTGAAGTTCGGCGGCATCTTGATCGACACCGTCTTGATCTTGCAGTCTTCGCCAATCGGTACATTGGCGGCTTCCAACTTGCCGGTGGCGTTATCCCAGGTGCCATCGGCGGTGGAAGGCCCGCACTTGCCGCCCAGGCCGAAAGCGTGAACATCGACACTGATCTTCGACATGGAACCGCTCCTGGTATCTTTGGCGATCAGGATCCACGGCAAGTTGATGGCTTCGACGCGACTGCACTTGAGGCCGCCGTCGAATTCGACTTTGTCGACATTGACCGAGGAACCGTCCGCAGCGACCTTGCCGGCCACCTTGATGGTGCAATCGGCGCTGATCAGCGCGCCTTTGGAGAAGCTGATCGGGCCCTGGGCGGTAAAGGCGCTGCCCGCCGGTTCGATACGCGCGGCCTGGGCCTGGTGATAGGTGATCAGGCCCAGCACGGCCAATACGATATGGGTGGTGAACTTGGCAGGTGTTTGCATGGTGTACGTCCTTCCCTTTCATTATTTTTTTCGGGTCAAAGCACTTTCTCGGGGCGATAAAATCCTGCGCGGCAATCAGGCCCCGAGCACACAACAAAACTAAGTGTTACTTCAGATCAAAACGGCTTGGCACTGCCGCTGTACTTCTCCAGGTACTTCAAACGCTGTGAAGGTTGAAGATTGGTCAGGGTGATATCCCCGGCATAATGATTAAGGACTCGATGATCCATGCGCCGCCGCCACAAGTACGGTACATACGCCCAGACAATCATGCTCGCGTAACCATAAGGCAGTTGCGGCGACTCATCGAAGTGGCGCAACGACTGATAACTGCGCGTCGGGTTGGCGTGATGATCGGAGTGCCGCTGCAGTTGGAACAGAAAGATATTGGTGACAATCCGATTACTGTTCCAGGAGTGCCGAGGCGAACACCGTTCATAACGACCGTTGGGCAACTTCTGGCGTTTAAGGCCGTAGTGCTCTACATAGTTCACCACTTCCAGCAACGAGAAGCCGTAGATGCCCTGGATAACCAGGAACGGAATCACCGCTGCCCCGAGCCAGGCAATCATCGCGCCCCACAACACCACGCTGTACATCCAGGCACTGAGCACAGCGTTTTTCCAATGCCAGGCCGGCAGGCCGAGTTTGCGCAGGCGCTCGCGCTCCAGGTTCCAGGCCGAGTGTGCGCTGAACCACACCGAACGCGGCAGGAAGGCCCAAAAGCTCTCGCCCAGCCGCGAGCTGGCGGGGTCCTCCGGCGTGGCAACACGTACGTGATGGCCACGATTGTGTTCGGTGTAGAAGTGCCCGTAGAAGGTCGGCGCCAGGGTCACCTTGGCGAGGAACACCTCCAAAGCGTTGGGCTTGTGCCCCAGTTCATGGGCGGTATTGATCGCAATACCGGTGGCGGCACCGGTCGACATCGCCATGCCCAGGTAAGTGAACCAGCTCGGTTCGCCATGCAGTTGAGTGCGGGCGGTGATGTAGCTGGCGGCGTGGGATAGCCAGCTGGAAGGGTCCAGGTTCGCGGCAGCCTGCAACAGGCCACCCTGGATGATCCAGTCGATCCCGCCGGCGGCCAGCCAGCCGGTGATCACCACCGAGGAGATCACGAACAACACGCCGGTATAGACGATCCAGCGGTAGTAGCTTTGGGATTCGAGGTGGCCAACGGCGGATTCGGGCGGGTTGCTCACGTCTTCACCGAGCAGACCGTCGATCAATGGGATCAGGCCGAAGATCACCAGCACGCCGACCCACCACAGTTGCTGGATACCGGTCGTGATCGCCAGGGTGCCGGACAACAACGGCGTGGCCAGCGGCATGATGCCCAGCCACCACAGGTGGCGCTTGCCGTCGGTCCACACGCTTGGGACAGCCAATGTCTGATTCATGGCTGCCTCCGGATGAGGCGGGTTGGCAGGGACGCAAAAAACAGCTTCGAGGAATGCTGGGCACCCCAGGAAATCAACCATGCGATAAAAGACGTTTTTTTCATTTTTATTCGCTCTTAGGCATTTCAAAAATCATTTCAAAATAAATATTGAAATATTTTTTTAAATAAATAGCGCGGAATCGTTAGGTCGTCAACTACTTTTTCGAGGCCTTTTTTACGTGACTGGACAGTCTGTTTTTCAGCTGTTTGGTCAGGTCTCTAGGGCAGGCATTTGCGACGTTCGACCCGGCGATGAGGGCCACGATTATTTGTTCGCCAAGGCAAAGGGCGGATGCAGGACCGTGGCCGTTTCCACCGGGCGCACGCGCTTGGCCACGTGCAGCACGGCCTCGACCACCCGCGCCGTGGCGGTGATCGGCAGCATGTGGCCGCGCCCTTCCACCACTTGCAGCTTGAGGCCGGGCACTTTATCGGCGAGGGCCTGGCCATGCCGGCGGAAGTCCAGCACCTTGTCCTGCGCGCCATAGATCAGGCCGATGGGCAGGGCCAGTTGGGGGTAGCGCTTGACCATCCCGGGCAGGCAGTCGTTGACCAGCGCAATCTCGCTGGAGGCGGCGTAAAAGTTGTCGGGGCGCATACCCAGCAAGCCGCCGCCCCGGGTGGCGAAATCCTCGGGAGCGGCGTCCGGCGCAAACACGCCCTTGACCACCGAACGTCGAGTCAACAGGCCCATGGGCACGGTGAGGGTTTTGGCCACAAAGCGTCGCAACCAGGCCGGTCGCACCGCCAGCGACCAGAACACCAGCGGCAACCTGGGTTGGGGATGGGTCAACGGTGCCACCAGCACCAGGCCCGATATAGCCTCAGGATGATCGAGGGCCAGGGCCAGGGAAATCGCGCCGCCGAGGGAATGCCCGAGCACCAAGGGTTTGTCCAGGCCAAGCTGGTTGATGAAGGCCGCGACTTGCCGCGCCTGGGCCGGCAAGTCCGCAGCGGTACCTTTATGCCGCGTGGAATACCCCGACCCGGGACGGTCGAGGGTGATCACCCGAAAGTGCTCACGCAACTGGCGGGACAAGGCATAGGTCAGGTTGCGACTGCTGCCCATCAGCCCGTGAATCATCACCAGGGGCGGGCCCTCGCCCTCTTCCACATAATGAAAGCGCTCGCCATTCACCTCCACGAAGCGCCCGTTGATCGGAACAGCGGCTTCGATGCGCCGTGTCATCCAGGCGCTGAAACCCCATAGCACCGCACTTGCCCCCACCAGCACACCTGCAGCAGTCACCCATTGCACAGCCATAGCTCGTCCTCGGCTTCCCTGTGACCGGCGACCTGACCGGAATTGATCAAGGCCTCGGCCAACGTCCACACCCTGGACCTGAACGGCGTGCGTACCACGCTCGTCCGTCGGACAAGTCGCACATAAGGCACAAGGTCCTAGCGTAGGCGCTATTTTCAGGTAGATTATTTAAAATCTTTTTTAAAATAATTAATTCAATTTTTCTTTGCAATGGTGTTCTATCTAAAAGACACAACAAAAACAGGAGCACATCCGATGCCCATGAAGGACCGCCTATGAATGCCCACAGTGATTCCATCGACATCGCCATCATCGGTTCGGGTTTTGCCGGCCTGTGCATGGCCATCAAACTCAAGGAAGCGGGGCTCACCGACTTCTTTATCGCCGAGCAGGCCGACACCCTCGGCGGCACCTGGCGGGACAACCATTACCCCGGTTGCGCCTGCGATGTGCAGTCCCACGTGTATTCGTTTTCCTTTGCACCCAACCCGGACTGGACTCGGCAGTTCGCGCCGCAAGCGGAAATCCGCGCCTACCTGGAAGACTGCGCGGTGCGCTTCGGATTGGCGCCCTACCTGCGTTTCGGCATGGGCCTAAAGCGCGCGGTGTTCGATGAACAGCTACAACGCTGGCAGTTGAGTTTCAGCGATGGCCGCCACGTCAGTGCGCGGGTGCTGGTGTCGGGCATGGGCGCCCTGGCACGCCCGGCGCTGCCGGAGATTCCGGGGCTGGAAACCTTCAAGGGCAAGCGCTTCCACTCCCAGCAGTGGGATCACGCATACGCCTTGAAGGGCAAGCGCGTGGCGGTGATCGGCACAGGGGCCAGTGCCATCCAGTTCGTGCCGCAGATTGCGCCGCAGGTGGCGCACCTGGATCTGTTCCAGCGCACTCCACCGTGGATCATGCCCAAGCCCGACCGCGGGATTTCAGCGTTCGAACGCTGGCTGTTCAGACACCTGCCTGTTACCCAGCGCCTGGTGCGTGGCGCCTTCTACTGGGCACTGGAAGGCCGTGTGCTGGGATTTGCGCTGCACCCGCAGCTGATGAAAATGGTGCAGAAAGTCGCCCTGCGCCACCTTCGCAAACAAGTGCCGCGCCCTTCCCTGCGCAAGGCCCTGACGCCGGACTACACCATTGGCTGCAAGCGTGTGCTGATCTCAAATGACTACTACCCGGCGCTGTCGCGCAGCAATGTCGAGGTGGTGACCGACAACATCCTGCGTATCGAAGCCGACGGTGTGATCACAGCCGACGGTATCAAGCACCCGGCCGACTGCCTGATTTTCGGCACCGGCTTCCAGGCCACTGACCCGCTGCCCCGGGACTGCATCATCGGTCGCGACGGTGTGGACCTGATGGACATCTGGCGCGACGGCGCACACGCCTATAAGGGCACCACGGTGCCGGGCTATCCCAACCTGTTTCTGATCATCGGGCCCAACACCGGCCTGGGGCATAACTCGATGATCCTGATGATCGAGGCGCAGGTCACCTACATCCTCGACGCGCTCAGGCAGATGCAGCGCCATCGCATCGCCACGGTGGACGTCAAACCGATGGTGGAACAGGCCTACAACCGTCAATTGCAAGACCAACTCAAGCGCACCATCTGGAACACCGGCGGTTGCCAGAGCTGGTACCTCGACCCACGTACCGGCAAGAACACCACTCTGTGGCCCGCTTCGACATGGCGCTTCAAGCGGGTCACCCGGCAGTTCGCACTCAAGGACTATGCGGTCGACCTGTTGCCCCTCACTGCGCCGCCCCGTCCGGCCACGGCGCCCCACTCCACGGCAGAAGGCAGCCTCTCATGAAGTCATTCAACGGCCGCGTGGCGGCGATTACCGGCGCGGCATCCGGCATGGGTCGCGCCTTGGCCCTGGCACTCGCGCGCGAAGGTTGCCACCTGGCACTGGCGGACAAAAACGCCCAAGGCCTGGAGCAGACCCTGGCACTGATCAAGACCTCAACCCTGGCGCCGGTGACGATTACCACCCAGGTCCTGGATGTGGCCGACCGCCAGGCCATGGAGGCTTGGGCGGCGCGCTGCGTGGCCGAGCATGGCCAGGTCAACCTGGTGTTCAACAACGCCGGCGTGGCCCTGTCGAGTACAGTCGAAGGCGTGGACTACGCCGACCTGGAGTGGATCGTCGGCATCAACTTCTGGGGCGTGGTCCACGGCACCAAGGCGTTCCTGCCGCACCTCAAGGCCAGCGGCGACGGCCATGTGATCAACACGTCCAGCGTGTTCGGCCTGTTTGCCCAGCCCGGCATGAGCGGTTACAACGCGACCAAATTCGCCGTGCGCGGCTTTACCGAAGCCCTGCGCCAGGAGCTGGACCTGCAACGCTGCGGCGTCTCGGCCACCTGCGTGCACCCCGGCGGCATCCGCACCGATATCTGTCGCAGCAGCCGCATCGACGCGAACATGACCGGCTTCCTGATCCACAGCGAACAGCAGGCCCGCGCCGACTTCGAAAAACTCTTCATCACCGATGCCGACCAGGCCGCCAAGGTGATCCTGCAAGGCGTGCGCAAAAACAAGCGTCGCGTGCTGATTGGCCGCGACGCGTATTTCCTCGACCTGCTCGCCCGTTGCCTGCCGGCGGCCTATCAAGCGCTGGTGGTGCTGGCCAGCAAGCGCATGGCCCCCAAGCAACGCAGGCCAGTGTTTGAAACCAACGACGAGCCCCGTCTCTGAACAGGAGCACGAATCATGTTGCCGATCCGCCGCGACCTCCATTTTGCCCTGCCCGCCGAACGCATCACCGACTGGCACGAACAGGGCCCGTTCATCACGCATTTCTTCAATGCCTTGTCGCTGCTGTTCCCCCAGGGCGAACTGTTTTTCATGGACAGCGTGCGTCACTACCGCCAACGCGTCGACGATCCGGCGCTAAAGAAACAGATCCAGGGATTTATCGGCCAGGAGGCCATGCACAGCCGCGAACATGTGGCCTATAACGACCTGATGCAAGCAGCCGGGCTTCCGGCGCACACCCTGGACCGTCGGCTTAAATTCATTCTCGATCTGCAGAAGAAACACTTCGCACCGTCGTTCAACCTGGCGATCACCATTGCCCTTGAGCACTACACGGCGATGCTCGCGGAAATCCTCCTGAGTGACCCGTCGCGCTTTGGCGATTCGCTCAAGGGCTACCAGCAGATGTGGTATTGGCACGCCCTGGAAGAGACCGAACACAAGGCCGTGGCCTTTGATGTGTGGAACACGGTGATCAAACCCGGGCCCAAGCGTTACCTGCTGCGCACCGGAACCATGCTGACAACTACGGTGTTTTTCTGGCTGGTGGTGCTGGATTTTCATGTGCGGCTGTTGATTGCCGACCGCAAGGCGGGTGGGCACCTCAAAGGCTTCTGGCGCATGTTGAAATTTCTTTATGGCCCCAAGGGCGTCTTCCCACGCATGCTGCGGCCGTGGTTGCACTACTTCAAACCCGGCTTTCACCCCTGGGATCACGACAACCGTGCACGCCTGGCGGGTATCGATCGCTTGGTCGAGGAGATCGAACACACCCAACGCGGCTACTAGACCTGCGCCATGGCCGCACGCTGGCGCACAAAGCTTTCCAACTGGTCCCCCGGCAGTGCCTTGCTGAAATACCAGCCCTGGATAATCAGCTCGGCGCCGGTGTTCAAGAAGGCCAACTGCTCGGCGGTCTCAACGCCCTCCACCACCACGCCCAGGTTCAGCGCTTCGCAGAAACGCAGCATGCCGGTCAGGACCTGGGCGCCCTTGGGATCGTGCTGCGCCACCACAAAACTGCGATCGATCTTGATGAAGTCCACCGGGAACTGGTGCAGGTAACTCAAGGCCGAAAACCCGGTGCCGAAATCATCGATATAGACCTTGGCGCCGATGCCCTGCAGTTTCTGGATGTTCTGGCGCGTGGCAGGGATATCGCTGACCAGCGCGTCTTCGGTGATCTCCACCGATACCTGGCCATGGGCCTGGGCGAGGATCTCCACCAGGCGCTCGCCGTGGGCGGCGTCGGTCAGGGTGGCGCTGGAAATATTGATGGTCATCGGCAGGGTAAAGCCGAGTTTCTGCCATTTCTGGTATTGGCGAATCGCCTGGGATGCCACCCACATATCCACGTCCGGCATCAACCGCGCCTGGGCCAGCCATTGCAGGAACTCCCACGGTGAATGCACCGTACCCTGGGCATCGCGGGCGCGCATCAGCGCTTCGCAGCCAGTACACAGCCCGGTGCGGGTCGAGACCTGGGGCTGGTATTCAAGATAGAACTCATAATCGCTGATCTGCTGGATGCGATTCAGTTCATTGGCCTGGCGCGCCAGGGCCTTGTGGGAAGCCAGGACCGGGTCCAGTTCGCGCAGCCGGCCTTTTTCTTCCAGGCCGCGGAAGGTCATGTCCAGGGACTTGAGGTACACCGTGCCACCTTCGGCAGCCTGGCGATGAATCGCGCGCACATAGGGTGCATACACCAGCGTGCCCAGGCCCAGGAGCGTCACTTGCAGCGCGACTGCCGCCAGGTCGCCATGAGTACTCAGGTAGGCATTGAGCAACACCGGTGCGGTAAACGGGACGCTGGCCACCGCCGGGGATACCCAGCCCAGTTGCACCACGGTAAGCGCCACCGTTGCGTTCAGCGCGGGCACCAGTAGAAACGGAATGAACAGACGCGGGTTGAGGATGATCGGCAGGCCGAACAGCAGGACTTCACTGACGTTGAACAGCGAGAGCGGCAAACTCGCCACGGCCACCAGGCGCATGGACTGGCTCTTGGAAAACAGCAGGATTGCGATCAACAAACACAACGCACCGCCCGAACCACCGATAAAGGCAAAGCTGCCCAACAGGCCGCCGTTCAGCACATACCTGATTGGCTCGCCCGCTGCCAACGCGGCGCCGTTGAGCACCACGGCCTGGTCCAGCACATCAAACAGCGGTTGCATGGCATAGACGCCGTGAACCCCGAAAAACCACAACAGCGAGTTCATCAGGGTGACAAACAAACCGCTGCCGTAGGGCGATTCCAGCGCATCGAGCACCTGGGGGCCCTGCAACTGCGCCACATAGGGTATCTGCAACAACAAGGACAGCGCTGCCACCAGCGCCAGGGCGGTAATGGCCCCTGGCACCACCATATTGATCGTGCCTCGCAGGTTGTGCCCCACCAGGTCTTCGTTGACCAGCCGCGTCCAGCGAAAACGGTGCAGCCAGGCCAAGGCCGGTACATTCAGCAGCGGCGAGGCAATAGCAATAAACAGCAGGAAGGTGGCCGATGCCCGGGGATATTCCCGCAGGATAAACGTCGCCAAGACCACATGGGCCAGGCACAGGAACGCCACCGGCAATTGCGGCAGGCGGTGCTGGATCGCCAGCATGTAGCCAATGGAGGCGGCCACCAGCCACGGGATCACCGAACTGATCTGATTGTGCAACCCCGCCAGGAAGCTCACCACCTGCGGGCTGCAGCCCAACACCCGAGCGCATTCGGACAGGATCAGAAAGGCCGCCGACACCAGCAGGCACGGCAAGATCCACAGCAGCCCTTCGCGGATCGCTCGCAACGAATCGGCACTGGCCAAAGCGGCCAGGCGCTGGGTAAAGAAAAGTTTGAACAGCGTTTGCGCCATGACCCATCCCTCTGCCCATCGCCCGCTGCCCTTGGAAAGCAGGGTCGGAAGCACCGGGGCTAACGCTACACGTCCTGGCACCGGGAGCGAAAGTCCTTTGCCATGGGTATCGGTGAATTTCCAGCAATGAGTGACAGTCAAAGCCGGGCATCTCCAATAATTTAATTTTCTGATCTGGACCGGTCCTGGAATCTGCTTCAATACCCGTTATCCGTGTTGCTTATGCACACACGGCTTGCCTCGCGCCAGAAACCGAGGCCTGGTCCCACCTGATTTGGAGCACGCCCTTGTCACCTCCCGGCGATAACCACCAGCTCGCGCTGGATCGATTCCTGAACGAACATCCCGATGTGGCTGCCGAACTGAACACCCTGAACCCACTGGCCGCTCAGGCCAAGGGTGAAACCCTGGCACAGTACCGCGCCGAACGGCTGCATGAAGCCTTCGAGGCAGAAGCAGAACGCCAGGGTTTGTTTGCCTGGGAGCTGACCCTCAGGCTGACCAGCCAGTCCCCTGCTGACTTCGAGGCGCGGCGCCTGGAAGTACACAAGGAAGTTGCCCAGATGGCCGGCTTGAGTTGGACCGAATACTGCCAACTGCATGATTTGGCTGATTGACACGCCCACTACACAAACCAGTAGCGCCGTCGTCTATTCATCGCTTCGCACAACTCCTCGACGGCAATGGTTCGGCACTCAGGGTCCAGGGCCAGCGCAGAACGCAATGCCGGCCAACACCGCCGAGGCAATTGCCGAGGCCTGGACAATGGCTGATCCGACTGATGCTCGCCGGGGCGCCGTCCCTGGGCGAGCTCATAGATTACGCAGGCGGCGCCATACAAGTCGGCCCTGGCGGAGATGTTTCCCCCGGCCACCAGTTCCGGCGCCGCATACCCGGGCGTCCAAGCCTTAAAGCGACTGCGACTCAAGGTGGGCAGCCCCGCAGCCTGCTCCGCCTCGGCATGGCCCAGGCCGAAATCGAACAGCCGCACTCCCTGCTCGCCCAGCATGATATTGGCCGGTTTCACATCGCCATGCAGAACGCCCTGCCTGTGGGCATAAGCCAGTGCATCCAACAGTTGCAGGGCGATGGGTTGCAACTCCCGCCACGGCAATCCATACGGGCACTCCGAGAGGATGCGGTCAAGGGTCCTGCCCTGCAGCAATTCCATGGTGAAGAACGCAACCTGACGCGGAGTATCGACCTCGAAAGCGTACGTTCTGACCACGTGATCGTGCCGCAGGCTCCGGGTCAGGGCAAACTCGCTGTACAGCAATACATGGCCGTCGGAAGATTCGGCAAGCGTATCGCCCAACAACTTGAGAGCCACCCACGCGTTGGGCTCGCCGAACGCCTCGTGCAGCATATCCCGGGCTCGGTAGACCACTCCCATGCCACCGCTGCCCAATAGCCGATCCAGCTGATAGCGCCCCGCAAGCAGTTTCGGCGGGCCGGCGACCTCGCTCATGGCTGGACTACCACGGCCGTCAGGTCATCCTGGGCCGCCCCCCGTAGCACGTCGGAAAACAACCGATCCACTACCTGGCGGGGCGGCCCCACACTCAAGGCGCTGCCCAACTCGCCATGGCTGAGGCCCTGATACAAACCATCGCTGCACAATAAAAACACATCCCCAGGTTGGGTAATGAACTCCAGCACCGCCAGGCTCAATGGCTGCCGACCACCAATGGCACGGGTCAGCGCCCTGGCATCCGGATGCGCCAGGGCCTGTTCCAGGCTCAACTGCTGCTTGTCCATCAGTTGCTGCCACAGGGAATGGTCCCGCGACAGTTGGTACAAACGTCGTCCCCGCCAAAGATAGCAACGGCTGTCCCCGACCCAGATGCAGGCTGCGCGATTACCCTCCAGCAGCAACGCAACCACGGTGCTGCCCATGATGCCGTGGGCAGCTTGTTCCGTCGTGGCTTGCCCCATTTGACGGTCGAGCCATCGCAAGCAGCGGCGTATGGCATCGATCCGTTCGTCAAAGCTGCCTTGGTCGGGCAACGAAGCCAGGCTGCTGATGACCCAGTGGCTGGCCAAATCCCCAGCCAAATGCCCACCCATTCCGTCCGCTACCGCCCAACAACCGCGCCGGGGGCAGTCGAGGAACGCATCCTCATTGCGCGCGCGTGTCTTGCCTCGCGCCGTTCGCCCGGCGCTGCACCCATCGGCATGCACATGCCTCACAGTTGCTCCGGCAAACGGAAGGTGCGCCAGTTCGCCATCTGAAAAGGACCAGGGTTGCGATGGCTGTTGAGCAGGAAGGTGGCACGCGTGCCAGCGAGCTCAGCCTTGAGCAGCCGAGAACCCCGGCCACTCCCAGGCTCACTTTGCATCAGCTCGAAAAACCGGAACAACGACCAGGGACCAGCGTTTTTTTCCATACCCAGCGGCCGCTCCGCCCCCCGCTCCAGCACCAGGCTGCTACGGCCATCGTCCGCCTCGCCTGGCCACTGGAAAGCCATGGGCACGATCGGGCCATGGCGGTATTCAAGGTGTTGATCACCAATGCTCAGGATCGCTCGGCTAACCGCCTGGTCCAGGCTATAGGGGGCCAGCGTGAAGCGAACCGCCCACTCCCCCTGGTCCTCAGTAAAAAACCCCTGGCGAATCACCTGGGCCTTCGTCAGCTGGTCCAGCAATGAGCGCGACAGCGCCAGGCTACGGCCATCCAGGCCGCGTAGACGATAGCGACCGGACTCGGCACTGACAAAGGCCCGCAGGTAGCTTTCATAAAAGCGCGCCATGCCACCCCGCGGCTTGAAAAAGTCCTGGAAATCGCCAAGGGCAACATCACTCTCGGACCGTGGGTTGAATGGGTACCGACGCTGGATCGCCTTGGCGTAAAAGCCATAGACCTCACTTTGGTAACGCTGATTTATATACACATAGGCATCATCGAGCAGCAGCCGCCAACTGTCATCGGCAATGCCTTCAAACCACTCCTTGACCGGCAACGGCAGGCGCCCGGCAGCATCCCGCAGATTCCCCAGCAATGGCTGCTGCCCTTCCATTCGTTGCCTGGCCATCATGAATGCCGCCTGCCCTGGGGTAGCTTCGCGGTTAAGGGCCGCCAGTTGCAGATGCCATTCATCGAGCAGCCGCAACGCCTGCGTCAGTTCAGCTCCAGGGTTCTGATCCGCGTCCAGCAATTGGTGCAGGTGCTCGAACCGACGCTGCAGTGCACGCCGGGCAGAATCAGGCTTTGCCTGCCCATGCAACGGGCTGGACAACACGCTGGAAGCGCTGGTCTCGAGCTCGCCGGCGGGCGGGCTCAAGGCCTCAAGGGGGTCGTTGGTCGACAGCAGGCGTGTGTTTTCCCGAACCTGTCGCAACAGCTGCACCAACGGCGACTGCGCTGACGCCAGGCTGGCAAGCCCGTCAGCATGCTGGCTCAGGCTGTCACTTTCCTGCAGGCGCACCTGGCCGATGGCTTGGCTCCAGGTGTCGGCGTACTCACTGAAATAACGCTGCTCGAGCTCCAGCATCAATTGGCGCAAATCCAGGCTGCTGAGGTCTGCGTCCTCCCCAAGTACCCAGTTGTCCTGAGCAATGGCATTCACCAGCCGAGAGCCCTGCCTTTCGAAATACTGCACATACCGCCGGGTATAGAAGCCGGGGATGGGCTGCTCGATCGCTGCGAACCCCCTCCCCTCGGCCAGGCGCAAGGGCTCAAGGTCACGCGCCTGGTCACGCAGCGCCCGATAGACCACGCCCGCCAACGATTCGCCGCGCAGTTCCTGGCGGGCCTCGGCGACCAGCTCAACGTTCAAGGGCATCGCGAAGGGGCGCTCAAGCAGCCGTGCAAAATGTGCATTCAATCGTTTCTGCACCGAAGCATCACCGGCATAGCGCACAGCCCAATGAACGGCCACGCGTTGCGCCAGCCAAACCTTATCGCGCCGCTCGCGAAGACTGAGCATCAGGTAAGCCCGCAGGATGTCCAAAAGCCCCTCGCGGTCGCCAAGGCTGGCCCGTACCTGTTCTTCAAGCATCGTAGATACCAGCGGCAACAACTGCTGGTGCAGCAAGTCTTCATAGGCACTGACCAACAGTGGCCGACTCGCCTCCCCTTGATACAAGCCGCCCCGCTCCACCGCACGGGCATCCGCCAACGCTGGAAACACTTGGGTCGCAGCCAGGCGGTCGTCCAGCACACGCAGGAGCACCAGGGTATCGTCCAGACCGGGTGACGCGGGCGGCTGTGGCTTGAGCAGTTGCGCCAGTTGCACCAGCCGCTGGTGATTGATCGAATAACTGTGTGCCCACAGCCACCCCGCCGCGACAATGACCAGGGAGGCGGCCAACGCCAGCAACCCTTGGTGTCGACGGATACGCTGTCGTTCCGGAGTTTGCAGCCCGGCGAGATTGGCCTCGGCAAAAATCACCCGGTTGAACAGGCCCTGGACGAAGTAGGAACGCCTGTCGGCAGTCTGCGCACTCGTCAGGTAAAAGCCACGCAATCCGTTAATACGCTGAAAGCGATGAGAGGAGAACGCAGACTCCACAAACAGGCACAAACGTTCACCGATTTGCGCAGCCTGCCGAGGAAAATCGAGCATCAGCCCGCGACGTTCGATATCGCGTTCCTGATGCAAACGCGCAATCAGCTCTGCTCCAAGGCGTTGCAGAAACGCCTCAAACGCTTCGCGAACCTGGGTGATCGCGGTACCGGCCGGACCTGTTGCCACGGGTTCTCCCAGCAGGGCTTCGGCGCCGTCGCCCTGGGACGCATCAAAGAACTCGACAAAGCCCGGCAACCGGTCAGCCTGGGTCAATACCAGATAGATCGGCACATCCACATGCAGCATCTGCTGTACGTCCTGCAACCGGGTGTGCACGTGGCGCGCATGCAGGTCCAGGTCGCGATCATTGCTGCCAAGCAGCGTCTCCACCGCCAGCGTCACCACCACGCCATTGAGCGGGCGAGCCCTGCGCCGCAATCTGAGCTGGTCCAGAAACGTCGCCCAACCGGCCCCATCCACGGCACTGTCGGGTTGGGCCAGGTAGCGCCCTGCGCTCTCGACAAGGACAGCTTCGTCGGCGAGATACCAATCAAAATACTGGGTTGCGCCCGGTGCCATCGCTTCCTCCCGATCCAGTGGGAACTGCGATCCGCAGGCGGCCAGCAGACAGGTTCTGCCGCTGCCCTGCTGGCCGAGCAACAGATACCACGGCAAGTCGTTGCGCCAACGCTCATTGCGCTCGCCATAACGACGGGAGGTTTTCAGTGTGTGCAACGCCTCCTTGAAACGCCCCCGCACCTGCCTCCGCTCTTCGTCAATCAACCCCTTGCGTTGGTGGCGCTCCTGGTGCTCGCGCCGATTCAATCGTGCGGTACGGCGTGAGTCGACCATGACCATCGCTAACCCCCACAGCAGGAATAACCCGCTTATGGTCAACAGACGAGCTGGAGCGCCCTGCCAGAAACGATGGTCGTCCACCGCCAGCAATGGCCCGAAAAACCACACCAGCAACGCGCTGGCGAACACCACAAACAGGCTCCAGACCCAAGTCTTGCGCAGCGCCGTGCCCACGCCCTTGAAGAATGCGTTCATTCATTGCTCCCAGCGTTACAACGGCGACCGTGTCTGATCCGACGCCAAAGATTGAAAAGGTTGCAGCACCGCCATGCGTTCATTGCCCAATGCCCAGGCAAAGCCCAGGTACATGGCCAGCAAACAGGCGAGCGTGAAGACGACGACCCCGGCAGGGGAAAAGATGCGCAGCCCGGCACCCGGTGCCTGTGCTGCGGCAGCGGGCACAGACATCGGCGGGCGCTCACCGCGCACATGCCGGATCTGTCGATACAAGCCATCTCGTACCGCTTCCAACTGCGGCCCGCCCCGCTCCATGACGCGGTATTTACCTTCAAACCCCAGTGACAGGCACAGGTACATCAACTCCAGCATTGCCAGGTTCTTGACGGGGTCGCGGGATAAGCGCTCCAGCAGTTGGAAGAATTTTTCGCCACCGAAGGTTTCGTTGTGAAAGCGGCTCAACAGGCTGGATTTCGACCAGTCACTGCGACTGCCCCACGGGGTAGTGACCACGGCTTCGTCAATAACGCTGCACAGCACATAGCGCGCCGACATGACCTGCCTGTCCTCTGCACCCTGGTGCAAGGCATACGCTTCAAACGCCGTGATCCCCGACGACAACCGATCATTGAGGGCCTGCAAGCTTTCCCGGCCGGAACTGCGCTTGAGTCGAACGACCTGCGACAAGAGTTCCCAGGCGGCGGCCACCAGGACGTTGGGCCCGATCTTGAAACTCTGTGCCCCTTGCAGGCTGGCGGTGTAGATCATCCGGTCTTCCAACCGTTCGAAGCGCGGTGGCGATGGGAAGTCCGTCACCGGCGCCCCTGCGGGCGCGCGACCATCGAGGTCAAGCAGGATAGTTTTTTCGTCCTGCGGGTATTCGCTGTCCATTGTCATGGCATTCAGTTCCTGATGGCCCAGAAATTGAGTTTGAGTTCGGCAAACTCGCCACTGGCGTGGAAGGCAAAACCGCCCGATTGCTCCAGCTGCGTGATATCACGGGCACTGAGTTCGAGCATGAAATAGGTCTTGCCGGCATGGAACGGGATCTGTCGGGGCGCCACCGGCAGTGGCTTGACCTTGATGCCGGCCAGATGCAGATTGACCAGCTCGCGGATGCGCTCCACGGAGCCGATTTTCAAGTGCGCCGGAAGGCGGTGGCGCAGCTCCTCCGAATCGCACTGGGCAGTTGCCGCCAGAATGAATGTTGCGCTACCCAGCAGTTTGAGATCACTCACCGGACAGACCAGCACACCATACTGTCGCGGCTCCAACGGGAGCTCAGTGGCGTGTTGTTCCAGCACCAACGACAGCACGGTGCGAATGCCTTCCATCAACCCACGAAAACTCGCCCCCTGCTCACCATGCTGGTAACGAGTCTCCAGTTGCGCGCGTTTGTTGTCGGTGGCGAACGTCGACAACTCGCCGAGGATCGACAACAACTGCCTGTACAACACCTCCGGACGTACCTGGCTCTGACTCAGGAAGTGACGCAACACCAACTCGGTTCGATTGATCAGCTGCAGCATCAGGAAATCGCCGACCTGGGCCCCCTCCGATCCACCACCTCCCCGGATCCTCGCGGCGATCGCATCGCCTCGGGTGCCCAGCAGACTCAGCACTTCCTTGATACATGACGCGACATAGCCTGAGCCCTGCACATGGATAAACGCCGGTACGAAATCCGCGTCCAGCCGCACGCCGCCCTCGCGAGTCGAATCCAGCACCCGGGCAACCTGGAGTTTCACCTGCAACGTGTCACTGGTTTGCTCCCCTAACAGCAATCGCAGGTCCGGGCGTGCACAGTTGATCCGGCAAAGGGAATCAAAGCCAGCATTCGAATCAGTGATCTCCGCTTCGCAGCTTACGTAGCGCGCCAGCACATCACTGTGCTCCTGCTGGCGCACTTCAACCTGATTGCCGATGGCCAACGGCAACGCCAGGTAAATGGCTTGCCCACTGGTGTGGGCAGGAACCTGCAACACCAGTGGCTCCATTACGCTGCTCAGCTCGAACAAGCTGCCATCGGGAAATACACCGCTGGCCTGGTTGACGACTACCTTACCCAGGTTGAGGTACTGCACGTCGACGTCAAGGGTCAGGAATCCCCAACCATCAATGCCCAGCAAACGGGTACGGTTGAGTTGCTGGTGGTAGTAACGGTCGTTGTGCTGCAAGTGTTGGGGGCGCAGCAGCATGCCCTCCTGCCACACGACTTTATGAACCTGCATGTCTATCCTCCGACCTCCGGGCTTGAGGGGTAACGACGCGAACCCCGGACTCGTCGAGCATCAGCTCGACACGCGTCAGGCGCTGCCGGGCGACGGGCAGCACAAGCCGCCATTGCACATGGGGCAGGTCCCGGTAGGCAGCCACCACCCCGACATAACGACTCTGTGGTTCGACACTGAGCTTCAGCGCCAACCGCTCACCGGGGCGCAGCTCCAACTCCTCGCTGTTGACCCAGTCCTTGGGCAGCGCCTGCTCCGCGCGGCTATAGAGGGTGAAGAAATCAGCGTTTTCGAAAGCCACCGGGTGCCGCAGCTCCAGCAGGCGCACCACGATGGGAGACGGGCGACCGTGAAGATCGCGGTTGACGCCTTCGCTGGCGCTCAACGCCAGGTCCAGCTTGGTCAGGGTTGAATACGGTGAGACGCTGGCACACCCGGTCAGCAAGCCGAGTACAAACAGCATTGACAGAACGGCAGCTCGATACATGACAGTCATCCCGGATAAGCCGCATGCAGCGTGGCGACCAGGCGCACCTGCTCCGCGTAGGCTTTGGAAAATTCGTTACGCAACAGCTGCTCGCCCAAGGGTTGCTCGTCGATAAGGTGTCGGTAATGGCGCTGGTAGGCCCGCCAGTGGGCTCCATCGGTAGAGAACCTGGCCGGCATGTCCTGGCGCTCGAAGCACAGCAATAGATGGCTTGGTGCAAATGCCTCCACAGCGCCACGTATTGCAGCACGGCAAGCCACGACCAAGGCCAGCTGGTGGATTTGCATTTCCCGGAATGCCTGGGCGACCGCTACCTCTGCAGGCAGCGGGCCCGGCTCAGCGAGGCCCAACAGTGAGGCCAGGGCAGACGGGGTATCGGTGCAATCCTTCAAGGGGTTGTGACTCTTAATGGCAGGCACGGTCCAACCGAGGTTCAACTCGCCGTTCAGCTCATCGCGAGTACGCAGACTCTGCTGCAGCCCTTCGATGGTTTGCCTGAACAGGCCAGCCACCTTGATCGCCAGGGCTTCGCATGCCTGGGTATCGAGCGTATCCAGGGGCACGCCCATCGCGTCCGCGAACTGCGACCAGAATGGGGCACGACTGGCTGCAGTCACCTGGGCGGGTTGAGTCGAGGCCTCTTCCGTTACTGGCTCGGCCCATCTCGGCACGATCAAGTGATCCCGTTCCAGGGGGCAGTGGGACAGTGCGCAGGCCGCCCTCGCAGCCGAGAGTTTCAGCGCCTCCGGATCCCCGGGTGAGCTGCCATGCACCTGCTCGGTATCGAGTGCGTGCAAGGGGTCAAGCACCAAAAACGCGTCATCCGGAATCGTATCGTTGCCGAAAAACATCTGCCGGCCATTTTGTCTCCCGGGCGCCACAAGTCGTGCACGGATATCCACTGGCCCCAGTTGGTAGACATCACCCTCGCTGATCAGTCGTGCCTGCCCCTTGCACAAACGCTCCGCGCTGCCCGACACGCCAATGCCATTGCTGCTGATGTCGGTAAAAAAATACTGGCCATCCCGGTAACTGACCAGGCCATGATGACTGGAGAGCAAGCGACTGGCGTCGGGGATGACCCAGTCACAGCCGATCCCGCGGCCGATCACGCCGCCGACGCCGTCGAATGTCTTACAGGATGCAGGCTCACCGCTTCCGGTATTGCACACCTCTAACACTAGTTGCATGACAAGGCTCCGCTGTTCAATCGCTGCGACGTGTCGCCTGGGGGTCACCCAGCGGACGGTAGTCAGCGTCATCAAAAACGTAATTGGCGTTGCAGCCGCTCAACAAGCACAGGACAAGCCCCCAGGCTTTCCAAGTACGAAGTGGCATCAGGTATCTCCAATGAAAGTAAGGCCGGCGGCGAAGAGTGGAAGCCATATGTGCACCATTCAGCATCCCCCTCGGACATCGCCGCCAGGGATGTTCAAGCGTGTAAGTCGGTAAAGCAGGGTGCGGCGTGCGAGCCCCAACTCACGTGCCGTACGGGTCCGGTTGCCACGGTTCTTGTGCAGGCAGTCGATCAGGAATACCCGTTCAACCCGCTCCAGGCGCTGGCGCAACGTCGCGCCGACGGCTGTAGGGGTCGACGCGGGCGCCAGGGACAGGTGTTCAGGCAGCACCACTGCGTCGTAACACAGCAGTACCGCGCGCTCCACCAGACATTTGAGTTCACGGACATTCCCGGGAAAAGCGTGGCACGACAGTTGATCCAAGGCCGCAGCAGACCACTCCACCGGCGAGAGCCCCAGCGCAGCGCAGGCCGATTGCGAGAACTGTCGCGCCAACAGCAGCACATCTGCGTCGCGTTCGCGCAAGGCCGGCAATTCGATCGGGAACTGCGCCAGTCGGTAGTACAGGTCCTCGCGAAAACTACCCTCCGCCACCATTGCAGCCAGATCACGATGGGTCGCTGCGATAATTCGCACATCGACCTTATGGGCCGCATCGGCTCCCAACGGGCGAACCTCGCCTTCCTGCAACACCCGCAGCAGCTTGGCCTGGAGTGACAGCGGCATATCGCCGATTTCGTCGAGGAGCAACGTGCCGCCATCGGCGGCGTCAAATAGCCCCGCATGGTTACGTTCGGCGCCTGTAAAGGCGCCCCTGCGATAACCGAATAGCTCGCTCTCCAGCAGACCCTCGGGAAAGGCCGCACAGTTCTGCACCACAAAGGCTTTGCTACGGCGCGCCCCGGCAGCATGGATGGCCCGTGCCACCACCTCCTTGCCGGTTCCGGTCTCCCCGCGCAGCAGCACCGTGCAGGGCGCATTCAGCACCTTGCCGATCAGCCGGTAGGTTTCTTCCATGGCTGCGCTGTTGCCGATCAGCCCATACTTCATACGCGCCGAGGGTAGACAAGGCCTGGCCTGGGAGCCGTTGTGCGGCGGACGCACACGTCGCAACAGCGCCAGTTGACTCAAGGCGAAGCTTGCCAGTTGGCTTAACGATGGTCCGTAGTCCAGGAGCAATTTCGACCGCTGGCTGGCGCACAGCAATAGACCGGCAACGGCCTTGTGGCGACCGAACAGCGGCAGGCATATCAACGAGTGCCAGGGCGTAGCTGTCGCGGGTAGAAAACCGCTTTCGTACACACTGTCGTCCAGGTTCTCCACGCTCAGGATGCTGGGATGGCCGAGCACGTGACGCAACAGTTGCTGATGCTGAAAGTCGGCGCCGCAAGCACCCTCGCCGAGGGGCAATGCGCCAGGCAAATACTGGGCAATCAAGTCCAGCCGACCCGTGACCTCGTCCCGCCAATATAACTGGCCGAGTTCGCATTCACTCAGTTGCGCAGCCGCGGCAACACACAGGCCTGGCAGCGTTGTCTCGTCACCCTCGATGCCCATTCGGGTGAACCAGGCCAACAACGTCTCGGCGTATGCCAGGGGCTGGGGTAAAGGGGCAAGCACATCGTTCATCATTGGCTGAACTCACAGATCGGCAGCCCGTCACCATCCAGGCAGGCGTGGGCCCGCGACAGCGGCTCACCCGTCGCCACCGCCCCAAGCAGTCGATCGACCATCTGCGGCAACAGGTGGATCTCGATCCATTGGTCGATGTACCGCGCTCCGCTGTCGCTATGGACGCACCGCTCAGCCATATGCGTGACCAGTTCGGTCGTATAGCTCAAGGCCAGCTTGCGTGACTGCAACCTTCGCCCAAGACGGTCAAGCTTGAGTCTTGCCAGGTCATGCAACACAGCGCCCATCAACGGGTAATAGGGCACGACTCGCATCCGGGCGAGCAGTGCCGGTTTGAAATAGTCGCGCAGCAGAGGGTGAATTGCGTCCTGCAGCACCTGGGTGCCAGGTCGTCGGCCGCCTTCACATAAGTCGATAATGCAATCGCTGCCCAGGTTGGAAGTCATCAGGATCAGCGTATTGCGAAAATCGATTTCCCGGCCTTCGCCATCATTGACCAGCCCCTTGTCGAAGATCTGATAGAACAGGTTCAACACCTCCGGGTCGGCCTTTTCGACTTCGTCGAGCAGCACCACCGAATAGGGGCGCCGGCGCACGGCTTCCGTCAGCACCCCGCCCTCTCCATAGCCGACATAACCGGGAGGTGCGCCAATCAGCCGAGACAGGGCGTGTTTTTCCTGAAACTCCGACATGTTGAGGGTGGTGACAAAACGTTCGCCGCCATACAGCAAATCACCCAGGGCCAGCGCCGTTTCGGTCTTGCCCACACCACTTGGGCCCACCAACAGAAACACACCGACCGGCGCATCGGCCTTGTTCAGTCCGGCAGCCACCGCGCGCAGGTTGCGGTCAAGCGCCTGTATGGCAGGTTCCTGGCCGAGAATGCGCGACCGCAGCGCATCGGCAACCCCCAGCACCGATGCACTGTGCTCAAGGGACAGTTGTTCAACCGGAATGCCCGTCCAGGTACTGATGACCTCTGCCACCAGGCGAGGGCATACGCGCACCGGCTCCTCCAGTGCGCGCTGTGCAAGCCAGCGCTGCTGCCGATGTTGACGTTCGCTCTCGACAGCCGCCAAGCGCAGGCCCAGCGCTTGCGCAGACTGCTCATCAACTGGCAGCCCCGCATCCCTGTCTCGATTCAGTGCCTCGCGCTGGCGCGAGCCTTCAGCCTGTTCGGTACACAGGCGTTCCAATGCCTCGGGCACCGTCAACTGGTTGATGCGCGCACGTGCGCAGGCGGTGTCCAGCACATCCACGGCCTTATCGGGCAACTGACGCCCTGCCAGGTAGCGGGCGCTCATCTGCGCCGCCGCGACGACGGCATCGTCACGTATATGCACGCCATGGCTGGATTCGTAGGCCGGGACCAGCCCGCGCAGGATCGAAGTCGCCTGTTCAACGCTGGGCTCGCCAACCAGCACAGGCTGGAAACGCCGCGCCAAGGCCGGGTCTTTTTCAAAGTATTTCTTGTATTCGCCCCAAGTCGTAGCCGCGACGGTCCGCAACTCACCGCGGGCCAGGGCCGGCTTGAGCAGGTTGGCGGCATCGCCGGCCCCCGCCCCCACCAGGGTATGCGCTTCATCGATAAACAGAATCACCGGTGTCGGCGCGGCATTCACCTCGTCAATCACGCCGTTGAGACGCCGCTCGAACTCGCCCTTGATGCTGGCACCGGCTTGCAGCAGTGCCATGTCCAGGGTCAGCACACGCACACCCTTGAGTGGCTCCGGCACCTGCGTGCTGGCGATGCGCAGGGCAAGGCCTTCGACAACCGCGGTCTTGCCCACCCCGGCCTCGCCGACAAGGATCGGATTGTTCTTGCGCCGCCGCATAAGGATGTCGATCAGTTGGCGGATCTCACCCTCGCGACACAGCACCGGGTCGATACGCCCTTCCTGGGCCTGGCGTGTCAGATCATGGGTAAAGCGCGCCAGCAGTGACTCGCCGCCTGCTGCCGGGCAGATGTCAGGCCCCTGGTCCAGCACAAACCCGTGTATACGCTGTGCATCCAAACGGCTCAACAACGCGTGATAGCCGGTGCCTGCGTGCTGCAGCGGGTGGCGCAACAACGCCAGTAACAGTGCACCGTGGTCCACGACGCTCTGGCGCAACTCCAGATGGGCAACCATCAACGCCTGTTGTAACCACTGCACGAGGGCCGGGGCGAACACCGGATTACGCGTGGCACTTGCCTGCCCCTTGGGCTGCAGCGTTGCTTGCAGCGTCTGCGCCTCGATCCCGGCGTCGGCCAAGGCTCGTATCAAAAGCCCCCTGGGACGTTCCAGCTGGGTCAGTAGCAGGTCTTCCACCAGGACCTCCCTGCCACCTCGCGTCACGCAACGTTCGGCCGAGCGCTCCAGGTCCTGACGGACTGCGGGCGTCAATGTCAGGATCAGCTGTTGCAGGTCTACATTCATCATGATCATTGTTCCCTAGTGAGCATTGCTGGCCACGATGACCGCACCATCGGCGCACTCGTGTGCCAGCCAAGTGGTCCACCCCAGCCTGCAGACATTGTGTTCACCCACGTGCAACGGCCTGATCGCCTCCTTGGCCAGCACCAGCCGCAGGTCATGCTCCAGCGGGTCTCGTGCAGCCAGTCGCACCAACGAACACAGCAGTGGATACTCCGACCCCGTCGGCAAGAAACCATGGAAGCGCTGCCAATCCAGATCCTGTATATGCACCCGGAACTTACCGTTGCAGTCGGTGATCCGGCTTCCCAGTACTTGGTCGAAGCCCAACAGGCTGTTGGCACAGCCAAGCTGGTTCAACTGCGGGGGAGCAATGGCAACCGTGCGTTCCACCCATTGCTCTATAAACACGCGCTCATGCTCGAAGTAGTAGCGCAGCACTGTCTCGATCACCGCCGCCGAGTGCGCCCGCAGGCCAAGCAACCCCAGGTAGGGCAACAGTCGCTTGCAGTCCAACTGCGCAGTGGTACGGATGCGCTGGCCCCTCAACCCGATCAACGCAAACATCTGCTCGGAAAAAGCATCACGCGCCTGCGCCTGGAAACACGCCTGGTAGCGGTATTTGCGCCAGATCGGCAGCATCAGCCGTTGCAGACGATGGTGAAACAGGTCCAGGAAGTCTCGAGTCGCGTGGCCGCCCGCTCCATCGGCACACGCCTGCTCACCGTAAAAGGCCGGCAAGGGTGAACCTGCGCCACAGAGGCCCAGGACATTGAGGCGAAGACGCGCACGCAATTGATCGTGTTCAACAAAAAACTCCAACCGGTCAATATCGTGACCGGGAAAACCAAGACCCGGGTTGGCCTGAAACTCCAGCCGCTCATAGAGTGCGTTGTCATCCAGTAGCGGATGGGCGTCGCGCAGGCGCTTGATCACCTGCGAAATCGCCTGGAACAGCGAATATTCACGGATGGCACGGCACAGTTGCTTCAAAGCAGGGGCTGCTGCCCCATCTGAGGTGGCCATAGGTACACATCTCCTTGTGTGCTGATGACACGCAGCTCGTGGTAGGCATTAAGGCTGGCATAAAGCGCGAAGAACTCGTTGAGCACCGAGGCGAACAAAAACGCTTCGCCCGCCCCCAGAAAACCTTGGGAATCAATGCTCAGGTCGACCCGCAACCCTCGAATCGGCATGCCCCGGTGCAAGCGGTCGACGGCCGTATGGCTGATGGATCGCAAGGCCCCCAGCCTTCTCTGGCTGACCTTTTTCGCTTGCAGATCGTGGTAACGCGGCACGTCATAGGTTTCGAGGACCACCCTCAAGACATTGATGTCGCTCAGTGACAAATAGTTGAGCGACATGTTGCTGATAAGTCGCCAGAGAAAGTCCTGGTCCAGGGGCGGTGCAAAACTCGCAGTCGGCGCGCAGATATTGCGAAATGACAAGCCCTCCGGTGTCTGCTCACAGGGCTGATTGATCTCCCCTGCCTGCAATTGCCGAGGCAGGTTGTGATTGGTGCATGTCAGTTCGATCGACAGCGTTTCCTGGGTATGCCCCCGCCCGTTTCCGAACCCCAGCCAGGTATCGAGCCCGGCATGATGCGCCGAAGCACGCTGACGAATGCTGTAGCTGGTGGGCGCTGCTGATGCATCGATAACGCCGTCGTGCTCAAAGGATTCAAATGGTACGTACGCCTGATACCCCAGCCCGCCAGGGCGCCAGCCCGTGACCTTGTCGACGGAAAATACACAGGCGTTTGCGCGCGCATATTCCCCAGGAATCAACAGGTATTCGTCCTGCTTGCCATCCAGGCGAATCGGCACCGCATCATGTTTGAACAGGTTGACGATGGGCGTGCAGTACAGCCTCACGTTGTCCAGCGTGGGGCATCCGGTTGCCTGGCACCGGGTGCGTAATTTGAAGCACAGCCTGACGCTGCAGATTTGCTTGAGTACGTCCTGGGGCAACCGCTGCAACGCATCCAGGCCACGCACATCGACGAACAGGTACTTTTCAGGAAAGGCGAAATACTCCTGCAGATGGCGGTATCCACGAAAGGTATTCTGCGGATAAGGCATCAGCGCATGCTCCTCCGCGAACCCCACCGGACTGACCTGATCGCCACCCAATTGCAACAGCAGGGGCTGGCCATCAGCCCCGCTGACCGCAAGCCCATCACCGCCCAATGGCAGCAACACGATACCCTCAACCTCGCGCAACAGGCTCAGGTACAACGCTTGACTGATATAGCGGTCTCCCGACAAATGCAGGCGCAATTGATCGAACGCACATTCGCTGAAATTGCCTTCGCCGCCCATGTCCAGGCGCAGGCTCAGCAACGCCTGCTCTCCCTGGACGCAGTACTCCAGCGCGCTCAGTTGCAGCGGCAAGATGCAGGTGGCGTAGCAGGTTCGAAAACGACAGCGCTCACCATTGACCGCAGCGCTTTCGACCGGTGTATCCCGTGCGACCATCACACCGGGCCCCGCATGTTTCAACGGATCGAACTGCAGGATACTGAACGCCGGTATGGGCCGCATGTAGTTGGGCCACAGCAGATGCATCAAGGAATGAGTCAGCTCAGGCAACTCGTCATCCAGCTTCTGGCGCAGGCGACCGGTGAGGAAAGCAAAGCCTTCCAGCAGTCTTTCCACATCCGGATCCTGACCGGCCTCCCCTAAAAAGGGCGCGAGAGCAGGATTGCGCTCGGAAAAGCGCCGCCCGAGCTGTCGCAACGCACTGAGTTCGCTCTGGTAATAGTGGTTAAAGGACATCAGGCAAGACCTCAACCTGTCCAGCATCCTGCAGGCGCGCGGTGAACACCACGGGCTGCGTCACACCGTCAACGCAGAGCGTGGCGTCAATGGCAAACGCCAGCGCCAGAGGATCGTCACCACAAGGCAACGCCCTCACGTGCGTATCCTTCAAGCGGGGCTCATAGGCCCGGATAAACCGCTCGATCAACAAGCGCGACTGGCTCAATGACTCATGCAGACTCTGGCTCGTGTCATTGAGATCCGGCATACCGTAATCCTCCAGTGTCTGCACACTGCCAGCGCGGATGCTGAGCATCTTTCCCAGATGAGCTGCGACGGACGTCACTGCACATGATGATTTTGCGGCCGGACTTTCAAGTCGCTCGAAGAGGCTTTGGTTACGGGTCATCCCTTGGCCCCTACTCATTCTTTGTCAAGCTTGCCAACCAGGGACAGGGTGAAATCCGCCCCCATGTATTTGAAGTGCGGTCGCACACTCAGGTTGACGCGGTACCAGCCAGGCTCGCCCTCGACATCACTGACAACGATACGTGCCGCCCGCAATGGCCGCCGCCCACGCACTTCGGCACTGGGGTTTTCCTGGTCTGCCACGTACTGGCGAATCCACTTGTTGAGCTCCAGCTCCAGGTCAGTACGCTCCTTCCACGAGCCCAGTTGCTCCCGTTGCAGAACCTTGAGGTAATGGGCCAGGCGGTTGACCACCATCATGTAGGGCAACTGAGTGCCCAGGCGGTAATTCAGCTCGGCCTCCTTGCCCTCGGCACTGATGCCGAAACGCTTGGGCTGTTGCACCGAGCTGGCGGAGAAAAACGCGGCATTGTCACTGCCCTTGCGCATCGTCAAGGCAATGAAACCCTCTTGCGCCAGTTCGTATTCGCGACGGTCGGATACCAGCACTTCAGTGGGAATCTTGGTTTCGATTTCGCCCATGCTGTGGAAGTGATGCAAGGGCAAGTCCTCCACTGTGCCGCCGCTTTGCGGACCGATAATGTTCGGGCACCAACGAAACCGCGCAAAACTGTCGGTCAATCGTGTGGCAAAGGCGTAGGCGGTATTACCCCAAAGGTAGTGCTCGTGGCTGTTCACCACGGTTTCCCGGTAGGCGAAGGTCTTGACCGGACATTCAAGGGGATCGTAAGGCGTGCGCAGCAGGAATCGCGGCACCGTCA
The DNA here is from genome assembly GCF_900105325.1 of Pseudomonas marginalis. Classification (NCBI taxonomy): domain Bacteria; kingdom Pseudomonadati; phylum Pseudomonadota; class Gammaproteobacteria; order Pseudomonadales; family Pseudomonadaceae; genus Pseudomonas; species Pseudomonas marginalis. Next base: position 1,501,461 of record NZ_FNSU01000003.1, read on the forward strand.
GCCCGATATAACGGGCATCTTCGCTCTGGCGAAAGCTATGCCATTTGGCGAACTGCGGACCTTCGAAATGATCCCTGAGATCCTTCAAGTCAGGTAGATCGGTGAAGCTTTCCAAGCCGAAAAAAGTCGGCCCGGCGGCCGCGATAAACGGTGCATGGGCCATGCAGGCGACCTTGGAAGCGTATTGCATCAGCTTCACATCGGGGGCGCTGGGGGAAAGAAAGAAGTCAGCGATGATTGCGCCCACAGGTTGACCGCCGAACTGACCGTACTCCGCACTGTAGACGTGCTTATAGAGCCCGGACTGGATCACCTCGGGTGAGTCTTCGAAGTCATCCAACAGGTCTTGCCGAGAGACATTCAGCAGTTCGATCTTGATGTTTTCTCTAAAGTTGGTGCGCTCGACCAACAACTGCAGGCCTTTCCATGAGGATTCCAGGGCCTGGAAGCGCGGGTGGTGCAGAATCTCATCCATTTGCCGACCGAGCTTCTCGTCAATCTCCGCAATCATCCGGTCAACCAGGTGTTTCTTGACCGGTTCCCCGCTGTTCTGCGGCTTGATCAGCTCTTCGATAAATGCCGAGACGCCACGCCTGGCTATGCCGTAGGCCTCATCATCCGCACTCAACAGAGTCTGGGCGATGATGTTGTCGAGAATGCTGTGCTCGTCAGTGATGAGTACGGGTATCGAGGTGTGTTGAGTCGTCATGGCGCCAGTGTCCTTTTACTGAAAAATGTCAGGCGGTCCGGCCGCTCAGGCCCAGCTCCGCCAATACTCGGGCACGGGATTCGTCGTCGGCCAGGGCCTGTTCGATGGCTTTGCGAAAGCTCGGCGTATTTCCCAGTGGTCCCTTGAGCGCCATCAGCGCCTCACGCAGGGCCATCAGCTTGTGCAACTCGGGGATCTGCTCCACCAGGTTCGCCGGGTTGAAATCCCTCATCGAATTGATTCGTAACTGGATGGCCAGGTCTTCGACCTCGGCGCCGTCCTGGAGGCGATTGGGGACATTCAGCGTCAGGCTCAGCGCCTGTTTGGCCAACACCTCATCGAGGGTGTTCTGGTTGAGGGTGATGGGCTTGCGATCTTCAAGCTTGCGCAGGTCCTCACGCTGGGTGAAGTCCCCCAGCACGAGGAGTTTCAACGGAAGCTCGACTTCTTCCCGCGCACCGCCGATGGCGGGTTTGAAGGTGATATTGATGCGTTCCTTGGGTGCTACCGAACATTCTTTGGCCATGGTAAATCTCCTTTTCAAGCGGCTCGTAAGCCTATTCAAGTACCGCTTCCAGATCGAAGAGGCACAGCCTGCGGTGGGTGTCTTCCTTGCGCTCGCGCACGGCATGGTTTTGTGGCAGCAGGTCGCAGCAGCGGTGCAAGAGGCGTGTCACTTGAAACGCCAGCTCCGGCTCCCAGCGCTCCAGGCCCGAGCGCTGCAGCTCGAGGTCCAGTTGTTCGAGCTGGATCTTCGCCAGTTCATGTTTGCCAGCGTGTGCACACAAGCGCGCCAGGGCCAACCGCCAATAAAAGCGGGCGCGATCGCTGCGAGCGGCATGCAGACCTTGATTGAGCTCATGTACCGCGGCTTTGAGCCCATCCTTGCGCAGCCGCGGTAGCACATCCTGCAAGGCGATCTCCCAGGGCTCGGCATCGCCCCCCACGCGGGGCGCCTCAGGGGTTTGCAGGTGATGGGAAACATGCAATGCGATCCAGCCGCGAGTGGCGTCGTCGGCAAAAGGAGCGCCCCCTTGAAAGCGAAACGCCGGCAAGTCCGGCAATCGTTGCAACAGCAGGGCGAAACTCACTTCCAACTCGCTCACGGCCAGTTCCGCCTGCTGGGCTTCCAGGCATTGCCAGAGCATGTACAGCCCGTCGAACCAGAACATCGCACCTGAGAGGCCGGCCTCAAGTTCAGGCAGCAGCTCGGCGTGATGGCCTTGGGCAAAACGTTGCTGGTAGTACTTGAGTCTGTCGGGGGCAGGCCCGCACAACGCGGTGACTCGCTCACCGTTGGCATCCGGATAGCGGACGATGGACAGCCAGGCCAGCGTTCGACTCAGGTGCAAGGCCCGTAGGTCGGCGGCGTCCTGGCGTAACCACCAGGCACACAACGGACGAGCTTGTTCCTGCAAGGCAAACAGCAAGTCGTGCGCATCTTTTTCGTTGTTTACCGTCGGTTTGGCCGTTGAGGATGGCGTAGCAGCGGGTTGCACTTGCGCAACGGCGGCGTTCAACCCGGCGATAGGGGGATGGCCTTGCACAGCAAGCGCCAACCACTGCTCCAATTGTTTGCGAATCGGCAGCAACAGCGGCGCGTCGCCTCCCAAATGTGCAGTCCAGAGTTCATCAAGGCGCGTGAGGTGTTCAAGCATAGATTGGAACAAGGGTTGCGGGCCTTGAACCGAAAGGTCTTGGACAAGCAGTGTCTCAAGGCGCAGGACCAGCCAGCCGAACGCTGCGCTGCGGGTGCGCAGCTTTCCAGGGTATACCGCCGACCAATGGTGCTCACACAGATGGCGCAGCAACCCGAGGCCAGCCAGCAGTCCGGCAAAGGACTCGCGGTGGTAAAGCGCCCAGGTCAGCCAGACGGCCACGCGCAGATCCTTGGACTGCTCACGCAACAGGCATTCGCTGATTTCCAGGAGCTTTTGCCAGTCCGGCTGGCCGGCGCCATGCATGGACTGCAACTTTGCCAGTTCGGACTCCAGGGTTTCATATTCATTTGAATAGCGCATATCACTGCCGGCAAAGTTCGCTGGCAAACAGGGCTGCCGGGCAACCTCGAGGTAATAAGCGCAGAGTTTTTCTGAATGGACCATTTAGGAGCGCACTCGACTATCCAAGGCACGAGCGACAAACTAAGTGCATTTAACTTTCACACTAGATTGCCATCAACCTTCGCTTGAATCGCCGCGAAGTTCGTAAACCTTAGCCACGACAATAACATCCAGCAAGCAACAGACTCACACTTAAGACATTTCCTACACCACCCGTAAACCAAGGCATATGCAGGCTTTTGCGCAGCTACAGAGATATATTTCACCTAACCCCAGCGGAAAACCAACTACTGAGCGACGTTTCAACATGAGCAACTAAATGCGCACTTATGCGCAAACATTTCCCGCAAAACAGCCAAAAAAACCATAACACCCGTTTAAATCCAACGCCTATATCCACAGCATGCCAAGTCCGTATTGGTTCCCACACTTTCCGGCACGCTTCTTGTAATAGCCACATTCCCAACCGGTACGATTAACCGTTGGAACTACCTCATCAATCAGACAAGGAAACCCGTCATGCCAACACCCGCGTATCTTTCCGTCACTGGCTCCAAGCAAGGCTTGATTACGGCAGGCACATTTACCAAGGACTCGGTGGGCAATATTTACCAGGAAGGCCATGAAGACCAGATTCTGGTCCAGGCCTTCTCCCATCAGGTGATTGTTCCACGCGACCCGCAGTCCGGCCAGCCGACGGGCCAGAGGGTCCATAAGCCGCTGATGATCAGCAAGGTCTTCGATAAGTCATCGCCATTGCTGTTCAGCGCCTTGACCAGCGGTGAAGACGTCACCTGCCGACTCGAGTGGTTCCGTACGTCGCCAGCCGGCACCCAAGAGCACTACTTCACGATTGAACTGGAGAGGGCGAAGATCGTGGACATACAGTCACGCATGCCCCACTGCCAGGATCCGGACAATGCCCATTTCACTCACCTGGAGGACGTGCACTTCACCTATGGCAAGATCGTGTGGACCCACGAAGTGTCCGGCACATCCGGGTCCGATGACTGGCGCAGCCCGGTAGCGGGTTAGGTCGGACCTGAGCAGGAACAGGTGCCAGGGACGGCACCGTTTCTGCCAGGCAACTACACCATCGCCAAGGGATGCTTGCGCTTGGGTGCGCCGAACACCCGATCGATGGCATCCAGGTCGTGCTCATCGAGCACCATCTTGGCGGCGGCCGCATTGAGCCGTACATGCTCCGGGGTGACCGCCTTGGGGATGGCGATCACACCGTCCTGGCGCAGCACCCAGGCCAGGGCAACCTGGGCGGGCGTGACCTCGTGGCGGCGGGCGATCTGCTTGAGGGTCTGACTGGACAGCAACGCCCCACCCTGGGCAATCGGGCAGTACGCCATCAGCGGCAAATGGTGTTGTTGCCACCAGGGCAACAGGTCGAATTCGATCCCGCGTTCTTCGATGTTGTACAGCACCTGGTTAGTCGCGCAGGCCGGGGATGCGAGTTCCTGCAGGTCGGCCACATCGAAATTCGAGACGCCCCAGCGGCCGATCTTGCCAGCCTCACGCAGGCGCTCGAACGCTTCGACGGTTTCTTCAAGGGGGTACTGGCCACGCCAATGCAGCAGATACAGATCAATGTAGTCCGTGCCCAGGCGCCGGAGGCTGGCTTCACACGCACGGGGCACGCCCTTTTGGCTGGCGTTGTGCGGGTAGACCTTGCTCACCAGGAACACCTGGTCGCGCCTGCCGCTGATGGCTTCGCCGACGACTTCCTCGGCGCCCCCCTCGCCATACATCTCGGCGGTGTCGATGAGGGTCATGCCCTCGTCGATCCCCAGTTGCAATGCCGCGACTTCGGCGCGACGCCGGTCCGGGTCTTCGCCCATGCGCCAGGTGCCCTGGCCGATGACAGGGACGGGAACGCCCGCCAGATCAATGGTGCGCATGACAACCTCCTGATGAATTCGCGGATTAACAGTGTGGCATTGACCGGACAAAAGGGTTCAATCGAAGTATGGTTGCCCTTTGCCAAGTCGCCAGGAAGGACCTGCAATGCTGTTTGTCGTGATGCTCGGGGGCAAGCACCCACGAGCAAGAATTGAAGTGCACGATGTGGTGTTCGCCGTAGCAGACACCCTGGAAGATACCTACCCGCAACTGCGCGAGAGCTGGTTTGGCAGCCCAAAGGGCGTGCATATAGATTCGTGGATGGCGGTGGACGGCGTCGACGGCTGGAAAGTCGAACTCAGCCACCTGGCCCCCGCTGCCGACGCCCATCACCTGTACTTCATCAACCTTGGCGGTTATGAAGCCAACAGCTTTGGCGAAGCCCACCACTACCTGCTGGTGGTCGCCCGCAACAAACGGGAGGCGACCAGCAAGGGCAAGCAACAAATGCTGCGCCACTGGTCCCAGGCCCACACCGACGGCGTGATGGATATCGACGACTGCCTGCCCATCGACCTGGTGGACGGCCGCTACCTGCACCTGGTGCAAGGCGCCCATCGGCCGATCATTCAGCAGAATGACTATATCGTCTTGAATTGATGGGGGCTTATTCGACCTGACATCAGATGACTCCGGCAACGTCAGACGTAACACTGCTTTTGCTGTGGCTGTGGCTTTTGCTCTTGATCTCAGGCGCCCCGTCAAACACGCTGGCCGAACGCAGGCTTGAATCCGTGGGTAACCCGGCAGGACGCCGGGTTAGCCGTCCTGGGCCAGGGATGGCCCATGACGGCGGCCCACGGATTCAAGCCTGCGTTCGGGCACACCGAGCCTAGGCGAGGTGCCGAGTGTTGGGGCGAGGACCTTTTGCTTACTTTTGGGTCCCTCCAAAAGTGAGCCGCTGTAAGAGCGGAACCATAGGTGGCCGTTACCGCAGCAACGGATATGTACTCGGTCTGTTCCAACATCCTGGTCGGCTGTCAGGCCGCCATCGGGAGCAAGTCGAATCGTCGCACCGCCCCTCCCACATTTGATCTCCATACATCAGGTAGATACTAGTCTGCTCTGGATCTCACTCCATTACCGCAGCAACCGATATGCACTCGATCTGATCCAACATCCTGGTCGGCTTTCAGGCCGCCATCGGGAGCAAGTCGAATCGTCGCACCGCCCCTCCCACATGTGATCTCTATACATCAGGTAGATATCAGTCTGCTCTAGATCTCACGCCAATACCCAAGCTCAACGCCCCAACCTGAACCCCAGCGGAACTTTGCCAGGAAATAACCGCCTGAATCCGGTACGCTCACCGTTTTTACTCAAGGAGTTAATCCCCATGGCCAAAGCCACCGCCCGTCACATCCTCGTTGCCACCGAAGACAAGTGCAACGAACTCAAGGCCCAAATCGAAGGCGGCGCCGATTTCGCAGAAATCGCCAAAGCCAACTCCAGCTGCCCATCCAGCCGCCAGGGCGGTGACTTGGGTTCGTTCGGTCCAGGCCAGATGGTCAAGGAATTCGACACCGTCGTCTTCAGCGCCCCGGTCAACACCGTGCAAGGCCCGGTAAAAACCCAGTTCGGCTACCACCTGCTGGAAGTCACCAGCCGCCAGGACTGATCCCGTCCGCGCTGCTGCTTGAAACAACGGCCCGCCTCTTGGTGGGCCGTTGTGCATGTGACGACTGGCGACGCTGATGCCGTTAGCGTACAAATCCTTATTCTTCTCCACCCGGCGTTCAAGGCTGACAATGCGATTGGCTTTTTCCAGACTGTTCAGTACCTCCTTGGCCCTGCTGCTGGCCAGCAGCGCCGTGATCGCGGCGCCCCAACCGTCCATGACCGTGTACGGCGAACCGGCCAAGTATCCAGCCGGTTTCAGCCATTTCGACTACGCCAACCCCAACGCCCCCAAGGGCGGCAGCCTGCGGCGCTCGGCGCTGGAGATCGGGCGTTTCGACCATGTGCTGCCGTATATCGACAAAGGCATCGGCGTCTCCCAGGTCGACGGCTGGTTGTATGCGCCCCTGGCCCTGCGTTCCCTGGACGAGCCCTACACGGTGTATGGCCTGGTGGCCGAGAAGATGGAACGCGCGGAGGACGGCCTGTCCCTGCGTTTCTTCCTCAACCCCAAGGCGCGCTTTGCCGATGGCAAGCCGATCACCGCCGAAGACGTGCGCTACAGCTTCAACCTGCTGATGACCCAAGGCAGCCTGCGCTTTCGCACGCTGTTCGCCGACGTCAAGCACGTCGAAGTCGAAGGCCAGCGCCAGGTACGTTTTGATTTCTCCAGCAATGAAAACCGCACCCTGCCCCTGGATATCGCCACCCTGCCGGTGTTTCCCGAGCACTGGTGGAAAACTCGCGACTTCGCCAACGGCGGTGGCTACGAAGCCCCCCTGGGCAGCGGCCCGTACAAGGTCGGCAAGATCGACTCGGGCAGCACCATCACCTTTACCCGCGACCCCGACTGGTGGGGCAAGGACCTGCCCGTCAGCCGCGGCCTGTACAACTTCGATCACCTGAGCCTGGAGTACTTCGGTGACACCGAAGTGGCCCGCCAGGTACTGCGCGGTGGCGCCTACGACTTCAACCGTGAGTTTTCCGCCACCGGCTATTCCATCGGCTACAACGGCCCGGCCCTGGACGATGGCCGCCTGCAACGTGCGCACCTGGCCAAGGACATGCCGCAACCGGCCCAGGGTTATGTGTTCAACGTGCAAAAACCGATGTTCAAGGACCGTCGCGTGCGCCAGGCCCTGGCAATGCTGTGGGACTTCGAATGGGCCAACCGGCAGATGATGCGCAACCTGTACATCCGCCAGCAAAGCTACTTCTCCAATAGCCCGTTGGCCGCCACCCAACTGCCCACCCCGGAAGAACTGGCGATTCTCGAACCCTTGCGCGGGCAGATTCCCGACGAGGTATTCACCCAGGTGTTCAAGGCCCCGGTCACCGATGGCAGCGGCATGATCCGCGACAAACAGTTGCAAGCCCTGGCCCTGCTGGAAGAAGCCGGCTGGAAGCCAGACGGCGACAAACTGGTCAATGCCGAGGGCGAGCCGCTGGAGTTCACCTTCCTCAATGCCCAGAACGGCCTGGAACGCCTGTTGTTGCCGTACAAACGCAACCTCGCACAGATCGGCATTACCTTGAACATCCGCCGCATCGACTCTTCGCAATACGTGAACCGCCTGATGGCCCGCGACTACGACATGATCGTCACCGGCTTCCCGGTGACCACCTCGCCCGGCATGGAGCTGTACAACTACTTCGGCTCGACCGCCGCATTCGATCCGGGCGCCAACAACTACATGGTGCTCAAGGACCCGGCCGTCGACAGCCTGATCAAGGGCCTGGTCAAGGCCGACACCCAGGCGCAGATGCTCACCTATGCCCATGCCCTGGATCGGGTGCTGCAATGGAATTACCTGTGGATCCCCAATTACTACCCGCCCGGCACCTCCGCTGCGTGGTGGAACCGCTTCGGCCGTCCGGCCATCGAGGCCAGGAATGATGAAGCCCTGGAAACCTGGTGGGAAATCAGCCCTACCCCGCTGACCAATGAACAAATGAATGCCGAGTTGAAAAAACGCGCGGGAGCTCGCTGATGTTTGCCTATATCGTGCGGCGCCTGCTGCTGATCATCCCGACGCTGGTGATCATCATGCTGGTCAACTTCGTGATCGTCCAGGCCGCCCCCGGCGGGCCGGTGGAACAAGCCATCGCCCACTTGCAGGGCATCGGCGGCGGCGCGGTCGGCGGCTCATCCGGCGACGCTGTCAGCAGCGGCTCCCGTGCCAGCCGCGGGCTGGACCCGAAACTGATCAAGGACATCGAAAAACAATACGGCTTCGACAAGCCCGCGCCGGAACGCCTGTGGCTGATGCTCAATAGCTACGCCCAGCTGGATTTCGGCAACAGCTTCTTTCGCGGCGCCACCGTGATCGACCTGATCCTGGAAAAAATGCCGGTGACCATTTCCCTCGGCCTGTGGGCCACGCTGATCACTTACCTGGTGTCGATCCCCCTGGGCATTCGCAAGGCGGTGCGCCATGGCAGCAGCTTTGATGTGTGGAGCAGCACCGCCATTGTGATTGGCTACGCGATGCCGGCGTTTCTGTTCGCGATGTTCCTGATTGTGATGTTCGCCGGAGGCACGTCATTGAACTGGTTCCCGGTGCGCGGGCTGGTCTCGGAAAACTTCGCCGAACTGAGCACCGTGGGCAAGATCGCCGACTACTTCTGGCACCTGGTGCTGCCGGTCAGCGCGCTGGTAATCGGCGGTTTCGCCACCCTGACCATCCTGACCAAAAACTCGTTCCTCAATGAAATCACGCGCCAGTACGTAGTGACCGCCCGCGCCAAGGGCCTGAGCGAACGCCGGGTGCTGTACGGCCATGTGTTTCGCAACGCCATGCTGCTGGTGATCTCGGGGATTCCCCAGGCGTTCATCAGTGTGTTCTTTGCCGGTTCGCTGTTGATCGAGGTGATCTTTTCCCTCGATGGCCTCGGCCGCATGAGCTACGAAGCGGCCGTGTCCCGGGACTACCCGGTGGTGTTTGGCTCGCTGTTTATCTTCACCTTGTTTGGCCTGCTGATAAAACTGATCGGCGACCTCTGCTACACCCTGGTGGACCCGCGTATCGACTTCGCCGCGAGGAACGCCTGATGCTTAACCTGTCTCCCGTGGCCCGTCGGCGTTTCGAACGCTTCAAGAAAAACCGTCGCGGCTGGTGGTCGCTGTGGCTGTTTATCGGGCTGTTTATCCTGACCCTGGGCGGCGAGTTGATCGCCAACGACAAGCCTCTCGTGCTCAGCTACAAGAACGAGCTGTATTTCCCGGCATTCAAGCGCTACACCGAGCAGCAGTTCGGCGGGCAACTGCCGTTCCAGGCCGATTACCGCAGTGACTACGTGCAAAAGCTGATCAAGCAGGACGGCGGTTGGATGCTGTTCCCGCCAATCCCGTTCAGCGACGACACCCCCAACTACGAACTGACCCGCCCGGCCCCCAGCCCGCCCTCGACGGTGAACTGGCTGGGTACCGATGACCAGTCGCGGGATGTGCTGGCACGGGTGATCTTCGGCGCGCGGGTGTCAATCCTGTTTGCCCTGGCACTCACCGCGATCAGCGCCACCATCGGCATCGCCGCCGGGGCCTTGCAGGGCTATTACGGCGGCTGGGTGGATCTGCTCGGCCAACGCATCCTTGAAGTGTGGTCCGGGCTGCCGGTGCTGTACCTGCTGATCATCCTGTCGGGGTTTGTCGAGCCGAACTTCTGGTGGTTGCTGGGGATCATGGCGCTGTTTTCCTGGCTGGCCCTGGTGGATGTGGTGCGCGCCGAGTTCCTGCGCGGGCGCAACCTGGAGTACGTCAAGGCCGCACGGGCCCTGGGCCTGGGCGACGGCAAGATCATTCGCCGGCACATCCTGCCCAACGCCATGACCGCCACCTTGAGCTACCTGCCGTTTATCCTCACCGGGGCGATTTCCACCCTGAGCGCCCTGGATTTCCTCGGTTTCGGCATGCCTGCGGGCAGTGCGTCATTGGGCGAGCTGATTGCCCAGGGCAAGCAGAACCTGCAAGCGCCGTGGCTGGGCCTGACGGCGTTTTTCACCTTGGCGCTGATCCTGTCGCTGCTGGTCTTTATCGGCGAGGCATTACGTGATGCCTTCGACCCACGCTCATGAGTGACTGCGTATGAACCTGATCGAAATCCGCGACCTCAGCGTCGCCTTCAGCGGCCAGACCGTGGTACGCAACCTGAGCCTGGACGTACGCCCCGGCGAGTGCCTGGCGCTGGTGGGTGAGTCCGGCTCCGGCAAGTCGGTGACCGCCCATTCGATTCTGCAACTGCTGCCCGAAGCCGGTACTGAAACCCGCGGCTCCGTGAAGTATCGCGGCCAGGAACTGATCGGCGCCTCGGCGTCGACCTTGCAGAAACTGCGCGGCAACCGCATTGCGATGATCTTCCAGGAGCCGATGACCTCCCTCAACCCACTGCACAGCATCGAAAAACAGATCGGCGAAACCTTGCTGCTGCACAAGGGCCTCGGCGGCAAGGCGGCTCAGGCGCGCATCCTCGAGTTGCTGCAGTTGGTGGGTATCCAGAAACCACAGGAACGCCTCAAGGCCTATCCCCACCAACTCTCCGGGGGCCAACGCCAACGGGTGATGATCGCCATGGCCCTGGCCTGTGAGCCGGAACTGCTGATCGCCGACGAGCCCACCACCGCCCTCGACGTGACCGTGCAGCGCAAGATCCTGCTGCTGCTCAAGTCCCTGCAACACCGCCTGGGCATGTCGCTGCTGCTGATCAGCCATGACCTCAACCTGGTGCGCAGCATTGCCCAGCGGGTGTGCGTGATGCGTGCCGGCGAGATTGTCGAGCAGGCCGACTGCGAGGCGTTGTTCACGGCCCCCCAACACCCCTACAGCCGCCTGCTGCTGGACGCCGAGCCGTCCGGCGATGTGCTGTGCAGCGAGCCACGGGAGACCGTGCTGGACGTGCACGACCTGAGCGTGCAATTCCCCCTGGGCGGCGGCCTGTTCCGGCGCAAGACCTACCTGCGCGCGGTGGATGGCATCAGCCTCAGCGTGCAGCGCGGCAAGACCCTGGGGATTGTCGGCGAGTCCGGTTCGGGCAAGTCCACTCTCGGCCAGGCGATCCTGCGCCTGCTGGACTCCACCGGCAGCATCCGCTTCCAGGGCGAGTCTCTCGACCCGCTCAACCACAAGCAAATGCGCCCGTGGCGCAAACAGATGCAGGTGGTCTTCCAAGACCCCTACGGCAGCCTTAGCCCGCGCATGTCGGTGCAGCAGATCATCAGCGAAGGCCTGGAGGTGCATGCGCCGTGCAGCCTGGCCGACCGCGATGCGCAAGTGATCCAGGTGCTCAAGGACGTGGGCCTCGACCCCGCCAGCCGCCATCGCTTCCCCCATGAATTCTCCGGCGGCCAGCGCCAACGCATCGCCATCGCCCGCGCGCTGGTGCTCAAGCCGGCGCTGATGCTGCTGGATGAACCGACCTCGGCACTGGACCGTACGGTGCAGAAGCAGGTCGTAGCGTTGCTGCGTGAATTGCAGGAAAAGTACGGTCTGACCTACCTGTTTATCAGCCATGACCTCGCCGTGGTGCGCGCCATGGCCCATGACATGATCGTGATCAAGGACGGCAAGGTGGTGGAGCGCGGGCCGAGCCATGACGTTTTCGAAGCACCGCAGCACCCGTATACCAAAGAACTCCTGGCGGCGGCCGGCGGGCTGTCGTCATGAGTACCAGCCTGACGGACTACCAACAGGTTCGCGGCCTGGCGATCCAGTCGCTGTTCGAGATCATCGAGCAGTCCAGCGAAGGCACGGTGATTGTCGACCGCGACGCCAATATCGTCTGGATGAATGAGCGCTACGCCAAGCGCTTCGGCCTCAAGAGTGCCGATGAAGCCATCGGCCAGCCGTGCGAGCGGGTGATTTCCAACAGCCTGTTGCGCCAGGTGGTGCGCACCGACCGGCCGATTCTGCTGGACATCCAGGACACCCCCAAAGGCCCTTTGGTGGTGATGCGCCTGCCGATCCACAACGACGCCGGTGCAGTGATCGGTGCGATTGGCTTTGCCTTGTTCGATGAGCTGCGCAACCTGTCGCCGCTGATCGAACGCTACCTGAGCATGCAGCAGGAACTGGCCTCCACCCGCTCGTTGCTGCGCTCACGCCAGAGCAAGTACAACTTCGCGCACTTTATCGGCACCAGCGCCGCCAGCCTGGAAGTCAAACGCCGTGCACGACGCAGCGCAAGCGCCGAATCGCCGGTGCTGCTGCTGGGCGAGACTGGTACCGGCAAGGAATTGCTCGCCCAGGCGATCCACGGTGCCTCACCGCGTGCGCACAAGGCGTTTGTCAGCATCAACAGCGCGGCGATTCCCCATGACCTGCTGGAAGCCGAGTTCTTCGGCACCACGCCGGGCGCCTTTACCGGTGCCGATCGCAAGGGCCGTCCAGGCAAGTTCCAGATTGCCCAGGGCGGCACGCTGTTCCTCGATGAAATCGGCGATATGCCGCTGCCGCTGCAAAGCAAGCTGCTGCGGGTGTTGCAGGAAAAGGAATTCGAACCGGTGGGTTCCAACGAAATGCTGCACAGCGATGTACGGGTGATCGCGGCCACCTCCATGGACCTGGAAGCGGCGATCAAGCGCGGTGAGTTCCGTGCGGACCTGTATTACCGCCTGAACGTATTGCCGATCCAGGTGCCGCCGCTGCGTGAACGGCTGGAGGACATTCCGGCGCTGAGCGAAGCGATCCTCGAGGAACTGCGCAGCCAGCATGAACTGGACCGCGAGGCCCTGGCGCTGTTGGCGCAGCATGCGTGGCCGGGGAACATCCGCGAACTGCGCAACGTGCTGGAGCGCGCGGCGTTGCTGAGCGATGACCTGGTGCTGAACGCTAGGGACATTCGCGCGGCGATTGGCACGTTCAGCCCGGTGACGCGCGGCGCAGTGGACACGGTTGAGGGTGAGACGTTTGCGGCGGCGCGGGAGCGGCTTGATCGGCAGGTGATTGCGGCGGCACTCCAGGCGTGTGACGGGAATGTGGTGGAGGCGGCCAGGCGATTGGGGCTGGGGCGGTCGACGTTGTACAAGAAGATGGTGGCACTTGGAATCGCCTGATCTCCAAACAGAGACAAAATTCTCCATAGAAAGACACTCCCTGTGGGAGGGGGCTTGCTTCCGATAGCATCAGGCCAGTCAACACATTTACTGGCTGATGCACCGCTATCGGGGCAAGCCCCCTCCCACATTTTGTCTTCATTTGTCTCAAAATCGAGACAGCATTCAAAAACACTCGAAAGAATTTAAAAAATATCCATATATTTCAATAGTTTGAAAATATGGCACACATCTCGCTATAGCCCTCCCCACTGCTTCACCCACAACAATAACAATCCGATGGAGACACACCATGAGTGTGATCATTGCCCTGGCAGCGCTCGCGTTGCTGATGCTGGCTGCCTACCGTGGCTATAGCGTTATCCTGTTTGCCCCCATCGCCGCCCTCGGCGCCGTGCTACTCACCGACCCGTCCGCCGTCGCCCCTGCCTTTACCGGGGTGTTCATGGAGAAAATGGTCGGCTTTATCAAACTGTATTTCCCGGTATTCCTGCTCGGTGCGGTGTTCGGCAAGCTGATCGAGCTGTCGGGTTTCTCGCGCTCTATCGTGGCGGCGGCGATCCGTTTGCTCGGCACGCGCCAGGCGATGCTGGTGATCGTGCTGGTCTGCGCCCTGCTCACCTACGGCGGCGTGTCGCTGTTTGTGGTGGTGTTTGCGGTGTACCCGTTTGCGGCGGAGATGTTCCGCCAGAGCAATATCCCCAAGCGCCTGATCCCAGCGACCATCGCCCTCGGTGCGTTCTCGTTCACCATGGACGCCCTGCCCGGCACGCCGCAGATCCAGAACATCATCCCCAGCACCTTCTTCAACACCACCGCCTGGGCGGCGCCGTGGCTGGGGTTGATCGGCACGATTTTCGTGTTCTGCGCCGGCATGCTCTACCTGGCGCGCCAGCGCAACAAGGCCCAGCGCGCGGGTGAAGGCTACGGCACCGAGCTGCGCAACGAGCCTGAGACCGCCGAGAACATTGCCCTGCCCAACCCGTGGATCGCGCTGTCGCCGCTGATCCTGGTGGGCGTGATGAACCTGCTGTTCACCCACTGGATCCCACAGTGGTACGGCAAGACCCACAGCCTCAGCCTGCCGGGCATGAGCGCACCGGTGACCACTGAAATCGCCAAGCTCACCGCGATCTGGGCGGTGCAGGCGGCGTTGCTGGTGGGCATCATCATGGTGCTGGTATTCGGCTGGTCGGCGATCAAAAGTAAGCTCGCCGACGGCAGCAAAAGCGCGGTCAGCGGCGCATTGCTGGCGGCGATGAACACCGCTTCCGAATATGGCTTCGGCGCGGTGATCGCTTCGCTGCCGGGCTTCCTGGTGCTGGCGGACTGGCTCAAGGGCATCCCCAACCCGCTGGTCAACGAAGCGATTACCGTGACCCTGCTGGCCGGTATCACCGGCTCTGCGTCCGGCGGCATGAGCATCGCCCTGGCGGCCATGTCCGAGAGCTTTATTGCGGCGGCCCATGCGGCCAATATTCCTCTTGAAGTGCTGCACCGGGTCGCGGCCATGGCCAGCGGCGGCATGGACACCCTGCCCCACAACGGCGCGGTGATCACCCTGCTGGCTGTGACCGGCCTGACCCACCGCGAAGCCTACAAGGACATTTTCGGCATCACGATCATCAAGACCCTCGCGGTGTTCGTGGTGATCGGTACTTTCTACGCCACCGGCATTGTGTGAGGTTTTCATGACGAGATTGAACGGCAAGACCGCCCTGGTTACCGGCTCCACCAGCGGCATCGGCCTGGGTATCGCCCTGAGCCTGGCCAAGGCCGGAGCCAACCTGATCCTCAACGGCTTCGGCGACGCCAGCGCGGTGGTCGCCCAGGTGCAGGCGTTTGGCGGCAAGGTCGGCCATCACCCGGCGGACGTCAGCGACCCGGCGCAGATCGCCGACATGCTCGCCTACGCCGAGCGTGAGTTCGGCGGTGTCGACATCCTGGTCAACAACGCCGGCATCCAGCACGTGGCGGCGGTGGAGGACTTCCCGCTGGAGCGCTGGGACGCGATCATCGCGATCAACCTGTCCTCGGTGTTCCACAGCACACGCTTGAGCCTGCCGGGCATGAAGGCCAAGGGCTGGGGGCGTATCGTCAACATCGCCTCGGTGCACGGCCAGGTCGGCTCGGTGGGCAAGGCCGCGTATGTGGCGGCCAAGCACGGCGTGATCGGCTTGACCAAGGTGGTGGGCCTGGAGACCGCCACCAGCAACGTGACCTGCAACGCGATCTGCCCCGGCTGGGTGCTGACGCCGCTGGTGCAGAAGCAGATTGATGATCGCGTGGCCAATGGCGTCGATCCGCAGCAGGCGCAACATGATCTGCTGGCGGAGAAACAGCCGTCACTGGAGTTCGTGACGCCGTCGCAGCTGGGAGAGCTGGTGCTGTTCTTGTGCAGCGAGGCCGGGGCCCAGGTGCGGGGGGCGGCGTGGAACATTGATGGTGGCTGGCTGGCCCAATAAAACCAGACACTGGAGTTCTAAACTGTGGGGGGCACCCCCCCCCTCCCACAGTTGATCTATGTTGACGGGTAGATTTTTACAAGAACAAGAGACCGTGCTGATGTCCGAAATCCTCTGGCAACCTTCCCCCGAACGCATCCACACCACGCGAATGGACCAGTTCCGGCGCTTTATCAATGATCGCCACGGCGTGCAGCTCAGCGACTATCCGGCCCTGCACCAGTGGAGCATCGACCAGCGCCCGGACTTCTGGCAGGCGATCGTCACGTTCTTCGATGTGCAGTTTCGCAGCCCGCCCAGTGCAGTGCTGATCGAAGACGTCGAGATGCCCAGCGCCCAGTGGTTTCCCGGCGCGACCCTGAATTTTGCCGAACACCTGTTACGCCGCCGCGACGATCACCCGGCGGTGGTCGCGATCAGCGAAGACGGCCAGCGCGAACAACTGACCTACGCCGAACTGGCCGCCCACGTCGCCGGCCTGCAGGACAGCCTGCGGGCGGCCGGTGTCGGCCGCGGTGACCGGGTCGCCGCGTGCATGCCCAATACCTGGCAAACCCTGGTCGGCATGCTTGCCACCACCAGTCTCGGCGCGATCTGGTCATGCTCCTCGCCAGACTTCGGCACCCAAGGCGTCATCGACCGCTTCGGCCAGATCGAGCCCAAGGTGCTGATCACCTGCGCCGGGTACCGCTACGCCGGTAAAACCATCGACCAAAGCGCCAAGCTCAATGAAATCCTCGAACGCCTGCCGTCCCTGGAGCAATTGATCATCGTCCCGTATGCACGGCCCCAGGCCTGCGTCGAGGACTATCAGACCCAGGCCCGCGTCGCCCTCTGGAACGACTTCTACCAACCCGGCGGCGAGCCTGAATTCGTCGCGGTGCCGTTCGACCATCCGCTGTATATCCTCTATTCCAGCGGCACCACCGGCGTGCCCAAATGCATCATCCACGGCACCGGCGGCGTGCTGCTCACCCACCTCAAGGAACACGGCCTGCACGCGGACATATCCAGCGAGGACTGCCTGTTCTACTACACCACCTGCGGCTGGATGATGTGGAACTGGCTGGTCTCGGTGCTGGCCATCGGGGCCACGGCGGTGCTGTATGACGGCTCGCCGTTTCACCCCGGCCCGGAACGCTTGATCGACCTGATCGACGCGGAAAAGATCAGCGTGTTCGGCACCAGCCCCAAGTTCCTTGCCACCCTGGAAAAGGCCGGGCTGCAACCGCGCCTGAGCCACGACCTGGGCAGCCTCAAGGGCCTGATTTCGACCGGCTCGCCCTTGTCGCCCCAGAGCTACGACTACGTGTACCGCGAGATCAAGGCCGAGCTGTGCCTGTCATCGATGTCCGGTGGCACCGATATCGTCTCCTGCTTTGTGATCGGCAATCCGGTGCTGCCGGTGCGGCGCGGGGAAATGCAATGCAAGAGCCTGGCGATGGCCATCGAGGTGTGGGACGACCAGGGCCGGCCGTTGGTCGGGGGAAAAGGCGAGCTGGTGTGCACCCGGCACTTCCCGGCGATGCCCATCGGCTTGTGGAACGACCCGCACCAGAAGAAGCTGCGCGCCTCGTATTTCAGCCAGTTTCCCGGGGTGTGGGCCCAGGGCGACTACGCCGAGCAACGCCCCAACGGCAGCCTGCTGATTCACGGCCGCTCCGACGCAGTGCTCAACCCCGGCGGCGTGCGCATCGGCACCGCGGAGATTTATCGCCAGGTGGAAAAAGTCCCGCAGGTGCTGGAAAGCCTGGCCATCGGCCAACGCTGGCAGGACGATGTGCGGGTCGTGCTGTTTGTGCGCCTGGATGACGGGATCGAACTGGATGAGGACCTGGAGCAACAGATCCGCCAGGTGATCCGCGCCAACACCACGCCGCGCCATGTGCCGGCGAAGATCCTCGCCGTCAGCGATATCCCGCGCACCATCAGCGGCAAGATCGTCGAACTGGCGGTGCGTAACGTGGTGCACGGCGAGCCGGTGAAGAATACCGACGCACTGGCCAACCCGCAGGCCCTGGAGCAATTTCGCGACCGCCCCGAACTGGCGGAAAGATGAAAGGTTTCAGCCCTGCCGCACTCATTTGAAGACAAACCCTCAATGCATGCTATTTTTCGAGGGTAGTCACCCATCGGTGTCCCACGGGATAATGGGTGTTGTCATTTTTCAAAGCGTTACGCTCAGGGCTTTTTATGAAGGGAACAACCACCGGCAGCGAAGCCGCTGCATTGATTGCGCGGCTGGACTGGGCGCACAGCCCCCTCGGTGAGGCCAATGATTGGCCGCAAAGCCTGCGCACAGCCGTGGACATCGTCATCCACTCACCGATGCCGATGCTCCTGCTGTGGGGCAGCGAACTCACCCAACTCTACAACGACGGCTTCGCCTTGCTGGCGGGCAATAAACACCCGGAGGCCATGGGCCAGCCGGCGCACCAGACCTGGCCGGAACTCGAAAGCTTCACTGCGCCGATCTACGACGCCGTGCTGAGCGGCCAGGTGCGCACCTTCAGCGAGCAGCGTTTTGTCCTGCAACGTAACAATCGCGACACCGAAATCTGGCTGGACCTGACCTACAGCCCGATCCGCGATGAACGCGCCAATGTGGCCGGCATCCTGGTCACGGCCATCGAAACCAACGAACGGCGCAAGGCCCAGCACAACACCGAACAACGCCTGCAACTGGCCCTGGCCGCCACCGATGCGGTGGGCACCTGGGACTGGGACATTGGCGAAGACCGCTTTATCGCCGATGCGCACTTCGCCTACCTGCACGGGGTTGATCCAAGCGACGCCAGCCGGTTGCCGATCAGCGACTACCTGCAAGGCGTACATCCCGAAGATCGCGGCATGGTGGCGCGCAGCATCAAGCACTGCATCACCTACGGCACTGAATACGCCGAGGAATATCGCCTGCAACAAGCCGACGGCCAGGTGCGCTGGGTGTTCGCCCGGGGGCGTTGCTACAAGGATCATCAAGGCCGCCCCGCGCGCTTTCTCGGCGCAGCACTGGACCTCACCGAGCGCAAAAACACCGAGCAGGCCCTGCGCCAGAGCCAGACCGAACTGCAGTTGATCATCAACGCCATGCCGGTGCTGATCGGCTACGTCGACCACGAGCAGCGCTTTCGCCTGAACAACAGTGCCTACCTCGACTGGTACGGCATGACGCCCCAGGAGCTGTACGGCAAGACCATCCGCGAGGTGCTCGGCGACGATGTGTACGCCGGGCGCGAGGACAAGATCACCGCTGCGCTCAGGGGCAAGGCCTGCAGTTTCATGACCGTCACCCCCCATCGCGATGGCCGCCCGCGCCATGCGTTGATGAAATACCTGCCGCGCTTCAGCAATGACGGCTCGGTGAACGGTTTCTACATCTTTGTCATCGATGAAACCGAACGCAAACTCACCGAAGAAGCCCTGCGCCACCTCAACGAGAACCTCGAGGAGCGCGTGGCCCAGCGCACCCAGGCGCTGGCCGAAGCCAACGAACGCCTGCAAAACGAGATGTTCGAGCGCGAGCGCGCCGAAGATGCCCTGCGCCATGCGCAGAAGATGGAAGCGGTGGGCCAGCTCACCGGCGGTATCGCCCACGACTTCAATAATATGCTCACCGGCATCATCGGCAGCCTGGACCTGATGCAGCGCTACATCGCCGCCGGGCGCAGCGACGAGATCGGCCGCTTTACCGACGCCGCCGTGTCCTCGGCCCATCGCGCGGCCGCCCTCACCCACCGTCTGCTGGCGTTTTCGCGGCGCCAGTCGCTGGACCTTCGCCCGCTGGATCCGAACCAGTTGGTAGCGTCCCTGGAGGAGCTGTTCCAGCGTACCAAGGGCGCGCATATCACGCTCAAGGTGCAACTGGGCCGCGACATCTGGCCGGTCAACACCGACGCCAGCCAACTGGAAAACGCCCTGCTCAACCTGGTGATCAACGCACGCGACGCCATGCCCGATGGCGGCGAACTGCTGATCGAAACCGCTAACAGCTACCTGGACGGCACCGATATCACCACCCTCGAACCGGTCAGGGCCGGCGACTACGTGATGCTCGGCGTGTGTGACAACGGCAGCGGCATGGCACCGAAGATTCTCGCCAAGGCGTTCGACCCGTTCTTCACCACCAAACCCATCGGCCAGGGCACCGGCCTGGGGCTGTCGATGATCTATGGGTTTGCCCAGCAGTCCGGTGGCCACGTGACCATCCAGAGCGAACCGGGCCAGGGTACCTGCGTGCGCCTGTACCTGCCGCGCCTGCACGGCACCTCTCTGGAAAGCAGCCAGCCCGCCCATCTGGGCGAAGTCCCGCTGGCCCTTGCCGGCGAAGCGGTGGTGGTGGTCGAGGATGACCCGGCGGTGCGCATGCTGGTGGTCAATGTGCTCGACGAGCTGGGTTATACCGCACACCAGGCGGGGGATGCGCGTGCAGCGCTGCCGTTGCTGGAGTCGGACTTGCGCGTGGACCTGCTGGTGACAGACGTCGGCCTGCCCGGCATGAACGGCCGCCAACTGGCGGAGATCGCTCGCCAGCATCGGCCGGGGCTCAAGGTGCTGTTCATGACCGGCTACGCGGAGAAAGCCGCCGAACGCCAGGGCTTCCTGGAGGACGGCATGGACATGGTCGCCAAGCCGTTTTCCATCGACCTGCTGGCGACCAAAATCCGCAGCATGATCAGCGTCGATGATTCAGTTCAGGCATAATCGCGCGCCGTCGCACACCTGGTAGAGACCGATGAAAGCCCAAGCCCGCCATATCCTGGTGAAAACCAGCGAAGAAGCCGAACAACTCAAGCAGCGCATTGCCAAGGGCGAAGCCTTTGATGTGCTGGCCAAGAAGTACTCCACGTGCCCGTCCGGCAAGCGCGGCGGCGACTTGGGTGAAGTGCGGCCGGGGCAGATGGTCGGGGTGATCGATGCGGTGATCTTCAAGAAACCGGTGAAGGTGGTGCACGGGCCGATCAAGAGCAAGTTCGGGTATCACCTGGTGCAGGTGTTTTACCGGGATTGAGGCTTTGGCTTAAGACCGCTATCGGGGGCAAGCCCCCGATCCGCCGCAGGCGGCCATTCACCTACTCCCTGGGGATCAGCGCCCCCGGCACCTGGATGACCCGGCTCGCCAATCGATGCCCGGCCAAAGCAGCCTCCTGGGGCGAACCACCCTTGAGCCGACTGGCCAGGTACGCCGCACTGAACGAATCCCCCGCCGCCGTGGTGTCCACCACCTTCTCCACCTTCAGCGCCGGCACGGCAAGGCGCTCGCCGTCGCAACGGATCAAACACGCATCCGCACCGCGCTTGAGCACCACTTCCGCAATCGCCGGGTACGCCGCGAATACCTGTTCGCTGTCGGCATAACCAAACAACGCGCGTTCGTCATCCTCGGTCAGCAAGGCGATATCCACCTCGGCCAGTACGCTGCGATAAGCCTCGCGGGCAACGTCCACCGTGGCCCAGAGCCGTGGCCGGTAGTTGTTGTCAAACACCACTGCGCCGCCACGTCGGCGGGTTTCGATCAGGACTTCGAGCAGGCGCCGGCGCCCGACTTCACCCAGCACCGCCAGGGTAATGCCGCTGAAATACACCACGTTGTAGTCCGGCAATGCCGCCAGGATCGGCGCAGCCGCCGGCGTGGTAAAGCAGTCGCGCACGGCCGCTTCGTTGCGCCAGTAGAGGAATTTGCGCTCGCCGTTGGCATCGGTCTGGATGCAGTACAAGCCGGGCAAACGTCCGGGCAGGCGCTGGACCCGCTCCAGCCCCAGGCCTTCTTCGGCCCAGTGCGCACACATGGCGTCGCTGAAGCTGTCATCGCCCAAGGCGGTGACATAGTCTACCGTGCCGATATCCCCCAGCTCACGGCGCAGGTACACCGCCGCATTCAGGGTATCGCCGCCGAAGCTCTGTTGCAGGCTGCCATCGGCGCGGTGTTGCAATTCGATCATGCATTCGCCGATCAGGGCGATGCTGGGATGGGTGGTGGTCATGGCTTTACACTCAGAAACGGGTTTCCAGGGACTCGATCACCCGCAACTGCTCATCCACCAGGCAGCCGACCTGCCACTTGTCGAAGGTCAGGCAAGGGTGCGAGGTGCCGAAGGAAATGATGTCGCCGATGCGCAGCTCGACACCTGCCGCGACGGTCATGAAGGCGTGCTGGTCCATCACGGCGGTGACGGTGCAGGCGCTCACATCATCGCCTTCCGCCGGCAGGATCCCGGCGCGATAGCGTTTGAGCGGCACCGGCAAACCGGCGTCGTAGGCCACGTCGCGCTTGCCCAGGGCGATCACCGCAAACCCCGGCTCAGGCAACGATTGCACATGGGCCCAGACTTCCAGGGCCGGGCGCAGGCCTTCCTGGAGGTCGCCGCGGCGGTCGAGCACGCAGCACTGCGCCTCTTTGTAGATGCCATGGTCGTGGGCCACATAGCTGCCGGGGCGCAGCACGCTGAGGAAACGACCAGCTGCGTTTTGGGTTTCGAAGGACTCGGCGATCAGGTCGTACCAGGCCGACCCCGACGCCGTGATAATAGGCTTGGGCAGGTCGAAGGCCCCGTTGTCTTGCAGGTCCACGGCCAGGCGCACCAGGCTCGCGGCGAAGTCGCGGATGCCACTGATGGCGTGCTCGCCGTGGATCACACCTTCGTAGCCTTCGATACCGGTGAGGGCCAGGGCTGGTTGGGCCTTGATCGCCTTGGCCAGGTCGCGCACTTCCTGCTCGCTGCGGCAACCGCAACGGCCACCGACCACGCCGTATTCGATCATCACGTTGAGGCGCAGGCCACGGGCAGCGAAGAACAGGCCCAGGTCGGCGACGTTGTCCGGGTGGTCGACCATGCAGTGGAAGTCGAAATCCTTGTCGGCCAGCAGGTCGGCGATCAACGCCATGTTCGGTGCGCCCACCAACTGGTTGGCCATCAGCACCCGGCGCACGCCACCGGCATAGGCGGCGCGGGTCTGCACCGCGTTGGCCAGGGTGATGCCCCAGGCGCCCGCAGCAAGCTGGCGCTGGAACAACGCCGGCATCATGCTGGTCTTGCCGTGGGGCGCCAGTTCCGCGCCGCTGTTGCTGACGAAATCCTGCATCCAGCGAATGTTGTGCTCCAGGGCATCGCGGTGCAGCACCAGGGCGGGCAGGCCGACGTCGCGGACCAGGTGGGCACCGACGGCGGCGGCGCCCTTTTCAACGGCATTGATGGCTGACATGGAAAACTCCTATTCGTTGATGCGACGAGCCAGGTTGTTGGCGCTGTCGATCAACACCCGGCGATAGTCGTTGTAGTTTTTGCTCGCATCGGCCCGAGGGGCGACGATGCACAGCGTCGCAATGCTGATGCCCTGCGCGTCCCGGACCGGGGCGGCAAAGCAGTGGGTAAAGGTGTCGGCCACGCTGTCGAAGGAAAAGAACCCGTCGAGGGTGGCCTGGCGGATTTGCGCGAGAAAGGTCTCCAGCGGCAGGCGCTGGCCGTCCGGCAGGATAAAGTCGTCGTGGTCGATCAGGTCGATGATCTGCTGGTCGCTCAAGTGCCCCAGCAACAGGCGCCCGGAGGCGGTCCATGGGATCGGCGCGTCTTCACCGATGTCCGAGGAAATGCGGAAATGCCGCTCGCCTTCGCGCATCAGCGCCACCGTGTATTTGCGCCCGTTGAGCAGGCACATCTGCGCGGTTTCGTGGGTTTGGCTGACGATCTCCTGCAAGGCGTGGTCGGCCTCGCGGGTCAGGTCGAAATGGCGTAGATGCGCCTGGCCGAGGAAGTACAACTGACGGCCGAGGTAGACGTGACCGTCCTTGCCCACGGTTTCGAGGATGCGCCGCTCCAACAAGGAGGCGACCAATTCGTAGACCGTGGATTTGGGGCTGCCGATGCCGCTGGCAATATCATTCGGGCGCAGGGGCTGGCCGATTTCCTTGAGAAAATCGAGGATATCGAATGCACGGTCCAGGCCTTTGGCGCGGCGTTTGATGGTGTCTTCGGTCATGGCAATTTCGGTCCGGTCGAAATGGTAGGGCTGGCGCAGGTCCACTGTGGGAGGGGGCTTGCCCTAATGCCAGTCAGTTAAGCGTACATCGCCTCCTGTAGGAGCGAGCTTGCTCGCGAAAAACGTCAACGATAACGCGTGCTTCCTGAATGAACGCGGCGCCTGTGAGTTTTTCGCGAGCAAGCTCGCTCCTACAAAAAGCCTTAACTGACTGGCATTAGGGCTTGCCCCCGATGGCGGCGTGTCAATCAACACATCTGTTACTGATACACCGCTATCGGGTTCAAGCCCCCTCCCACATTTGATCTCTGGTGGGCTTAAGAGTGAGGGCAATTTAGCCCTTTTTCTTGTAGGCCACGCAATCAATCTCGACCTTGCAGTCCACCATCATGTTGGCCTGCACACAGGCCCGCGCCGGGGCGTGTTCCGGGGTGAAGTATTCGCCGAAGACCTTGTTGAAACTCCAGAAGTCCCGCGGGTCTTCCAGCCACACGCCAACCCGCACCACGTCTTTCAACTCGTAGCCGGCTTCTTCGAGGATTGCCACCACATTGCGCAGGGTCTGCCGGGTTTGCTCGATGATCCCGCCGGTGATGATTTCGCCGTCCACCGCAGGCACTTGGCCCGAGACGTACAACCAACCGTCCGCTTCCACCGCGCGGGCGAAGGGACGCGGCTGGCCACCGCCGGCCGTACTGCCGGCTCCGTAACGAGTGATGCTCATAAAACGATGCTCCTGATTAAAAACGAATGTTCTTGAGAAATTCCGCCAGGCGCGGCGATTGCGGCCGCTCGAAGATGTCCTTCGACGAGCCCTGCTCTTCAATCCGGCCCTGGTTCATGAAGACGATCTTGTCCGAGACTTCATAGGCAAAGCGCATCTCGTGGGTGACCAGCAACATGGTCATGCCCTCTTCCGCCAGGCCCTTGATCACACTGAGCACCTCGCCCACCAATTCCGGGTCGAGGGCCGAAGTGACTTCGTCGAAGAGCATCAGGCTCGGGTTCATGGCAATGGCACGGGCTATCGCCACACGCTGTTGCTGGCCGCCGGACAGCTGGCCGGGGAAGTGATCGCGGCGCTGCAGAAGTCCTACACGGTCCAACCATTTTTCCGCGAGTGCCACCGCCTCGTCCTTAGGCATTTTCTTAACTTTCAACAGGCCGAGGGTGACGTTCTGCAACGCGCTCAGATGGGGAAACAGGTTGAACTGCTGGAACGCCATGCCGGTCATCGCCCGGTGCTGGGCGATCACGCGTTCGGGGTGACGCACGCGCTTGCCGCCGATGTCGCTGTAGCCAATGGACTCGCCATCCAGGGTGATCTGCCCACCCTGGAACTCTTCGAGCAGGTTGACGCAACGCAGCAAGGTGGTCTTGCCCGAGCCGCTGGAGCCGATCAACGTCACCACGTTGCCGCGCGCCATGGACAGGTCGACGCCCTTGAGCACTTCGACCTCGCCGTATTGTTTACGCAGGCCGCGGATGTCCAGCAGCGGCTCGGTTATTTGAGGTTGGTTCATGGCAAGGCCACCCGTTTTTCAATGTAGCGCCCGAATAACTCGATGGCGTAGTTGATGACAAAGAACAGAAACCCGGCGAACAGGTAGAACTCCAGGGTCATGAAGGTACGTGCGATCACCTGCTGGGTACTCAGCAGCAATTCAGCCACGCCGATCACCGAGAGCAAGGTCGAGGCCTTGACGATTTCCGTCGAGGAGTTGACCCAGGTCGGCAGGATCTGTCGCAGCGCCTGGGGCAGCAGCACGTAGGCCAGGGACTGCCGGAATGTCAGGCCAATCGCCTTGCCTGCTTCCAACTGCCCACGGGGAATGGCTTGCAGTGCACCGCGCACGATTTCCGACACGTGGGAGCCGCAAAACAGCGTGAGCCCGACGGCGCCGGCCTGGAACGCGGTGATTTTCCAGCCGAGCGCCGGCAGCATGTAGAAACACGCCAACACCAGCACAAACACCGGCGTGCCACGGATCAGGTCGACATACAGGCGAAACGGTGCGCGCATCCAGAATTTGCCGTAGGTCAGGATCAACCCGGCGGCGATACCGATCAGCGTGCCAAAGACAATCGCCAGTGCCGACACCGCGACACTGGCCTGAAACCCCGCCCAGAGCGTATCCCGGGCGATCCACAACTCATGCAGCCAGCTGGGGGACTCGTACATGGACACCCTCCTTAACGACGGATCGCCAGACGCTGTTCCAGGTAACGGAGCAGCATGGCAATGAGGTAACAGGCCGCCACGTAGAGCGCGGTCGTGACCAGCCAGGTTTCAATCACCCGGTAGCTTTCGACGTTGATCTTGCGGGCGTAATAGGTCAGTTCGGGCACTGCGATGGCGGCGGCCAGGGAAGTGTCCTTGAACAGCGAAATGAAGTTGTTCGACAGCGCGGGCAGTACGTTGCGCAGCATCACTGGCACGGTGATATAGGCGCGGATCCGCCATTCGCCGAGGCCGATGGCCAGTCCGGCTTCACGCAAGCCCTTGGGAATATTCAACAGCCCGGCGCGGAACACTTCGGTCAGGTAGGCACCGGCGTACAGCGACAGGGTGATGATGAACGAGGGGATCTTGTCCAGGCGGATACCCAGGCTGGGCAAGGCGAAGTAGATCAACAGGATCAGCACCAGGATCGGCGTATTGCGGATCACCGTCACATACACCGAGGCCAGGATTCGCAACGCACGATGTCTGGACAGCATGGCAAACGCCATCAACAGGCCGATCACGCAGCCGATGGCGATCGACAGCAATGCCAGTTGCAGGCCCAGGCCGAGCCCCGCCAGCAAAGTGTCGAAATCGCGCCACACGGCGGCAAAGTTCAACTGATAGTTCATGGTCAGCAGTACCTGATGGGGGCGCCGTTGGCGGCGCCCCGGTTTTCACGAATCACTTGAACTCGACGGGGAAGCCGATGGCAGGTTCCGGCAGGTCCACACCGAACCACTGCTTGAACGACGCCTTGTAGGTGGGGAATTCCACACCGGTCATGGCTTCATGCAACGCGGTGTTGACGAAGTTCAGCCAGTCCTGGTCGCCACGCTTGACCGCACACGCGTAGGTCTGCGGGCTCCAGGCATAGGCCGGGCTGCGGTAGCGGCCAGGGTTCTGCACCATCAGGTACTTGACCGAGGACTGGTCGGTGGCGGCGGCATCGGCGCGACCGGAGTTCACCGCCTGGTACATCAGGTCGACGCTGTCGTATTGGTCGACCTTGGCCTTGGGCAGCGCCTGGTGCACCAGTTCTTCGGCATACACGTTCTGCAGCACCGCCACGGTGACGCCATCGCCCGCCGCCTGCAGGTCTTCGATTTCCTTGTACTTGCTGTTGTTCGGCAGCAGCAGGCCCACGCCTTCGCGGTAGTACGGCAGCGTGAACGCCACTTGCTGGGCACGGCTGGCGGTGACGGTGATGAACTGGCAGCTCATGTCGACCTTGTCGGTCAGCAGGTTGGGAATGCGTGCGTCGGACGACTGCACCACAAACTCGACCTTGCTCGGGTCGTTGAACAAGCCCTTGGCCACAATACGGCCGATGTCGATATCAAACCCCTGCAACTTGCCATCCGCTCCCTGGAAGTGCCACGGCGCATTGGTACTGCCTGTACCCACGATCAGGTGCCCACGCTTGAGCACATCATCGAGCTTGCTGTCCGCCGCCTGCACGATGCCTGCGAGGGAAGCCGATGCGGCGAAGAGAAAAACACACGCTTTGAACACGGAAGGTCGGTGATGCATGACAAGCACTCCAGGAGTTGTGTATTCCGCTATACCGGAACATAGTATGTAACAACGGAATAGACAGCAGAAAGTGTGCCACACGCCCTCAAAGAAAAACATGCCTGCAATAAAGGCTTTTTAAATCAGATAGATAAATATTTCGGGGAGACAAGGCGCTACGCCAGCATCTGCAATCACTTTGCTACCCAGGGCCCCATATGGCGGTGACAGGTCCCTTTGGACGCACTGCGACAGCGTTACTGCGCACCGTTGCAGTGCGCGCGCAGCGTGGAAAAATCCCCACGCTGGACTAGCCTTGGCACATCCCTGCCGACAAGGACCCTGCCCTGATGAAGTCATGCCTTACCCTGGTGATGCTCACCTTGCTGGCAGCCGGCAACGCGTCGGCCAGCAACGACCGCCGCGACTGCAAGGAAGAACTGCGCAGGCTCAAGGAAGCCTTCGACACCAACTACACCAGCCAGAACCACCACGACTACCGCCGGGCCAAGGCCTCCCGGGACAATGAGGAATACCGCAAGTGCGCAAACCAGGCGCGCAAGGCCCGGGAACGGGTGGAGCGTGAGGCAGACCTGTGAAGGTTGACAGTAGACGGTGACGGTCCCCGGGCCTAGCGTTGGTAAAAAACCTGCACGGTCCAAAGGGAGATCATCATGGGGATTGCCACTGCAACCATTGCCACTACCGACGACTACCGGCGCGTGCTGAGCAGTTCGCGCCCGGTGTTCATGCTGTTCATCTCAGCTCACTGCCCGGCCTGCGAGGTAGCCGGGCCGCTGTTTGAGCAGATTGCCGCCCAGTACCGATCAGTAGTGAGCCTGGTGCTCGATTGCGCGAAAACGCCGAGGCACCCGCAGGTTACAGGCACCCCGACGCTGCTGGTCTTCCAGAACGGCACCTTGATGGAAACATTCAAGGGTTTCGGACCCGAGGAGCAGCAAGCGCAGTTTGTGGAGGACACCTTCAGGCGTTATGCACGCCGCAAGGCTGCAATAACACCTGCGTCACCCGCCGCTCCTCTACCGCCGCCACCGTCAGGCGCCAGCCCTCATGCTCCAGGCTATCGCCCACCACAGGCAGGCGGTCGAGCAGGCTCATCACCAGGCCGGCCAGGGTCTGGTAGTCCTCGGTCGCGACGGCCTTGAAGCCGGTACGCTGACGAATCTGGGTGAGGTTGAGGGCGCCATTGGCACGGAAGCCCGCGCCCTCCTCGACAATATCCGGCCCTTCGATCTCACTGGCGTCCGGCAACTCACCGGCAATGGATTCAAGAATGTCGGTCATGCTCAATACGCCCATGAAGTCACCGAATTCGTTGATCACGAAGGCGATATGGGTGGATTCCTGGCGCATCTGTTCCAGGGCGTTGAGGATCGAAAAGCTCTCCAGCAGGTTGATCGCCCGGCGTGCGAGGTGCTCCAGGTTCGGCTCGTTGCCGGCCAGGTACTCCTTGAGCAATTCCTTCTTATGCACAAAGCCCAACGGTTCATCCACCGCGCCATTGCGGATCAACGGCAGGCGCGAATAGGACGAATGCATCAGCTTCAGGCGAATCGTGTCGGGGTCGTCCGCCAGGTCGATAAAGTCGACGTTGGCCCGCGGCGTCATCAAGCTGCGAATCGGCCTCTCGGCCAGTTGCAGCACACCGCTGATCATCACCCGCTCGCGTCGGTCGAACAGCGGCCCCTGGGCGGCATCCGTCTCGCCCAACAGGTCAGCCACCTCTTCCCCCACCTCCTCCACCGCCAGGCTGCGACCGCCGAGCAAGCGCATCACCGCATGGGCCGTGCGCTCACGCACCGGCAACACGCCCTGGGCCGACTTCTTGCGACGCGCGCGGGCAATCTGGTTGAACACCTCGATCAGGATCGAGAAACCAATCGCCGCGTACAGGTAGCCCTTGGGAATATGGAAACCCAGGCCTTCAGCGGTCAGGGCAAAACCGATCATCATCAGGAAGCCCAGGCACAGCATGATCACCGTCGGGTGGGCGTTGACGAAGCGTGTAAGCGGCTTGCTCGCGACGATCATCAGGCCGATGGAAATGATGACGGCGATCATCATCACCGCCAGCTCATCCACCATGCCCACGGCCGTGATCACCGCATCCAGGGAGAACACCGCGTCGAGCACCACGATCTGCGCCACAATCGGCCAGAACATCGCGTATGCCACGTTGCCGGTGCGCTGGGCCACATGGCCTTCCAGGCGTTCATGCAGTTCCATGGTGGCCTTGAACAACAGGAACACACCGCCGAACAGCATGATCAGGTCGCGGCCGGAGAAGCTCTTGTCGAACACCTCGAACAGCGGCTGGGTCAGGGTTACCAACCAGGAAATACTCGCCAGCAAGCCCAGGCGCATCAGCAACGCCAGGGACAAACCGATCAAGCGCGCTCGGTCGCGCTGCTCCGGCGGCAGCTTATCCGCCAGGATCGCAATAAACACCAGGTTGTCGATGCCCAGCACCAGTTCCAGCACAATCAAGGTCAACAGGCCGAGCCAGGCCGTTGGATCCGCTAACCATTCCATTTATACAAGTCTCTCTACAGGTTTCAGAATGCCGGGCACGGCAAGGCGCGGTCAGTGGACCGGGACACGGCTGGCAGTCGGGATACGGGGTGTTTCAGCGGGAACAGCGGCGGCGGATGTCTTGGGGAAAGACGACTGGGAGGCTCCGAGAGGATGTTCATGCAGGTCCTGAAATAACAAAAGGACTTGAATCCTACAGGCGAAATACAAATTTCCTGCAACGCAAAACTATTACAAAACCTGTCTTCGACCCCCACACAAAATCATGTGGGAGACGGCTTGCCCCCGATGAGCATGAGTATTTTCAGATCCTGCCAAATCTCTGTGGTGAGCGGGCTTGCCCCGCGCTGGGCTGCGAAGCAGCCCCAAAACCAGCCTCTACAGAGTGCCTGATACACCGCGTACTTCTTTACTGGGGCTGCTTCGCAGCCCGGCGCGGGCGGTGCGACGATTCGACAAGCCCGCTCACCACAACAGCCCTGTCTGCCGGGCGTCCGGCGTTGAGCCAACGTTGTGTAGATACCCATGCCCCGACGAGGGCGTGTCAGGTTTTACGGGTTGCATCGTCCAGCGCCAGGATGGTGTGGGCATTCGTCACCGTCGTCGCCAACGTATTGATCACCCCCGACCGCAACGCCCCCAACGTCGCCGCCGCCTTGGTGTTCTCGCTGGCAATCGCCACCACGTCCGGGATGCGAAACAACTCCTGCACCGTCAACCCGATCACTCGCCCCTGGATCGCGTTGACCGCCGGCTGGCCATGGATGTCGATGAAGTCATAGCCCATCATGTCGCCCACGGTGCCGGACAAGCGTGCCTGGGCGATCTCCTGGGGCGAGAACCAGCCCATGCGCACCATATTGCTGTTTTCGCTCATGTCGCCGATGCCGATCAGCGCCATGTCAGCCCGCCGCGCACGGTCGAGGGTCGAGCGCACCGTGTCGTTGTTGATCAACACCCCGCGCAACTCCGGGTTGGCCACCAGGGCCGGGGCGTACAGGCTTTCACTCTCGCCGCCAAAGCGCAGGGCCAGGCGCCGGCAGATGTGATCGGGGTTCATGTATTCGCCGGCCTTGAGCGAACCGCCAATGGCGCAGACAAATGTGCAGTTGCGCGTCACCGGCAGGAACACGTTATCGGCCACGGCGCCGACGTTGCGGCCCATGCCCACGGCGACGATCATGCCGTCACTCAAGGTCTTGTTCAGGTAGTTGGCCACCAGGCTGGCGACCGCCGAGCGCTGGGTATCGGGGTCGCTGTGGTCCACCGCGATCAACGCGCGATCCAGCTTGAAGCGCGCCACCAAGGCCTGTTCCAGCTCGTTGTTCATCGCCGGATGCTGCAAGACGCGCACCTCGACAATGCCTTCATCCCGCGCGCGCTTGAGCAATCGGCTGACTTTGGCCCGGGACAGGTCGAAGCGCTTGGCGATGGCTTCCTGAGTGACGTTCTCGAGGTAATAGAGCATCGCCACTTCAGTCATCTGATCAATATCGCTGGCCATGCGCTGGGTACTGTCACTCATGGGGACGGGCTTCCGTTTCGGCGTCAAAGGCGCATTCTCCCGACTCTTGCCCTGCTACGTCCACTATTGATGCCCATCGCGCTCGATCGCATTGATGCGCTCGACCTTGGCCCCGGAACGTGCCGCCTCGAACTCCGACTCCAGGAACGACTTGACGATGCTTTTCGCCAGTTCGGCGCCGATCACCCGCGCGCCGATAGAGAGGATCTGCGCATCGTTGCTCTTGCGCGCCCGCTCTGCCGAGTACGTGTCATGGGCCTGGGCCGCACGAATCCCGAGCACCTTGTTGGCCGAGATCGCCATGCCGATCCCCGTGCCGCACACCAGCACGCCCAGGCGCTGCTGCCCGGCGTTGATGGCGGTGGCCACGGCCAGGGCGATGTCCGGGTACAACACCGGCGCGGTGGAATGGGTGCCGAAGTCGGTCACCGGATAGCCCAGCGCCTCGATATGGCGCTTTAACAGCTCCTTGAGCTCAAAACCCGCTTCATCGCATCCGATAGCCACCGGGAAAGGTGTGTTCATGGTGTCTGGCTCCGCTGCCGTGAGTGCTTATGACTGATCAACTGATCACTCAATGAAATTTCTCTCATTCATTTCGCAGGCGTAACCCTCTCCTGTCAAGCAGGATTTAACTGACTTGCCAGTCAAAGCGCTCTAAAAAAGGGTAATTGGCGAAAAAGATCAGAATCGCAGCATTTACATGAAAGAGATTGACTGATCAGAATTTCATTTGATACACATATGATCACAGCGAAACATGACTGTGCGACCTAATAAGAATTCACAGCACGAGGACACGCCGATGGCCACGCCATTACTGCTCCAGGCTGAACACGTCGCCAAGGCTTACGCCGGGATCCCTGCCCTGCGTGACGGGCGCCTCTCTCTGCGGGCCGGCAGCGTCCACGCCCTGTGCGGCGGCAATGGCGCAGGCAAGTCGACTTTCCTGAGCATCCTGATGGGCATCACCCCGCGTGATGCCGGCAGCATTCTGCTCAACGGCACCGCCGTACAGTTCAATCGCCCCAGCGAAGCCCTCGCGGCGGGGATCGCGATGATCACCCAGGAACTGGAACCGATCCCCTACATGACCGTCGCCGAAAACATCTGGCTGGGTCGCGAACCGCGCCGCGCCGGCTGCATCGTCGACAACAAGGCCTTGAACCGCCGCACCCGCGAACTGCTGGAAAGCCTGGAATTCGATGTCGACGCGAGCAGCCCCATGCACCGCCTGAGCGTGGCGCAGATCCAACTGGTGGAAATCGCCAAGGCGTTCAGCCATGACTGCCAGGTGATGATCATGGACGAGCCCACCTCGGCCATTGGCGAGCGCGAAGCCGAAACCCTGTTCAAGGCGATTCGCCGCCTCACCGCGCGGGGCGCCGGCATCGTCTATGTATCGCACCGCTTGAGCGAACTGGCGCAGATCGCCGATGACTACAGCATCTTCCGCGACGGCGCCTTTGTGGAAAGCGGACGCATGGCCGATATCGACCGCGACCACCTGGTGCGCGGCATCGTTGGCCAGGAATTGACCCGCATCGACCACAAGGTCGGCCGCGAATGCGCCGCCGACACCTGCCTGCAAGTCGACAACCTCAGCCGCGCCGGTGAGTTCCACGACATCAGCCTGCAACTGCGCCAGGGTGAAATCCTCGGCATCTACGGCCTGATGGGATCGGGGCGCAGTGAATTCCTCAACTGCATCTATGGCCTGACCGTGGCGGACTCCGGCAGCGTCACCCTGCAAGGCAAGCCCATGCCCGTGGGCCTGCCCAAGGCGACCATCAATGCCGGCATGTCGCTGGTCACCGAAGACCGCAAGGACAGCGGCCTGGTGCTTACCGGCAGCATTCTTTCCAACATTGCGCTGTCGGCCTACAAGCGCCTGTCGAGCTGGTCGCTGATCAATGCGCGCAAGGAAACCCAACTGGCCCAGGACATGGTCAAGCGCCTGCAGATCAAAACCACCTCACTGGAACTGCCGGTGGCGTCCATGAGCGGCGGCAACCAACAGAAAGTGGTGCTCGCCAAATGCCTGTCGACCGAACCGGTGTGCCTGCTGTGCGATGAGCCGACACGGGGTATCGATGAGGGCGCCAAGCAGGAGATCTACCACCTGCTGGATCAATTCGTGCGCGCCGGTGGCGCCGCCATCGTGGTGTCGTCGGAAGCCCCGGAACTGTTGCACCTGAGTGACCGCATCGCCGTCTTCAAGGGCGGCCGCCTGGTGACCATCAGCACCGACACCGCCCTTTCCCAGGAAGCCCTGTTGAGTCTTGCCTCATGAATGCCAAAACCATTGCCGCCCCCATCACCACAGCGCCACGCAACCGCCTGCGCCTGTCCCTAGACCGTTTCGGCCTGCCGCTGGTGTTTATCCTGCTGTGCGTGGTGATGGCGTTTTCCAGCGAGTACTTCATGACCTGGCGCAACTGGATGGACATCCTGCGCCAGACCTCCATCAACGGCATCCTCGCGGTGGGCATGACCTACGTGATCCTGACCAAGGGCATCGACCTTTCCGTCGGCTCGATCCTGGCCTTTGCCGGATTGTGCAGCGCCATGGTCGCGACCCAGGGCTACGGGCTGCTGGCGGCAGTGAGTGCGGGGATGTTTGCCGGGGCGATGCTCGGCGTGGTCAACGGCTTTATGGTCGCCAACCTGTCGATCCCGCCGTTCGTGGCCACCCTCGGCATGCTCAGCATTGCCCGCGGCATGACCTTCATCCTCAACGACGGCAGCCCGATCACCGACCTGCCCGACGCCTACCTGGCCCTGGGCATCGGCAAGATCGGCCCGATTGGCGTGCCGATCATCATCTTCGCCGTGGTCGCGCTGATCTTCTGGATGGTGCTGCGCTACACCACCTACGGCCGCTATGTGTACGCGGTGGGCGGCAATGAAAAAAGCGCGCGCACCTCCGGGATCGGCGTGCGCAAGGTGATGTTTTCGGTGTACGTGGTGTCCGGCCTGCTCGCCGGGTTGGCGGGCGTGGTGTTGTCGGCACGCACCACCTCCGCCCTGCCCCAGGCCGGGGTGTCCTATGAGCTGGACGCGATTGCCGCCGTGGTCATCGGCGGCACCAGCCTGTCGGGCGGCACCGGCAGCATTGTCGGCACGCTGTTCGGCGCGTTGTTGATCGGCGTGATCAACAACGGCCTGAACCTGCTCGGCGTGTCCTCCTATTACCAGCAGGTCGCCAAGGGCCTGATCATCGTGTTTGCAGTACTGATCGACGTGTGGCGCAAGAAAAAACGCTAGAGAACGACCACTACAACAATAACCGGAGTTCCCCCCATGAAACTTGGTACCACCCTGGCCGCCGCGGCGGCTCTCTCCCTGCTCGCCGGCAGTATCGCAATGGCCGCCGATGGCAAGACCTACAAGGTCGGCGCGGCCGTCTATGGCCTCAAGGGCCAGTTCATGCAGAACTGGGTCCGCGAGCTCAAGGAGCACCCGGCGGTCAAGGACGGCACCGTGCAGTTGACGGTGTTCGACGGCAACTACGACGCCCTGACCCAGAACAATCAGATCGAAAACATGGTGACCCAGCGCTACGACGCGATCCTGTTCGTGCCGATCGACACCAAGGCCGGCGTCGGCACCGTCAAGCAAGCCATGAGCAACGACGTGGTGGTTATCGCCTCCAACACCAAGGTCGCCGACGCCTCGGTGCCCTACGTCGGTAACGATGATGTGGAAGGCGGCCGCCTGCAGGCCCAGGCCATGGTCGACAAGCTCAACGGCAAGGGCAACGTAGTGATCATCCAGGGCCCGATTGGCCAGTCGGCGCAGATCGACCGCGAAAAAGGCGAGCTGGAAGTGCTGGGCAAGCACCCTGGCATCAAGATCATCGAGAAGAAGACCGCCAACTGGGACCGCGCCCAGGCCCTGGCGCTGACCGAAGACTGGTTGAACGCCCACCCCAAAGGCATCAACGGCGTGATCGCGCAGAACGACGACATGGCCCTCGGCGCCGTGCAGGCCCTCAAATCCCACGGCCTGACCTCCAAGGATGTGCCCGTCACGTCCATCGACGGCATGCCGGACGCGATCCAGGCGGCGAAGAAAGACGAAGTCACCACCTTCCTCCAGGACGCCCAGGCCCAGTCCCAGGGCGCACTGGACGTGGCGTTGCGCGCACTCGCCGGCAAGGACTACAAGCCGCAGTCGGTGATCTGGGAGCGCTATGCCAAGGACCTGAAATGGGGCGATGGCACGGCCAAGACCTACATCCTGCCGTGGGTGCCCGTGACTAACGCCAACGCCGATGCGCTGTACAAACAGGTCAGTGGCGGTAAGTAGTCATTGGCTTGAAATACAGTCAAGTGTGGGAGAGAGCTTGCCCCCTCCCACATTGGATCTCGATCGTTATTGAAAGAGGAGTCATGCATGTCTGGATTCTGGAACCAAGCCTTCGACCTCAACGGCCGTTGCGCGGTGATCACCGGCGGCGCCGCCGGTATCGGCCTGGCCTGTGCCAGCCTGCTGGTGGAGCGCGGCGCCCGCGTGGCTTTGCTCGACCGCGACCCGGCGGTGGTTGAAGTGGCAGCGGGCCTGGGTGCCGGGCATCTGGGCATTGCCGTCGACCTCAGCCAGATCAACCAAGTGCAACACACCATCGACCAGGTCTTCGCACACTTCCAACGCCTGGATTACCTGATCAACAGCGCCGGCGTGGCCCTGCTGGACAAGGCCGTCGATGTCAGCGAAAGCGCCTGGGACACCACCTTGGACATCAACCTCAAGGCCAGCTTTTTCGTGGCCCAGGCCTGCGCCCGGCACATGCTCGCCCAGGGCAGCGGGCGCATCGTCAACCTCGCGTCCCAGGCCGCGGTGATCGGCCTCGACCGCCACGTCGCCTACTGCGCCAGCAAGGCGGCCATCGTCGGCATGACCAAGGTATTGGCCATGGAATGGGCGCCGCACATCAATGTCAACGCCATTTCCCCCACCATCGTCGAGACCGCGCTGGGCAAGAAGGCCTGGGCCGGTGAAGTCGGCGAACGGGCCAAATTGCAGATCCCGGCGGGCCGCTTTGCGCAGCCGGAGGAAATCGCCGGGCTGGCGCTGTACCTGCTCAGCGATGCCGCGCAGATGATCACCGGCGCCAACCTGGTGATCGACGGCGGCTACAGCATTCAGTAATTCATTTATCTGTCGTGAGGTTTTGTCATGTCCACTGTCACCGAACGCACACCCGAACAACTCTCGCCGGCCATCCCGAAAACCATGCAGGCCGTGGTTTGCCACGGCCCGGAAGACTATCGCCTGGAAACCGTCGACGTACCCACGCCCGGCCCCGATGAGATCCTCACCAAGGTCGAGTTGTGCGGCATTTGCATGGGCGACATCAAGACCTATCGCGGCGCGCCGTCGTTCTGGGGCGATGCCGAGCAACCGCGCTACGTCAAGCCGCCGATGATCCCCGGCCATGAGTTCGTGTGTCGCGTGGTGGCCCTGGGCCCGGGCGCGGAAAAGCGCGGCGTGAAGGTCGGTGATCGGGTGATCTCGGAGCAGATCGTGCCGTGCTGGGGCTGTCGCTTCTGCAACCACGGCCAGTACTGGATGTGCCAGAAACACGACCTCTATGGTTTCCAGAACAATGTGCAGGGTGCCATGGCCCAGTACATGATCTTCACCAAGGAAGGCATCATTCACAAAGTGCCGGAATCCATCGCCCCCGACGAAGCGATCCTGATCGAACCCCTGGCCTGCTCACTGCATGCGGCGGAACGCGCCAACGTCGACCATGACGACATTGTGGTGGTCGCCGGCGCCGGCACCCTGGGCCTGGGCATCATCGGCGCCGTGCGTTTGCGCAACCCGAAAAAACTCATCGTGCTCGACATGAAACCCGAACGCGCCGCCCTCGCCCTGCGCATGGGCGCCGACGAAGTGTGGAACCCGGCCGAAGTGGACGTACTGGCCAACATCCGCGCGATCACCGACGGCTATGGCTGCGACATCTATATCGAGGCCACCGGGCACCACAAGGCGGTGAACCAGGGCCTGGCGATGCTGCGCAAGCTGGGGCGCTTCGTGGAGTTCAGCGTATTCAACGACGAGGCCACGGTGGACTGGTCGATCATCGGCGACCGCAAGGAGCTGGACATCCTCGGCTCGCACCTGGGGCCGTACATGTACCCGCGGGCCATCGACTTTATCGGCAACCGCAAGATCGATATGCGCGATGTAGTCACCCACAAGTTCGCCCTGGCGGACTTCAAGGAAGCGTTTGCGGTGATGGAACGTGGCGACAAGTCGCTCAAGGTTGTACTCGAACCCTAGGAACACACAACCGCTTTACTGCAGGAGCCGAGCTTGCTCGCGAAGGTCGACAACGATAACGCGGGGCTTCTGGATAAACGCGGTGTCTTCACGCTTTTCGCGAGCAAGCTCGCTCCTACAAAAAGAACACAGGAACCCGCGTTATGAATCGAGTCATCAACGATCCGGACCAAGTGGTCGAGGACATGCTGCGCGGCATCCTGGTCGCGCACCCCGAACTGCGCCAGTACGAAAGCAACCCACGGGTGATCGTCAAGGCCAGGCCTTCCGGGCCAGGGCGTGTCGGCATTGTCACGGGGGGCGGCTCCGGCCATGAGCCGGCCTTTCTCGGCTATGTCGGCCCCGGCCTGGTCGACGCGGTGGCCGTCGGCGAGATTTTCTCCTCGCCCACCGCCAAGAGCTTTTTCGACGCCTTCCGCGCTGCCGACCATGGCGCCGGCGTGGCCTGCCTGTACGGCAACTATGCCGGCGACAATATGAACGTGAAGCTGGCGATGAAAATGGCCGCCAGCAAAGACATGCGCATCCGCACCGTGGTCGCCAACGACGACGTGGCCTCCGCGCCCAAGGCCGAGATCGCCAAACGTCGAGGCGTGGCCGGGGAAATCTTCATGTGGAAGATCGGCGGTGCCGCAGCCGCCCAGCACTACGACCTCGACGGCGTGATTCGCGTCGCGCAGAAAACCGTCGACCAGTGCCGCTCGATTGGCATCGGCCTCA
This sequence comes from Pseudomonas marginalis, assembly GCF_900105325.1. Lineage (NCBI taxonomy): Bacteria > Pseudomonadati > Pseudomonadota > Gammaproteobacteria > Pseudomonadales > Pseudomonadaceae > Pseudomonas > Pseudomonas marginalis. The sequence continues at coordinate 1,540,081 of NZ_FNSU01000003.1, forward strand.
CGCCCTGCACCATTGCCGCCGTGGGCAAGCCCAACTTCCAGATCCCCGACGGCCAGATGGAACTGGGCATCGGCCATCACGGCGAACCGGGCATTGAGGTCATCCCGATCGAATCCGCCGCCGCCATGGCCGAGCGCATGCTCGCGCCGATCCTCACCGACCGCGACTTCAGCCAGGATGACAGCGTGGTGGTGCTGGTCTCCGGTCTTGGCGCCACGCCGGTGATGGAGCTGTATATTTTCTATGCCGAGGTCGAACGCCAACTCAAGGCCAAGGGCTTGAAGATTCACCGCTGCTACGTCGGCAACTACTTCACCTCCCTGGAAATGATGGGCGTGACCCTGACCCTGCTCGGCCTCGACGCCGAGCTGAAAACCCTGATCGACCAACCCTGCCGCTCCATCGGCATGACCCAGGCGGACTGAACCATGAGCCAGCATTTTTCCAGCCACCACGGCAGCGCCATCGTCACCGACCTGGTCAGCGTGATCGTGGCCAACCGTGAATACCTCAGCGAAGTCGACGGCGCGATTGGCGACGGCGACCATGGCATCAACATGGCCAAGGGCTTCGCCCATTGCGGGCGCACGATCGAAGGTCGCCAACTGACCCTCGCCGAAGCCCTGGATGAACTGACCCTGAGCCTGATGGAAGGCATCGGCGGCTCCATGGGGCCGTTGTATGGCAGCCTGTTTATCGGCATGGCCGACGAAGTGCGTGGCCGTGACGACATCGACGCGGCCACCTTCGCCCACCTGTTGCGCGGCGGCCTGACCTCGTTGCAGGACATCACCGAAGCGGGCGTGGGCGACAAGTGCCTGATGGACACATTGATCCCGGCGGTGGAAGCCTTCGAGCGCGCGCACGCCTCGGGGGCGTCCTTCAGTGATGCACTGGAGGCGATGAAAACCGCCGCCTCCCAGGGGCGCGACTCCACCAAGGACCTGGTGGCGAAGATCGGCCGCGCCAGTCGCCTGGGCGAGCGCTCACTCGGCGTGCTGGATGCGGGGGCGGTGTCGTGCTGCCTGATCCTTACGCGCCTGGCGGATTCGGTGCAGCCGCGCCTGAGTGCTTGACCTGCTGGATATACCGCGCCACCGCCGGCGCTTTCTCGAAGCGCCGGTGAATCAGCGACAGCCACGAGGATGCGTCGCAGCCCTGAATGCTGCGGTACACCACGCCCGGCAACTGCACATGCCCGACCATTGACGCGGGCACCACCGCCACGCCCTGCCCCATCGACACCAGCGCCACTACCGCGACCAGCCCGCCCGGCTGTGGCCCCAGGCGCGGAGCATAACCGCCTTGCGCGGCGACATGCAGGGTGCCGCTGATTTGCTCCGGCAGGATAAATGTCTCGTTTTGCAGGTGTTCGCAGCCTATGGCCGCGAGCCCCAACAGCCAGGAATCCTGGGGCAGCGCCAGGACAAAACCTTCGCCGTCCAGGCGCACCGCCTCCACCCCCTCGGGCAAGGTCATCGGCGAGCGGATGTAGCCGATGTCATAGCGCCCGTCCGCCACCGCACTCGGCAGCGTGGCCATGGCGCATTCGCGCACCGTCACGCTGACGTCGGGAAATGCCTGGCCGAACGCACGCATCTGCCGCTGCAACAGCCCGGCGTACAGCGCCGAAGCCACGTAACCCAATTCGATATGGCCGATCTCGCCACGCCCGGCACGCTGGGCATGGCGTTGGGCGAATTCAAACTGGCGCACGGTGGCTTCGGCCTCGACCAGCAAGGCGGCGCCGGCTTCGGTGAGGCTGACTTCGCGTTGCCGGCGGATAAACAAGCGCGTGCCCAGGCTGGTTTCCATGTCCTGGATCTGCCGGCTCAGGGTCGGTGGCGCAATGCCCAATTGCTCGGCGGCACGGGTGAAGTTGCGCTGCCGGGCCACGGCGAGGAAGTAGCGAAAATGGCGGATATCCATAACAGGGTTAGCTCAAAGGTAATGAAGTGCTCCACAGCGGCTAACAATACCAGCAGTGGCCAGGGATAAGCTCGAAGCACCTCACCACTGGAGCGCCCTTGCGATGCCCATCAACTGCATTTGCCCTATTGCCTGTAAGGTAATCCGATCATGAGCCGGGTCAACCCGCGCCTGACGTTGCTGACCGCGTCCGGCGTCTGCTCGCTGATCGTGCTCGACACTAATATCGTCGCCGTGACCCTGCCGAGCATCGCTCGCGACCTGGGGGCGAACTTTGCCGATATCGAATGGGTGGTCAGCGCCTACATGCTGGCGTTTGCCGCCTTGCTGCTGCCGGCCGGTAGCCTTGCCGATCGGTTCGGGCGCAAAAAATCCCTGGTCTGGGGCCTGAGTATTTTTATCCTCGCCTCCGTTGGCTGCGGGGCGGCGCCGAGTGCGTTGTGGCTGGATATCGCCCGCGCGGTCAAGGGCGTCGGTGCAGCGTTATTGCTCACGTCAGCCCTGGCCTCCATTGGCCACACCTTCCACGATGAAGTCGAGCGGGCCAAGGCCTGGGCGTTCTGGGGCGCCTGCATGGGCGTGGCGATGACGGCCGCGCCGACCCTGGGCGGCTTGATCACCGAGTACCTGGGCTGGCGCTGGATTTTCTACCTCAACCTGCCCGTGGGCCTGGCGCTGATGAGCCTGGTGCTGCACGCCATTGCGGAATCCCGCGATAGCCAATCCGCCCGCCTCGACCCGTGGGGCAGCCTGGCCTTCAGCGCGAGCCTGTTGTGCCTGATTTGGGGCCTGATCGAGGCCAACCGTATCGGCTGGGATAACCCGCTGACCTATGCACGCCTGATCGGCGGTGCGGTGTTGCTGGGTGTATTTGTAGGGGTCGAACGTGTGCAGCGGCGGCCCATGGTGGACCTGCAACTGTTTCGCCACCCGCGTTTTATCGGCGCCTTGCTCGGGATGTTTGCCTACGCCGGCTGTGCCCAAGTGATGATGACGCTGCTGCCGTTCTATCTGCAGAACGGCCTGGGCTTCTCCGCGATTGCCTCGGGCCTGGGCATGCTGCCGTTCGCCCTGACCATGCTGGTCTGTCCCCGGATCGGCGCGCGGCTGGCGGGGCGCTTCGCACCGGCAACGATGATGGCAACCGGGTTGACCCTGGTGGGCTGCGGCAACCTGCTAAGTGCCTGGGCGGTGAATATCGGCGGCTACCTGCCCTTCGCCCTGGCGATTGCCGTCACCGGTGCCGGTGCCGGTTTGCTCAATGGTGATACGCAAAAAAACATCATGGCCTGCGTGCCACGGGACCGTGCGGGGATGGCGTCGGGCATGAGCACCACCATGCGGTTCAGCGCGATCATGTTGGCGATTGGCGTGTATGGCGCACTGCTGAGCAGCCACAGCGAGCACGTGTTGCGCGCACGTATCGACACGCAATGGCAGGCGCAGGTGGCGGGGATTGCTTCACGGGTGGTGGCCGGGGATATGCCGGCGGCAATGGGCTTGTTGCCCGAGCCGGCACGGGCGATGGTGCAACCGCTGGCGCAGCAGGCGTTTGTGGGTGGATTCAGTTACGTATTGTGGGTGGCGGGTGTGCTGGGATTGCTCGGAGCGCTGGTGGTGGGGAGGCTGATGCGCAAGCCGATACCCACACCGAACTGAATGTGGGAGGGACGGTGCGACGATTCGACTTGCCCCCGATGAGCATAGGTATCTACAAAACTTTGTAGCAGCCAACGCTAACCACGATGCGAAGCGAGCCGCTCTTGATCTTGATCTCAGGCGCCCCGTTAAACCACGCTGGCCGGAATTCGATAGTGATTTGGGGGGTAAACCGGCAGGGATGCCGGTTTAGCCGCCCCGCGCCATGGATGGCGCGTGGCGGCGGCCCCCCAAATCACTGTCGGATTACGGGCACACCGAGCCTAGGCGAGGTGCCGAGTGGTGGGGCGAAGCGTTTTGCTTACTTTTGCGCTTTTCAAAAGTGAGCCGCCGTAAGGGCGGAACCAATAGCCGCCGTTACCGAAGCAACGGATATGTACTCGGTCTGATCCAACATCCTGGTCGGCCTGGTCGGCTGTCAGGCCGCCATCGGGGGCAAGTCGAATCGTCGCACCGTCCCTCCCACAGGTATTACCTATACCTCAAAGGGCCTTACCAGAAGCGTTGCTGGGTCAGGCGGCTCCACCAGGTCAGCAGCACCCGATCTACCGAACCGCTGGCCGCCAGGCCCACCCGTTCCTGCAGGCTTTTACGCTCGGCATAGTGCAGGTGGAACACTTCGGCGGTCTTGGCCTTGGTGGCCAGGTATTCGTCGCTGGTTTGCAGTTCGTCGACCAGTTGCTTATCCAGCGCGGCAACACCCAGCCACACCTCTCCGGTCGCTACGTCATCAATCGCCAGCTGTGGGCGATAACGCGAGACGAAGTTCTTGAACAGCTGATGGGTGATGTCCAGGTCTTCCTGGAACTTCTCGCGGCCTTTCTCGGTGTTTTCGCCAAACACCGTGAGGGTGCGCTTGTACTCGCCGGCGGTCAGTACTTCAAAGTCGATGTCGTGCTTTTTCAGCAGGCGGTTGACGTTGGGTAACTGCGCCACCACGCCAATGGAGCCGAGGATGGCAAACGGTGCGCTGATGATCTTCTCGCCGATGCACGCCATCATGTAGCCGCCGCTGGCCGCGACCTTGTCGATGCACACGGTCAACGGCACGCCCGCCTGGCGGATACGCGCCAGTTGCGACGACGCCAGGCCGTAGCTGTGGACCATGCCGCCGCCGCTTTCCAGGCGCAGCACCACTTCGTCCTTGGGCGTGGCCAGGCTCAGCAGCGCGGTGATTTCATGGCGCAGGCTCTCGGTGGCCGAGGCCTTGATGTCACCGTCGAAATCCAGCACGAACACCCGTGGCTTGACCTCGGGTTTCTTCTTGCCGTTCTTCTTTTCGGCTTTGCTTTCGGACTTGCGCAGGGCCTTGAGCTGCTCCTTGTCGAGCAGGCTCGACTCCAGGCGCTCACGCAGGCCCTTATAGAAGTCATTGAGCTTGCTGACTTGCAGTTGGCCGGCGGCTTTGCGACGCCCTTTACTGCGCAGTGCCGCGAAGCTGATCAAGACCACCAGAATAGCGACCACCAGGGTGACAGTCTTCGCCAGAAAGCTCGCGTATTCAGCCAAAAAATCCATGTGTCTCCTTAACAATGCACGGCGCCAGGCGCGGATTGCCCAAGCATACCGACGGGATCGCCGGGCGGCCAGTGCTCAAACCGCCAGCAGGAACGCGCTCCAACGAGCTTTTAAAACAAGCGTATGTTTTTTCATTGACAGCACCCTGGCATCCTCATAACCTCGCCAGACTTTCAACGTACCGGGAAAACGGACGTGGGCAGCATCTATTTGATTCGACATGGCCAGGCCTCCTTCGGTGCAGACGACTATGACGTGCTATCGCCCGTCGGCGTGGAACAAGCGCAAGTGCTCGGCCGCCACCTGGCGGATATGGGCCTGGTGTTCGACCGCTGCATCGCCGGCGACCTGCGCCGACAGCAGCACACCGCCACTGCCGCCTTCGATCAATACTGCACCCTCGGCCTGCCGGTGCCTGCATTGGAAACCGACAGCGCCTTCAACGAATTCGACGCCGACGCAATCATCCGCGCCCTGCTCCCCGACCTGCTCGGCAGCGAACCCGACGCCCTGGACATCCTGCGCAACGCCGCGCAAAACCGCAGCGAGTTCCAACGCATCTTCGCCCTGATCATCGAGCGCTGGCTGGCCGGCACCTATGACACCCCGGGGCTGGAAAGCTGGCTGGGGTTCGTCGAGCGCGTCCAGGGTGGCCTGCAACGCATTCTGGAAGCGGCGAACAACACGCAGAAGATCGCCGTGTTCACCTCCGGCGGCACCATCACCGCCCTGCTCCACCTGATTACCCGGATGCCTGCCGCCCAGGCCTTCGAACTGAACTGGCAAATTGTTAACACCTCGCTCAACCAGCTGAAATTCCGCGGTCGCGAGGTGGCACTGGCTTCCTTCAACAGTCACACCCACTTGCAACTGTTGAAGGCGCCGCAACTCATCACCTTCCGATGAAGTGCGGCCAACCGTGACCCCAAGGTCACTGGACTCACCATAAAAGGATCGAAACCATGACTGACGTAGCTAAAGCCGTAGAAGCAATGAAAGCCAAATTCAACCCAAGCGCTGCCGAAGGCTTGGACCTGGTGTTCGGTTTCCGTATCGACGACACCAAGAACTTTTCCCTGGTAGTCAAAGACAAGACCTGCGAACTGCTGGAAGGCGAAAACCCGGACGCCCAAGTGACCCTGGTCATGGACAGCGAGACCCTGGAGGGCATCGTCGACGGTTCCACCGACGGCATGCAGGCCTTCATGGGCGGCAAGCTGCGCACCGAAGGCGACATGATGCTGGCCATGAAGCTGAGCGAACTGTTCCCTTCCTGATTCACGGGCAACCCTGAATCTCTGTGGGAGGGGGCTTGCTCCCGATGGCGGTTTGTCAGTCGCGTCATCAGTTGACTGACCCACCGCTATCGGGGTGTAGAACCGTAGACATCGTTTACATCTGAAACCGGGGACATCGTTTACACATTTGAGGCCTGGACGCGGGTCATACCTCGTCCAAGCCTCCCCAAGGGATAATCACACAGGTACAAATCCCAAGCTTCATCTTCAGCTTCTTTGAGCCCTATCCTTTCCCCGGACAGCGCCTCGCTGATAAATACCAACTTGCCGTTCCACTTGATCGATCCGTCCTGCCTGACGCTTCGAACTTTCATTTCTGCCGGATATTCCACATCGGGCAAGCATCCTGGATAAATTCGGGTGGACGGCACATACAAGTCTCCCGGACGTTTCATGCCGAGCGCTTCGTGAGGGCGTACGTAATTAAACTCATGCCTGAAATGCTCCAGCAAAAGCTGCTGCTCGACTAAGTTTTTCCCTAAGGGCAACTCAAGTTTCAAGCTACGGTGCATTCGTTCATGGCGACCATTCTGGGCGGGTCTTCCCGGCATGGTTCGCTCGGGATAAATACCCAGCCGAATCCACCAAACTGCCAGTGTGGATATTCTTGCCAGGCCAGGAGAGGCGAACGGTACCCCGTTGTCCGAACGGATAACTTCCGGCATGCCGTACTCCTGAAAAAGCCTCTCAAAGGCCTGTTTTACAGGCTGGGTCATGATCTTGGGATGGGCCCTGCACGCTAAAATCAGCCGCGACGCATGGTCTGTGACGGTCAAAGGGAAGCACATCTGAGCATTAAGCATCTTGAACTGCCCTTTGTAGTCAGCACACCACGTCTTGTTAGGTTCGTCGGCCTTTCGCATTTGTGCGTGGGAAATGCTGTGTCGGCGTTTGAAGCGCCGCTTTTTGACGAGCCCAAGTCGGTCAAGCCATTGACCGGCCGTACTTGGAGAGGGCCAGGTGACGGAGGGATCTTCCAGCCGTAATAGCTCGAGAAGCTTTTTCGGCCCCCATTTATCGTGAGCCTCCTTCATCGCGACTACACGGGCCAAAATCTCGTCGTCGGTTTTATTTGGGCTGTTGTGAGGTCGCCGGGACAGTTCGGATAAAGACCTCAAATCGCCGTCGTGCCGGGCAATCCACTTATCGACGGTAGGTCGGCTAACGTCAAAGCGGCGTGCCAACTGGCTTTTGGTGAAGTTGCCAGAAAGCCAATCAGCTACCAGCTTGATTCTTTGATTCATGGGGGACTCTTGGTTCCAGGGCATGATCAGTTACCTCCTGATCATGCGTATTAGCCTGTAAACCATGTCCCCGGTTAGAAATGTAAACGATGTCCCCGGTTTGTACCGGGGCAAGCCCCCTCCCGCATTTGGGCTGTAGCAGCAACGCCACCAACGCACTCCATCCGGTCTGGTGCGAAGCCCCCAACCCCCGCCCCGTCTCGCCATGGAAATACTCATGGAACAACACCAGCTCACGACTGGCCGGGTCCGCCTCCAACTGCGCATACCCCGCCATCGACGGTCGTGAACCGTTTTCATCCCGCAGAAACAGGCGTGTCATCCGCTGGCTGAGGCTGTCGGCCACGTCCTCCAGGGATGCCAGATACCCGCTGCCCGTGGGGTATTCCACCGAGAAGTTGTCCGCGTAGTAGCGGTGAAATTCGCGCAGCGATTCGATCAGCATGTAGTTCACCGGCATCCACAAGGGCCCGCGCCAGTTGGAATTGCCGCCGTACAGGCGCGAGTCGGATTCACCCGGCTGGTAACGGGCGCACAGGGTGTCGCCATTCATCTTCAGCGCCAGTGGCTGCTCGGCGAACGCCTTGGACAGGGAGCGCACGCCAAAGGCCGAGAGGAATTCGTCGTCATCGAGCATGCGCCGCAGCAAATCCTTGGTGCGCTCGCCACGCAACAGCGCCAGCAACAGGCGATTGCCCTGCCCCGGTTCGTTCCAGCGCGACACCAGTTTGGCCAGGTCCGGCCGGTGATGCATGAAACCCAACAGCCGTTCACGCAACCCTTCCAGCCCCTCGTGTTCGCGTTGCTCCAGCACCAGCACGGCAAACAACGGCATCAGGCCGACGATGGAGCGCAGCCGCACCGGCTCGTTCTGGCCATCGGGACGGTGCAGTACGTCGTAGAAGAACAGGTCCTGCTCGTCCCACAGGCCTTCGGCGCTGTCGTCGACGCGGTTGATGGCGCCGGCGATATACAGGAAATGCTCGAAAAACTTCACCGCGATATCGACATACACCGCATTGCGCTTGGCCAACTCCAGGCCGATACGCATCAAGTCCAGCGCATACGCCGCCACCCAGGCGGTGCCGTCGGCTTGATCGAGCTGATAACCCGGCGGCAACGCGGCCGAGCGGTCGAACAAGGCGATATTGTCCAGCCCCAGGAAGCCGCCCTGGAACAGGTTGCGACCCTCAGCGTCCTTGCGGTTGACCCACCAGGAAAAATTCAGCAGCAGCTTGTGGAAAATCCGCTCGAGGAAATCCAGGTCGCCCACACCGGTCAGCGCCTTGTCCTGCTGGTACACGCGCCAGCTGGCCCAGGCATGCACCGGTGGGTTGGCGTCGTCGAAACGCCATTCATAGGCCGGCAGTTGGCCGTTGGGGTGCATGAAGCGGTCCTTCACCAGCAACAACAGCTGTTGCTTGGCATACCCCGGATCGATCAGGGCAAACGCCACCGCCTGGAAACCCTGGTCCCAAGAGGCGTACCACGGGTATTCCCAGGTGTCGGGCATGGAGAGGATGTCGAAGTTGGACAGATGCCGCCAATGGGTATTGCGGATATGCAGGCGCTCGGGCGGTGGCGCGGGCTGGGCCGGGTCGCCGTCGAGCCACTGGTTCACATCGAAATAGTAGAGCTGCTTGGACCACAGCAAGCCGGCCAGGGCCTGGCGCTGCACATTGCGCGCATCGTCATCGGCGATGCCTTGCTGCAAGGCGGCGTAGAAGTCATCGGCCTCCTGGCGCCGCTGTTCAAACAGTTTGCGCGCGTTGACCTCGGGCGCGTCCACGGGCGCAAAGCGCAGGTAAAGGCTTTGGCTTTGCAGGCCCGCCAGTTCAAGGATAAAGCGCGCGGCCACCTTGGTACCGGTGTCGCGGCGAATCGCAGCGTCCAGCCCTTCGACCACGTAGTCGTTGATCCCGTCCTTGAAAGGCCCCGGCGCCGGTTGCCCGTCGAGCAGCGGGAAGTTGCTTTCGTTCTCACAGAACAGCCATTCCAGGCCCTCCTGGCCCCAGGCGCTGAGATGCCGATCGGGCAGTTCATGATGACGGGCCAGCACGTATTCGCCGTCCAGCCTCAACTGCGGCTTGGGTGCATCAAAAGTCCAGCTCCAGTCATTGCGCGCCCACACCTGCGGCAGCACCTGCAGGCGCGTCGGCTGTTGCGAGCGGTTGTGCACGGTGACGCGCATGAAGATATCGTCGGGCTGATGCTTGGCGTATTCGACGCTGACGTCGCAGTAGCGGTTGTCTTCGAACACACCGGTATCGAGGATCTCGTACTCGGCATCGCCCAGCCCACGGCGGGCGTTTTCGGCGATCAGGTCGGCGTAGGGAAAGGCGGCATGGGGGTATTTGTAGAGCATGCGCATATAGGCATGACTGGGCACACCGTCGACGAAAAAGTACAGTTCCTTGACATCTTCACCGTGATTACCCTCGGCATTATTCAGGCCGAACAGGCGTTCCTTGAGGATCGCGTCGCGCTCGTTCCACAGGGCCAGGCCCAGGCACCAGCGTTGCGCCTTGTCGCTGAAGCCGGCCAGGCCATCCTCGCCCCAGCGGTAGGCGCGGCTGCGTGCATGTTCATGGGGGAAGTAAGCCCAGGCATCGCCGTCGGCGCTGTAGTCTTCGCGCACCGTGCCCCATTGGCGTTCGCTCAGATAGGGGCCCCACTCGCGCCAACGCTCGGCCTCCGGCGTCGCCAGGCGTTGGCCTTCGATCGTGTCCAGTATTCGGGTGTCGGGTGTGGCCGTCATCGGGTCCTCCATCGCCTACCAGGTGAGGAGCAGTGTAGAGCCCAATGACGCCCGGGTGCACATGAAGACTTAGAAGATGGCGTAGGTGTAGTTGAAGATCAGGCGGGTCTGGTCCTGGTCGGCGGTGCCGGTGTTTTTGCCGTGATAGGTGCCGGTACGCAAGGTGGTACCAAAGCCTTTCAGAGGACCGGCCTGCACCACGTAGTCCAGGCGGAAGTCGGTTTCGTTTTCTTTCTGGTCAGGGCCACCGGCGACCTTCGACTTGATATCCGTACCGTCCAGGTAGGCCACGGACGCTTTCAGGCCCGGCACGTAGGCCTTGAAGTCATACGCGTACTGCCCGAAGTTGACCTGCTCGCCCGCCCGGGAGAACTGGCCCACCACCGCATCGGTGAACAGGTAGAAGTCGCTGCCGCCGGCGCCTTGGGCGTGGGGATCGGCAAGGCTGCCCTGGTTGACCCAGACAAAACCACCATCGTCACCCACGCCAATGTGGCCAAGCATCAGGCTGCTGCCGCCCAGTTGGTAGGTGAACGCGGCACTGTAGGTTTTGTTGTCCACTTCGTTGGCGTGCTTGGCGTAGCCGCCGTTGTTGTTGAACTGGTAGCCACTCTCGCCATTCTTGCCGTCGCTGCTGCTGTCGAAGTAACGCAGGTCGGTCTTGAACGACTGGTCGTTGCCCAGGGGCAGCACGTGGACCAGGCCGACGTAGTTCTGTTTGTAGAAGTCCTGCAACTGGGCGTAGTAGTACTGCAACGTCAGGTTTTTTGCGATGGCGTTGTCGGACGAACCAAACGGCTTGTAGTCCACCCCACCGAACTTGAAGCTGTCGCTGTCGCGCGTACCGCCGGCCACGCTCAAGCCCGTGGAGTTGCTGGAGGCACGGCCTTCGGCGCGGTTCAGCTCGCCGCCGGTGAAGGTGACGTTGGGAATATCGTTGGAGGTGAGGATGCCGCCGTCAAAGGTTTGCGGCGCCACGCGGCTGTCGTTGGAGACCAGGATCGGCAACACCGGCGCCAGGCCACCACCGACATGCAACTCGGTCTGGGAAATGCGGAACTTCACGTTGCCGGCCGCGCGACCGAAGGCATCGGCCGGCTCGGTGCCGTTGTTTTTGGTCGGGAAGAAGCTGTTGCCATTACCCGCCAGGCCCGGGCCTGCGGTGTGACCATCGCCGCCGTCCAGACGCAGGGCGCCGAAGGCCATCACGTCGAAACCCAGGCCAACGGTGCCTTGGGTGAAGCCGGATTTGTAGTCGAAACGCAGCGCGGTGGCCGCTTCACGCAAGTCGTTGTTGGTGCCCGAGCGGTTATCTGCGCTGTAGTACATGGTCCGCGAACTGACGGACGCATGGCTGTCTTCGAGAAAGCCGCTGTGGCCATTGCCTGTGCCCAGCGAGCCGAGCCCGAAGTCATCAGCGTAAGCCTGTTGTGCAAGAACGGCGGCGGTGATCGACAGCGCCAGTGTAGAAATTTTCATTAACTGCGGCCCCTGAATGTTTTTTTATCGTGTTTGGCGTGCAAACCCACTGTCGGCTCTGCAAACGTGACGATTCTTTCATGCCGGCCAGGGCGGACCTCGTGAAGCTTTCTTTAGAAAAGGGCCTGGAAAATGAAATTTCCCTGCCGCCGTTTTTTGTCATATTCACGTCATTTCATTCATTTGCAGAATGAAGTCCAGAGGATTCTTCGTTTGCACGCCCGCCCATAGCCCAACAAAATCCAGGCATCGACCGCGCCCATCAGCATCGTCATCAGGATTTTTTCTATGCACAGCACCGCACATGTCAGCCCCGACGAGATCCGCAAGGGCTTTTCCAAGGCCATGTCCGACATGTACCGAGATGAAGTTCCGCTGTATGGCGCACTGATGGAGCTGGTCGCCGCCACCAACGCCCGCGTACTCGCCAGCGAACCGGGCCTGGCGCAACAGCTGCAACGCACCGGTGAGATCCAGCGCCTGGACATGGAGCGCCATGGCGCCATCCGCCTCGGCACCGCGGCGGAACTGGCGACCATCGGCCGCCTGTTCGCGGTGATGGGCATGCAGCCGGTGGGTTACTACGACCTGACCCCTGCCGGCGTCCCGGTGCATTCCACGGCGTTCCGCGCCGTGCACGAAAGCGCGCTGCAGACCAGCCCGTTTCGCGTGTTTACCTCATTGCTGCGCCTGGAGCTGATCGAAAACCCCGAGCTGCGCGGGTTCGCCGAAACCGCCCTGGCCAAGCGCTCGATATTTACCCCCCGCGCCCTGGCGCTGATCGAACAAGCGGAGAAGGACGGTGGCCTCAACGCTGCGGATGCCGATGAGTTTGTGCGCCAGGCCCTGGAAACCTTCCGCTGGCACCACACCGCGACCGTGACCGCCGCGCAGTACCAGCAACTCAGCGACCAGCACCGCCTGATCGCCGACGTGGTGGCCTTCAAGGGCCCGCACATCAACCACCTGACCCCGCGCACCCTGGACATCGACCAGGTCCAGGCCGCCATGCCCGGCAAGGGCATCACCCCCAAGGCCGTGATCGAAGGGCCGCCCCGCCGCCAGTGCCCGATCCTGTTGCGCCAGACCAGCTTCAAGGCCCTCGACGAACCCATCGCCTTCACCGATGCCCAGGGCAGCCATAGCGCGCGTTTCGGCGAAATCGAACAGCGTGGCGTGGCGCTGACGCCCAAGGGCCGCGCGCTGTACGACCAACTGCTGAATGCCGCGCGCGACGAACTGGGCGCCTTCCCCAACGAGGGCAATGCCGCGCGCTACATGCAGTTGATGGAGCAGCACTTCCAGGCCTTCCCGGATAACCACGGGCAGATGCGTGAGCAGGATCTGGCCTACTTCCGCTACTTCGCCACGGAGAAAGGCCTGGCGGCACGCGGCCAGGCCGATCAACCGCGCACACTGGAGGCACTGGTCGCCGCCGGCCATGTGGCTGTCGAACCCTTGGTGTATGAGGATTTCCTGCCAGTGAGTGCGGCGGGGATTTTCCAGTCGAACCTGGGGGATGGGGCGCAGAGTCACTACGCGGCCAATTCGAACCAGGCCGAATTCGAGAAGGCCCTGGGGCGCACGACTGTCGATGAATTGAAGGTGTATGGCGAGACGCAGCAGCGCTCCATAGATGAATGCACCCGGACACTGCTGGTGTAAAAACGGAGAGTGCCCACCCGGCTCACCGGCGCAATCCTTGCGCCGCAACAGTCCCCAGGGCCGGGCGGGCGAGCGGGATCATAGACAGTGGCGTGAATGATGTCCCTAAGACAATCCTGAATAAATACGCTGTGCTTTTTGTAGGAGCGAGCTTGCTCGCGAAAAACTTGAGAACGCCGCGTTAAATCAGAAGAGCTGCGTAATCGTTGACGTTCTTCGCGAGCAAGCTCGCTCCTACCGGTGGGTCAAGATTTTCATTTAACCCAATCGCCCCACAATCTCGTCCTTGACCAACAGGCGTTTCTTCTTCAGCTTCTCCACCTCCTCATCGCTGGCCTTGGCCGATTCCGCCTTCAGCACCTCCCCATCGGCCGCATCGTATTGAGTGAACAGCGAGTCCAGGCGTTTGTCGTTCGCCCTGCGTTCGTGAACGGCTTCCTTGCTCAACCCCAAATCCTGATACAGGTCGTGTTTCACTGGCATGGCGTACCTCCGCATGTTGATCAATGGCTTACCCCCTTGAAGCTAGCCCATTCCAGCCGGTCTTGTCATGTTCAGGGTCAATCCATCCCCGTTCGTCGTGGCGCGGGCAATGGGATCAAACCTTTGCCACACCCAGCCCTCCACTGTAGATCGCCACCCGAGGGAGAACGGTTTCATGACTCATGCTGCCACCGCTGTCGACACCCAATGCATTAACACCCTGCGCACCCTGGCCATGGACGCCGTGCAGAAGGCCAACTCCGGCCACCCCGGCACGCCCATGGGCCTGGCGCCGGTGGGGTATACGCTGTGGAGCCGCTGCCTGCGCTACCACCCCGAGCATCCCGACTGGCCCAACCGTGACCGCTTTGTGTTGTCGGTGGGGCATGCGTCGATGCTGCTGTATTCGCTGCTGCACCTGGCCGGTGTGGTCGAGATCGATGCCCACGGCAAACGTTCGGGGCAACCGGCGATCAGCCTGGACGATATCAAGCAGTTCCGCCAGATGAGTTCCAAGACCCCCGGCCACCCCGAGTACCGCATGACCACCGGCGTGGAAACCACCACCGGGCCGCTGGGCCAGGGCTGCGCCAACAGTGTCGGCATGGCCATGGCCGAGCGTTGGCTGGGCAAGCGTTTCAACCGCGACGGCCAGGTGCTGTTCGACTACAACGTCTACACCCTGTGCGGCGACGGCGACGTGATGGAGGGCATCAGCAGCGAAGCCGCGTCCATGGCCGGGCACCTGAAGCTGGATAACCTCTGCTGGATCTACGACAACAACACCATCAGCATCGAAGGCCACACCGAGCTGGCCTTCAGCGAGGACGTGATCAAGCGCTTCCAGGCCTATGGCTGGCACACCGTGCACGTCACCGACGCGAATGATTTGCAGGCCTTGAACGAGGCGCTGAACACCTTCAAGGGCAACACCGGCGCGCCGACCCTGATCGTGGTCGACAGCGTGATCGGCTACGGTTCGCCACACAAACACAACACCGCCGCCGCCCATGGCGAGCCGTTGGGCGATGAGGAAATCCGCCTGACCAAGGCCGCGTATGGCTGGCCGCAGGATTCCAGCTTCCTGGTCCCCGATGAGGCCCGCACGGTGTTGCGTGACGCCCTGCTGGAGCGCAGCCAGCCGTTGTATGACGCCTGGCAGCACAGCCTGTCGCAGCTGCAGCAGCACGAGCCGGAACTGGCCGAGGAGTTGCGCCGCATGCGTGCCGGCGAAATGCCGGAGCGTTGGCAGGATGACCTGCCCGGTTTCGACCCCGACGGCAAGGGCGTGGCCAGCCGTGCCGCCGGTGGCGAAGTACTGAATGCCTTTGCCCGGCAGATCCCGTGGCTGCTCGGCGGCTCGGCGGACCTGTCGCCCTCGACCAAGACCAACCTCACCTTCGACGGTGCCGGGCGTTTCAGTGCCGACGACTACAGCGGGCGCAACCTGCACTTCGGCATCCGCGAACACGCCATGGGCGCGATTGCCAACGGCATGGCGCTGTCCTACCTGCGGCCGTACACCTCGACGTTCCTGGTGTTCAGCGACTACATGAAGCCGCCGATCCGCCTGGCCGCGATCATGGAGTTGCCGGTGGTGTTCGTCTTCACCCATGACTCGATTGGCGTGGGCGAAGATGGGCCGACCCACCAGCCCATCGAACACCTGACCCAACTGCGCGCCACGCCGGGGTTGCTGACCCTGCGCCCCGGCGACGCGAATGAAACCCTGGAAGTGTGGAAGGTCGCGCTGGCGCAGACCCACCGGCCAAGTTGCGTGGTGCTGTCCCGCCAGCCCCTGCCGACGCTGGATCGTACGAAGTACGCAGCGGCATCGGGGGCGGCCAAGGGCGCCTATGTGTTGGCGAGGGCGGATGATCCTCAGGTGATTCTGCTGGCGAGCGGCAGTGAAGTCAGCCTGGCGGTGGCCGCGTATGAGCAATTGAAAAGCGCAGGGATTGCCGCGCAGGTGGTATCAATGCCCAGCTGGGAACTGTTCGAAGACCAGGACCAGGCCTACCGCGACAGCGTGTTGCCGCCGGCAGTGAAGGCCCGGGTAGTGGTGGAACAGGCCGGGCCACTAGGCTGGGACCGCTATGTCGGCCAGACCGGCGCCAAGGTAGTGATGAACAGCTTCGGCGCATCGGCGCCGCTGGCGAAGTTGCAGGAGCAGTTCGGGTTTACGGTTGAGAATGTGGTGAAGCAGGCCAGGGCACAGATCCAACTGACCTAACGCTGAGCAAAATGTGGGAGGGGGCTTGCCCCCGATGGCCATAGGTATCTACACAACTCTTAAAGGCTGACACATAACTCTGTGGTGAGCGGGCTTGTCCCGCGTTGGGCTGCGCAGCAGCCCCAGTAAAGCAGAATGCGGTGTATCAGAAACTCCATAGCGGCTGTTTTGGGGCCGCTACGCGGGACAAGCCCGCTCGCCACAGGGGAACTCGCCGGTCTCTGAAAATTGTGTAGATACCTATGCCCCGATGGCGGTGGCTCAGTCAAATTATTAGCGACTGACACTCCCTCATCGGGAGCAAGCCCCCTCCCACATTTGGACTACATCGCTTGTCAGAGCAGCTCTCGGGCCAGGAATGGCGCGGTGCGGCTGGTTTTGTTTTTGGCCACCTTCTGCGGTGTCCCACTGGCAACCACCTTGCCGCCCAGGTCCCCGGCTCCCGGTCCGATGTCGATCACCCAGTCACTCTGGGCCACCACACGCATTTCATGTTCCACCACGACCACCGTATGCCCCCCATCCACCAGTTGATTGAGCTGGCTGAGCAGGCGGTCGACGTCCCGCGGATGCAGTCCGGTGGTGGGTTCGTCCAGCACATACAACGTCGCGCCCCGGGCATTGCGTTGCAGCTCGGTGGCCAGTTTGATGCGTTGCGCTTCGCCGCCGGATAGTTCCGTCGCCGGCTGCCCAAGGCGCAGGTAACCCAGGCCGATATCCCGCAGCACGTGCAGTGAACGCAGTACCCCAGGTTGCTCGGCGAACACCTCCACCGCTTGTTCCACGGTCAGCCCCAGCACCTGGGCGATGCTCAGGCCTTGCCATTTGACGGCCAGGGTTTCAGGGTTGTAGCGCGCGCCGTGGCAGGTCGGGCACGGGGCGTAGACGCTGGGCATGAACAGCAATTCGACGCTGACAAAGCCCTCGCCTTCGCAGTTCGGGCAACGGCCCTTGGCGACGTTGAAGGAGAACTGCCCGGCGTCGTAATCGCGCTTCTTCGCCGCTGGCGTGGCGGCAAACAACTTGCGCACGTTGTCGAACAAACCGGTGTAGGTCGCCAGGTTGGAGCGCGGGGTGCGGCCGATGGGTTTCTGGTCCACCTGCACCAGGCGGCGAATGTGCTCCAGACCGGCACTGATGCGCCCGCCGCTGATTTGCGGGGCGTCGTCTTCCAGGCTCGGCTCTTCGTCGTTTTCCACCCGGCTGCCGAGGCCGCTGCCCACCAGTTCCAGCAGCGCCTGGCTGACCAGGCTGGACTTGCCCGAGCCGGAAATACCGGTGACCGCCGTAAAGCAACCCAACGGGACATCCACGCTCAGGTCCTTGAGGTTATTGCGCGTCACGCCTTCCAGGCTCAGCCAGTTGCTGGGTTCACGGCGCGCCGGGTTCCCAGGGCGCTGGTCGGCGAACAGATAGGCCCGGGTCTGCGACGCCTCAACGTCCGCCAGACCGGCCGGTGGCCCGCTGTACAGCACGTGCCCGCCATGCTCGCCGGCGGCCGGGCCCACATCGATCAGCCAGTCGGCGCGGCGCATGGTTTCCAGGTCATGCTCCACCACAAACAACGAATTGCCCGCCGCTTTCAAGCGTTCGAGCGCGGTGAACAACGCTTCGCCATCTGCCGGATGCAAGCCTGCCGAGGGCTCATCCAGCACATAGATCACGCCGAACAACTGCGAGCCCAATTGCGTGGCCAAGCGCAGGCGCTGCAACTCCCCTGACGACAGGGTCGGCGTGCTGCGCTCCAGGGACAGATAGCCCAACCCCAATTCGATCAAGGTACTGACCCGCTCCAGCAGATCCTCGGCGATGCGCTGGGCCGCCAGGCGTTTTTCCACCGACAGCTTCATCTTGTCCTGCCCCGCCGCCACCGGCCGCAACAACGCGGCCAATTGCGTCAATGACAGTTGCGACAACTCGCCAATGTCCACCCCGGCAAACTTCACCGACAGCGCCGCCCGGGTCAGCCGCTTGCCCTCGCACAACGGGCAGGCGCTGCCCTGCATGAACTGCGACACGCGCTTCTTCATCAGCGCGCTTTGGGTGTGGGTGAAGGTGTGCAGGATGTAGCGCCGCGCGCCGCTGAACGTGCCCTGGTAGCTTGGCTCCAGCTTGCGTTTCAGTGCATCGCGGGTTTGCGCCGGGGTGAAACCGGCATACACCGGTACGGTGGGGGTTTCTTCGGTGAACAGGATCCAGTCGCGCTGTTTTTTCGGCAGGTCGCGCCAGGGAACATCCACGTCATAGCCCAGGGTCACGAGAATGTCGCGCAGGTTCTGGCCCTGCCACGCCAGGGGCCAGGACGCCACCGCGCGCTGGCGGATGGTCAGGGACGGATCGGGCACCATCAGCGCCTCGGTCACTTCATACACACGGCCCAGGCCATGGCATTGCGGGCACGCGCCCTGGGGCAGGTTCGGCGAAAAGTCCTCGGCATACAGCATCGCCTGTCCCGGCGGGTAGCTGCCGGCACGCGAATACAGCATGCGGATCAGGCTCGAGAGGGTGGTCACACTGCCCACTGAGGAACGCGCACTCGGCGTGCCGCGCTGCTGCTGCAACGCCACGGCGGGCGGCAGACCTTCGATGCTGTCGACATCCGGCACGCCGACCTGATCGATCAGGCGCCGTGCATAGGGCGCCACCGATTCGAAATAGCGGCGCTGGGCCTCGGCATACACTGTGGAAAATGCCAGGGACGATTTGCCCGAGCCGGAGACGCCGGTAAACACCACCAGGGCATCCCGGGGAATGTCCACGTCGACGTTCTTCAGGTTGTGTTCGCGGGCGCCGCGCACCTTTACGAATCCAAGGTGCTGGGCAGTGATCGGAGGCATGTTGCGCTGTGACGTCATGAACAACCTTGTCTGGCGGTGAGCACGCTGCGCAGCCGTTGCGTCAGGGCCTCGGGGCTGTAGGGTTTGCTCAGCAAATGAATGTCAGCGCTGAGCAGGTGATTGCTGGAGAGGATGTCGCGGGTGTGCCCCGAGGTGAACAGCACCGCCACCGGCGGCGATTGGACGCGGGCCCACTCGGCCAGGTCAGTGCTTTTGATACGGCCGGGCATCACCACATCGGTGAAGATCAGGTCGGGCCGCACGCCGTCCTGCAAGGCTTGCATCGCGCGGTCGCCGTCTTCGGCGGTCAACACCGTGTAGCCTGCCTGTTCGAGCAGATCCACCACGGTCACCCGCACATCCTCGTTGTCCTCCACCACCAGGATGGTCTCCTGGCCCATGTCGTGGGGCACGGGTTCTGAGTGAGTCTCCTGGACTTCTTCGCCCAGGCTGCGCGGAAAGTACATTTGCACCACGGTGCCCTTGCCCTCCTCGCTCCACACGTCCACATGCCCACCGCTCTGGCGGACAAAACCAAACACCATGCTCAAGCCAAGGCCGGTGCCGTGGCCATCGCGTTTGGTGGTGAAAAACGGCTCGAACACCCGCGACAGGATCGCTGCCGGCATGCCCACGCCAATGTCGGTGACGGCCAGGCGCACATACTCGCCTGGCTTGATGCTTTTGCCGCGGCAATCCTTGGGGTTGAGGATGATGTTTTCGCCGGTGATGCGAATCACGCCTTCGCCTTTCATGGCGTCGCGGGCGTTGATCGCCAGGTTGAGCAGCGCATTTTCCAACTGGTTGCGATCGACGTTGATGCACCAGGAATCCTGGGGCAACTGCACGTCGATATGAATGGTTTCACCCAACGCACGTTGCAGCAGTTCGCCCAGCCCGGCGTAGATGCGCTGCGGGTTGTACACGGCCGGTGACAACGGTTGGCGCCGGGCAAAGGCCAGCAGTTGCGAGGACAGTTTGGCGCCCCGCTCCACCGCTGCAATGGCCGCCGTGACCCGCCGCTGCACCTGGGCATTCTCCGGTTCATGGCGGGCCAGCAGGTGCAGGTTGCCGGCGATCACTTGCAACAGGTTATTGAAGTCGTGGGCCACGCCACCGGTCAGGCCACCAATGGCTTCGAGCTTTTGCGACTGGCGCAGTTGGTCTTCGGCGGCGGAACGCGCCTGGACTTCGGCGGCCACGCGCTGCTCCAGGTTATGGGTCAATTCCTGGCGCACGCGTTCGGAATGCACGTGGGCGGTGGTCTCCACCACAATCGCCAGCACACCGGCCGGTTGCTGGTTATCCCCGGCGACGGGGCTGTAATAAAGATCCAGCCACACCGTTTCCGGCTGGCCGTTGCGCAGCAGTACCAGGTCTTTGTTGTTGAACGACAAGGTGCCGCCGGCCAGGCAGGTGTCCACCACATGGCGGTTGAAGTCGGCGACTTCCGGCCAGCCCAGCTCCACCGGCGTGCCGAGCAAATAAGGATGGCGGCCACCGGCAAACACCGAATAGCTGTCGTTGTAGATCATGTACCCCGCCGGCCCCCAGAGCATCACCATGGGCACGGGGGATGCCAGCATCATCTGCACGGTACAGGCGAGGCTGGTGGACCAGCGGTCAAGGGGTCCCAGGTCGGTGGTTGACCAGTCAAATGCGCGAATGCGCTGGGCCATTTCGCCGGCCCAACCTTCACAGCCGTGGGGGTCGGATAAGAATTGCATCGTTCGGCTCTGCGCAGAGAAAGGACGGTCGCAAAATTTGGAACGTATCAAGGGGCGATGGTTTCATTTTGTATAAATTAGGGGGTAATCACCGCCGGCGCTACCCGCCTCAGTGAAAATCCCGGCTGCGCACCGTGATGCCGTCCAGCAGTGGCGTCAGGTCGGTCAGGCGCCCGGCGATCAGGTGTCGCACCTCGCCCACCGCCTCCCAACGCCCGTCCACCTTGAGCAATCGCGACCCCACCAGGGCCTGGCGCTGACGTTCGGCCAGGTCGCGCCAGACCACCACGTTGAGGTTGCCGAATTCATCTTCGAGGGTGACAAAGGTCACGCCACTGGCCGTGCCGGGGCGCTGGCGACCGGTGACCAGCCCGGCGACGCTGACAGTGCGCCCGTGCTCCACCGCCTGCAGTTCATTCGAGCTGCGGCAACGCCGTTTACGCAGCTCGGCGCGCAGCAGCGCCAATGGGTGCGGGCCAAGGGTGGTGCCAAGCGTGGCGTAGTCGGCGTGCAGATCCTCGCCCACCGTCGGTTTCGGCAGTTCCACCCGCGCCTCATCGGGGCTGGACAGGCCGGCGAACAAGCCAAGCTGCTTATGCACCCCTGCCACGGCCCAGCGCGCCGTATGCCGGTTGCCGGCCAGGGCACGCAAGGCCCCGGCATCCGCCAGCAACACCTGGGTGCGCGCATCCAGCCCGGCGCGGGCGTCCAGATCGGCAATATCCCTGAACGCCCGGCGCTGACGTGCGGCTTCGATGCGCCGCCCATCCTCTTCGCGAAACCCCGAGATCATGCGCAACCCCATGCGAATCGCCGGTTGCTGGCCATCGATGGGTTCCAGGCTGCAATCCCAGTCGCTGGCCTGCACATCCACCGGGCGGATCTGCAAGCGATGGCGCCGCGCATCCTGCAGGATCTGGTCCGGGCTGTAGAACCCCATGGGCCAGCTGTTGATCAACGCACAGGCGAAGGCCGCCGGCTCATGGCATTTGAGCCAGCAACTGGCGTAGGTCAGCAAGGCGAAACTGGCGGCGTGGGACTCGGGGAAACCATAGCTGCCGAAGCCCTTGATCTGTTCGAAGATCTGCGCGGCAAAAGCCTCGGTGTAGCCATTTTTCAACATGCCGGTGCGCAGGCGTGCTTGATGCGGTTCCAGGCCACCGTGGCGTTTCCAGGCGGCCATGGAACGGCGCAACTGGTCGGCCTCGCCGGGGCTGTAGTCGGCGGCGACCATGGCGATCTGCATCACCTGTTCCTGGAACAGCGGGATGCCCAGGGTGCGCTTGAGCACCGCCTCAAGCTCCGGCGACGGATAGGTGGTGGGCTCCTCTTCGTTACGTCGGCGCAGGTAGGGATGCACCATGCCGCCCTGGATCGGCCCGGGGCGCACGATAGCGACCTCGATGACCAGGTCGTAGAATTTTTGCGGCCGCAATCTGGGCAACATCGACATCTGCGCCCGCGACTCGATCTGGAACACGCCGATGGTGTCGGCCTTGCTGATCATCGCGTAGGTGGCCGGGTCCTCCTTGGGGATCGTCGCCAGGGAAAAGTCCAGATGGCGATGGCGCCGCAGCAGATCGAAACAGCGGCGGATCGCGCTGAGCATGCCCAGGGCGAGAATATCCACCTTGAGCAGGCCGACCGCATCGAGGTCATCCTTGTCCCACTGGATGATGGTGCGCTCGGCCATGGCGGCGTTTTCCACCGGCACCAGGGTATCCAGTGGGTATTCGGAAATCACGAAGCCCCCGGGGTGCTGGGACAGGTGCCGGGGAAAACCGATCAGTTGCTGGGTGAGCGTCAGCACACGGCGCAGGATCTGGCTGTCCGGGTCGAAGCCGCTTTCGCGCAGGCGTTCCAGGGGCGGCGCATCGTCACTCCAGCGCCCGCAGCATTCGGCCAGCGCGTTGATCTGGTCCGGCGGCAAGCCCAGGGCCTTGGCCACATCGCGCACCGCACCGGCGGCGTGGTAACTGCTGACCACCGCCGTCAGCGCCGCGCGGGTACGGCCATAACGCTGGAACACGTACTGCAGCACTTCTTCGCGACGTTCGTGCTCGAAGTCGACGTCGATGTCCGGCGGCTCGTTGCGTTCCTCTGACAGGAAGCGCTCAAACAGCGTACTCGTCAGGCTCGGGTCGATCTCGGTGATGCCCAGGGCAAAACACACCGCCGAGTTGGCTGCCGAGCCCCGGCCCTGGCACAGGATCGACCGGCTGCGGGCGAAGCGCACGATGTCGTGCACCGTGAGGAAGTAGCTTTCGTAACCCAGTTTGCTGATCAATGTCAGCTCGTGATGGATCTGCTGCAAGGTCTTGGCGTCGACCCCGTGCGGCCAGCGCCGGGCGATGCCTTCGTCGGTGACGGCGCGCAACCAGGATTCGGCATCGTGGCCCTCGGGCACCAGCTCGCGCGGGTAGTGATAGCGCAACTGGCCAAGATCGAAGCGGCAGCGCTGGGCGATGGCCAGGGTTTCGTCGAGCAGCGCCTGCGGGTACAGCGTGGCCAGGGCGTCGAGGCTGCGCAGATGCCGCTCGCCGTTGGGGTGCAGGCGCGTGCCGGCGTCGGCCACCGGCACGTGATGGCGGATCGCGGTCATGGTGTCTTGCAGGGCGCGGCGGCCACGGGCATGCATATGCACATCGCCGCAGGCCACCGCCGGAATCTGCAGGCTGGCGGCCAGGTGCAGGCGTTGCTCCAGATGCCGCGCATCGTCCTGGCCGCAGTGCAGGTGCACCGCCAGCCACAGGCGTTCGGCGAAGGTACGGCGCAGCCAGTGGATGGAGGCCTGGGTGTCACTGTCTTCGGCGACCCACAGCGCCAGCAGGCCGGGCAACGGCTGCTCGAAGTCTTCCAGCAGCAGGCGGTAGCGACCTTTTTCAGCCCGGCGTCGGGCCACGGTGATCAAGCGGCACAGGTGCTGGTAGCCGCTGAGGTCCTGCACCAGCAGCACCAGTTTCGGGCCGTTTTCGATGCGCACTTCGCTGCCGATAATCAGCGGCAAGCCCACCGCCTTCGCCGCCTGCCAGGCCCGCACGATGCCCGACAAGGTACATTCATCGGTGATCGCCAGGGCGCTGTAGCCCTGGCGCTTGGCCCGCTCGAACAACTCCAGGGCGCTGGAGGCGCCGCGTTGGAAGCTGAAGTTCGACAGGCAGTGCAGCTCGGCATAACTCATGGCCACCGCCGCCTGTAGGAGCGAGCTTGCTCGCGAAGCGCGTTAACGATGACGCGGGAGCCCTGGGTCATCGCGGTGCCCTTAGGTTTTTCGCGAGCAAGCTCGCTCCTACAGAGGGCCGGTTGCAGCCTATGGGGGCTCATGCGAACCAGCCCTGCAGCCACAGCCCATCGCTTTGCCCCACGCAGCGATAGGCCCAGCCTTGCTGGCCGGCGCGGGTCTGGATCAGGTAGTAGTCGCGGCGAATATCAGCACCGTCCCACCAGCCGGATTCGATGCGCTCCGGGCCCATGAGGATCTGCACGCCCTGCTCGGCCAGCAAGGTCGGTTCGTCAAGCAACCAGCCGGGACGCCGCACCTTGTTCAAGGTGGCGCACGGGCTTTTATCCGCCGCCATTTGCCAGGCGCATTCGGGGCGATGGTCGGCATGGAAGCGCAGGCCTTGCACCGCCTCATCCCCCAGGCGTGCACGCAGGCGTTCGCGCAGTTGTTCCCACGGCAGGGTCTGTTGCGGGCGATCGTCGAACAGGTCCTGGCGTTGCGGCACGAACACCGGCAGGTCCTGGGCCACCAGGCGAAAACCACGCACCGGCGAGGTGACTTGCACGTGCTCCAGGCGCCCACGGGCCAGTTCGAACAGCATCGCCGGCTCACGCTCGGCGCTCAGCAGGCCGACCTTGATCACACTGTCCGGTGCATCGGCATGTTCCAGGTGCAGGTCGAAACGCTGCACGCCACTGTCACGGCCGCAGAGGAACGCCGAGAGGTCGCCGGTCAAACGGCGCAGGGGGAATAACAAGGCCTGGTGGGATTGCACATCGAAATTCAACTCGATGCGCACATCGAACTGGTCCGGCGGCTGATAGAACGCCAGGGCCAACGGCCGTTGCCCGGTCAAGGCATCGAGGTGCTTGAGCAGGCCGGCATCAAAGCGCCGCGCCAGGGTGTGCCGGGGCAACGCCTGCACCTGGGCCAGGGTACGCAGGCCCATGCGCGACAACGCGGTGGCCACCTGCGGGTCGAGGCCGGCGCGGTCGATGGGCAATGGCGCCAGGGCCTGGAGCAACCCCTCCTCATCGACCACGGCCAGGCCATCGTAGAGATTGGCCAGCACCCGCGCCGCCGCCGGGTTGGGCGCGGCGACGATACGGTGACGAAAGCCCAGCTCGGTCAACTCCTGGCGCAGGCGTGCCTCGAACCGAGGCCAGGGCCCGAACAGGCCCAGGCTCGATTCGATCTCGAACAGCAAGGCACGCGGGTAATACACACTGACCTGGGAGCTGAAGCGGTAGGCCCAGGCGGCGAGAAACTGCTGCCAGCGCTCGATCTCCACGGGGTCGTATTCGGCACTGGCAAAGGTCTTGGCCAGGGCATGGGCGGCCGTCAGCGATTGCCCCGGGCGCAGGCCCAGTGCGCGGGCGGCGTCATTGACGGTTTGCAGCACGCGCCGCTGCGGTGTGCCGGCCAGCAGCGCCAGGGGTTGGTCGGGCTCGGGGTGCAGGCGCTGCACCCCGTCCAGCGCCAATTGCGGGAAGACAATACACACCCAGCGCATGGCAACCTCAGTGCCCCGCCAGTGCAATCGGCGCCGGATGAGCCAAGCCACCCCGGCACTTGAGCACCCGCACCCGGGCAGGTTTGGCCTCGACGGCCAGGCGCAGGGCGGCGGGCGAAGGGTTGATCGCTTCACTCAAGGCGCGCCAGGCAAACGCCAGGGTCTGCCCGGTTTCCGCGGCCACCTGCAAGCGACGCAAGGCGCGGTCATCCGCCTTGCGCGGCCAGCACAGCACCGCGCCGCAACTGCCGGAGCGCAGGCATTGTTCCACCGCCCACAGCACATCCCGCGCCTCGGCCTGGACCACCGACAGCTGGCGCAAATCCACCCCGGCGTTCTGCCATGCGTGGGGGTACGGGGTATAGGGCGGCGCCACCAGCACAATGCGCTCCCCCGCCGCCGATAATCGCGCCAGGGTCGGCAGCACCAGTTGCAGTTCGCCGATACCGTCCCTGGCCATCAGGATTTCGCTCAAGGCCGACTCCGGCCAGCCGCCCGTGGGCAGCACCGCATCCAGCGCCGCCAGCCCCGTAGGCTGCACGCTGGCCGGAGGCGCGACAGGCCGGCCTTTCCAGACGCGGCCGCCATTGAACAGCGTATCCAGTGCAACCACGGCGCCCATCAGCCTTGCCTCACCAGGCCGCAGAACACCCCTTCGATGGCCAGGTCCTGGTCGGGGCCGACCACGATAGGTTCGTATGCGGGGTTACGCGGCAGCAGACGCACACGCTCGCCACTGCGCTCGAAACGCTTGATGGTGACTTCACCGTCCAGGCGCGCCACCACAATCTGCCCGTTCACCGCTTCGGCACTGCGGCGCACACCCACCAGGTCGCCGTCGAGGATGCCGTCCTCGATCATCGAGTCGCCTTGCACCCGCAACAGGTAATCCGGGGTTTTCGCAAAAGTGGCGGGGTCGAGTTGCAGGCGGCTGTGCACGTCGGCATCCGCGCCGATGGGCCGGCCGGCTGCCACTCGGCCGAGTACAGGGACATCCAGCCACTCCGGGCGCGGGGGCTGGTTGAGCAAACGAATGCCGCGCGCCTGGTTGGGGTTGACCTCGATGAAACCGGCTTCGGCCAGGGCCACGACGTGCTTGCGCGCGACGCTGCGGGAGGCAAAGCCGAACGCCTCGGCGATCTCGGCGAGGCTGGGGGGTTGGCCTTGCTGCGCGATACGGTCGCGGATAAAGGTCAGGATGGCGGTGCGGCGGGGGGTCAGGGTCGTCATGGAGTACATTTGTACTCTTCTGGGAAATTTCTTACAAGAGCCGGTAGTCGGGGTTGAGTTGACTGAGTACATATCCGTTATTCAGGTAACGGCATACCTGATGTATGCAGATCAAATGTGGGAGGGACGGTGCGACGATTCGACTTGCCCCCGATTGCAGTGGGTCAGTACCAAATCCATCAACTGACACGCCCTCATCGGGGGCATGGGTATCTACACAATTTTCAGTGGTCTGTGGCGAGGGAGCTTGCTTCCGTGGCGGCCTTCGGGCCGACCATGTCGTTGGGTTTGACCGAGTACATATCCGTTGCTGCGGTCACGGCTGATATTGGTTCCGCCCTTACGGCGGCTCACTTTTGGAAAGGCCCAAAAGTAAGCAAAAGGCCTTCGCCCCACCACTCGGTACCTCGCCTAGGCTCGGTATGCCCGAACGCAGGCTTGAATCCGTGGGCCGCCGTCATGGGCCATCCCTGGCCCAGGACGGCTAACCCGGCGTCCTGCCGGGTTACCCACGGATTCAAGCCTGCGTTCGGCCAGCGTGGTTGACGGGGCGCCTAGGATCAAGATCAAAAGCCAGAGCAAAAGCAGAGCAAAAGCAGGCTGAGGTCTACCTGCTGGATGGAGATCCAAATGTGGGAGGGGGCTTGCCCCCGATGAGGGAGTGTCAGTTGATGGATTTGGTACTGACCCACTGCAATCGGGGGCAAGTCGAATCGTCGCACCGCCCCTCCCACATTTTTAACCCAGTACACCAGACCCAACTCCGGTCGGCTCTAAGGCCGCCGCGCTTTGGCTTTTGATCTCAAATCGCCCCGTCAAACACGCTGGCCGAACGCAGGCTTTGGAGCGTGGGTAACCCGGCAGGACGCCGGGTTAGCCGCGCTGGGCCAGGGATGGCCCGTCGTGGCGGCCCACGCTCCAAAGCCGGAGTGAGGGCACACCGAGCCTAGGCGAGGTGCCGAGTGGTGGGGCGAGGACCTTTTTGCTTACTTTTGGGTCCCTCCAAAAGTGAGCCGCCGTAAGGGCGGAACCCTAAGCCGCCGTTACCGCAGCAACGGATATGTACTCGCTAAAACTCCAAAAAAACGGTCGGCCCGAAGGCCGCCACGGGAGCAAGCTCTTATAGAACAAAATTTATCTCATTAATTTTAAAAATAAATTATTTGCCGATTTATCGGCATGTTCTCTGCGCGAAAGCGCAGCCTGTTTACAGGCTGGGCGGCCTCCCTCGCCACAGACCGCTGAAAGAAGTTGTGTAGATACTTATGCTCATCGGGGGCAAGCCCCTTCCACATTTCTACCGAGTACACCCGGAACAACTCCGGTCGGCCCAGAAGCCACCAAGCTCACCCCCCTCCCGCCATATGCTGCGCAATCCTGCCCCTCAACCACCGCTCCGCCGGGTCATTGTCATGCACCCCACTCCACACCATCGACAACTCCGCCGCATCGATCGCAAACGGCGGATCCTCTGCCCGCAGCGCCGTGCCCTCGGTCAACGCACACGCCGCATAGTCCGGCACCGTGGCAATAATCTGCGTACCGGCCAGCAGCGCCCGCAAGCCACTGAACTGCGGTACCGCCAGCACCACCCGCCGGGCACGGCCGATACGGGCCAGGTCCAGGTCGATATTGCCGCTCAAGTCCCCCGAGAACGACACCATCGCATGGGGCCGTGCGCAATAATCGTCGAGGGTCAGCGGTTCGACGCCGTCATCCCCGCGCAGCACCTTGCAGGGAATGTCCCGCAGTTTCCTGCGCTTGGCATTCGCCGGCAGTTCAGTGGTGTAGCTCACGCCCACCGAGATCTCGCCACTGGCCAGTAATGCGGACATCAGCAGGTAATTGGCGCGGCGTACTACCACGATAATGCCCGGGGCTTCTTCGCGCAGTTGGCTGAGCAACGGCGGGAACAGGCCGAACTCGGCGTCGTCGGACAGGCCGATGCGGAACACCGCACAGCTGGTGGAAGGGTCGAAATCCTTGGCGCGGCTGACTGCGCCTGAAATGGTGTCCATGGCCGGTTGCAGCTCCTTGAGTATCGCCACGGCGCGTGGCGTGGGCTCCATGCCCCGGCCGTTGCGCAGCAGCAACGGGTCGTCGAACAAATCTCGCAGCCGGCCCAATGCCGCACTCACCGCCGGTTGGCCCATGAAGAGCTTTTCGGCGACCCGAGTCAGGTTCTTCTCGAACATCAGCGCTTCGAAAATCACCAACAGGTTCATGTCGACGCGGCGCAGGTCGTTGCGGTTCATGGCGGTATCCAAACGGTTAGCAGGCTGCCAGCTAAGCAGGAAAAACACTGCCTGGATTGCATGCCTGTGCTGTCTTTTTCGTGACCGAACCTGGCGAAATTAACAACGATTAACTCGCCAGCCAGACGGTGGGGCGCCAAAAATGAGCCGGTCTACACTGCATCCATTCACCGGGAACGCTCCCATCGACTGCGGATATTCGTCATGGCCCGACCTGCGTACTGTACTCCTCGCTTATCCGCCACCGGCGGCCTGTGCCCCCGGCGCGAGCGGATCGCCAAGCAATTGATCCTCGCCAACCTCGGGGAAAGCCTGGCGATTGCCGACCTGGCCCAGGCCTGCGCCCTGTCGCGCAGCCATTTTTCCCGCGCATTCAAGTGCACCACCGGGCTGTCGCCCCAGGAATGGATACGCCAGCAACGCATCCAGCGGGCCAAGGAACTGATCACCGGCTCCTCCTTGAGCCTCACGCAAATCAGCCTGGAGTGCGGGTTTTGCGACCAGGCGCATTTCTGCCATATGTTCACGCGCAGCGAGGGCGTCAACCCGATGACCTGGCGAAATCACCAACTGCGTCACAAGCCTCAAGAGATCGCTGCCTAGTGGTCTGCATGCACCTGGAATATGCTGGCCGCTTACTTTTCCCAGAGCATGGCCACCCATGAATGCCCCACGCGACCAGGCCGTGCATTTCGGCCCTTACCGTATCCACCCGCACCAGCGCCTGGTGCTGGAGGCCGGTCGCCCATTGCGCTTGGGACGGCGGGCCGTGGACATCCTGCTGATCCTGCTGGAGCAGGCCGGCACGGTGGTGAGCAAGCAGGAACTGATCGCCCGGGTCTGGCCCAAAAGCGTGGTGGAAGACGGCAACCTGCGGGTGCACATGGCGGCGCTGCGCAAGGCCCTGGGCGATGGCCAGGCCGGGCAGCGCTATATCGTTACGGTGGCCCAACGTGGCTACAGTTTTGTGGCGCCACTGAGCATCGAGCCGATGAGCCTACCGACCGAAGGCGCCCCCCAACGCCCGAGCCACAACCTGCCGCTGCGACGCACGCGCATGCTTGGCCGCCAGGCCCTGATCGACAGCCTGGTACAGCAGCTGCCCGAGCAGCGCTTTATCACCCTGACCGGCGCCGGCGGCATCGGCAAGACCACCGTCGCCTTGCGCGTGGCGGAATTGTTGATCGGCCATTACCGCGACGGTATTCGCCTGCTGGACCTGGCGCCTCTCAGCGCGCCGTCGATGATCCTGCCCAATCTCGCCGCGCTCCTCGACCTCACCCACACCGAGCACGAACCGTTGCCCGTGTTTGCACGCCGCCTGCAGGAGCACCAGTTGCTGCTGGTGATCGACAACTGCGAACACCTGCTGGACGACATCGCGCTGATCAGCGAGGCCCTGCTGCGCCACGCGCCCCAATTGCACATCCTCGCCACCAGCCGCGAGGCCTTGCGCGCCGAGGGCGAGTCGGTGCAGCGCCTGGAACCCCTGGCCTGCCCGCCCGCCACCGGTAACCGCGCTCAGGCCCTGGGTTATCCAGCCCTGCAACTGCTGATCGAGCGGGCCATGTCCCATCAGGACAGCTTTGAACTGAGCGAAGCCGAACTGCCCCTGGCCATTGATATCTGCCAACGCCTGGACGGCATTCCCCTGGCAATCGAGTTGGTGGCCGCGCAGATCGAGCGCTTCGGCCTGCCCGGCCTGCTGGTGCAGATGGAAGACAACTTTCGCCTGCTCACCCGTGGCCGACGCAGCGCCCTGCCCCGCCATCAAACCTTGCGTGCCACCCTGGACTGGAGCTTCGAATTGCTCACCGGCTGCGAGCAGATCTGTCTGCGTCGCCTCGCGGTGTTCCGCGGTGGTTTCAGCCTGGCCAGTGCGGCGGCGGTAATCGCCGGGCAACAGGTTGCACCGGCCGAGGTGCTGGGTTCGATCACCCAGCTGGTGGCGAAATCCTTGCTCAATGTGGAGGCCGGGGATGACGAGGTGATCTATCGCCTGCTGGACATCACCCGCACCTATGCCCTGGAAAAACTCAGCGTTGCCAATGAACTCGACGCCACCCGCGAACACCACGCCAGGCGCTGCCTGGTGCTGATGAACCAGGCGCAGGACGATTGGGAACAGACCGCCACCCAAACCTGGATCGACCGCTATGCGCCGCTGCGCGAAGACATTCGTGCCGCCCTCGACTGGGGCCTGGGCGACCAGGGCGTGCACCTGCTGGGCATTCGTCTCACCGTCAGCGCCATGCCGTTGTGGCAGGAGCTGTCGCTGCTGCGCGAACACGGCCTGTATGTGGGCAAGGCACTGGCGCGGCTGGGGCAATCGAGCACACCGAGCCCGCACTTGAACATGGCCCTGCAGTTGGCCTTCGGCAGTTTTTCCTACCACACCCAGGGCGGTACGCCGCAGACCATCGAAGCCTTTGCCCATGCACGGCGCCTGGCCGAAGCCGACAGCAACCTGGTCGGCCAACTGCGCGCGGTGTCGGGGCAAATGGCGGTCAGCCTGTGTGGCGGCAACTACCGCGAGGCCCTGGAACAAAGCCTGCATTTCGACCGGTTGGGACCTCAGGCCGAGCCGTTGCTGGCCCTCAGCGCCCAACGCCTGAGGGTGCTGGCGCAGCACTTCGCCGGCAATCAGATACTGGCGCAGCAGAATGCCGAACAGGTGATCCAGCGCATGGCCCAGAGCGGCCATCTCAACCGGTTTACCCACGGCTTTGGCGTGCAGTACGACCAGAGCGTGGCCTCGTTGACCATCCTCGCGCGCATCCTGTGGCTGCGCGGTTTTCCCGAACGTGCGTGGCGCACCGCCAGCCAGGCGCTGGAGCTGGCGTTGCAGATCAACCACGGCACGTCGATTTGCTACACCCTGGCCCTGGCCGGGGTGGTCATCGCCCATTGCAACGGCGACACCCTTGCAGCCCGCGACCGCTTGGACCTCCTCCTGCAACAGGCGCAAAAGCATTCAGTGCAGTTGTTCCACACCTGGGCGCAATGCTACGAAGGCACGGCGCAGATCGCCGATATGCAGGGATTGGGGCTGGTCGCAGACATCCTGGTGACCTTCAACGCCCGTGCAGTGGATGAGGCCTTGTTCGAACGCGCCCGGAGCGGTGCGGCCGGCTGGTGCAGCCCGGAGATCCTGCGCGTGCGCGCCGAGGCCATGGCCGATCCCCACGGGGCCGAGGCGCTGCTGCTCGAAGCCCTGGGCCTGGCACACCAGCAAGGCGCGTTGGCCTGGGAACTGCGCTGTGCGGACTCCTTGGCGCGGCTGTGGCAACAGCAGGGTCGTGTGCAGGCTGCTCGCGACCTGCTGGGTTCGGTCTACGCGCGATTCAGCGAAGGCTTCGCCACCCAGGACCTAGTCCGCGTACGCCGCCTGCTCGACGAGTTGCAGGACAAACGGCCGGCCTGAAAACGCTCCCAGGTAATGCCCATAACCCTGCTGCAAACGCGCCACCTGCTGCGGGTTACGCAGGAGTGCCAGGCCATAGCTGCGCACGCTGTTGAGCAGACGATAGCGCGGATACCCCGGACCGGGTTCGAGGCTCAGCAGCGAGGTGCCGACCAGCCGCCCGAGCAGGTACGACAAATCGGCGTGTTCCAGCTCGGTGCCGGCCACCAGCTTACCCAGGGTGGGCAAGGTCACAGCCATCTTGAACAGGCTCAGTTGCAGGAACAGCCAGCGCTCCGGCAGGCTCAGGCGCTCGTAGGTCCAGTCCAGGGCCGCGGTCAGGGATTGGTGGCGCTCCACCGCTGTGCGGCGGCCCCGGGTCAGTACCTGCAATCCACTGTGCAACTGCGCCTTTAAACCGCGCACGCCCAGCGCGTCCACTTGGGCGGCCGCCAGTTCAAGGGCCAGGGGAATACCGTCGAGGCGCCGGCAGATGTCCCGCAATGGCGCCAGGTCCTGTCGGCGCAACACAAAGCCCTGTTGGCCGGCACACGCCCGGGCGACGAACAGTTGCACGGCGGGGAACGCCATGGCCTGTTCAACACTGCCCAGCGCCGACGGCGCCGGCACGCCCAGCGGGGGCACGCGCAGCACCCATTCGCCTGGGGCCTGCAACGCTTCGCGACTGCTGACCAGCACGCTGACCTGGGGCGCATTTTCGCGCAGCGCCCGCAAAAGATGTCGACAGGCACCGAGCAGCAGGTCGGCGCCGTCGAGTACCAGCAGCAATTGCCGGGAGACCAACTGGCGGCACAACTGCGTGACACTGCCGCCGGGTTCCAGGTGCAGGATCGTGGCCAGGTGGCGCAGCATCATCAGCGGCGCCTTCACCGTGGCCAGGTCGACCCACCACACACCGTCGCGGTAGCGCGGCAACACGCGCTCGGCCAGGGCCAGGGCCAAGGTGCTCTTGCCCACGCCGGCGCACCCGGTCAGGGTCATCAGGCGCTGCCCGGACACCCGCCGCACCAGCACGCCCAGCAGTTCATCGCGACCGATCAGCGGGCTGAGCCGGGGGGCAAGGTTATGCCGGGGCAGCACCGCGGCAGCCGCGACCCGCACGGGGGCGGCGAAGCAGTAACCGCGCTGGGGGTCGTTGATAATCAAGCGTTGCCCGTCAAGGGCACGGCGCAGTGCGGCGATGTGCACCCGCAGGTTGTTCTCTTCCACCACGCTGCACGGCCAGACCCGCTCGATCAGGGTGGCCTTGCTGATAAATTGCCCTGGCGACTCCAGCAGCACCGCCAGAATATCCAAAGCCCGCCCGCCCAACGGCACCGGCCAACCCGCCTTGCTCACCAGCCGCTGCTGCCGATGAAAGGCATAGTCACCGAAGCGCACCGTGCTATCCGCGTCAATCGCCTGAGGCATATTCATGTCTGCAATCGCGCTGAAACGCCCGATCTTGGGCTTCCGCGCATCCTTTTCCATGGGCTCGACCTTATCTTGCCAGCTACCTGTAACAGGGCAATGCTGGCACAGGGAGCGATACGGACAATCGGGTGCGCGAGACGGACATCCTGTCGTTAACTGAACTGCTGGCGATATTGGGTCGGGTTGAGGCCGAGTTTTTCACTGAATAGAAAGCGCATGTGCCGCACGCTGCCGAAGCCTGCGTGGAACGCCACGGTCTTGAGCGGCAGGTCGGTGGTTTCCAGCAGTTGCCGGGCGCGGTCGATGCGCGCGCCCTGCAGGAAGGCCATGGGCGTCATCTGCACGTCCTTGGCGAACAACCGGGCAAAGTGGCGCGGGCTCATGCCGGCCAGCTCGGCCATGGACTCGATGGTAAAGGGCTGGTCCAGATGGGCGAGCACATGGTTCTGCACCCGGGTGATCGCGGTTTCCTGGGGTGCCACGGACGCGGTCATCGGGCTGAACTGGGCCTGGCCGCCCTGGCGCTTCATCACCACCAGCAGCACCTTGGCCACATCCACCGCCACTTGCTTGCCATGGTCCTGGGCGATGATCGACAGCGCCAGGTCGATACCGGCGGTGACCCCGCCCGAGGTAATCAACCGCCCGTCCTGCAGGTAGATGCGATCCGTCTCGACGATGGCCTTGGGGAAGGCCTTGATCAGGCGCTCGGTGTAGTGCCAGTGGGTGGTCACGCGGCGTTCGTCGAGCAGCCCGGCGTGGCCCAGCACAAAGGCGCCGGTGCAGATCGAGCCGAAGCGCCGCGCCCGTGGCGCCGCCGCCTTGAGCCAGGGCAGCAGCGCCGGATGGCATTCGTTATAGGCACCCGGGCCGCCGGGCACCAGCAGCAGGTCATAAGCCGCCCGGGCCTGGTCCAGCAGCAGGTCAGTCTGGACCAGCACCCCATTGGAGGCGCGCAACGGACCGGGCTCGGTACCCAGGGTGAGGATCTGGTAATGCTCCGCCGCCGGCAGGTAGCGGTTGGCAATGGAAAACACTTCGAGCGGCCCGGCCATGTCAAGCAGGAGGAAGTCCGGGAACAGCGCCATGGCCACGGTTTTCATACGGGAAGCATCCATCGAGGGGAAGAAAGCGAAAGGCATTATGGCATGGCTTTTACTGTCAATCTCAAGGAGACAGTTATTCAAATTTCAGCTTCTTAATGAATTTTCAGGTTGCCAGTAACCTTCTTCTCAACGCAAGCACCCTGCATCTCGCAGCCCGCGCTCACTTGAGGACAAGACCATGCTGACCCTTCGCAAAGCTTCCGAACGCGGCGCCGCCAATCACGGTTGGTTGAAGTCGTTCCACACCTTCTCGTTCGCCAACTATTGGAACCCCGATGAACAGGGTTTTTCCGACCTGCTGGTGATCAACGACGACCGCGTCGCGGCCGGCAAAGGCTTCGGCCAACACCCGCACCGCGACATGGAGATTTTCTCCTATGTGCTTGAAGGCGCCCTGGAACACAAGGACACCCTGGGCACCGGCTCGGTGATTCGCCCCGGCGATGTGCAACTGATGAGCGCCGGCAGCGGCGTGGCCCACAGCGAGTTCAACCACAGCCAGACCCGTGGCGTGCACTTCCTGCAAATCTGGATCGTGCCCGCCGTGGCCGGTGCCGAGCCGCGCTATCAACAGGAGCACTTCAGCGCGGCGCAGAAACAAGGGCGCCTGCAACTGATCATCTCGCCGGACGGCAGCGACGGCTCCCTGACCGTGCGCCAGGACGCCAGGGTGTACGCCGGGCTGTTCAACGGCGACGAAGCCGCGACCCTCGACCTGCCGCCGGATCGCCACGTGTACATCCATGTGGCTCGGGGCAGCGTGGACATCAACGGCCAGCGCTTGCAGGAAGGCGACGGTGCCCGAGTGCGCGATGAGCGGCAAATCCGCCTGAGCCAGGGCCAGGATGCCGAGGTGCTGGTGTTCGACCTGCGCCCTCAGGAACGGCCACAGATGCCGTGACCGGCTCGGCGATGGCCCTTTGAAACGGGCCATCGCTGGCATCGATAGTCACCATCAGCCCAATGAAGTTCTCTTAAAAAATGCAACGCGTAACATCAAACCCATACCAGGCAACACCCAACTAAAACACTCGGAGCACACCATCATGAAACGCCAAATCTTGCTTAGCCTCGCTTTCTCGGTACTCGCTGCAAACGCATTTGCCCACCCTGTTGTTGCTGAAGGCGGCGCGGATCGCCTGATCGAAAGCCGTGTTGCTGAAGGGGGCTCGGATCGCCTGCTGGAACGTCGTGTTGCCGAAGGTGGCTCGGATCGCTTGCTGGAACGTCGTGTTGCCGAAGGTGGTGCTGATCGCTTGCAGCAACGCGGTATTGTTGAAGATGGCGCCGATCGCCTGCAAGGCAACCGCGTCGCCGAAGATGGCGCCGACCGCCTGCAAGGCAACCGCGTTGCCGAAGATGGTGCCGATCGCCTGCAAGGCAACCGCGTTGCCGAAGGTGGCGCTGATCGCTTGCAGGAACGTGGCCTGGCCGAAGGCGGTGCCGATCGTTTGCAGCAACGCGGTATTGTTGAAGGCGGTGCCGATCGCCTGCTGGACAACCACGCTTAATCCCGCACTGTTCGCGGGGCACCCCAAACCGGCCTGATCAGCCGGTTTTTTTTCGTCTTCGATTAATGCAGGTCGCGGTCCACCCACACCACAGCCTTGCCGATCTGTTGCCGCGCTTCGATGCGCTCATGTACCTGATGCAGCGTTTCCAGCGTGTAATGCCCTTCGATAGCCACCGTCAACGTACCTTCGAGCATCGCCGCAAATACCGCGTTGGCACGCCGTTGTACGGTCGCGCCGTCGGCCATATGGTCGGCCAGCCGGGGGCGCGTCAAAAACAGCGAGCCCGCCTCCCCCAGTTCCATCGGGTCGAGATCGGTCAACGAACCCGAGACATTGCCGTAGTTCACGATCAGGCCGCGCGTGCGGCAGGCGCGGAAGCTGTTACGCAGGGTGCTTTTGCCGAGCGAATCGAAGACCACATCCACCCCCTCCCCGCCTGTGGCCTCCAACACCCGCTCGGCAAATCGGCCGCCGTCATAGACCCAGGCCTGGTGGGCCCCGCGCTCGTGAGCAATGGCGCATCGTTCAGCGGTGCTGCCGGTGGCGAACACCGTGGCGCCTGAGCGCCGGGCCATCTGTACCAGCAACTGGCCGATGCTGCCGCACGCAGCGTGGACCAGGCAGGTGCTGCCGGCCTGCAACCTGGCGACATCCTCGATCAAGTAGTGGGCGGTACAGCCTTGAAACATCGCCGCAGCCGCCTGATCGAAGGCGATGGCACCGGGAATCTGCGCCACCCTGGCTGCGGGCACCAGGGCGTACTCGGCGAAGGCGCCCCAGGCAATGCACCACGCCACCCGGTCGCCGACGGCCAAATGGCTGATGCCTGCGCCGACTTCCACCACCACGCCGGCGCCCTCCATACCCAAGGTACAGGGCAGGCGCACCGGATAGGTCGACGACTGCGCATATTTGCCCTGGCGGGTATGGATATCCATGAAGTTGATCCCGGCGCACGCCACCTTGACCAGCACATGCCCGGCCAACACCTGGGGTTTGGGGACGTCATGGCGCAATTGGGCGACTTCAGGGCCGCCGTAGGTTTGCAAGGTAATGGCTTTCATCGGGGACAACTCCGTGTGCACTGGGAAGCGGCCATGGTAAAAGGACGCTCTCAGTAGGAAAATTCCCCAAAGCTTCCCAACCTCCGTGCGGAAATAACCCGATGTTCGATTGGCAGGACCTGTATTACTTCACGGTACTGGCACGTAGCCAGTCGTTGTCGGCGGCCGCCCGCGAGTTGCAGGTGGAGCACGCCACCGTCGGGCGCCGCGTCGATGCGCTGGAAAAAGCCCTCGGCGTCAAACTGGTGGACCGCCTGCCGCGCAGCCGCCCGCTGACCGCGCAAGGCCTGGCATTGGCGGAGTTGGCGGCGGGCATGGACGAAATGGCGACGCAGGTGATGCGCCTGTCGCGGGTCGCGTCGATCGAAATGGCCGGCACGGTGCGGGTCAGTTGCCCGCCGTCTATCGCCCACTATTGCATTGCGCCCCATATAGCGCGGCTGCGCGCCCACTACCCGCAGTTGAATCTGGTGCTGATGCCGTCGACCCAACTGGCCGCGCTGGACAAAGGTGAAGCGGATATTGCCCTGCGCACGGTGCGT
This sequence comes from Pseudomonas marginalis, assembly GCF_900105325.1. Taxonomy (NCBI): domain Bacteria; kingdom Pseudomonadati; phylum Pseudomonadota; class Gammaproteobacteria; order Pseudomonadales; family Pseudomonadaceae; genus Pseudomonas; species Pseudomonas marginalis. Next base: position 1,578,195 of record NZ_FNSU01000003.1, read on the forward strand.
CCCGATGAGGAAGCCCTGGTACGCAGGAAAGTCGGCGTGGTGCGCTTCGGGCTGTATGGCCCGCCGACGTTCCAGCAATTGCCGGCTGCGCAGTGGACGTTCATCGCCTACGACAGCAGCCGCGATCACCTGCCCCAGCAAGCCTGGATGCACCAACTGCGCGGCGGCCGTGAGATCGCGTTTGCCGCAAGCGACCTGGCCACCCAGCAAATGGCGGCCAGGGCCCAGGTGGGCGCGGTGGTGTTGCCGACCCTGGTGGGCGATCACGACCCGCTGCTGGTCAGGCTGCCCACTGCGGTCGAAGGCCCTTTACGTGATATCTGGCTCACGGTGTACCCCGACATGCGCCGCTCGCCGTCAGTGAAGGTGGTCATGGAGTTTCTGGTGGCGTGTATCGAGGGTGAGGTGCAGTTGCGCCGTTGAGCCCATCCGAGGGGCCGGCCGCCAACCTTCGGGGCGCTCTGCAGGCGTTTTTCCGGTCTGAGAAGGTCAACGCTTAAACCTGCACCCGTCAAAAAAATCGTTGGAACTAAAATACTTATCGAGCATTAAGAGTTTGCACTAGGATATGTGTAAGTCGGTACAACCTCCCATGAAATATCCCCCTATTACCCCCTGCGCTCGTAAAAACCAAGTGGTGAATGTTAAAATTTGTCACGTTTTAGCGGAATCAATTCGATTAGTATCTAAACGCTAGCAGCGATTGAACTGACGGCCTTGCATGCCGGAAAAGGGAGTAGGTGATGCATTTTTCCAACGTCCTCGCTATTGCACGGACTCAATCGAAATCAGAGGACTTTCGGGCGCTTTTAGTTCGCACTGTAGCGAATAATTTAAAAGTCGATACACGTTGCTACGGTCAACTAATTGACACCCAGGAAAGCCACGTACATTACCGTGCCATCATTATAGAAATTGATACACCCTCCGCCAGCAATCTGAGCCTGGACATAATAAAAAAAGCGCGAACTGAAAACCCCGACTGCACGATATTCGTCGTGATCACCTTTGCGTCGACCCTGAGCAAAACAAAATACTACCTGGCTGGCGCCGATTACTGCATCAAGGCGATCGAAACTTCACCCGAAAAAAAGTTGAATCTGTTTGATGCCTTTCTCAGTGAAAGCGCTCGACTCAATCAGTGCGACCTGATTCTCGACCAAGACCGCATGTGCCTGTATGGCGACGGGAAAAAGTTGGAAATATCCTTCGTCGAAATGAAAGTATTGGAAGCGCTTATTCAGAACCGACTGCTCAGTCATAATGAGATCGCCCGTGTCATGGGACTTAATACCAAGTACTACGACTCCCGTGCACTGGAAAAATCCATCAGCCGTTTGCGCAGTAAAATCAAGGCGCACTACGGTGAAAACATCATCCAAAATATTCGCGGTTATGGTTATAAACTCAGCCGGGGTCTTATTTGCGCCAGCCATTTCCAACCCACTAAGGAGGGGCCGAGCCGTGAATAGTGAAAAAACGCCCCCTGTACATACCCCGCACTTCAAGATCATCAGGCAAGCCATCGTTGATCGCGGTCATGCCTGGTGGGGCAGCGAAATCAGCGTAGCGGATGGCGTTGATCTCGAACAACTTGAAAGTGCCTGCACTGAGGCCTTGCGCCATATCCACCCACCGCGCAAAACGCCTAAGGCGGTCAGCCCGGCGACGAGTCATACGCTTCTGCGCATGGGTCAATCGGCCCTGATGAACGAGGACATCCTCAAGGCGATCATTCAGGCCGCGCAGGCATTGGAATACCACAAACACCCCTTCACCCTCAGTCTCGACAACCCACTGGACGCCCTGCCCGGTCCGGTAGAACGCCGGGCGATGGTGCGTCAGTTGTATAAGTTGAAAGACCATAGCGGTATCACGTTGGCCTACAACAACTACAGACTCGATACAAAGCCGGCAGACCTGCTGGTCGACCTCGAGCTCTACGACTATATAAAAATGCCCTTTCCGGATTCTGCCCTCAGGCTCAGCCTCAACACGCGTTCGGACCTGTTCGACCGGCTTTACGATCACATGCTGGAACTGATCAGTGCCTGCAGGGTCTGCTTCATCGCCGATCAGGTCGAGTTTGCCGACAGCGCCATGCTGGCTAAAAACTTGCCGTTCGAATACTTTCAGGGCGGCTATTACTCCCCCGCTGACTGCCTTTAACAACTGCATCTTCCTGATATGGGTGGACCCTATGAGTTCTTTCAAGAAACACGCCTTCGCTCCAACACTTGCGTCTATCGCACTGCAGGACTTCACGCCCAACGCAGAGTTCTTCTATTACGATGTAAACGCCCCGGCGACCACGGACCCCGCCGATACAAATCCGGCGTTTTCCCAACCACAGATCACCCCGCATTTTAATACCTACATTATTACCCACACCCTCAACTTGCCCTCACAATCGTTTAACCCCAAGCGGCAAGAATCCAGAATGCCAACCGCCAAGGCCCCTGACAGCGCACCGAATAACCATACGCGTACTCAAGAGATCAGCGCCGAACGAACGCCACTGTATCCACAGGATTTCTGGCTGCTCACCCAACATGATCGAGCACTGGTCAAGGGCGGCCTGCGCATTTCATTGACCACTATTGAATCGGCGCTGATTAAAAAGATGCTGCACCATGAAGAACGCGTGGTCAGCAAAGAAGAGTTGATCCGTAATATAGGTCGTGAACCCGATTTATACCGCGGATTGGAAATGTGCCTGAGTCGTTTGCAGGAAAAGTTCAAGCGGGTCAACGACGGTGAACGCCTGTTTCGTGCGGTAAGAAACCGTGGTTATTGCCTGACGCAAAAAATCAAAAAGCCGCTCGAGCTTAGTCAGCCACGCCGTTAACAAAAATAAAAACAACCCAGGCCTTTTAATTCACCCTGCCTATTAAAAACTCTTCTACCTGCCCTTTTATAACATCCACTTCGCCAGACCCTCCTGACCTTGTTATAAGTCGTCAGCCACTGCCCCCTGCCGTTCATTACTATCAATGGGCACACGCCTGCGCGTGCCTGTCGTTTATAAAAGTTAACCGTTAACCCTTAACGCCTGCCACCACGTGCGCGGTCATCACCGGGAGCAGAACTATGCTTAATAACACTAGAATGCATCGCAACCTGACCCCCAGGGGTTTGACGTTCTGGGGACAATGGACACTCGCATCGAGCTTAGTTGTTGCACTGTTATTTACGCTGGTTATCTTGAAGACTGGCCAACTGGAGTATTACTACCGCGTCCTGGCCGCCTTTACGATATTGGCCTCTCTCCCGGCGTATACCTTGTGCGATGTCTACAGCAAGAAAGATGATTATGCCGTGGGCCTTGGACGCTTGTTCATGGGCTGGCTGTTAACCATGGGTATATTGTTTGCCGTGGGCGTAGCCTGTCATGCCAGCGCACTGTTCCCTGTGGAAACCTTATTACTCTGGGCGGCGGTCAGTTACCCGTTATTGGCACTGTGTTACATACCGCTGCACAGCCTGTCCCGGTATTACCACCGCCAACTTCACGAACGCCAAAAATCATTGATCGTGGGCACTGGCAAGCTTGCGGTGGACCTGGCCAGGACCCTCTCACGGCAAAAACGCTCGCCCCTGGTGGGTCTGGTCGGCAGCCGTGCCGAGGCGACCGAGGATGCGCAAGCGCAGATCCTCGGCGAGCTGCCGCAACTGCCCCAATTGATCCGGCAACACGGCATCCGCCGGCTCTACATCACCCATTCATTGCAGGACGCCACCCACATTGAGGCGTTGTACCTCAACCTGCTGGAGATCAGCGTGGATGTGATCTGGGTGCCCGACCTCAATAACATGCTGCTGCTCAACCATTGCGTGGCCGAAGTGGATGGGCTGCCGGCGATCTACCTCAACGAAAGCCCGCTGACCAGCCGCCCCACCGCTGCACTGAGCAAGTCGCTGCTGGACAAGAGCCTGGCTGCTCTGGCGATCATCGTGCTGAGCCCGCTGCTGTTGCTGGTCGCCCTGCTGATCAAGCTCACCTCCCCCGGCCCGGTGATCTTCAAGCAGGACCGCCACGGCTGGAATGGCGAGGTGATCAAGGTGTGGAAATTCCGCTCCATGCGTGTGCATGACGACCATGAGGTACGCCAGGCCAGTCGCAACGATTCACGCATTACGCCGGTGGGCCGGTTTATCCGGCGTACCTCCATCGATGAATTGCCGCAGCTGTTCAACGTGCTGCAAGGGCACATGGCCCTGGTCGGCCCACGCCCCCATGCGATTGCACACAACGACTACTACTCGGGGAAAATCCGCGCCTACATGGCCCGCCATCGGATCAAACCCGGCATCACCGGCCTGGCGCAGGTCAATGGCTGCCGGGGCGAGACCGAGACCCTGGAGAAGATGCAACAGCGCGTCGATATCGACCTGCGCTACATCAATACCTGGTCGCTGTGGCTGGACATCAAGATCCTGTTGAAGACGCCGTTTACGCTGCTGTCCAAGGACATCTACTGACCCCCTGCGTAGCAAGGCTGCGTCAGCGGTGTGCCTGGCAGACCGTAAACGCAGCCTCGCCGGGGCTCGACAGCTGCTACGAGTGCCAATCCCCATCACCACCTCACCCCCGTAGCGCAAGCAAGGCTGCGTCAGCGGTGTGCCTGGCAGGCCGTAAACGCAGCCTCGCCGGGGCTCGGCAGCTGCTACGAGTGCCAATCCCCATCACCACCTCACCCACGTAGCGCAACCGAGGCTGCGTCAGCGGTGTGCCTGGCAGGCCGTAAACGCAGCCTCGCCGCGGCTCGACAGCTGCTACGAGTGCCAATCCCCATCACCACCTCACCCCCGTAGCAGCTGCCGAGCGCAAGCGAGGCTGCGTCAGCGGTGTGCCTGGCAGGCCATAAACGCAGCCTCGCCGGGGCTCGACAGCTGCTACGAGTGCCAATCCCCATCATCACCTCACCTGCGTAGCAGCTGCCGAGCGCAAGCGAGGCTGCGTCAGCGGTGTGCCTGGCAGGCCGTAAACGCAGCCTCGCCGCGGCTCGGCAGCTGCTACGAATGCCAATCCCCATCACCACCTCACCCCCGTAGCGCAAGCAAGGCTGCGTCAGCGGTGTGCCTGGCAGGCCGTAAACGCAGCCTCGCCGCGGCTCGGCAGCTGCTACGGATTTGAGCGGTGTTGGATGAGACAGTATCTGTGTGGGTGCATTTATTCGGTGATCTTGTCGATGTTCTTGTAGAACAGCTCACTGTCGCGCCCATCGGTCATCGAATGCAGTGAGTAGGCGCGGTTCAAGCGTGCGCCGCCATCGCGGGTCAGTGGCGCCCATACCAGGTTGGCGCGCCGCATCGTCGACAGGCTCATCAACTCATCGAACGGAATGGACAGGTACAGGCCTTTGTCGAAGCTGCCTTCGCCGTACTCTGCGCTGGATGCAGTGGTGCGGGTGATCCACGCGCCAATCCGCACGCCATTGTTGAATTCCCGCGACAGGTCCAGGGTCGCGCCCCAGTCCCTGGCCAGGTAGCGGCCGACACTCAAGGCGCCCTGAATGTTGAACGGCAGATCGGTGTAGCCGGTGATATGTCCGGTGAGGGTGCGGTAATCGCGCAAGCTGAAATCCTGCTCGAAACCACGCTGACGCACGTAGTTCAGGTCGGCCCCCAATGCCCAGCGTTGGCCCATCGGGCGGTACAGCACTTCACTGCCGACACCGGCGTACATCGACTCCAGCAAACCACCGTAGACCATACCGTAGAGGTCCTGGTCCAACTGCTGCGCATGGTTGAGCTGGAAGGTCGGCAGGGTCACATCGGAGGTGGTCATGTACCGGCGCAGGTCGGTCCGCACCCGGGGCAAGCCACTGGGCGCATCGTAGGTAAACCCGTCGTAGTTGTTCAGCAGGTTGACGCTGAGCAGGCCGCTCCACCAGGTATTGCGGGTGAAACGATACTCGCCGTCGAGGTCGGCGGACACCTGGTAGAGCAAGCCATCCGGCCCGCCGACGTTCTGCTTGTAGCCCAGCCCCACCCCATAGGTGAAGGGTTTGGGCGGCTGGGTGTACAGCACTGCCTGGCTGCGGTTGCTGGCACGATTGACCTCGATCTGGCGATGCAGGTTCTGCAGGTCCTCGCGGTGGTTGACCACCTCGCGAAAGGTCTCGCGCGGCACGCTGGTTTCTTCGATCGGCAGCGCATAACGCTCGCTCACCAGGGTGAACCAATCGATCTGGTCATTCACGCTGCCATCCAGAATCCGACTGGCGCGGCCCACCGCCTTGGCGCTGTAGAAATAGCGCTGCTGTTCGCCGTACACCAACAACTCCGGCCCGCGCTGGGTAATGCGCTGCACGTTGTAGCCGGCATTATCGTGCAGGCGCCGGGAGACGGCGGCCCAATCCACCTGGTCCATCGGCGTGGTCGGGGCCTTGGCAGGCAACTTGGGGGCCGGCGGGTCGTAGGTTTTTACCGGGGCCTTGCGGCTGACGAAATTGGTGTGCAGGGTGATGCCGAACATGGCGGTGTTGCCACGTTCCCAGGCGGCACTCACATCGATGGAGTCGGCCAGCTTGTAGACCAGGCCCAGGTTGATGGGCGAGTCCTGGCGCTGGTTGTTGTCGCGGGGTTCGTTCTGATAGTCGTTGCCCTCGTATTCCAGCTTGAGGCTCAGCGGTGCCCAGGGTGTCTGATAGGCAATCCCGCCGAACAACGCGGGCCGGCCGCGAAAGTAGCCGTTGGAAAAACTGCCGGAGCCTTCGGCGGTGGGCCGCTGGTTGAAACGATCATCCAAGGCGCCCAACGGGTTGCCGAAATCACCGCGACTGCCCAGGTACCCCCAGGCGATGCCGGCACTGAAATCCACATCACCGTAGCGCTTGTTGGCCACCAGGTACTCGCTGGAAAACAACCCGGTGCCACCCAGGTCCATGAACCCCAGCGCCACCTCGGGCAGCCAGTGGCTTTCCTGATACAGGCGCACTTTGGCGTCGACGGCCTTGTCCTTATAGCTCTGGCCGCCGCTGAAGGACTCGGCGCCATAGGGGCGGTTGGTGATCGCGGTGTAGCGAAAGGTGCCCTCCAGCCAGTCCAGGGGTTGCGCCGAAAAACTGTAGCGGCTGTAGGGTTCGGTGCGGTTGGCATTCACGCTGAGTTCGCCGGCGGGCGCCATGCGGGCGGTGGGGGTTTGCAGCAGCCCGACGCCACCGAAATCGCTTTGGGTGTAACGGGGATCGCCATGGGCGACGCCACAGGGCACCAGCAGCACGGCTGCAATACATAATTTCAAGGCGTGACCTCGGCCAGGGGTTGGGTGGCAAGAAACTCGGCCAGTTGCTGATTGAGTTCGGGGGTGAGCGGGTCCAGGTCGTCGCTGCGGATCGGCACCAGCAACGTGCTGCCCGGCGCGGGAGGCGTGCCCTCCTCGCGATTCCATGCCGCGATACCCAGGCGGGTGACATGGCCGTCGGGCTGGATCAGCCACAGGTAATCGCGGTCCGCTTCCGCCAGGGCCGGACAGGCGTGGAGGTAATCGAGGGGCCGCTGCATCGGCTGGAATGCCAACGTGCAGGCCACGGCGACGGCACCCACGACACGCACGCTGTCCGGCCTCGGCGGATAAACCAGGCTGTCGCCCTCACTGACCAGCGGGTTCGGCGCAAAGCCGACTTCCACCGCCACCGGATCCAGCATCGCCTGTTGGCGGCCGGTCACCGGCAAGGCCTGCACCTGTTGATAGAGCCGAGCCGCCGCATGCGCGCGACCTTCGCGACCGGCCGCCAACGCCGCACGCTGCAGGGTTTGCAGGTCAAACAGCACACCGGCCTTGAGCCGTGCCTGCTGTGCCAGCAAGGGTTGGCGCAGCCAGGCCGCACCGAGCCAATAGCCCTGGGCATCCGGTTGCGACGCCGTGATCACATCCAGCAAGCGCGCCTCGGGCGCCAAGGGGATCGGCCCCGGATTGCGCACCTCGCCGCTGACGGTCATCGCCGCCTGGGACACACTGGCGCCACTGCACAACAGCACCAGCGCGGCCAATTTTCGCAGCATCATGGGGCATCCTTGCGAGTCGGTTGCAGTTGGGTAATGGTGAGCGTCAGGTCGGGCGTCAGGTGCTGCTCGCTCTGCACGATAAAACCGTCGCCGGGGTCGACCCAGTAACGGTTACGCGCGTGAAAGCCGGCGGCCTCGATGTCTTCATCCACCCGCAGCAAGGCATAGGATTTGTCGAGAATCTCGACGCTCTCCAGTCCCTGGCGCGTCATGTGGCTGTTGACCGTAATGCCCAGGCGATAGCCGTCCACCACGTCGATCTGGCGCGTGCTGCGATAGCCGTCCGGGACACGATGCAACCCTTGCTGGAACGGTGACCGGCCCTGCCAGCGCGTGCCATCCAGGTCAGTGCCCAGGCCCACCGTGCGCACCACCAGACCATCGCGCAGCAGCAGCACCTGTTTGCCGGACGCCACCCAGAACTGCAGGTCGTCACGCTGGCGAATCAACGCCATCACCCCAGCGCCGGACACCGTGGTGACCTTGATCTGGGGGAACGGCACCGCATCCACCTGGGCCTGGCTCAACACCAACGGCGGCGGGCCGCCGACGGCAGCCTTGAAGGTATCCAGCGAGGCCTGCATCAGCGGATTGCAGCCAGCCAACAGCCACGCCAACCCTGCGTACGTACCGATTTTCAGACTGTTCACGCAGGTACCACCCTATCGGCTGCTGGCTTCGCTCAGGTTGTTCTGGGTGGATGCACCAATGCCGATGATCGACGCGGACGGCACCAGTTGGCTGATAAAGCGGTTCCAGCGCGTGATATTCGCCGGGCCGACAAACACCACGTCCTGGGGCTGCACATCAAAACGCGTGGCCAGGGCCATGGCCGAGGGAGAGCCGGCTTCCAGCTGGAACACCTTGGCCGGTTCCACATCGATGTTCTGCGCGCCGCGAATCACGTAGATGGCATCGGCGTTGGAGGTGTTCTGGTTGACCCCGCCCACTGAACCCAGCACGTCGGAGAGGTTCATGCTGCGGGTCTTGAAACTCAGCGCGCGGGGTTGCATCACCTCGCCCATCACGTAGATGCGCTTGCGATCGTTGTAGGCCAGGTACAGCTGGTCGCCGTCCTTGAGATAGATGTCATTCAGGCGCGACTGCTCAAGGTTGAGCGTGTCGAGGTCCAGGGTGTAGCGCTTGCCGCCACGGGTGAGGGTGAGGTTCGACAGGTCGGCGTTGATCGGGTCGATCCCGGCGGCGCCGAGGGCCTCGCTGACGTTCATCGCAATGGTGGTGAGGGGCACCGGCCCGGCCTTGATCACCGCGCCGCTGATCACCACTTTCTGGCTGGCAAAACGCAACACGCTGACATCCACCTGGGGGCTGTCGATGTACTGGCGCAGCTTGTCGGTGATCTCGCTGCGCAGCGCTTCAATGCTGCGACCCTTGGCAACCACCTCGCCGACGTAGGGATAAAACAGGTTGCCCTCGGGGCTGACCAAGCGACCGTTGGCATCGATCTGCTGCTGCGGGCCGGACGGCGCGGTAAGTTCAGGGTGATCCCACACCGTGATATACAGCGCGTCATTGGCGCCGATCAAATACGGCCCGGGTTTATAACTCAAGAGTTCTGCTGGAATGGAATAAGGCACATGACTTGCCGCGTCCATGGCCAATAACTTTGGCGTAATCGGAATTAAATCCACGCGACTGTTTTCAGGCCCGCCCTCTTCGGTCAGGGCGGCCGTATCCATATATTGACCCGGGGAAAACATGCAGCCTTGCAATAATGCAGCGGCCACGGCTGCAATAGAAAAAATACGCATCATAGTGCTAGGACACTCGCGATAGACGACAAGAAAAAAAGACCACTTGGGCGGGGATTCCAAGCGGTCTTAAAAGCGGAAGGTGTACGACTAGTTGCTGGTACCCGTAGTGCCGGTGGTGCCGGTAGTACCCGTGGTGGTGCCGCCATTGGAGCTGCCGCCGCTGTTGGAAACAGCGGCAACACCGGCAACCAGGGCAGTGCCGACCAACAACGTTTGCCCCACCGTAACGGTTCCGGCCACTGTGGTATCAAGCCCCAACGGTAACTCGTCGGCCATCGCCGAAGTACTCAAGACACTGAGTACCAGAATAGCCAGTGATTTTCTCATTTCAGACTCCTTATCATCAGTGAGCAGGCAAACCGATAGTGCCATTCAACTAAACAGCACACCAGACAGATAATATTCAGCCGACCTAGTTGAAAATAACGTTTTCCCGGCAAGCCCCGGCCTTCAATGCATTGCGCCCGGCGAAGTTATTAAAAACGTTATTAATTGTCGGAAAACCTCAGGCCCTGCCGTACTTGTCTTCGAAGCGCACAATATCGTCCTCGCCCAGATAAGAGCCCGACTGCACTTCGATCAACTCCAGCGGGATCACCCCCGGGTTTTCCAGGGCGTGCACCTGGCCGATGGGGATATAGGTCGACTGGTTTTCCGACACCAGGTAAGTCTGTTCGCCATTGGTCACCCGCGCCGTACCGCTGACCACGATCCAGTGCTCGGCGCGATGGTGGTGCATCTGCACCGACAACTTGGCCCCCGGCTTCACCGTGATGCGCTTGACCTGATAGCGCTGGCCGTTGTCCACCGAGTCGTACATGCCCCATGGCCGATACACCTCGCGGTGGTTGAGATGCTCATGGCGCCCGGCCTGCTTGAGCAGGTCGACGATGGCCTTGACCTGCTGCACCTGGTCCTTGTGGGCCACCAATACCGCGTCCTTGGTCTCGACAATGATCAGGTCCTGCACCCCCACCGTGGCCACCAGCCGACTGTCGGCGTGGACGTAGGTGTCACGGGTGTCCAGGCTCAGCCCGTCGCCGCGTATCACATTGCCGCTGGCATCTTTTTCGCTGGCCTCCCACAACGCCGACCACGAGCCGATATCACTCCAGCCGGCCTGCAACGGCACCATCACCGCGTCATGGGTGTTTTCCATCACCGCGTAGTCGATGGAGTCGTCCGGGCACGCGGCAAAGGTCGCGGCATGCACGCGGGTGAAGGGTTGATCCTGGCTGCCGCCTTCCAGCGCCACGCGACAAGCCTCGAGGATCGCCGGCTGGAAGCGTTCCAGCTCCTCCAGGTAACGACTGGCGCGGAACATGAACATGCCGCTGTTCCAGTAATACCCACCGTCGGCCACATACGCCGCAGCGGTGACGGCGTCGGGCTTCTCGACAAAGCGCTTGACCCGATAACCGCCCTCGCCCGCCGCCGCGCCTTGTTCGATATAGCCGTAGCCGGTATGGGCGCAAGTGGGCGTGATACCGAAGGTCACCAGCTTGCCGTCGCGGGCCAGCGGCAGCGCCACTTCCAGGCTGGCATGAAACGCCGGGACGTCTTCGATCAAATGGTCCGCCGCCAGCACCAGCAGGATCGGGTCCTGGTGCTCGGCCAGCGCCTTGCACGCCGCCAGCGCGATGGCCGGCGCCGTGTTGCGCCCCACCGGTTCCAACAGGATGCTGGCCTGTTCCAGGCCCAACTGGCGCAATTGCTCGGCCACCAGGAAGCGATGCTGCTCATTGCAGATCAACTGCGGCAGCGCGACGTTGGCGCCTTCCAGCCGCGTGATGGTCTGCTGCAGCATCGACAGGTGCGCGTCGGTCAGGCGCAGGAACTGCTTGGGGTTCAGTTGCCGCGAAAGCGGCCACAGGCGCGACCCCGAACCGCCTGCCATGATCACCGGTAACAACATGAGAGCGTCCTCGGGAGAGAGAGTCAGAAATAGGCGCGAGTGTGTTCATGCACCCGCGGGCTGATGCGCAGTTCGTCCTCGGGCCACCAGCGGTAATGCTGGTGTTGCTCCGTGGGCGGCTGAAGGGTCTGGCCTTCCGCCAGGTCCAGGCAATAGCCGAGCACCACATAATGGGTGTTCGGCCCGGCCCCGGCGTTGGCGAACACGCTGTCGTCGTAGAAGTGCTCGTACACCCCCAGCAGCCGCGCCTGGGCGCGCTCGAACGGGTGTCCCAGTTCGTCGCGGGTGATGCGCCGGAAGGCGTTGTCGAGGTGTTCGTTTTTCTGGATACGCCCGCCGGGCACGAACCAGAAACCATAAGCCGGCCGATTGACGCGCAGGCCCAGCAGGACCTCGCCACGGGTGTTTCTCACCACCAGGTCGATCGCCACCAGCGGCGTCGATGCCACGACCGTATTGAAGGTCGGTAAATCAAGCCACATACCCATCAGACCTGTGCCATAAAGCGTTGCAGAATACGTTCTTTGTCGAGGAACTCCTTGGCGTAGTTCAGCGCCACCTCATTGTGCGCGGGCAATGCCAGTGCCCGCTCGATCCCTATGTTCAGCGCGGCGACGGACTCCGGTTCAGCCAGCACCGCAATGCCCGGGTGTTCCTCGCACAGGCGGCCGAGGGTGGTGCCGGGGTCGGCGGTGATGATGGCGTGGCCGCCCACCGCCAGGATATTGGTCAACTTGGAAGGCAGCACCGCGTCCGCCACCCCGCGCTTCTGGATCACCAGGTGCACGTCGGCCGAGGCCAGCAGCACCGGCAAATCCTCGTAGGGCTGCAACGGCGCAAACAGCACGTTGCGCAGGCCATCGCGCTGCACACGCTCGAACAAGCGGGCCTTGCCGGTGCCCTGGCCGACGATCAGGAACACCAGCTCCGGGCGATCGGCATAGGCCTGGGCGGCGTCAAGGATCAGTTCCAGGCCCTGCTTCTCGCCGATATTGCCGGCGTACAACAACACCCTTTGGCCTGGCGCCACACCCAGGCGCTGCAGCAGCCCGGGGCTGCGGGGCACCTGGCGAAAGCGGGCGGTTTCCGACCAATTGGGAAAGAACAGCAGGCGCTTGCCGTTCACGCCTTTGCCCCGGGCCTTGTCGAGCATGCCGCTGGAAATCGTCGAGACCCGGTCAAAACGCCGCAACAGCCAGCGTTCAAGCCCAAACGCCAGGCGCCGCACAAGGGAGCCGCCACCGATGCCGAGGCCGAACATCGCGTCCACTTCGTAATCCTGGATATGCAGCACCGAGCGCGCGCCACTGAGCTTGGCCAACAACAGTGCCTGGGGCGCACAAAACAGCGTGGGCACCACCAGGATCACCAGGTCCGGTTTCCAGCGCCACTGCCCCATGACCGCCAAAAACGAACTGGCGGAAAAGCTCATCAGGTGCAGCAGGCGCGTCAACGCCGTGGGCTGGCGTGGCACATACAGCGGGCAGCGAATCACCGTCACGCCGTCGTCCTGCTCGGTGCGAAAGCGCCACGGCGAATAGCCCTCGCCCACCTGCCACTGCGGGTAATACGGCGGCGCCGTCACCACTCGCACCTCATGGCCCTGGCCTGCCAGCCAGCGCGCCTGTTCACCGCTGTACTTGCCGATGCCGGTGAGCTCCGGGCTGTAGTTGATGCCGTACAGGAGGATCTTCATCAGTGGCCCCGAGGCTGTTCGAGGGCCGCGAGATAGGCGTTGTAGGCGTCGCGCAGCCCCTCTTCCAGCGGCACATAGGCTTCCCAGCCGAGGGCGTTGATCCGGCTCACATCCAGCAGCTTGCGCGGTGCGCCGTCGGGCTTGCTGGCGTCGAAGCGCAACTGCCCCTTGAAGCCGGTGACCCGCACCAGCGCCTGGGCCAGTTCGGCGATGGTGCAATCCACCCCGGTACCGACGTTCAAATGCGAACGCATCGGCTGGGTCTGCTCGCGGTAGCGTTCCTGGCTGAGCTCCATCACATGCACGCTGGCCGCCGCCATGTCATCCACATGCAGGAACTCGCGCCGTGGTTTGCCACTGCCCCAGATCACCACTTCCTCATCGCCACGCTGGGTCGCCTCATGGAAGCGCCGCAGCAAGGCGGCGATCACATGGCTGTTCTGCGGGTGGTAGTTGTCGCCCGGCCCGTACAGGTTGGTGGGCATCACGCTGCGGTAATCGCGGCCATGCTGGCGGTTGTAGCTTTCGCACAGCTTGATCCCGGCGATCTTGGCCACCGCGTAGGGTTCGTTGGTGGGTTCCAGCGCGCCGTCGAGCAACACCGCTTCGATCATCGGTTGCGGGGCATGCACCGGGTAGATGCATGACGAGCCGAGGAACAACAGCTTCTCCACGCCATGGCTGTGGGCGGCGTGGATCACGTTGGCCTGGATCATCAGGTTCTGGTAGATGAAATCGGCCGGGTACGTTGCGTTGGCGTGAATCCCGCCGACCTTGGCGGCCGCCAGGTACACCTGGTCCACACGGTGCCTGGCGAAGTACGCCTGCACCGCCGCCGGGTCGAGTAGGTCGAGCTCGTCACGGCCGGCCGTAAGCAACTGTGTGTAGCCCAAGGCCCACAGGCGCCGCACAATGGCCGAGCCGACCATGCCGCGATGGCCGGCCACGAAGATTCGCGCATCAAAGTCACGTGCCATGCTCAGTTCTCCACGGCAATCGGTGCGTCATGCCCGTGCAGGCGCAACAAAGCGTGGCGCTGGGCGACCTTGAGGTCTTCGCGAACCATCTCCGCGCACATTTCCTGGGCGCTGATTTCCGGCACCCAGCCGAGCAGGCGCTTGGCCTTGGACGGGTCGCCCAACAGCGTCTCGACTTCGGCCGGGCGGAAGTAACGCGGGTCGACGCGCACAATCACATCGCCCACCAGGATGCCCGGCGCCAGGTCGCCGTCGATCCGCTCGACCACCGCCACCTCTTCCACGCCCTCGCCGACAAAGCGCAGATGCAGCCCCAGTTCCGCCGCCGACCAGCGAATAAAGTCGCGCACCGAATACTGCACACCGGTGGCGATGACAAAGTCCTCGGGGTGTTCCTGTTGCAGCATCATCCACTGCATGCGGACGTAGTCCTTGGCGTGGCCCCAGTCGCGCAGTGCATCCATGTTGCCCATGTACAGGCACTGTTCCAGGCCCAGGGCGATGTTGCTCAGGGCGCGGGTGATCTTGCGGGTCACGAAGGTTTCACCGCGACGCGGCGACTCGTGGTTGAACAGGATGCCGTTGCACGCATACAGCCCATAGGCTTCGCGGAAGTTCACGGTGATCCAGTAGGCGTACAGCTTGGCCACCGCATAGGGCGAGCGCGGGTAGAACGGCGTGGTTTCCTTCTGCGGGGTTTCCTGCACCAGCCCGTACAGCTCGGAGGTCGAGGCCTGGTAGAAGCGGGTCTTCTTTTCCAGGCCCAGCAGGCGGATCGCCTCGAGGATGCGCAAGGTACCGAGGGCATCCACATCGGCGGTGTATTCCGGCGAATCGAAGCTCACCGCCACATGGGATTGGGCGCCGAGGTTGTAGATTTCATCGGGCTGGATCTGCTGGATGATACGCGTCAGGTTCGACGAATCCGCCAGGTCGCCATAGTGCAGGATCAGGTTTTTACGCAGGGCCTGCGGGTCCTGGTAAATATGATCGATGCGCTGGGTATTGAACGACGAAGAACGGCGCTTGAGGCCGTGCACGGTATAGCCTTTTTCCAGCAGCAGCTCGGCCAGGTACGAGCCATCCTGACCGGTGATCCCGGTAATAAGCGCGACTTTATTCATGTCTGTCTCCCAATTGATAGGCGAGCGAAGGCCGACACCCAAACTTGGGTGTTTGTTAAAAACGCTCAGTTACTTCGGTGTGGGCAGGTTCAAGTTATGGCCGGTCAACTTTGAGAGTTCCCGGACAATGGCTTCCTTATCGTTTAAGTGCGCAATCGCGGTTTCCAGTTCAAGCACTTTGGCGCCCACCAGAAAGCGGTACCAATAGCCCTGGAGCAGGTGATAGACCAGGCCGCTGCGGCCATCGAGAAACCCCAGCTGGATGATGTAGCGCCACAGGAAATACGCGGTGGAACTGAGGGTGAACGGCACGCGGTTGTACACGCGGTTCTTGACCAGGCGCTTGGCCTTGGCCTGGAACGAACTCTGCCCGGCATGCAGTTCATCGCGTATCGCAAACAGCCCCAGCCGCGCGTTAAGCACTTCAATCGCTTCGCGGGTGGCGTACTGGTTGTGCTTGTGGGTGAAGAAGGTCAAGTCATGCAGGTTATGGTCGGCAAAACCGCCGTCGAGGGTGATGGTGCGGCCCTCGGCGACCGAGATGTGCTCGTCCATCCAACGGTCCTCCATGCGCCCCTGGCCGGTGCGCCACAGCCGCAGCATTTTCAACGGGTAGCGGCCGCCATGGCGCACCCAGCGCCCCATGAAGATATGCTTGCGCTTGAAGTTGATGCCGGTGATGTCCCGGGCCAGGGTCGGCAGCCGGGTATTGATCGCGGCGGCAAGGTCGGCCTCGATGATTTCGTCGGCGTCCAGGCGCATCGTCCAGTTGCCGGTAATCGGCAGGTGATCCAGCGCCCACTGGAACTGCTTGGCCTGGTTGACGAAGGCATGCTGCACCACCAGCGCGCCATGGCGCCGGGCGATGTCGCAGGTGTCGTCGGTGGAAAACGAATCGACCACCAGCACTTCGTCGCTGAAGGCCCGTACCGACTCGATGGCCCGGGCGATATGCAGGCTTTCGTTGTAGGTGAGGATGATCACACTGACGGTTTCGCGCTTCATATCAGCCACCGTGCATCTGCAGGACTTCGGTGGTGAGCCGGCGCGGTGAACGCGCGGCCCGGAAGTGGCTTTCCAGGGGCAGCCCCACGGCGATCATCATGATCAACCGCTCGCTGGCCGGGATGGCGCCGATGCCACGGATCTTCTTTTCCACCGAATTGAGGATCGCCAGGTTCAGCGGGCACGCGCCCAGGCCATTGGCGTGGCAGGCCAGCAGCAGGCCCATGGAAAACAACGCACCGTCGACGTAAAGCTGGTTGCGCTGCCCCGCGCCGCCCCAGGCGGTGACTTCGGACGTGACCACAAACAGGTTGTCCACCGACTGCGCAAACCCGCGCGAGCCGCCTTGCAGCTCCAGCAGCTGCGCGATCACCGCGCGGTCCTGATACACATGCACCCGCGACGACTGCCGGTTGCATTGCGAGGGTGACGACTGCGCCAGCTCCACCAGGGACGTCAGCAGGCCACTGTCGATCTTGCCGGCCTGGAACATGCGGCAACTGGAGCGCGATTGCAGGAACGCCTTGGCATCCAGCCCGCCATTGCCCAGCCACGGCGCTGCACGCTTGATACCACCGCTGCCGGCGGTGCCGTCGCGCTTGAGGTGCTCCACATAAGCATCCAGGTAAAACACGAAGTCGTCGCTGATGCCGAGGGTGCGGTGCAGCTCGAGGTAACCCTGGAACGCGCCGAGGGCCATCTCCACCGGCAGCGCCGAATACGTGCGGTCGTATTCGTTGAGCATATGGATGATGCCGTTGATCTTGTCCTTGCCGAACAGCGGCTTGGGTTCCTTGAGGGACAGGCCCTTTTCCACGGTGTGGGTTTCGATGAGGATTTTGTAGAACAGCTTCTTGTTGCGGCTTTCCAACGGCGAGTAACCGTTGTGGCGAATAAACGTGAGCATGTCGCGAAAGAACTCGCTGACGAAATACATCAACTTCCATGCCTTATCCATCATGGGTTTCACCTGTTTCATAGTGCGATGTCTCTCGTTTTGAGGGGGCGGCACGGCGCACCGACGCAAATCATCCAGGCCGGCTGGCTGGCCGTGACCACCGAGCGCGCGCCGACCACGCAGCCCTCCTCCAACACGCAACCGGGGTGGATAAAGGCCTCGGCGGCGACCCACACGTGGTCCTTGATCACAATCTCGCGAGTCACCAGGGGCCGCAGCAGGCTGCGGGTGTCGTGGCTGCCGGTGCACAGGAAGCTGCGCTGGCTGATGGTGACTTTGGAGCCCAGCGTGATTTTGGCCATGGCGTACACATCGACCCCATCGCCGATGGCGGTGTAGTCGCCGATCTCCAGGTTCCACGGCGCCCAGATGCTGCACGTGGGCGCGATGCGGCAGCCCACGCCGACCTTGGCGCCAAAGCAGCGCAGCAACCAACGCCGCCAGTTGTGCAGCATCCAGCGCGGCGTGGGACGAAACAGCAGCTGGTAGACGATGCCCCACAACAGCCGGCGTGCCTTGTTGCTGCGCGGCAGGGTGTCGACGTACTTGAGTTGCGCGAAGTCGCTCATGGCCGGATCGCCGCCAGTTGTTCCAACAGGTAGCGCTCGCCCACCTGTTGCAGGGCCTGGCGCCGGGCCCGCACCGCCACCCAGTCGATGGGCGCCGCGATCAAGGCGTGCACTTGGTCGGCATCGTCTGCCGGCAGGAAGCGTTGCGACAGCTCCAGCTTCTCCAGCAGGTTGCGCACACGGGCGTTCAGCGAGGCCTTGTTGCCCGGTAACCCCACGGCGATAAACGGCTTCTCGAAAATGATCGCGAACACCGTGGCGTGAAAGGAGTTGGTCACCACGTAGGCGCTCTCCTTGAGCAACTTGAGCCAATCCTGCGGGCCCACCTGCACGGTCTCGCCGATCTGCCGCCAGCGCCGGTGCGCGTTATACGGCGAGACAATCGGCCCGGCCACCTGACGCGACAGCGCCTGGGCCACTTCGCGCACGCCCACGCCGGTGCGCAGCGCATAGCAGAACACGTGGCCGGTGCGGGTCTGGGTGGACGTGGCGAGCAGCGCCGAATAGTCGCGGTGCAGCAGCGTCGGGTCCGGCACGCAGTGGGCAGCCAGCCCCGAGACCTGGTGCACGATGCTCACCCCGCTCTCCTCGCGCACACTGATCGCCGACAGTTGCTTGAGCAGGCCCTCGGCTTCGGCGTGGTACTGCGGCTCCAGGTATTCCTTGCCGAAACTCGCGGCGTAGGAAATGCGCCGGATCGCCTTGTCGCAGTCGAAGGCCAGGAAGTACGCCGGGTCGAGGCCGGTCTGGCCCGAGGGGTTCCAGATCTGGTCACTGCCGGCCACCAGCAACTGCTGGCCGGCCACCGCCTGGTTGAGCTGGTGGGCGTGGGCGTAGCGCGGCGCCTGGATATTCAGGAAGCGCGTCTTGAACGCGTGGAACTGGCGCGACTGGGCATTCGGCCCCAGCACCCGGGTTTTCAACGCCAGGGCCTTGAGGTACAGGGCCTTGAGGTTGGCCTTGAGCTGGCGCGGGTTGAACAGCTGGCGGATCTCGCTGCCATCCTCCACGTAGGCCGGGTGGTAGTTGATCAGGCTTACCTGCAAGCCCTGTTGCTGCAACCAGCGCTGCAAGGCATAGGCTTGCAGCACCGCGCCGAAGTTTTCGCTGAAGTGGTACGTCAGTATCCCGGCCCTGATGGGGCTAGCAGGTGCGTTCATGATCCAGCCTGTTTCAGTAAGTAATTGGGGTAAACCGCCTGGCGTGCAGGCGCAGCCTTGTTGAGCAGGCCGATGAACATCGACCACACCAGCAGGTAGCTGCCATCGAACGTGGTGAAGAACTGGTAGCTGGTCTTGAACGAGAAAATCAGCAGGATCGCCACCACGGCCAGGGATACCGGGCTGCGCGGCAAACCGCTGAACAGCAGGCAAAACAGCGCCACGCCGAGCACCCCCAGCTTGGCGGTCACGCCCCAGTAGCCGTTCTCGATATCGAACTTGGAGTTCTCGAACCAGCGCTCGTCATTGGTGGGCACGCCGGGGGTCAATTGCTTGGCCAGGCCATTGCCCAGGAACACCGTGGCCGGGTTGTCGAGAAACGACTCCTTGGCATGGGCGATCTCGAACGCACGGGTTACGTCCTCGCCCTTCTCCTCGAACAGGTAAGTGGCAAAGCGCGACACCGCCAAGGGGCTGGCATAGAACGTCAGCGTGCCCAGCGCGCCGATGGCCACCACCAGCACCGCCAACGACTTGAGCTTGCGCTGGGTAATCGCCGACAACAGGATCATCACCGCCATCGCCGCGAGGATGGTCTTGGACCCGGCCGCCAGCAACGTGACCGCGAGGATCAGCATCAAGCCGACCCTGCGCTGGCAACAGGCATAGAAAAACAGCAGCACCGCCGAGCTGGTGGGAAACAACATGATCCGCCCGACTTCGTCGCTGGACTTGGACGCGGCGTTGGTCAGGTCGATGCCCACGCCATACAGGCTGACCTGCAGCAACTGGCCAAGGGCGAAGATGTAGATGATGCGTTCGAGGATGCGCCGGTAGTTGACGCTATGGGCCAGCGCGATTTTTTCCACATTGGCCAACACATAGCTGTACCCGGCCAGCAGCAGCACAAAATAGAAAAACGGAATGCCGGAACGCAGGAACTGGTACAGCGAGATATTCGCCCCACTGCTCACCAATACCTGCAACACACTGGACGCGACCACCAGCGCCAGCAATGGCAGCGCGCGGGTAAAGCCACGCGCCGCGTACACCACGAACGGCAGCAACAGCAGCAGTGCCAAGGGTTGCGAGAGGTTGTTGCTCAGCGCCAGGGGCAAGGCGAAGAACGTCAGCGGCAGGTAGAGGGTCAGGCGCGCCTGGGACAGCATCATGGGCCGACCTCCCCCACGCGAATCACCCGCAGGTACACCAACACCACCAGTTCCGGCAGCGACAGCAACAGCGACGCGCCCAGCAGCGGATCGATGTGCTCCTTGCATGCCAGCCACAGCAGCAAGGCCATCACGCTGCTTACGGCATAGATCACTGAGGTGAGGGTGTGGCGATTGGTGGAAATCAGCATCGCCGCGAGGATGAACCAGGCCACATTCAAAATCGTATGGGAGCCGATCAGCGCCAATGACAGGCGATCGACCTGCACCAGGCCATGGCTCCACAGCAGGATGACCTGCGGCCCGGCCCAGATCCCGGCGACATACACCAGCAGGCACAGGCCCAGTACCAGGGAGCTGGCGCGCTGGGTAAAGCGTCGTGCCTGTTCGAACTCGCCGCGCCCGGCCAGCCGTGAGATCTCCGGGGTCAGGGCGTTGCTGCAGGTGATGCCCAACTGGATGATCAGGCGCATCAGGGTGCGCGCCATGGTGTAACCCACCACCACCGCCGGGCCGGCGATCTGGTTGAGCACTTGCAGGCCGCCTTGCAGGGTGATCGCCTGCGCCAGCGGGATCGCCGCGCTGCCCAGCGCCGGTTTCCAGATACCACGGAACTCGGCCCAGGACGCCGACGCCAGCCCCAGCAGCGGCCAGGGTGAAATCCGCCGCACAAACAGGGTCACCAGCACCAGGAACAGCACCTGGCTGAAAAACATGCCCTGGGCCAATTGCAGTTCGGAGCCACCCAGCAGCAGTACGACGATGGACAGCACAATGTCCAGGGTCCTGCGGTTGGCCATGATAAAGACGCCGCCGACGGTTCTGTCGATGGTGCGAAACCAGGCGTCGATCGGCCCACCCAGCAAGCGCGTGCACAGGTAGCCGGACATGAATAACACCACCAGGCCGGCTTGCTCGGCGGTCAAGGTCTTGAGCCCGAGCAGTGACACCCAGTCGAGCCACTGGCCCAATGTCAGGGCGAATACCAGCACCAGCGCCACCACCGCCAGGGTAAAGGCCAGCGCGGTCTGCACACTGCGTCGCGCCCCCGGCACATCGCCCTGGCTCGCACGCAGCGTGGCGCTGGTGGCCGACGCCTGGGCCACCCCCAGGTCCAGCAGGCTGAGCATCGACGGAATGCCGGTGAGCACCAGCCAATCGGCATAGCGCCCGGTGCCCCAGGCGTGCAGGAAGAACGGCACCAGCACCAGTTGCGCCGCCAGCGTCACCAGTTGGGTGTAGCCGTAGCTCAGCACGTTGAGGCGAAACCGTCGCGACAACGAGCGCGGCATTTCAAGCACTTTGCTCATGGTCATCAGGCCTTGTCGGACTGATAGGCGTAGCTGTAGTAGCCGTAGTCGCCATAGCCGTAGCTGGCGGACCGGCGTTTTTCCACACCATTGAAGATCGCACCCTTGAGCTCGATGCCGTTCTGATGGAAGCGGCGCAGGGTCAACTCGATCTCCTTCGCCGAGTTCACGCCAAAACGGGTGACCATCAGGCTGGTGCCGGCCTGGCGCCCGACAATCGCGGCGTCGGTCACCGCCAGCAATGGCGGCGTGTCGATGATCACCAGGTCATAGCGCTCGCTGACTTCGGCCAGCAACGCGGCGAAGTTGGGGTGCATCAGCAGTTCAGACGGGTTGGGCGGGATCTGCCCACGGCCGATGAAATCGAAGCGCTCCACGGCGGTCGGGTGAATCGCTTCCTGCAGATCACAGCGCTTGGCGAGCAGGTCGGACAACCCCGCCTCCACCGCCTTGCCGAGCATCTTGTGCAAGTAGCCCTTGCGCATGTCGGCATCGATCAACAGCACGCGCTGGCCCGACTGCGCGACAATCGCCGCCAGGTTGGCCGAGACAAACGTCTTGCCCACCTCGGGGCTCGGGCCGGTGATCATCAGGCGGTTGTTCCTGGCCTCGAGCATGGCGAAGTGCAGGCTGGTGCGCAGGCTGCGCATGGCTTCCATCACCAGGTCATGGGGGTGATTGACCGCCAGCAGCGACGGCGCGCCGGAACGCCCCTTGGCCGCGTTGGTTTCCTCGGCCTTTTGCAACAGGCTGAAGGGGATCGAGGCGTACACCGGCAGGCCGAGTTTCTCGATCTCATCCGGGCTTTCCAGGCCACGGTTGAGCAGGCTGCGTACCAGTACGATGCCTACCGAGAGCATGCCGCCGAGCAGCATCGCCAGCAGCACCACGATGACCTTGCGCGGCGCCACAGGCTTGGCCAGGTTGACGTCGGCACTGTCGATCAGGCGCACGTTGCCCACGGTGCCGGCGCGCATCACGTCGAGTTCCTGGGAGCGGTTGAGCAACTGGGTGTAGATCTCGGTGCCCACTTGCACGTCGCGGGTCAGGCTGAGCAATTCCTGCTGGGTCGTGGGCAAGCCTTCGACGCGCTTGGTCATCTGCGCCTGCTTGGCATTAAGTTCCGCCAGCTTGGCGATCAAGGCGCGATATGCCGGGTGCTGGGGGGTGAATTTGCGGTCCATCTCGGCCTGTTGCAGCTTGAGTTCGGAGATGCCGGTGTCCAGGGCCACCACCTGGTCGAGCACGGCCTTGGCTTCGAGGCTGATGTCGATGGATTTGCTGCGGGTCTGGAAGCGGTTCAAGGCGTTCTCAGCCTTCTCCAGGTCGCGCCGCACCTGGGGCAACTGGTCATTGAGGAACGACAGGCTCTGCGCCGCTTCGGCCGAGGTGCGGTCGACGTTCTGCTTCACATACAGGTTGGCGATTTCATTCAGCGTTCGCACCGCCAGGGCCGGGCGCGTGCTCTCCAGGGACAGGCTGATGATGCCCGACTCCTTGCCGCGTTCGATCACGGTGAGCAGGTCCTGGTAGTCGGCCACCGCGTCCAGGCGCGGCTTGCGCACGATCTTGAAATGCGCGCCCGGAT
Source organism: Pseudomonas marginalis (assembly GCF_900105325.1). Taxonomy (NCBI): domain Bacteria; kingdom Pseudomonadati; phylum Pseudomonadota; class Gammaproteobacteria; order Pseudomonadales; family Pseudomonadaceae; genus Pseudomonas; species Pseudomonas marginalis. Next base: position 1,601,457 of record NZ_FNSU01000003.1, read on the forward strand.
TGGCCCGCAGCTCCTTGACCAGCACCTCGACGCCCTCGGCGGCAAACGGCACGCCGACGCTTCCTGCGGCGATCTCGACGCCGTCCTCATCAAATAACGTGTAGGCCTGGGCCTCGCCGGCCACCAGTACCAGGGTGGTCCCGAGCAACGCCGTCGGCAGGTTCAAGCGGCTCAGCGCCAGGGCCTCGCCTCCCGCCGAGTAGCGATTGAAACCGAACAGCGGCGGCGCAATATCGCCCTTGTGTTCAGGCACATAACGCCGCGCGAGGAAGCCACCGATCAACGGAAAATGCTGGGGCGTGATGGTGATGTCCAGCGCCAGGGTATCGACGGTCTTGCCAATGATGGTGCGCGACTTGATCAGCTCGATCTCGGTCACCGCCGGCGATTCCTTGCCCAGCAGGCTGCTGACGTCGGAGAAACCGAGCATGTCGTTCTTCTTCGGCTCCACCTGGATCAACGCATTCGCCTGGAACACCGGCGCCGACAGAATGGCGTAGGCGGCACCGATCAGCATGCAGGTGCCGGTGATCCCGGCGATCAGCCATTTGTGATCGATCAGGTTGCCGAGCATGCCGAGCACATCGATCTCGTCACGGTGAGGGCTTTCAGGGGAAGCGTTCTGGGGTGAATACATAAATCGCGTCTTCGTCCTTGCAATCGTTTAAAGAGGGAGCGTCAGCGCGCCAGGCGCTGGGCCCAGGCCTGTGCGGCCTGTTCGATCAAGGCATAGGCCTGCACAAAGGCGGGCTTGCCCTGGCGATAGGGGTCGGTGATCTCGCGATCGTGCTGCCACTTGCCCAACAGGAACACCTTGCCCCGTGCCTCGGGGGCGAGGTCGAGCACGCCGTCGATGTGCCGTTGTTCCATCACCAGGATCAGGTCGGCCTCACTCACGGCGCCGGCGTCGAGTTGCCGGGCCCTGTGCACCTGGGGCACATGCCCGTGCTCCGCCAGCACCTGCCCGGCCAGGGGCTCCAGCGGATGGTCACGCAAGGCCGCCAGGCCCGCCGAACTCACCTGGATCCCGGAAGGTGCAAGCGCAGCACCCAGCAAGTGTTCCGCCGTGGGGCTGCGGCAGATGTTGCCGATGCACACAATCAATATCTTTTTGAACAAGGCAACCTCCCACGCACCGCACACTTATTCTTCGGCAAAAGGGACGACCTTATTTAATGAGCTGCAACTAACGACCGAGTAATTATGACCACAGCCTACAAACCGAGACCATCTATCGCGCAAGACAAAAAATAACAATCCCGGTATTGACCGACTAAAACTAACATTCCGGTATTTTTGCACCGCCCCATAATAAAGTGCGATTTGAATGCACCAGACAGGGGACGGCCATGAACACGTCAAAGTTATTGGTAGAGCGTATTGGCCTATTTCCTTCTTCGGGAAATATTCATGTGGAAGTGCATGATTCAACCCATGTCGTCGAACGCCTGCAGGTGCTGTATGCGGATAACTCACTGGACAGCGACGCGTCCGGCGCCGGGTTTTCCATGGTGTTCGCCGACTGGCGCTTCAAGTTGCAGGTCAGTGACCCGTTGTCGGTGTGCCTGTGCGTGGAAAGTCGCGGCGACAGCCAGTTCATGCAGGTCAAGACGGCCGAACTGCTGGCCAATATCTGCGGCACCGAGGAGCGGCCATGAGCCTGTGGGCGGGCTTGAGACGCGGCTATGCGTTGCGCAGGCTGACGGGGATGTTCGAGGGGTTTGCCGAACCGGTGCAGGGCGCGCAGTACCAGCGCAACACCCGGGCCATCGGCCATTGGCTGGACCTGTTGCGCGGCAGCTCCCCCCAGCAGATCACCCATGCGCTGTTCCAGCAGATGAAACGCGCGCGGCGCCGTGGCAATGCGCAACGGTTCAACGCGCAGACCACCCTGCTGGCGCTGATGGTGGAAAGCAACCTGGCGCTGGACCTGGCGACCTACTCGGCCTTCCTGTGCGCGGTTTCCAGGCGCCAGGCAGGCTCCTGATGGGCCTGGTCGGCACCTGAGAGGGTCACTGCGACGCGGTTGAGCAGCCACTCCGCGTTGTACTTGGGCACCAGCCCACAGACCAGCAAAAACACCAGCCCGCCGCCGATGAACACGGGGGATACCTTGATGGGCGCGGCATCAATACGCCACAGGAACACACTGGCCGCTGTCGCACCCAGTGCGGCACCGGCCAGGGCTTCATTCAGCGGATGTATATAAGGCGCGACACAATAAGCACTGAACCCGATACTTATCACTAACCCCACCAACGCCGCCGGCCAGCGCCAGGCCAGATTGAACTGGCGGGCCAGCAAACTCGTTGCCACCGTGACCATCAAACAGGTGTTCATGGCATGGCCACTTATTACAGCAATATCCAAGTGCTGGAAGGATAAGCCCCAACCTTTAAACAGCAACTTGCTGGCCGCCACGATCGAATAAGTAATACCCAGCGTTATTATCCAGGCCCGCAATGCCCACGGCGTGGAATACCTTAACCAGACAGCAATCATCAGTGCGGCCGGAATCATGACGGTAATGCCGCCATATTGCGCAAGTTCTGCCCGCATCACTGCTTAACCTTCGAGGTGCCGTTTTCGGCGCTCATCAGACCTCAGGCCCAAAAAAAACACAACGTTATCTAGCGTCAGCAACACCTGCAAAATGCAATTTACTGATTACTACATACAGATATGATTCTGTATTTTAATAATTAGGTTAGAACCAAACGGCATTTTACACAGGCTGTCGCGGCCCCTACCGTGGACGAGCATGACCGACCCCCTGCCCGGCGGAGGTACTCACTCCCTACTCGACAAGGACAGACCATGAGCATTGAATTCATCGGCTATATCGGCGGTCACCACGCTTCCGAGATCCACCCACGCAGCGGCCCTGCCCTGCAACCGGACTACGTGGAAACCGTGGCCCGCGCCCACGAAGACGCCGGTTTCGACCGCGCGCTGGTGGCGTTCCATTCCAACAGCCCGGACAGCACGCTGATCGCCGCCCATGCCGCCAGCGTGACGAAAAAACTGCAGTTCCTGATCGCCCACCGTCCGGGCTTCGCCCAACCCACCCTGGCCGCCCGCCAGTTCGCCACCCTTGATGTGTTCAATGGCGGGCGCACCGCCGTGCATATCATCACCGGCGGCGACGACCGCGAACTGCGCGCCGATGGCAGCCATATCGGCAAGGACGAACGCTATGCGCGCACCGATGAATACCTGAGCGTGGTCCGCCAGGAATGGACCAGCGATCAGCCCTTCGACTTTGCCGGCACCTACTACCAGGTCGAAGGCGCGCACTCCGCGGTGAAGTCGCCGCAGCAGCCGCATATCCCGCTGTATTTTGGCGGCTCTTCCAAGGCCGCGATTGAAGTGGCGGGCAAGCATGCCGATGTGTACGCGCTGTGGGGCGAAACCTATGAGCAGGTACGCGAGATCGTGACCCAGGTGCGCGCCGAAGCGGCCAGGCATGGGCGTACGATTCGCTTCAGCCTGTCGCTGCGACCGATCCTCGCCGAGACCGAAGAACTGGCGTGGGCGCGTGCCGACAGCATCCTGCAACAGGCCACCGAGTTGGCAGAGAAGAATGGCTTTGTGCGGCGTGAACCGCCGAATGAAGGCTCGCGCCGGTTGCTGGCGGCGGCGGCGCAGGGCTCGCGGCTGGACAAGCGCCTGTGGACGGGGATTGCGGGGTTGCTGGGGGCGCAGGGCAACTCCACCTCGTTGGTGGGGACCGCCGAACAGGTGGCAGAGGCATTGGTCGATTATTACGACCTCGGTATCACCACCTTCCTGATCCGTGGGTTTGATCCGCTCAATGATGCGATCGACTATGGCAAGCGGTTGATCCCCCTGACCCGGCAGCTGATTGCTGAACGCGAGCAGAAAGTCGCCTGACCAAACAACACAGAACCCATGTGGGAGAGGCTTGCCCCCGATGGCAGAGTGTCAGTCAAAGATAAATTGACTGATCCACCGCCATCGGGGCATGGGTATCTACACATCTTGAGCCGAGCCCCGTGCGTAGCAGCTGTCGAGCCTTGGCGAGGCTGCGTCGGCGGTGTGTCAGACGCGCCGCAAACGCAGCCTCGCCAAGGCTCGACAGCTGCTACGCGTCATCCTACTGAAGTTGTGTAGATACTGATGGCTATCGGGGCAAGCCCCCTCCCACATTTTGATCTTCACTATGCTCAGGATCAGTTCTTGTAGTCGGTATCGTTGCGCTCCAACTGCCGAATCAGCGCATTCCAATGCCGCGCCACCCCCGGTCCTTCGCCACTGGCAAACACCTTGGCCTGTTGTTCGACTTTCTCCACCACTTCGGCCGGCGGGAAGATCAACTCCGCATTCCCCGCCGCCTGCGCCGCCACCTGGATATTGCACGCGCGCTCCAACTGTTGCAGCTGCACAAACGCATGTTCAACGCTGACACCGGCGGTCAACAAGCCATGGTTGCGCAGGATCATCACGCTCTTGTCACCCAGGTCCGCGACCAGGCGCTCACGTTCGTCCAGGTCGAGGGCCACGCCTTCATACCCGTGGTACGCCACGCGTCCGGAAAAACCAATGGAGTGCTGGGAGATCGGCAGCAGGCCGTCCTTCTGCGCCGACACCGCGATGCCGTCGCGGGTATGGGTGTGCAGCACCGCTTGCAGGTCATGACGTGCGCCGTGGATCGCGCTGTGAATCACATAGCCGGCGTAGTTGATGCCCAGGCCGGTAGGGTCATCGACGATAGTGCCGTCGAGGTCGACCTTGACCAGGTTGGACGCACTGATTTCATCGAACAACAACCCGAAGGCGTTGATCAGGAAATGCTCCTCCGGCCCCGGTACACGGGCGGAGAAATGGGTATAGATGTGGTCGGTCCACTTGTACAAGGCAGCCAGGCGATAAGCGGCGGCCAGTTTGACGCGCACCTCCCACTCTTGCGGGGTAACGCGCTGGCGAACATTGCTGGTGAGATTGGTGATCGAGGTGACGCTGCTCATGGCAAAACTTCCTGGATGGCCTTAAGGACTTCCAGGCAAGCCTAGGGGATGGCCGAAAATAATAAAAAGCACATTTTAATCTAAGCTAATTATTATTTTTTTTCATATAAATCGTACCAATAATACAGGGCAAATGTGGGAGATCCCACAACCTCTTCGACGCAGCGCTGTCGCGCAGCAAACTGTGGCGAGCGGGCTTGCCACAAGAATGCGGTCGCCTGAAATTGTTCAGGCAAGACTCAAGACTTCAGGGTGAAATTTTACCCCCCTAAAATCATTCAGTTATTTTAAGTTTGATAAGAGGGGGCTTGCCCCCGATGGCCATGAGTATCTCCCGCAACGCTAACACCGATGCGAAGCGAGCCGCCCTTGATCTTGCTTTAGATCTTGATCTTGCTTTTGATCTTGATCTTGATCTCAGGCGCCCCGTTAACCACGCTGGCCGGAATCCGACAGTGATTTGGGGGGTAAACCGGCAGGGATGCCGGTTTAGCCGCCCCGCGCCATGGATGGCGCGTGGCGGCGGCCCCCCAAATCACTGTCGGATTCCGGGCACACCGAGCCTAGGCGAGGTGCCGAGTGGTGGGGCAAGAGCCCTTTGCTTACTTTGGGGCTTTTCCAAAGTGAGCCGCCGTCAGGGCGGAACCCTAAGCCGCCGTTACCGCAGCAACGGATATGTACCCGGTCCAATCCAAAAAAATGGTCGGCCCAGAGGCCGTCATCGGGGGCAAGCCCTAATGCCAGTCAGTTAAGGAGGAACACTGTAACTGTGGTGAGCGGGCTTGCCCGTTCTATCTCTTAACTGATCGGCATTAGGGCAAGCCCCCTCCCACAGGCTTACGCGGCGTCGCGGACTTTATGCAGCGACGCCGCCACCCGCTTGCCAAACGCATCCACCGGCCCCTGCAGGTTGCCCAGGAAGTGCGGATAGATCAGCCACAAATCCATCACCGGCTTGAAATCCTTGAGCGGCATCACCGCCAGTTGCTCGCGGTGCGCACTGCGTTCCAGCAACGGCCGTGGCACCAGGCCCAAGCCCAGGCCGTCGGCCACCAGGCCCAGTTGCAGTTCGGTGCCGAAGGTCTCCAGGTTGACCCGCAGGGCCAGGCCCTGATCGGACAAGGTGCGCTGCAACCCGGCACGGAAGCCGCAGCCGTCCGGGTTGAGGACCCAGCCGTTCTGGTACACATCGGCCAGCTTGCAGGGTTTCTTCGGCAGTTGGGCCTTGGCGCAGACCACCACCAGTTCCATCTTGCCGATGGACTCGCCGACGATGTTGTCCGGGAAGATCTTGCCTGCCGGGAACAGCGCCGCCGCCGCGTCCAGTTCGCCGCGTTCGATCTTGCCCACCAACTGGCTGCCCCAGCCGGTGGCGACCTGGGCACGCAAGTCGGGGTATTCGCTGCGCAGGTGCTTGAGCGCGTCCAGCAGCACCACGTCGCCGATGGTCTGCGGCACACCCAGGCGCAACAGGCCGGTGGGCGGCGCGTCGGTGGCCACCAGCTCGCGCAGGGCATCCATCTCGCGCAGGATCAACCGGCACTGCTCATAGACGCGGGTGCCGATCAATGTCGGCTTGAGGGGTTTGGTGTTGCGGTCGAACAGCTCCACGCCCAGCGCCTGCTCGAAGTTCTGCACGCGGCGGGTAATGGCCGGCTGGGTCAATTGCAACGACTCGGCGGCATGGCTGATGGACTGGCAACGAATCACTTCGACAAAGGCATCGATATCGTCAATTTTCATTTGGGCCGCACATAGAGAACAGTCATTAAGATGTGTGTGAAGCATAGTTGCAGGAACGTGGCGTGAATAGCCCGTGCTGCAATCGATAACGTCTAACGCTATTCAGACCGGTTCTAAATTACCTTCAGCTATAAGCTAATCATTAAAAAATAGCATATTAACTATAAACATTATGCTTAGATAAACCCATCCCTGCGACCACACGATGGAAGTGCCATGACCCAGGCCCGACACCCCGAGAGACTCAGAGCCTTCATAGGCGCCCTGGCGGAATTGATCGACGGCAATCCACGCGAAGGCGACCTGTTGCACCGTGGCGGCAAGCTGCTGGCGCAACTGGTCAGCCATGACGACTGGCTCCCCGATGAATTTGCCCAACCCGATCCCGAGCGCTACCAGCAGTTCTTGCTGCATGCCGATTCGCGCCAGCGTTTCAGCATCGTCAGCTTTGTCTGGGGGCCGGGGCAAAGCACGCCGATCCACGACCATCGGGTGTGGGGGCTGATCGGCATGCTGCGCGGCGCAGAGTTCTCCCAAGGCTTCGAACGCGCGCCCGACGGCAGCCTGGTCGCCGAAGGCCAACCGATTCAACTGGTGCCGGGCCAGGTCGAGGCTGTGTCGCCCAAGGTCGGCGACATCCACCAGGTGAGCAATGCCCACAGCGATCAGGTGTCGATCAGCATTCATGTGTACGGCGCCAATATCGGCGCGGTGCGCCGTGCGGTGTACCAGCCCGACGGCAGCGAGAAACTGTTTATCTCCGGTTATTCCAACGCCTTCCTCCCGAATATCTGGGATTTGTCCATAGAAAAGAGCCCTGCCCTATGACCACCGTACCGACCCGTAGCTTTGCCCGGATTCGCCAGGCCCTGTTGGACCGTGAAGAACTCGCCCTGGTCGACGTGCGCGAAGAAGCGCCGTTTGCCGAATCCCACCCGCTGTTCGCGGCGAATATCCCGCTGTCCAAGCTGGAACTGGAGGTGTATTCGCGCATTCCACGCCGGGATACCCAGGTCACCGTCTACGACAACGGAGAGGGCCTGGCTGCCCGTGCCGCCGAACGCCTGGTTGCGCTGGGCTACACCCAGGTCAGCCTGTTGGAAGGTGGCCTCGACGGTTGGCGCCGGGCCGGTGGCGAGCTGTTTATCGATGTGAACGTGCCGAGCAAGGCCTTTGGCGAGTTGGTGGAGAGCGAGCGCCACACGCCGTCCCTCGCCGCTGAAGAAGTGCAGGCGCTGCTCGACAGCCAGGCCGATGTGGTGGTGCTCGACGCCCGCCGTTTCGACGAATACCAAACCATGAGCATCCCCACCGGCATCAGCGTGCCCGGTGCCGAGCTGGTGTTGCGTGCGCGGGAACTGGCGCCCGACCCGGCCACCCGCATCATCGTCAACTGCGCCGGGCGTACCCGCAGCATTATCGGCACCCAGTCGCTGATCAACGCCGGCGTGGCCAACCCGGTGTCTGCGCTGCGCAATGGCACCATCGGCTGGACCCTGGCCGGGCAGAAGCTCGCCCACGGCCAGTCGCGGCGCTTTGCGCCAACCTCGGAAGAGCATCGCCAGATCGCCGCCGTCGATGCACGCCGCGTCGCCGACAAGGCCCGCGTCGGTCGCGCCACCCTGGCCGACCTGCAACGCTGGCAGCAAGACGCTGCACGCACCACCTACCTGTTCGATGTGCGCACCCCGGAAGAATTCGAAGCCGGCCACTTGCCCGGCGCGCGCTCCACCCCCGGCGGCCAACTGGTGCAGGAAACCGACCATGTCGCCAGCGTGCGCGGTGCGCGCCTGGTGCTGGCGGATGACGATGGCGTGCGGGCGAACATGTCTGCGTCGTGGCTGGCCCAACTGGGCTGGGACGTGCATGTGCTGGATGACCTGCAAGCGGCGCACTTCAGCGAAAAAGGCGCCTGGGTCGCTCCAGTCCCCGCGCCCCCCCAGGCCGAACTGATCAGCCCGCACACCCTCGCCGAATGGCTCGAGCATGGCGACACCGTGGTGCTGGATTTCACCGCCAGCGCCAACTACGTGAAGCGCCATATCCCCGGTGCCTGGTGGGTATTGCGCGCACAACTGCCCCAGGCCCTGGCCAAGGTGCCCGCCGCCCAGCGTTATGTGCTGACCTGCGGCAGCAGCCAACTGGCGCGCCTGGCGGTGGCTGAAGTCGAAGCGATCACCGGCAAGCAAGTGTTCCTGCTGCAAAACGGCACCGCCGCCTGGATCAACGCGCAACTGCCACTGGAAGAAGGCGAAACCCACCTGGCCTCGCCGCGCATCGACCGCTACCGCCGACCGTACGAAGGCACCGACAACCCCAGGGAAGCCATGCAGGCCTACCTGGACTGGGAATTCGGTCTGGTGGAGCAACTGGCCCGCGATGGGACCCATGGGTTTTACGTCATTTGACCCCAGGCACGCCTGCCCCCACTGCGGGAGCAGGCGCTGCCCCAGGCTGATGGGGCGGGGGGTACTGCGTTACTTTCTTTCTTCTGTGTCGGTGCAAGAAACCGTCCCCGAGCTACCGCTCAATTGAGACTGCATGGCGTGGACACCCGCCTCCATTTGCGAGGCCACGCTGAACTGGGTGCCGAACAGCAGGCTGAACATGACACATGTGGTTGCCAATAATTTGAACATGACGAATCCTCACTGGTTCGCTGAGAGAGTAAAAATACCCCCATCGTTTATTCGCAGCTGACTTGGCTGCGTACTGCCATTTTCTGCCCGGCGCAACGCCTGGACACCTGTGAAGAATGACAGTGGCCTAGACAACTTCGCACTATGCAAACCTGCGCTGAGAGCGATTGGCGCCGCCCCCTTGGACACCCAGGCACCTCAGCCGCAATTACCTATTCGAAAAATACATAAACCGCATATTAGATAACCAATTATCTTAATATTTTTAATAATTAACATATAACCAAAAAGACCTTCACAGAAGGTTTTTATGAGCATAACGTGAACTCCTCACCGACCCCTTCTCCAGGCGGAGGTAGCCGAACCCTTTCACGATCTGCCTGGAGCCAGCATCCCATGGTCTTTTCCACTCCGTTCAAACGCCTGCTCCTGGGCACTGCCCTGGCCCTTGGCCTGGCCACCTGCGCCCACGCCGCCGACCTGCAACCGCTGCGGGTGGCCAATCAGAAATCGACGATCAAGACGCTGCTGGAAGTCTCCGGCGAAACGAAAAACGTGCCCTATGAAATCCAGTGGTCGGAATTCCCGTCCGCCTCGCCCCTGGGCGAAGCCTTGAATGCCGGAGCCGTGGACATTGGTGCCCTGGGCGACGCGCCCTACGTGTTTGCCCTTGGCGCCGGCGCCTCGCTAAAGGTGGTCAGCATCATCCACGCCGAAGGGCGTAACACCACCGCCCTGCTGGTGCCCAAGGATTCGCCGATCAAGACGGTGGCCGACCTCAAGGGCAAGAAAATCGTCACCGGGCGTGGGTCCATCGGCCATTACCTGGCGATCAAGGCGCTGGCCACGGCCGGCCTGACCACAAAGGATGTGCAGTTCATTTTCCTGCTGCCCAGCGAGTCGCGCCTGGTGCTGGATAACGGCACTGTCGACGCCTGGTCGACCTGGGACCCCTACACCACCGTCGTCACGTCCCAAAGCCAGGCGCGGATCCTGGCCAGCGGCAACACGCTGTTGAGCAACCACCTGTACCTCGCCGCCACCCGCCAGGCCATCGCCGACAAGCGCACGCAGCTGGACGACTTTGTCGCCCGCGTCGACCGCGCCTACGCCTGGGCCAATACCCACCCCGACGAGTACGCCGCCGCCCAGGCCAAAATCACCGGGCTGCCGCTGGCCGTGCATGTGGCCGTGGCCAAGGAAACCCGCCTGAGCCCGGTGCTGATTGACGACAGCGTGATCAGTGGCCTGCAGGCCACCGCCGACACCTACCAGCAAGAAGGCCTGCTGCCCCGGCACATCGACGTGTCCCAGGGCTTCGACACGAGCTTTAACGCCAAGCGCGTCCCCAACAACCAAGCATCACGCTGAAGGAGCAGAACATGAGCACGCCACATCAATTGAAACCCCGCCATTTGAAATTGGGCGCCATGGTCCACGGTGTCGGACACGGCTGGGGCGAATGGCGCCATCCGCAGGCGCAACCGAATGCCAGTACGAATTTCGGCTTCTACAAACAGCAGACCGAACTCGCCGAAGCGGCCAAGTTCGACTTCGTGTTCATCGCCGACAGCCTGCACATCCATGCCAAGTCCAGCCCGCATTACCTCAACCGCTTCGAGCCGCTGACCATCCTCTCGGCCCTGGCCGCACTCACCAGCCATATCGGCCTGGTGGCCACCGTGACCGTCAGCTACACCGAGCCCTACCAGGTGGCGCGCCAGTTCGCGTCCCTGGACCATATCAGCGGCGGTCGCGCCGGCTGGAACGTGGTGACCTCGTGGCTCAGCGGCACCGCCGACAACTTCGGTAAAGCCGAACACCCACCCCATGCCGTGCGCTACCGCATCGCCAAGGAACACCTGAACACGGTCAAGGGCCTGTGGGACTCCTGGGAAGACGACGCCTTTGCCTACAACAAGCAAAGCGGCGAATTCTTTACCCCGGGCAAGCTGCATGCGCTGAACCACAAAGGCGAGTTTTTCTCGGTCAAAGGCCCGCTGAACATTGCGCGCTCGCGCCAGGGCCAACCGGTGATTTTCCAGGCGGGCACGTCCGAAGACGGACGTAACTTTGCGGCGCAGAACTCCGACGCCATCTTTGTGCATGTGGAGAGCATCGAAGAAGGCCTGGCGTATACCCAGGACCTCAAACGGCGCGCCAAAGGCTTTGGCCGTGACGCCGACAGCCTGTCGATCCTGCCGGGCATCCGCCCGATTGTCGGCCGCGACGAGGCCGAAGTGGAAAGCCGCTACCAGCAGGCCGTGGAGCTGGTCACCGTGGAAGACGCCATCGTCGCCCTCGGCCGCCCGTTCAACGACCACGACTTCAGCCAGTACCCGCTGGACGCCCCGTTCCCGGAACTCGGCGACCTGGGCGCCAACAGCCAGAAAGGCGGCTCCGACCGCATCAAGCAACTGGCCAGGGACGAAGGCCTGACCCTGCGCGAAGTGGCGCTGCGCTTCTCGCGGCCCAAGCGTGATTTTGTCGGCACCCCGGAGCAAGTCGCCGACGCGATCCAGACCTGGTTCGAACGCGGCGCCAGCGATGGTTTCATCATCAACTCGGTGCTGCCGGACGGCTTGCAGTACTTCACCGAATTGGTGGTGCCGGTGCTGCAACAGCGTGGCCTGTTCCGTAGCGAATACACCGGCCACACCCTGCGCGACAACCTTGGCCTGGCCGTACCGGCCAACCGTTACAGCATCGAGGTGGAAGAACCGCAGGAGGCGCTGGCATGAGCGAATCCCTCACTGTAGGAGCGAGCTTGCTCGCGAAGATCGTTAACGATAACGCGGGACATCTGACTCCCCTCGGCGCTCTCCGGTTTTTCGCGAGCAAGCTCGCTCCTACAAAATTACGGGTGATCACCCCATGACCCAACCGTCTCTACGCTCCGTGGAAGTCGCCAACTTCGACGCCCTGCTCGAACGCCTCAGCACCGAACTGGCCGGCACCGCGCACCTGTATGACGAGAGCGGCGCCTTCCCCCATGCCAACTTCCAGCGGCTGCATGACCACGGCCTGGTCGCCCTCACCGTGCCCAAAGCCCTCGGTGGCGGCGGTGCCAGCCTGCCCCAGGCGCGCAAGGCGATCAGTGCAATTGCCAAGGGCGAACCGTCCACCGCACTGATCCTGGTGATGCAATACCTGCAACATACCCGCCTGCAAGACAGCAAGACCTGGCCGCCCCATCTGCGTACACAAGTGGCCGAGGACGCGGTGCGCAACGGCGCATTGATCAACGCCCTGCGCGTCGAACCCGACCTCGGCACCCCGGCCCGTGGCGGGCTGCCGGCGACCACCGCCGTGCGCACTGCCGAGGGTTGGCGCATCAGCGGGCGCAAGATCTACTCCACCGGCAGCCATGGCCTGAGCTGGTTCAGCGTATGGGCGCGCAGCGATGACACCGACCCGCTGGTGGGCGCCTGGCTGGTGCCCAAGGACAGCCCCGGCGTGAGCATCATCGACACCTGGGACCACCTCGGCATGCGCGCCACCTGCAGCCATGAAGTGCTGCTCGACAACGTACTGGTGCCGCTGGACCACGCCGTCAGCGTCAGCCCCTGGAGCGCGCCGCAACCGGAACTGGATGCCGACGGCTTCCTGTGGATGTCAGTGTTGCTGTCCTCGGTGTATGACGCCGTGGCCCAGGCCGCGCGGGACTGGCTGGTGAACTGGCTGGAAGAACGCACGCCGTCCAACCTCGGTGCGGCGTTGTCGACATTGCCGCGTTTCCAGGAAACCGTCGGGCATATCGACACCCTGCTGTTCGCCAACCGCAGCCTGCTCGACGCCGCCGCCGACGGCCACACCCCGGCCGCCAACGCCGCGCAGTTGAAGTACCTGGTCACCCACAACGCCATCCGCGCGGTGGAGCTGGCCATCGAGGCCTCCGGCAACCCCGGTCTGTCACGCCATAGCCCGCTGCAACGCCACTACCGCGATGTGCTGTGCAGTCGCGTGCATACCCCGCAGAACGATGCGGTGCTGCAAGGTGTCGGTAAAGCCGTGTTCGCCCAACGCCAGAAGGAACGCACATGACTCAGGTGATTATTGCCAGCCAGTTGGACGAAGACTACAACGAGGTGATCCGCGCACGCCTCACTGCGATCCACCCCGGAGCCCAGGTGATCGGCGTGCCGGCGGGCGTGCCGAGCGACCTGCCGCCCCAGGCGAATATCCTGCTGCTGCGCCCGATCAACGTGCGCGGCTACACCGCCCCGGACACCCCGCCACCGGGCTGGCCCTACGGCGCGCAATGGGTGCATTTGGTCTCATCGGGCATCGACTTCTACCCGCAATGGCTGTTCAACGGCCCGCCGGTGACCACCTCCCGGGGCAGCGCCGCCGACAACCTCGCCGAGTTCGCCCTGGCGGCGATCTTTGCCGCGGCCAAGCATTTACCGGACATCTGGGTGAAGGACTCGCAATGGAATTTCACCGCCCTGCGCCCACTCAAGGGCATCACCCTGGGCATCCTCGGCTTTGGTGCGATTGGTGAAAGCCTGGCGCAAAAAGCCCTGGGCCTGGGCATCAACGTTGTGGCCCTGCGTCAGAGCCAGGCACCGTTCGGCGCAGGAGTGCAGGCCGCCAACGACATCCACGACCTGTTCGCCCGCGCCGACCATCTGGTAGTGGCCGCGCCACTGACCGACGCCACGCGGCATATCATCAACCGCGATGTGCTGGGCAGCGCCAAGCCGGGACTGCACCTGATCAACATCGCGCGCGGCGGCTTGCTCGATCAGGAGGCGTTGCTGGAGGCGCTGGATAACGGCCGGATCGGCCTGGCATCGCTTGACGTGACCGAGCCGGAGCCCTTGCCGGATGGGCACCCGCTGTACAGCCACCCACGGGTGCGGTTGTCGCCGCATACGTCGGCGATTTCGACCAATAGCCGCAACGAGATTGCCGATACGTTTTTGGCGAATCTGGAGCGCTACGTTTCAGGGATCGCACTGGCGAATCTGGCTAACGCCTGATGCCGTTCAAAAATGTGGGAGGGGCGGTGCGACGATTCGACTTGCTCCCGATGGCGGCCTTCGGGCCGACCATGTCGTTGGATTTGACCGAGTACATATCCGTTGCTGCGGTAACGGCGGCTTAGGGTTCCGCCCTTACGGCGGGTCACTTTTGGAAAAGAGCCCCAAAAGTAACCAAAAGGGCTCTTGCCCCACCACTCGGTACCTCGCCTAGGCTCGGTATGCCCGAACGCAGGCTTGAATCCGTGGGCCGCCGTCATGGGCCATCCTTGGCCCAGGACGGCTAACCCGGCGTCCTGCCGGGTTACCCACGGATTCAAGCCTGCGTTCGGCCAGCGTGGTTAACGGGGCGCCTGAGATCAAGATCAAAAGCCAGAGCAAAAGCAGAGCAAAAGCAGAGCAAAAGCAGAGCAAAAGCAGAGCAAAAGCAGACCGAGGTCTAGCTGATATGTGGAGATCCAAATGTGGGAGGGGCGGTGCGACGATTCGACTTGCCCCCGATAGCGCCGGGTCAGTTAAAAAATAAGTGACTGACACTCCCTCATCGGGGGCAAGCCCCCTCCCACATTTACCGAGTACACCAGACCCAACTCCGGTCGGCTCTAAGGCCGCCGCGCTTTGGCTTTTGATCTCAAATCGCCCCGTCAAACACGCTGGCCGAACGCAGGCTTTGGAGCGTGGGTAACCCGGCAGGACGCCGGGTTAGCCGCGCTGGGCCAAGGATGGCCCATCGCGGCGGCCCACGCTCCAAAGCCTTCGTTCGGGCACACCGAGCCTAGGCGAGGTGCCGAGTGTTGGGGCGAAGCGTTTTTGGTTACTTTTGGCGCTCTTCCAAAAGTGACCCGCCGTAAGGGCGGAACCAATAGCCGCCGTGACCGCAGCAACGGATATGTACTCGGTCAAATCCAACGACATGGTCGGCCCGAAGGCCGCCATCGGGAGCAAGTCGAATCGTCGCACCGCCCCTCCCACATTTGGTTATGCGGCCAGACGAAAAATATCATCAGATATACGCATCATAAAAAATACTTAAATGCATATTTTTAATAATTAACATATAACAAAACGGACTTTTACGAACGCCTTTCCTATCCATATTGTTATGTCCAGCACCGACCCCTGACCAGGTGGAGGCCTTGCCTGAACCACCACTTTCTCAGGGTCCTACCATGAGCCACATCGCCGCGCCCAATCGCCTCACCCTTGCTGTCTCCCTCGCCCTGTTCGGCGCGTACACCCACGCCGATGACGCCGCGCTACCGGTGGTCAATGTCACGGCCGAGCACCGCAGTGAAGACTTGCAGAAAACCCCGCTGGCGATTTCCGCCTTCGACGAGAAGAGCCTCGACGACAAGCAGATCCGCAGCGTGCGCGACCTGTCGGGCCAGGTGCCGAACCTGACTCTCAGCCGCCAGTCGATCTCCTACAGCGCCCAGACCTATGGCATTCGCGGCATCGGTGAAACCGACCCGATCCAGGAAGCCGCCGTGGCGGTGTACGCCGACGACTTGTACATCCCACGGGCGATTTCCTCGATGCTCGACTTCAATGACGTCGAGCGCGTCGAAGTGCTGCGCGGCCCCCAGGGCACCCTGTACGGGCGCAACAGCAGCGCGGGGGCGATCCGCGTGATCACCCGCGACCCCAATCAGGAAACCCGTGGTTTCGTCGAGCTCGGTGCGGGTAATTACAATGCGCAGAACGGCCGTTTCCTGATCAGCGGCCCGCTGGTGGACAACGCGTTGTTCGGCAGCTTTTCGGCGATCCGCCTGAGCCGCGACGGCACGGTGTCCAACCCGACCCGGGGCAAGGATGTCAACAACGTCGATATCCAGTCCTACCGCGGCAAGCTGCGCTACAAACCGGAGGATTCACCCTGGGATGTGCAGTTGACCCTGGCCGGCACTTTTGACCGTGGCGACACCACCAGCTACTCGCCGTTCGACGCCAATGGCCGTTTCGACAAGTTCAAGAGCTACAGCAGCCTCGACCCGAAAAACCGCCTTGACCAGGGCAGTTCGGTGTTGCGCGCGATCTATGCGATCAACGATCACTTGAATGTCAAATCGGTCACTGCATGGTCGTCCTTCAACCAGCCGGTGGACTACGACAACTCTGGCCAGGCCGCGCTGATCCAGAACAACCTGATCCTCTACAAGCAAAACTACGCCACCCAGGAATTCCAGCTCAACGGCGACTATGACGACTTCAGCTTCAGCACCGGCCTGTACCTGTACCGCGAACGCTTCGATGCCGACCGCGACAACCTCACCTACTCCATCGCACGCAACCGGGTGATCGGCCAGGGCCAGTACAGCACCACCAACACCGAAAGCTACGCGCTGTATGGCCAGGGCACCTACAAGATCACCCCGCAGCTGTCGCTGATCGCCGGCCTGCGCTTTACCCGCGAACACAAGAACTTCGAGTTCACCAATTACGCGATCAATACCGACAGGCAGATTACCGGCACCAACTTCGCGGCCGAGTCGAGCAAATCCTGGCAGTCCACCAGCCCGAAAATCGGCTTCGAATATGCCTGGACGCCGCACCTCAACCAGTACGCCTACGTCGCCAAGGGCTTCAAGGCCGGCGGATACGACAACCGTGCGCCGACCCGCGCCGCCGCCGAGCAGGCGTTTTCGCCGGAAGACGTGACCACCTGGGAAACCGGCTTCAAGGGCGACTTCTTCGACCAGCGCCTGCGGGCCAACGTCGCGCTGTTCTACAACGACTACAAAGACCTGCAGACCAACGCCTACGACCCGGCGCTGGGGGTGAGCCTGCGCACCAACGTCGGCCAGGCCCACACCTACGGCGTCGAGCTGGAAACCCTCACCGCCCTGAGCCGCGACCTGCAACTGAGCGCCAACCTCGGCTACCTGGAGAGCCAGTACGACGACTTCCAGAACGCCAGCGGTGCCGGGGTCGATGCCAATGGCAAACAACTGGTGTTCTCGCCGCGCTGGAACGCCAGTGTCGGCCTGAACTACACCATTCCCGCAGGCCTGCCGGGCACCTGGCTGGCGGGCACGGATGCGCAGTTCCAGACCAAGTCCTACGCCAACGCGCTGAACGACGACATCCAGGAAGTGCCGCAGCAAACCTTCTGGAACGCCAACACTCGCTACATCAGCGGCGACGGCCACTGGACCACCACCCTGGCGGTGAAAAACCTGCTGGACCGCGCTTACCCGCAATCGGTGGGCTATGTGCCGTCCAGCGGCGCCCGTTATTACTCGGTCAACGATCCGCGCACGCTGTTGCTGTCGGTGCGCTATGACCTCTGAGTGCGTTACTTGATGCGGTAATGGAAGGTATTGCGCACCGCCGGTACGGCCACGGCCTTGCCATCAACGATCCTCGGCTGGTAGCGGAAAGTGTTCGCCGCCGCCAGTGAAGGCCGGATAAACAACGGGTGGCAGCCGTCCAGCACCTTGGGATTTTCCACGCGGCCTTGGGTGTTGACGCTGTACTCCAAGGTGCAGTCGCCCTCGATGTTCTTGTCCAGGGCGCGCTCGGGATAGTCCGGTGCCTCCTTGCTCAGGGGTTGGTATTGGCGGCTGTCGAAGGCCGGTGCAGGGGCTGGCGCGGGGGTGGCTGCCCGGGCTTTTTCAGCGGCCAGGCGTTGCTGATCGAGGCGTTGTTGTTCCAGCTCGCGGTTGCGTTGTTCGCTGGCCAGGCGTTCCTGCTGCTGCTCGAGTTTCTTGTCTTCGACGCGTTTACGCGCCAAGGCGGCTTTCTCGAGTTTTTGCGCCTGGACCTGTGGATCGACCACGGGCTTTACCGGCACCGGTATCACCACCGGTTCCGGCGGTACGGGGGCAGCCACCACCGGTTCAGGCTCGGGCGCTGGCGCCGGTGGCAGCATGACCAACTGCGTGTGCATCACCCGAGGGGCATCCACCACGGGCTTTTGCGTCGACCAGCCCAGCATCAACGCGGCCAGCACGCCGACGTGCAGCGCCACCGCCAGGCTGGCGGCGAGGCTGTTTCTCCAAAACCCCGAAGCATCCCGGGGCGCCATCGTCAGGGTGGGACTGTGCATGATCATCGCCGTCATTGCGGGGCCTCGGTCACCAGCCCCAGGTTGCTGACACCACCCTTCTGCAACACCGCCATGGCCGCGACCACACGGCCGTAACCGGCGTTGTCGTCGGCGCGGATATAGACTTGGGTGTCGCTGCGCGCCGCCACCACCTGCATGACCTTGGCGCCCATTTCATCCAGGCTCACGGCGCTGTCGGTCTGGTGCTGGGTATCGAGTTCGCCGCCGAGGTTCCAGTAGTAGCCACCGTCGGCCTTTACCGACAGCGTGAGGATCTGCTGGCGGGTGTCGGTGGCCAACGCCTCGGCGGCGACCTTGGGCAGGTCGATCTTCACGCCCTGGGTCAGCATCGGCGCGGTGACCATGAAGATCACCAGCAGCACCAGCATCACGTCGATATACGGCACCACGTTCATCTCGGCCTTGGGCCCGTGCTTGCGTTGCGGCCTGACTAACATGGGAGTTGCTCCTTTCAGGCGGCGACGGCCAGGTTGATCGACGTACCGCGCAGGGTGCGGTGCAGGCGTACCTGCAGCTCATTGCCAAACGCGTAGTAACGGGTGAGCAGGGTCTGGCCGCGCGCCGCGAAGCGGTTGTAGGCGATTACCGCCGGGATCGCCGCGAACAGGCCGATGGCCGTGGCGATCAAGGCTTCGGCAATGCCCGGCGCTACGGTGGACAACGTCGCCTGTTGCACCTGGGACAAGCCGATAAACGAATTCATGATGCCCCACACCGTGCCGAACAGGCCGATGTACGGGCTGACCGAACCCACGGTCGCCAGAAATTGCAGGCCCTTTTCCAGCTCGATTTCCTGCTCGGTGATCGCCACCTGCAAGGCCCGCTCCACGCCTTCGAGCACCGCCGGGTCATGGCTGTGCAAGTGCTGGTATTCCTGGACCCCGGCGATAAAGATCGGCGCAATGCCGCCCTCGCCCGCCTGTTGGATCTCACGGGACAGTGCCTGCAGATCCGGCGCGGCGCGAAAGCGCTGCACAAAACCGTTCAACTGACGCTCCAGGCGGCGCAGCACACTGCCGCGCTGGATAATCAGGTACCAGCTGAGCAAGGACGCCAACAGCAAGGTGAGCATGACAGCCTTGACCAACAGGCTGGCGTCGCTGATCAGTCCCCAGATCGTCATATGTTCCATCGTCGCGTGCATAGTGAATCTCCCATTCGATTAAAAAGTGATGACCGGTTGATGACGGTTCACGGCAATTTCAATGCGCGGGTGACCTCGGCCCAGGGTACGAACTTGAAGTTCTGGGTTTGCTCGGGCATGCGCTTGCGCCCGTCCTGCACCACCAGCATGCCTTGGCTCCATGGCCCGCCGAGGTTGATGGCGGTGACTTCCAGGCCATCGGTTTCCGACGCACCGTCGATACCGGCGGCGGCGTTCAAGCCGACGCGAAAGCCGCCGTGCACGGCAAACGGCGGTTCGGCATCCACCACCAGGTAGCTGTCATTGCCTTGGCTGGAGATCACCAGGTAGTCATGTTTATCGCTTTGGTACAGCGCCAGGCCCTCGACATCCGCATGCAATTGCGGGCCGACCTTGATCACGCTGGTCAACGTCGCCGGTTGATCGGCGCGCGCATCCACCGCCCACACGCCGACGTCTTCCTCACCGATAAACAGGCGCTGGCGCTGGTCGTCGGCCACACAGCCTTCGGGTTGGCTGTCGACCTTGAACTGACGCACCAGCTCGCCATGCACACGGCCGTCCGGCGCACTGAGGCGGTATTGCAGGAAGGTGCCGTCCTTGCCGTTGGCAATCGCGTAGATCTCGCCGCTGGCGGGCTGGAACAGGCAAATGCCATAGATTTCCTTGAGCGGCGTGGGCACTTCACCGGCCTCTCGCAGCTCGCCGCTCTGGCGGTCGATGCTGAACAGGCTCAGGCTGTTGTGATCGCGATTGCTCGCCACCGCCAGGTCCACCGTTTGCGCGCCAAGCTTGAAGTTGGGGCGTACGTCGACGTTATTCAGGCGGCCCACCGCCAGTTCCTGCAACAGCTTGCCGTCGAGGTCGTAGGCGAGCAGGCCCTGTTTCTTGTTGGTGCCGAGCACACGGCTGTTGGCCGGGGTTTGCGGGTGAATCCAGATCGCCGGGTCATCCGCCGCATCGCCCTGGCGGCCGACCGGGTCGCTCTGGCGCAAGGCCGCGACTTCCGGCAGCACCGCAGCCGCCGCGACGGGCGTGGCCTGCCAGTCGAGCCTGGCCTGGTAGAGCGTGCCGCTGTCATCATCGCGCACCAGCAGCTGGCGGCCATTGAGCGCCAATTGCTCCGGCTCTTTCAGGCCCGGCAGGCCCAGGCTCGGTTGCTCCACCCAGCGCTCGCCGGTGTGCTGGAACAGGTGTAACCGGGCGGTCTTCGGGTCCAGGGCAACCACACCACCGGGTACCAGCGCCATGGCCCCGGCTTCGCGCTTGGGAGTGTCGAACAGCGCCACCGGCGTGCGTTTCACCTCGGCTTCCGGGTGCGCCGGGTAGGCCCACCAGCCGACATTCTCTTCATTCACCACCAACTGCTGGGTGGCGTCGTCCACCTGGCAGAACTGCGCCGACGGCGGCAGCGGCAGACCCCGTACACGCTGGGGGGCGGTGAGCAGCGTCGCGCCGTTGCCCACCAGCCATTGCTCGCCCTTGCCCTCTTCGCCCACCAGGAACACAAACAGATTGGCCGCGGCGTCGCGGTACAGGCACAAGCCATTTACCGGGTAGTCGCGGGTCGGCAGGTACAGCGGTTTGCCCCAGCTTTTGCTGGCGCTGTCCAGGCTGATCAGCAACGCCTGTTGGCGCTCGTTGTCGAGGCTGGCGACCAGCACCTGGGTACCTGCGGCGCGGATGTCGAGGCTGCTGAAGTTACCGTTGAAACGCGCCAGCTCGGCGCCCTGGCTGTCGAGCAGTTGCAGGCCGTCGCGGGTGCTGGTGGCCAGGCGCTCGGTGGTGTTGGGCAGGAAGGCCACGGCTTCGGCCTTCAAGGATGGCGCCCAAGGCGTCAGGGTCAGATCGGCAGCCAGTGCATGAGTGCAGGTCAACACCGATATCAGCAAGTACAGCTTGGAAATTCTCATGTACAAACAAATCCTTCGAAAACAATGGAGTTCCAATGTGGGAGGGGGCTTGCTCCCGATAGCGGTCAATCAGTGAAGGATGCACAACTGGCCCCCCTCATCGGGAGCAAGCCCCCTCCCACATTGGAATCGAGGTGTGAGTTAGAAATGAGTGAAGGTCAGTCCCACCTTGTAGGTCGGGCCGTACTCTTCGTATTGGCCGTTGTAGCTGCGGTGGCCGGTGTAGACGAAGTACGACTCATCGGTGAGGTTCTGGGCTTCGAAGCTGACTTGCAGGTTCTTGGTCAGCGAGTAGCGCGCGCTGAAGTCGACGAAGGTCTGGGCGTCGACGTGCAGGTCGTGGGCCTTGTCGTTGATCGAGGCCAGTTCATACAGGTAGGCCGACTTGTAGTTGGCCGACAGGCGCAGGCTGAGCTTGTCGTCCTCCCAGCCGAGCATCAGATTGCCGACGGTGTCCGACTGGTTGGGCAGGCTGATGTTGCGCTTGCGATTCGTGCCGCTGGCGGCGTCGAAGCCTTCGATATCGGCGCTGGAGCGGCTGAAGGTGCTGTTGGCGCCGATCAGCAAACCGTTCCACGGTGCGGGCAGCCAGTCGAACTTCTGTGAGTAGGCCAGTTCCAGGCCGTAGAGCTTGGCGCTGTCGCCGTTGGCATAGGTGTGAGCCTCGGAGAAATTGGTCCAGGCGCCGGTGCCGGCGAGGTCGGTGTTGTAGACGAAATTCTTGATGTCCTTGTAGAACACAAACGCCGACACGGTGCCGGCGCGGCCCATGAAGTGCTCGATACCCAGGTCAAGGTTGCTCGATTCCAGGGGCTTGAGGTCCGGGTTGCCGAAGGTGGCTTCGTCATCGTCGATCACAAAACCCGGCGCCATCTGGCCGAACGTCGGGCGCACCACCGACTTGGTCCAGGCCGCGCGCACCTGGGTGTTCTTGTCGATCTGGTAGCGCGCATGCAGGCCCGGCAGCCAATGGTGATAGCGGCGCTTGGTCTCGGTGGGCGTGAACACGCCATCGGTGGCACCCGTACCCTTGGCTTCGAACTCGGTGCCTTCGTAGCGCAGCCCGGCGATAAAGCGCCAGTCGTCAACGTCGAGGGTGTTCATCAGGTAGCCGGCGTTGATGTCCTCGCGGATGGTGAAGTCGTTGACCCGCGATTCGGTCTCGTCATAGAAGTCCGCCGGGTTGAGGCTGCCGATCAGCTGCTTGATGGCACCGGGGCTGATGCCGGGGCCGTAGTTGCCCAGGCGATAGTCGACGCTGCCCTTCTGGAAGCGGCTGAGGTTGAGTTGGTCGGCACTGAAGCCGAGGGTGTCGAAGTCTTCGTAGACCCAGGCCTCCAGGTCGTTGTCCTTGTTGCGGCGGCTGACCTTGCCGCCGAACTTGACCTGGGACGCATAGCCGCTCAGGTCATAGTCGCGAGCCAGGTCCAGGCGCAGGTTTTTCTCGGTGTCCGTGGTGTTCTGTTTTTCCCAGTCGACCTTGTCGAGGCTGAAGTTGCTGGCGTCGTAGAAGCCGCTGCCGATGATCGGGCGGGGTTTGTCCTTGTCGTAGAAACCGCTGCCTGCAAAGTCGCCGCCGTCGAAGGTGGCGCCGGCGATATGCGCCGGGCTGTCTTCGCTGGACTGGCTGTAGCCGGCCTGGCCGCTTAAGGTCCACAGGCCGAGCATGCGTTCGCCGCCGAATACATAGGATTGGATTTCCTGGGTTTCCTCACGGTTTTTCAGCTTGCGCTTGCCCTCGGCATCACCCAGTTGGCCCGGGGCCTGGGGGTCGGCAAACTCGATGCTGGTGGAGTTGCGGGTTTCGGTGTCGGTGTAGCGGCTGTAGAGGGTGCGCAGGTAGTAGCTGCTGAGGTCGTCGGGCTTGTAGTCGAAGTTCAGGCCACCGCCGGCACGCTCGCGGCTGATGTCGTAGTCGCGCTGTTCGAACTCGTTGAGCCGGGCGCCGTCGGTGAAGTCCCAGGCGCCGCCGGTTTCGACGTTGTCCGAACCGAAGTCGCGTTTCTGCCAACTCAGCGCTGCGGCGACGCCGAAGTTGTCAATGCCGTCGCCGAGGCTGAAACGGTTACTGGCGGCGCCGGAGAATTTCGGGCTGGTCTGGTGGGTGTTCTTGTCGTAGCTGGCTTCGCTGCTGCCGGTGTAGAACAAACCTTTATGGTCGAAGGCCGAGAGGCTTTGCACATCGACGGTGCCGCCGAGTGAATTGGCGTCCATGTCCGGGGTGAGGGTCTTGATCACCGACAGCGATTGCACCAGTTCCGAAGGCAGTACATCGAGGGCCACGGCGCGGCGCGCGCTTTCCGGGGCGGGCACCAGGGTGCCGTTGATGGTGACGCTGTTGAGGTCCGGGCCCAGGCCGCGCACGCTGACAAAGCGCCCTTCGCCCTGGTCGCGCTCCACACTGATGCCCGGCAGGCGCTGCGCCGCTTCGGCGACGTTCTGATCCGGCAACTGGGCCACGCCGTCGGCATGCACCACGCTCTTGATGCTGTCGGCGCTGCGTTGCTCCTTGAGCGCCTGGTCGATGGCGGCAGCCTGGCCGACCACCTCGACGTGCTCGGTGGCGCTCGCTTCGGCGGCGCTCAACCGTTCACTGGCCATCGCCAGGGCCAAGGCGGTAAGCGTAAAGCTGACGAGCCCGGTGCGCTTGTACATGCAATCCTCCCCAAGAATCCGTTGGCGCCAGGCAAGGGGCCCGGCAACTGGGAGGGCACGCTAGGGGTGGGGGATGACGGTTCTGTGACAGGGGACGGCGCGAAGGCCTGTAAACCGGGGTTTAGAGCAGTCCTGCAGGTGCAAATGAGCTGATATGACCTGTGTAGATCCCCTGTTATCCCCCCGACGGGTTCACTGAGGATACGGGGGGCCTGCTTCGCAGACCGGCGCGGGGCAAGCCCGCTCACCACAGCAAGCCTGCTCACCACATCAAGCCCGCTCACCACAGCAAGCTCCTCCCACATTTTTTGATCGCCCGTGTGTTTGAGCTGAGCTGATTCGACCCTCCTCCACCGTCATCCAACGGTCACATCCATCTGCTGTGCTGGCGCCCACCACTCATTCGCCCAAGGACCTGCGGCCATGTTTTCCGTGCTCAAGCCCCACCGCTGGAAACTCTCGTTGCTGCTGATCGCGGCCAACCTCGGGCTGATCCTGCACCTGGCCTGCGGCGAGTTGAAAAGCGTCAGCGAATGGGTGTGGCTGGATATCTTCGGCGAAGGCGGTTCCGCCCTGCTCGCTCTGGTATGGCTGGGCCTGGTGCTCAAAAGCCGCCCCGCCGGGCGCGTCACCAATTACCTGGCGCTGGGCCTGTCGTGCATCTTTTTCTCCTGGTGGATCGACAGCCTCGACGAATTTATCCGCCTGCCCGACAGCATCACCTGGGACCACTGGCTCGAGTCCGGGCCGATGCCGGTGGGCATGATCCTGCTGACCATCGGCATCTACCACTGGCACCGCGAACAACTGGCGATCAGCGCGCAGATGGAAAAGCGCGAGCGCTTGTTCCGTGAACATCGACTGTTCGACAAACTCACACCGCTGGCCGGCGCCGACTACCTCAAGCGCCAACTGGCCGACAGCCTGCAGGACAGCCGCGAGCAGCAACAACCGCTGTCGCTGCTGGCCCTGGACCTGGACAACTTCGCCGCGATCAACCAGGCCTACGGGCATGCCGAGGGCGACGCGGTGTTGCAGGCCCTCAGCCATTTGCTGCTGCTCAACCTGCGCCGCCAGGACCTGCTGTGCCGCCTGGCCGGCGACCGTTTTGTGGTGCTGCTGCCCAACACCGGCGAACGCCAGGCCAAGGAGCTGGCGCTGGAGTTGCAGCAAGCGGTGCGCGGCCTGGCCCACAAGACCCGGCAACAGGGCGAACGCCTGCAACTGGCGGCGACCACCGCCGTGGTCATGGCCCTTGAAGAACCGCCCCAGGACTTGCTCAAGCGCCTGAACCTGGCATTGGCCAGGGCCAAGCAACCCCTTGCGAAAAGTGCCTGAGATGGCCGTGAAAACCAGCTGGTATGAAGCCGACAGCCGCTTTATCCCAGGGCATTACCAACCCGCCACGCTGATCGACCTGGCCTTGTCCCGCGACATCGACAGCCATCGCCTGCTGCGCGGCACCGGGCTGTTTCACGAGGACATCCTGGCCGGCACCGCGCACCTGAGCCCGCAGCAGTTTTTCGGCTTGATCGGCAACAGCCGCAAGTTACTGGACGCCGACGACAGCAGCTTCCTGTTTGGCCAGCGCCTGCTACCGGGCTATTACGGCGCCGCCAGCCACGCCCTTGGGCATGCGCAGAACCTGCACCAGGCCCTGGAAATCCTGATCCAGCAACAGGTGCTGCTCAGCCCGTTGGCCACCCTGCAACTGGAACTGGATGAGCACCACGCCTACCTGTACTGGCTGGACAGTTGCGGCGCCGGCGAACACTGGCGCTTCCTGCTGGAAGCCAGCATGACCTCGCTGGTTGCCATGAGCCAATGGCTCAGCGGCGAACGCCTGCCGTGGGCGTGCAGTTTCAGCCATGCCGAACCGCGTTATATCGAGCAGTACTGGGTGCATCTGGGCGAAGACACGCGCTTCGAGCGCCCGCTGGACATGATGACGATCCCGCGCGAATACCTCACCCGCACCTGGCCGGGCGCCTCGACCACGGCCGGCCAGGTTGCACGTCGGCAAGCCCGCGAGCAGATCGAGCAGCTGGGCTTTGCCGGCAGCTTTCTCGACTGCCTCTACGAGTACCTGCGCGACCAGGTGCGCCAGCCGCCCAGCCTCGAACAGGCGGCCCAGGCCTTCGCCATGAGCCCGGCGACCCTCAAGCGCAAGTTGCACAAGCACGACACCGGTTTTCAACAGCAGGTGGACCGAGTGCGCAAGCAGGTGGCGTTGCACCTGTACCAGGTCAAGGGCTACAGCAATGATGAAGTGGCGGCGTACCTGAACTTCAACGATGCGGCGAATTTCCGGCGCTCATTCAAGCGCTGGACCGGCAGCACCCCGAACCTGATCCGCCAGCTGTTCAACAGCCGCTAGCCAGGCGTTCGCGCAGAAACTCCACCAGCGCCTGCACCGGCCGTGAGCTTTGCCGATGCTGGGGATACACCGCCGACAGGGTCAGGGCTTCGGGGGCAAAATCATCGAGGAGCGTGACCAGCCGCCCGTCCTTCAAGGCGTCGCCGACGATGAAGGTCGGCAGGTAGGTGACGCCCAGGCCGGCGACGGCGGTATCGCGCAGCAACTCGCCGTTATTCACGCGCATACGGCCGGTGACATTCAGTGCTTGCAGCTTGCCTTTGAAGCGCCATTGCACCTGGCGGCCATGGCCGTAGGGCAGGCAGTCGTGTTCGGCGAGGTCTTCGGGTTTAAGCGGCGTACCGCGCAGTGCCAGGTACTCGGGGCTGGCGCAATACACGCGCTCGATGCTGGCGATACGGCGAGCGATGAGGGTGGAATCTTCCAGGGTGCCGATGCGCAGCACCAGGTCGTAGCCCTCACCGATGAGGTCCACCGGGCGGTCGCTGAGGTCAACTTCCACCGACACCTGGGGATGGCGCTGCAAGAACACCGGCAACAGGCAACCCAGGTGCGCCATGGCGAACGACAACGGCGCACTCAGGCGAATGGTGCCGCGCGGTTCACTGTTCTGGCCGGCGATGCCCTGCTCCACTTGCTCGACTTCACCGAGCAGGCGCAAGGCGGACTCGTAGTAACTCTGGCCCAGGGGCGTGACATCCAGGCGGCGTGTGGAGCGGTTGAGCAGGCGCACGCCGAGGCGATCTTCCAGCTGGATCAGGCGGCGGCTGACGAATTGCTTGGACAGGCCCAATTGTTCGGCGGCGGCGGTGAAGCTGCCGGATTCCATGACCTGGCAGAACAGGCGCATGTCTTCGAAGGGGTTCATTGTCGCTTCTCGGTAGACGATGGGCTGTTTTATAACTGGATGGTCGCAACACCACAAATCAAATGTGGAAGGGGGCTTGCCCTAATGCCAGTCAGTTAAGGCTTTTTGTAGGAGCGAGCTTGCTCGCGAAAAACTCAAAGGCGCCGCGTTCATTCAGGAAGCACGCGTTATCGTTGACGTTTTTCGCGAGCAAGCTCGCTCCTACAGGAGGCGATGTACGCTTAACTGACTAGGCATTAGGGCTTGCCCCCGATAGCGGTGCATCAGTCAACAATACTGAGACTGACACACCGCAATCGGGGGCAAGCCCCCTCCCACATTGATCACCTACAGGCTGAGAACAACTTACTTGGCCGTAAACGCCGAGTAGCTGTTCATCAGGTTGCGGTAGTTGGGGATGCGCGGCGACAGCAGGTTGGCCAGGCCTTCCATGTCGTTGCGCCAGTCCACTTGCAGCTCGCAGGCCACGGCGAACCAGTTCACCAGTTGCGCACCGGCGGCGGTCATACGCGCCCAGGCGGCTTGTTGCACGGTTTCGTTGAAGGTACCGGAGGCGTCGGTGACCACGAACACCTCGAAGCCTTCGTCGAGGGCGCACAGGGTCGGGAACGCCACGCACACGTCCGTCACCACACCGGCAATGATGATCTGCTTACGACCGGTAGCCTTGACCGCCTTGACGAAATCCTCGTTGTCCCAGGCGTTGATCTGGCCAGGACGGGCAATGTACGGCGCGTCCGGGAACAGTGCCTTGAGTTCCGGCACCAGTGGGCCGTTGGGACCGCCTTCAAAACTGGTGGTCAGGATGGTCGGCAGGTTGAAGAACTTCGCCACGTCGGCCAGGGCCAATACGTTGTTCTTGAATTCGTTGGGGGAGAAATCCTGCACCAGGGAGATCAGGCCGGTCTGGTGATCCACCAACAGCACCACGGCGTCATCTTTGTTCAAGCGCTTGTAAGTCATGGGTTAACTCCTTTGTGGGTTTAGGTATCAGAACGCAAAGCACGAGCAGCCAAACGCCCCCCAGAAACCCTGGAAGTCGCTGACCGGCACGCTGGAAAGGCGCGCCTTTTCGTGGCTGTGGGAATGCACGCCGCACGGGCCGCTGCATTGGTGAACTTGAGCCTGCACAGGCGAACTCGGACGCCAGTGCCCCGGCACCTTGACCACCGGCGACCAGTCCGGCAGCACGGGCACCTGCGGCGGTGCAAAGTCTTCGAAGTCGCCGGCGCCGTAGACCACCTTGCCGCCAACCACGGTGAGCACCGATTCGATCCACTTGATGGCTTCTTCATCGACGCTGAAAAAGTCCGCCGACAGCGCCGCCACGTCCGCCAATTGGCCGACCTTGATCTGGCCTTTCTTGCCCTGCTCGGACGAGAACCAGGCGCTGCCATGGGTGAACAGTTCCAGCGCGGTCAGGCGCGGCAGGCCTTCGGCGTGCAGCTCCAGGCCACCGACGGTGCGGCCGCTGACCATCCAGTACAGCGAAGTCCACGGGTTGTAGCTCGAGACCCGCGTGGCATCGGTGCCCGCCCCTACCGGCACGCCTTCGGCCAGCATGCGCTTGATCGGTGGCGTGGCTTCGGCGGCCTTGGCGCCGTAGCGCTCGACAAAATATTCGCCCTGGAACGCCATGCGGTCCTGGATCGCGATACCACCACCGAGGGCGCGGACCCGCTCGATATTCTTCGGGGTGATGGTTTCGGCATGGTCGAAGAACCACGGCAAGCCATTGAACGGGATGTCGCGGTTGACCTTCTCGAACACATCAAGCATGCGCGAGATGGACTCGTCATAGGTGGCATGCAGGCGGAACGGCCAGCGCTGCTCCACCAGATGGCGCACCACCGGTTCCAGCTCCTGCTCCATGGTCAGCGGCAGGTCGGGACGGGGTTCGAGGAAGTCTTCAAAGTCCGCCGCCGAGAACACCAGCATTTCACCGGCACCGTTGTGGCGCAGGTAGTCATCGCCCTGGTGCAGGGTGACGCTGCCGGTCCAGTTCTTGAAGTCGCTGAGTTCTTCCTTGGGCTTCTGGGTGAACAGGTTGTAGGCGATGCGTACCGTCAGTTGCTCATCCTTGGCCAGTTGCTCGATCACCGCGTAGTCATCGGGGTAGTTCTGGAAACCACCGCCGGCATCGATGGCGCTGGTCAGGCCGAGACGATTGAGTTCACGCATGAACTGGCGGGTGGAGTTGACCTGGTATTCCAGCGGCAGTTTCGGGCCTTTGGCCAGGGTCGAGTAGAGGATCATCGCATTCGGCCGCGCCACCAGCATGCCGGTGGGGTTGCCGTGGCTGTCGCGCACGATCTCGCCACCCGGCGGGTTCGGCGTGTCCTTGGTGTAGCCGGCCACGCGCAGGGCGGCGCGGTTGAGCAAGGCACGGTCATACAGGTGCAGCACGAACACCGGGGTATCCGGTGCGGCCTGGTTGAGTTCTTCCAGGGTCGGCATGCGTTTTTCGGCGAACTGGAATTCGTTCCAGCCACCGACCACCCGCACCCATTGCGGCGTAGGGGTTCGGTCGGCCTGCTCCTTGAGCATGCGCAGGGCATCGGCCAGGGACGGCACGCCTTCCCAGCGCAGCTCGAGGTTGTAGTTCAGCCCGCCACGGATCAGGTGCAGGTGCGAGTCATTGAGGCCAGGGATCACGGTACGGCCCTTGAGGTCGATGACCTGGGTGCCGCTGCCACGCAGGGCCATGGCCTCGCCATCGGTGCCGACGGCAACGAAGCGCCCCTCGCGGATGGCGACGGCAGTTGCCCGCGGGTTTTCCCGGTCCACGGTGTGGAACTGGCCATTGAACAGAATCAGATCGGCGTTCATAGGGTTTCCTTTACAGAGGCTTCAAGCCAGGGAGCGAACAGGCGGGTAGCCGCCGGCATCAGCAGGTAGACCACCAGCAGGACGATGGTCACGGTGACCAGGAAGGTGGAGACCACGTAGTTGGACAGGAACGGGTGCAGACGCAGGATCGGCCCCCAGATAAACGGCAACAGCAAGGTCTGCGGCAAAATTACAAACAGGCTGACCACCGCCTGCTTCCAGCGCGGCGGCTTGGCGGCGCTGTCGGCCAGGGGCGTGAACCAGAATTCGTTGAGTGCACCGATTTCGGTCTTGTCGCCGTCGGCCAGCATCGGCGTGGCTTCGGCGATCAAGGTGTTGCGCTCAGGGGAATTGAGCCAGGTTTCCAGGTCATCGGTAGAGCGGTAGCGCAATACGCAGGTGAACAGCGCCAGGCCGTTCTGTTTGCTGCGCACGACGTCGACACCGAGGTGGCCGGGACGCTCGCCGGCGATGCGCACGGTGCGGCGTAGCCAGGCTTCGTAGTCGGCTTCGCGGCCGGCCTTGATCAGGTGTTTGACGACCAGGGTGACGACTTCGTCGGGCCCTGTCTGTGGTGCTGGGTCCATGGTATGCCCCTCTGCCTTGAAATTTCAGCGATGAGGGGAGTTTGCCGAGGACAGCGTCAGGAAAATTGCATGTACGTGCTGTTTGAGGGGGATGGCTGGAAAGGGCTCACCAGCCTTCTTTCAGCATGCGCAACTCCAGGTGCTGCAACAGCATGATGGTCTTGCCGTCGGCGATCTCGCCGCTCTGCACCATGGCCAGCGCGCGCTCAAAACCCAGCTCCAGCACCTCGATGTCCTCGCCCTCCTCTTCCAGGCCGCCGCCATGGCCGACCCGGTCCCCCGGCTGGTACTCGCCGAGGAAAAAGTGAATCCGCTCAGTGACCGACCCGGGGCTCATGAACGCCGCATAGATCTTCTCCACATGCCCGACGCGATAACCGGTTTCCTCCTCCGCCTCCAGGCGAATGCGCTCTTCGGGGCTGGCGTTGTCCAGCAACCCCGCCGCCGCTTCAATCAGGTAACCGGGATAGTCATTGACGAAGGTGGGCATGCGGAACTGGCGAATCAGCAACACGGTGCGTTGCTCGCGGTTGTACAGCAGGATGGTCGCGCCATTGCCGCGGTCATACACCTCGCGGGTCTGGGCTTGCCAACTGCCGTCGCGGCGACGCAGGTCGAAGCTGTATTTTTTCAGCAGGTACCAGTTGTCCGAGAGGGTTTCTTCGGCGGTGATGCGAACGGGGCTGTTGTCCATGGTCAGGCCTTTGCTCAAAAGAGCGCGAGCATGTCGCGCTGGCATCAATGGCGTCAAATGCTGTAACACTTTGCAAGCAATCGCCGTGGGCGGCCGTCGAATTTATACCTGCCTGTGTAGGCCATCTGGTAAAACCCCCACTTCACCTTTGCCCTGGAATCTTCATGCCCTCTCGTTTTCTATCGCGCCTGAGCCTGCGCTGGTTTCCCCTGCTGTGCATGGCACTGTTGATCGTCGGCCTGCCCGTGGGCTGCGCGGTGCTGCAACACAAGGAGCGCGAGCTGGTTTTTCGCATCGAGCCCGGCACCGCCAGTTGGTACAGCGGCTTACCCAAGGCGGTGCAGGAATTCGAGCTCAAGCCCGCCAGTTTCAAATCGGGGCAGAACATTCATGGCTGGTGGTACCCGGCAGCCAACAAGGACGCGCCGGCGATCCTCTACCTGCATGGCGTGCGCTGGAACCTCACCGGGCAGCTGTTTCGCATCGAGCAATTGCACGCCCTGGGTTACTCGGTGCTGGCCATCGACTATCGCGGTTTTGGCCAGAGCCACGGCGAGCTGCCCTCGGAAACCACGGTCTACGAAGACGCGCGCATCGCCTGGGAACGCTTCCAGGTGCTGCAACCGGACCCCGGCAAGCGCCTGATCTACGGGCACTCACTCGGCGGCGCGGTAGCCATCGACCTGGCCGCCGAACTGGGCAAGCAAACGCCACTGCCGGTACGTGGGCTGGTCATCGAATCCACCTTCACCTCCCTGGCCGATGTAGCCGCGGCGGTGGCCAATACTTCGCTGCCGGTGCGTTGGTTGCTGTCGCAGAAGTTCGACTCCATCGACAAGATCGCCGATATCCATATGCCATTGCTGGTGGTGCATGGCCTGGATGATCGCTATGTGCCGCCCCGCTTCAGCGAGCAACTATTTGAAGCGGCCCGGCAACCCAAACGCCTCTTATTGGTGCCGGGTGCCAGCCACAACAACAGCATGAGCCTGGCCGGTCGCAGCTATCGCCAGGCACTCGACAACCTGATGCAAGCGAAGATGCCCGCCCAGGTTGTCACCCACGCAACCGGCCGTGACAACGAGTCATAAATCCGTTTTTCGGCACTGGGTTCGCGCTTGGCTGTCAAGCGCAAACCCTGCCCATACTGGCCCTCGCCGGCAGTTGATCAAATATTAACCTTTGGTTAAATCGCCAACCCTGCCGGGCGTTCGCAAAGTTATCCACAGAGATACCCACGGTTTTCGTGGACAACTCTTTTTATTTTTTTACGATTTTTTTGCTGATTAAACGATTTTTGGAAATGTACCCGGCAGCAGAATCTCGCGATTCACATCGCGTATATCGTTATAGCCACACAGCGCCATCGACACGTCCAATTCACGGGCGATGATCTCGAGCGCCTTGGTCACCCCTGCTTCGCCCATCGCGCCCAGACCATACAAATGCGGGCGACCGATCATGGTGCCCTTGGCGCCGAGTGCCATCGCCTTGAGCACGTCCTGGCCGGAGCGAATGCCGCCGTCCAGCCACACCTCAATGCGCTCGCCCACCGCGTCGACAATCGCCGGCAACTGGCTGATGCTCGACGGCGCACCATCCAACTGGCGGCCACCGTGGTTGCTCACCACCAGTGCATCCGCCCCGGAATTGGCAGCCAGGCGCGCGTCTTCCACATCGAGGATGCCCTTGATGATCAGCTTGCCGCCCCAGCACTGCTTGATCCATTCCACATCGTCCCAGCTCAGGCGCGGGTCGAATTGCTGGGCGGTCCACGATGACAGCGAACCCATGTCCGCGACGCCCTTCACATGCCCGACGATATTGCCGAAGCCACGCCGCCGGGTACCGAGCATGCCCATCACCCAGCGCGGCCTGGTGGCCATGTTGAGGAGGTTCGGCAAGGTCAACCTGGGCGGTGCCGACAAGCCGTTGATCAAATCCTTGTGACGCTGCCCGAGGATCTGCAGGTCCAGGGTCAGCACCAGTGCGTCCACACCGGCCGCCTTGGCACGCTCGATCAATTGCTCGACAAAGCCACGGTCGCGCATCACATACAGCTGGAACCAGAACGGCTTGCCGACCTGTTCGGCGATGTCCTCCAACGAACAGATACTCATGGTCGACAAGGTATAGCGCAGGCCAAACGCGGCGGCGGCCCGGGCGGTAAGAATCTCGCCATCGGCATGTTGCATGCCCGCCAGACCGGTGGGGGCCAAGGCAACGGGCATGGCCATGTCCTGGCCGAGCATGGTGGCGCGGATCGAACGTTCATCGATATTGCGCGCCACGCGCTGGCGGAATTTGATCCGGGCAAAATCGCTTTCATTGGCGCGGTAGGTGCTTTCAGTCCAGGACCCGGAATCGGCGTAATCGTAGAACATCCGTGGCACCCGCTTTTGCGCCAGCTTGCGTAAATCTTCGATGGTTGTAATCAACGACATCTAGGTCACCTCTCCCTGAACTGAGCGCAGAGAGTAACCGCCCCACGGGTGGGCAACCAGCCATTGCGTTTATATCGACTGCAGACTAATCTCGCATAAACCCGCAAAAAAGCGCACAAACATGCACAACACCCATCACGCCATCGACCTGCCTTCCCTGCGAAAACAAAAGATCCTGTTATTGCTGGAACGCGACGGCAAAGTCACTGCCTCGGAGCTGGTGGAGCACTTCGCCGTGTCCCAGGACACCATCCGCCGCGACCTCGGCGAACTCGCCGCCGCCGGCCTGTTGCAGCGCGTGCACGGTGGCGCCCTGCCCCGGCCCAAGGACACCGGCAAGGACTTCTTCACCCGCGTCGGCGAGACCAATGAAGCCAAGCGTCAACTCGCGCAACTCGCCGCCGACCAGGTGCAAGACGGCCAGATCGTGCTGTTCGATTCCGGCTCCACCACCTTGCAGATCGCCCAGTCATTGCCGCATTCGATCCGCCTCACGGTGGTCACGCCATCACCGATGATCGCCATCGCCCTGGCCGACCACCGCGATGTGAAAGTGATACTTGCCGGCGGCCAACTCAACCCGGCCACCTTGTCCACCAGCGGTCACGAGGCGGTGCGCCTGATCCAGGGCATCAAGGCCGACCTGCTGTTTACCGGGGTATGCGCACTGCATCCGCAAGTGGGCATCAGCTCGCTGCATTTTGATGAAGTCGCGGTCAAGCAGGCCCTGCTCGACAGCGCCTCCCATGTGGTGGCGGTGACCATGGCCGACAAACTGGGTGCGGTTGAACCGTTTGTGGTGGCTCCGTGCAACCGTATTCACACGTTGATCACGGAGTGGCATGTGCCGAGTGTGGAGGCGTATGAGCAGTTAGGGTTGGAGGTGTTGCGGGTCGAGGTCGAGTAGGTACAGGGCATCAAATGGCGGTGTGGCTGGCAGGCTTTTTTTGTGGTGAGCGGGCTTGCCCCGCGCTGGGGCGCGTAGCGGCCCCTCATAAGGCCACCGCCATTATCCTGCCTGCCTGAACGCGGTGACTGGTTTTAGGGCTGCTTCGCAGCCCAGCGCGGGGCAAGCCCGCTCACCACAACAAGCTCACTCACCCCAAAAAAGCTTGCTCACCACAGCAAGCTCACTAGCCACAACAAGCCTGCTCACCACGACAGCACCTTGGCCGCATCGCGCATGAAAATCTCGATGGTCTTGGGCCCCACGCCGTCAAATTCACCCAGGCGCTGTTCGAACGCCTGGCGGTTTTCGCTGGCACTGCGGATGTGGCTGATCTTGCCGGCGTACTCGGCGTTCAGCTTGGCACTCAGGTCCAGCAGGCGCTGTGCGGTGCTTTCGTCGTACCGCACGTAGTGGCCACGCCCCAACATCGCCACCAATTCCTTGGAGGTGCAATGTTGCAGCTTGCGCGCCGTATCGCGCCCCTCTTCCTCAACGATCACCTTGTAGGCCTGCGCCGCAATCGGCGCCTGGATGCGCTTGCCCATCAGGAAGCTGGCGACAAGCCACTTGAACAGGCTGGCGTCATCCCCAGGCTTGAGATCGATGCCCAGTTCAGCCGCTGAAATAGACTTGGCCATGCTCAGTGCCCCAGCTTGCGCTCGGCATCATCCGCCTGTTCGTTGATGGCGTCGGCCTGGCGTTCGGTGTCCTTGATCGAGGTGGGTGTCAGCACTTTGTCGACGGTTTCGGTGCTGGGATTCGGGCGTTCCAGTGGCTGGCCCTTGGCGGCTTTATCAGTACCTTTTTGCGCCTGTTCGGAACTGATCGGGTCTGGGGTTTTATCGGCAGTCACAGTGAAATCTCCTGGCAGTTGAAGGCTCGCGAAAGCGGCGGGCACTTACGCAGCAGAGGCCTGTGAATGTCGATAGTTCAAGGAAATTGCCGCGGACAAACAGGAACAAAAAAATTTAAACCTTTTGCCCCGGCCTCGGCTCAACAGTCAGGTAACGGCATCCCGCCACTTTCAAGGAGCTCCATCATGACCACTCTGCTGATGAAACAAATGGGCCTGACTTTCGTACTGGTTGCGGGCGCAATATCCAACGCCATGGCCGCCACCTCCAACAGCTTCGTCGATGACGCAGCCCAAGGCGGTATCACCGAGGTGGAAGCCGGCAAACTGGCCCTCGAAAAAAGCAGCTCGGCCGACGTGAAGACGTTTGCCCAGCACATGGTCACCGACCATACCAAGGCCAATCAGGAACTGATGGCCCTGGCAAAAAAACTCGACATCGAAGTGCCGGATGACGCGGCCCTGACTGACAAGGCCAAGAAAGCCATCCTGGAACTGCGCGACGAATCATTTGACAAGGCCTACGCCAACAACCAGGTCGACGCCCATGAAAAAACCGTCGAGCTGTTCAAGAAGGAAGCCGCTTCCTCGGACAATGCCGAGCTGAAAGCCTTCGCCACCAAGACGCTGCCAACCCTTGAAGCCCATTTGAAAATGGCCAAGGAGCTGCAAGCCAAGCACGACCATTAATTCATTCCTGACTCAAGGAGACATTCGATCATGAGTTCGCAACTCAACGGCAAGAAGATTCTGGTCATCACCTCCAACACCGGCATCGAGCGCGACGAACTGCTCAAGCCCCTGGAAGCACTGCGCGGCTATGGCGCCACGGTGACCCACGCGTCCAGCAAAGGCGGCTCCACCCAGACCTTTGTCGGCGACACCGAAAAGGACAAAACCGTGGAATCCGACGTGCAACTGTCGGACGTGGCCAGCAGCGACTTTGACGCCCTTGTGATCCCTGGCGGTACCGTCAATGCCGATACCCTGCGCCAGGACGCGGCGGCGCTGCGCCTGATCAAGGACTTTGCCCAAGCCGGTAAAACCATCGCGGCGATCTGTCACGGCCCATGGACGCTGATCGACGCCGGCGTAATCAAGGGCAAGACCCTGACCTCGTACAAAAGCGTGCGCATCGACCTGGAAAACGCTGGCGCGGCCGGGTGGGTCGATACCGAAGTCAAGCAATGCCAGGCCAATGGCTGGACCTTGATCACCTCGCGTACACCGGACGATCTGCCTGCTTTCAACGAGGCGATTGCCCAGGCTGTCGCTGGTTGAACCGCCAACGTTGAACGCAAACAGGCGCCTTTCGGCGCCTGTTTTGCTTTACCCCTGCCACTCAGCTTTTACGCTGTTCCGGCATCTCCCGCTTGGGCCCGAACATGGCCCATGCAATCAGGCCCAGCAGCGGTACGAAGATCAGGATCACCAGCCATAAGCCCTTGGTCTCCCAGCCACTGGTGCTGCGCAATACGATATTGATCGCCCACAATTCCAAAAGCAGCAGAACTACCGCCAACGCAATCCAGATATATTGAATTTCCATGCTTCACCTCCTAGGTCGTATGCGTTAGTTCAAGCATCGGCCGCGAGGGTTCATTTAAATTTTCCTGGGTGGTGGAATGCAACGTGCCCCCAGGCCGACCATGCAACCTGCACGACAGGCCCTCTCTCCAATCCTCTTCAACCAATTGAATTAAAAGGCCAATTTAAAATCGCTCAAGTTGGTACGCCTGATGCACCACTGCACGGGACGAGGCGTGCATATCGACGCGCCCTGAGTTTCCCGTGAGGTGTCACCGATGAATGCCATTGACCTGCTCAAAGCCGACCACGAACGCGTAAAGGCCCTGTTGACTCAATTGAGTGAATCCACCGAACGCGGGGTGAAAAAGCGCACGGAGCTGCTGGCCAAGCTGGAAGCGGAAATCAGCCTGCACACCAGGCTGGAAGAAGAAATCCTCTACCCGGCGTTCAGAAAGGCCGGCGGCAAGGAACAGGACATCATGTACCACGAGGCCAAGGAAGAGCACCGCACCGTCGACGCCCTGGTGCTGCCCGACCTGAAGCAGACCGAACCGTCGACCACCGAGTTTTCCGGCCGCGTCAAGGTGGTCAAGGAATTGCTCGAGCACCATATCGAAGAAGAGGAAACCGAGATGTTCCCTCAGGCCAAAAAACTGCTCGGCAAGGCGCTGCTTGAAGAGTTGGGCGCCGAAATGGAAGCCATGAAAGCGGCGCATAAAAAGTCGCAATCAAGCAAGCCCATGGCGGCTTGATCGAGGCAGGACCGGAGCCTGGAATTCATCCAGGCTCCTGATACATCTACACGATAGGGGATAGCGTCATGAAGACCAGATCGTCCCAACGGATTGTGCTTATCGTCGGCCTGTCAGCCCTGCTCTCCGGCCCCGCCCTCGCCGCCTTTGGCGATAACCCGGAACCTGCCGCCAACGCCTTGAGTGGCGACAGCGCCGCCGGCACCGCCCTGCCACCGGGGACCTACCCCAGCAGCCCCTCGGACAGCGACAAAAAAACCAAGGACACCGCCAAACCGCCGAGCAAACCCGTCAGGCCGGCTGACACCCCTAAAGACGACAAGGAAAAACCCCGCTCAGGCAGCTGACGGCTCATCCGCCACCGGCGGCTCGGGCGCAAGCCCCCAGTCGCCATGCTCGTACCAGTCATCCCCGATCATCTCGGCCGGGTGCATGGTGCGGTCGGCGCCATTGCCGCAAGCCAGGTCGGTGGCAGCACAGTAGCGATCACAGCCCCAACAGATACGTTCGGGATGCTTGGGGTGCAGCGGAAAAGGCTTGGCCATGAGTCGACTCCCTGGCGACGAACACTCCCTGCAACCTACCCCCATACAGCCTGTACAACCTTGACCGGCATCAAGCCTGGCCAAGATGAAATATCCTCGGAACTTGACAAGAATCATTATTATTTACTGCTGATCTTCCTAGACTCGGGTTCTCTCTCCACACCCATCAGGAAGCCTCCATGCATACCCCTTCTTTGCTGTGCCTTGCCCTGCTGCTGAGCACCTCCGTGGCAGTTGCCAAGGAGTATCCAATCGGCGAACCGCAACACTGCCCGGGCCTGGAAATCGGCGCGGTGTACCTCCAGCCGATCGAGATGGCACCCGCCGGCATGATGCGCGCCACGGCCGATTCCGATGTGCACCTGGAGGCCGATGTACGCGCCACGGCGGACAACGCCCAAGGGTTTCAGGAGGGCAGTTTCGTGCCCTACCTCAACCTGTCTTTCACCCTGAAGAAACAAGGCAGCGACACGCCCATCAGCGGCGACTTCCACGCCATGGTCGCCAACGACGGGCCGCACTACGGCGATAACGTCAAGCTGCAAGGCCCGGGCAAATACACCCTCACCTTCAGCGTATTGCCGCCCACCGGCCACCACTCCCTGGGCCGTCATACCGACAAGGAAACCGGGGTCGCCCCGTGGTTCGAACGCTGCGAAGTGCACTACGAATTCGTCTACGCCGGCATCGGCAAAAAAGGCGGCTATTGATGCGCCGCGCCCTGTTGCTCGGCGGCCTGCTGCTAAGCGGTGCGGCAGTGGCGGCGCCGTTGCCCACCTATGAGTTGAGCCTGCAGGACGGCCACTTCGACCCGCCACAACTGGTGGTCAAGGCCGATGAGCGTTTCAAGATCGTGCTCAAGAACATCGGCCAAGGCCCGGCCGAATTCGAAAGCACGCCGTTGCGGGTCGAGAAGGTGTTGTCTGCGGGGGTGACCACCTTTGTGGTGATCCACCCGCTCAAGCCGGGGTTGTACCCGTTCGTCGACGAGTTCAACCCACAGTTGCCCGAAGGCAGCATCCTCGCCGAATAGGAGCCGTTGATGAATCAATCGATGTTTATTGTCTGGCGTGAAAGCGTCGAGGCCCTGCTGGTGATCGGTATCCTGCAGGCCTGGATCAGCCGCCAGGCCGGCCATGCGCAACTGGCCCGCTTCCTCTGGGCCGGGGTGCTGCTGGGGTTGCTGTGTTCGGCCGGGCTGGCCGGTTTGATGCTGTGGGCCGGTGACACCATGACCGGCCCACAGGGCGAGTGGCTGCAAGCGGCGCTGACCCTGTTGGCCAGCGGCTTGATGGTGCAGATGGTGTTCTGGATGCACCGCAACGCGGCCACGCTCAAACACAGCCTGGTACGCGAGGCCGACGAGCGCCTGGCTCGCCAGGGCGGCTGGGGCGTGCTGTTACTGGCGCTGCTGGCGGTGAGCCGCGAAGGCAGTGAAACCGTGGTGTTTTTGTATGGCGCCGGAGCGCGCCTGCACGATGAGGCGCAAGGCCTGTTCGCCGTCGGCGGTGTGCTCGGCCTGGCACTGGCGGGGCTCACCGTGCTGCTGTTGCGCGGCAGTCGGCGCTTTATCTCCTGGTCACGGTTTTTCGCCCTCAGCGAGGCGCTGCTGTTGCTGCTCGGCGGTGCCTTGCTGGTCGCGGCCGTGGACCGTATCAGTGGGCAACTACTGGGTATGGACATGCCCGAGTGGGTCTACGCCGCAATCGGTGACAGCCGCTGGGACAGCAGCGCGCTGCTCAGCGACAGCCACGGCCTGGGCGCGCTGCTGGCCGACTTTGCCGGCTACCGCGCGGCCCCCAGCCTTATCACCGTGTTGGTACTGCTCGGCTACTGGCTATGGGTGGGCAACTGCCTGCGTCGCTCACGGCGCGCGGCATGAGCTGGCTGCAGCAACTGGGCGATGGCATGCGCCGCCATGCCCGGCTGATCCGTGCCATGCAATGGGCGGTGGTGCTGGCGTATGCCGTGCTGCTGGTACTGCCCGCCGTGCTGCCGTTGCCCGATAGCCAAGCGCGCATGGTGAACAACCTGACGCTGCTCGCGCAATTTATCTTCTGGGGGATCTGGTGGCCGTTCGTGTTGCTGTCAATGGTGCTGTTCGGGCGCCTGTGGTGCGGCGTGCTGTGCCCGGAGGGTTCGCTGAGCGAATGGGCCAGCCAGCACGGGCGCGGCCTCGGCATACCGCGCTGGCTGCGTTGGGGCGGCTGGCCGACCCTGGGCTTTTGCCTCACCACGCTCTACGGCCAGTTGATCAGCGTGTACGACTACGCCCAGGCAGCATTGCTGATCCTCGGCGGCTCGACGTTGGCGGCGGTGGCGGTCGGCCTGCTGTTCGTGCGCGGCAAGCGCGTGTGGTGCCGTTACCTGTGCCCGGTGAGCGGCGTGTTCGCCCTGCTCGCCCGCCTGGCGCCGGTGCATTTCGCCGTGGATGAACAACGCTGGAAAGCCAACGACGCCCCGCGCCTGCCGCTGCCCAACTGCGCGCCACTCCTGGACATCCGCCGCCTGCAAGGCGCCAGCGACTGCCACGCCTGTGGCCGTTGCAGCGGGCAACGCGGCGCGGTGCAACTGATCGCTCGCTCATGCAATCAGGAGATTCTCCACGCGCCCCATCAACCCGGCTCACCGTGGGATGCGCGCCTGCTGCTGTTTGGCGTGATCGGCCTGGCCATGGGCGCGTTCCAATGGACCGTAAGCCCGTGGTTTATCGCGCTCAAACAAACACTCGCCGAATGGCTGGTAAGCCGCGACTGGCTATGGCTGCTGCAAGACAACGCGCCCTGGTGGCTGCTCACCCACTACCCGCCACTCAACGACAGCTTCAGTTGGCTCGATGGCCTGTGCATCGTGCTGTACCTGGCTGGCAGCGCACTGCTGCTCGGCGGTGGCTGCTGGCTGCTGCTGCGCCTGGCCGCGTCTGTGGCCGGCGACCGCGCACTGTTTCGGCCCTTGGCACTGACACTCACGCCCCTGGGGGGTGCAGGGCTGTTCCTGGGGCTGTCGGCGACGACGGTGAAGTTGTTGCGCTATGAAGGGTTGGCATTGACGTGGGTGCAACCGGCTCGTGCACTGGTGTTGAGCGCGGCGATTGGCTGGTGCTTGTGGTTGGGCTGGCGGCAGCTCCAGGGGCTTGGAACCCGACCGCGCTGCCTGGGGTGGTTGTGCGTACTGCTGAGTAACGGGCTGGTGGGGTGTGGCTGGTGGTTGCAGTTCTGGGGGTGGGCTGGCTGATGCACACCGATCCAAATGTGGGAGGGGGCTTGCCCCTGATGAGCATGGGTATCTGTGGCGCGGGCGCTTGCTCCCGTGGCGGCCTTCGGGCCGACCATGTCGTTGGAGTTGACCGGTTGGAATGAGTACATATCCGTTGCTGCGGTAACGGCTGCTATTGGTTCCGCTCTTACAGCGGGTCACTTTTGGAAAGAGCCCAAAAGTAACCAAAAGGCTCTCGCCCCACCACTCGGTACCTCGCCTAGGCTCGGTATGCCCGAACGCAGGCTTGAATCCGTGGGCCGCCGTCATGGGCCATCCTTGGCCCAGGACGGCTAACCCGGCGTCCTGCCGGGTTGCCCACGGATTCAAGCCTGTGTTCGGCCAGCGTGGTTAACGGGGCGCCTGAGATCAAGATCAAAAGCCAGAGCAAAAGCAGCCTGAGGTCTACCTGCTGGATGGAGATCCAAATGTGGGAGGGGCGGTGCGACGATTCGACAAGCCCGCTCACCACAGAGTTATGTGTCAGCCTTTAAGAGTTGTGTAGATACCTATGCTCATCGGGGGCAAGCCCCCTCCCACATTTTTAACCCAGTACACCAGACTCAACTCCGGTCGGCTCTAAGGCCGCCGCGCTTTGGCTTTTGATCTCAAATCGCCCCGTCAAACACGCTGGCCGAACGCAGGCTTTGGAGCGTGGGTAACCCGGCAGGACGCCGGGTTAGCCGCGCTGGGCCAAGGATGGCCCATCGCGGCGGCCCACGCTCCAAAGCCTTCGTTCGGGCACACCGAGCCTAGGCGAGGTGCCGAGTGTTGGGGCGAAGCGTTTTTGGTTACTTTTGGCGCTCTTCCAAAAGTGACCCGCTGTAAGAGCGGAACCCTAAGTGGCCGTGACCGCAGCAATGGATATGTACTCAATCAAATCCAACGACATGGTCGACCCGAAGGCCGCCACGGAAACAAGCCCCCTGACCGCACCAGCCGAAGTTACACCTTGAACCGCGCCACCGTCTGATGCAGCGTCCCCGCCATTCCGGCCAGGTCATGGCCTGCCGTCTCGGTATGTATCGCGCCCTGCAACACCTGCTGGGACAGGTTGCGAATGCCCACCAGGTTGCGATCCACTTCCCGCGCCACCAGCGCCTGTTCTTCGGTGGCGCTGGCAATCATCATATTGCGTTCGTTGATCTGCGAGATCGACCGGGTGATCTCGTCCAGCGCCTCTCCCGAGCGTTGCGCCACGTTCAAGGTCGCCTGTACCCGCTCGCTGCTGCTGTGCATGGCGGCCACGGCGTGTTCGGTGTCCTGGCGGATATTGCCGATCATCTGCTCGATCTCCTGGGTCGAGACCTGGGTACGATGGGCCAACGCGCGCACTTCATCGGCGACCACCGCAAACCCGCGCCCGGCTTCCCCGGCGCGGGCCGCTTCGATGGCCGCGTTCAACGCCAGCAGGTTGGTCTGGTCGGCAAT
Organism: Pseudomonas marginalis; assembly: GCF_900105325.1. NCBI lineage: Bacteria > Pseudomonadati > Pseudomonadota > Gammaproteobacteria > Pseudomonadales > Pseudomonadaceae > Pseudomonas > Pseudomonas marginalis. Next base: position 1,644,707 of record NZ_FNSU01000003.1, read on the forward strand.
GCTGCGGATCACTTCGAGCACGCTACTGATGTCTTGCACACGGCCGGCCAACTGCTGGATACGCTCCGAGGTTTCCACCACACCGGTGGCCAAGGTATTGATCGACGCCACGGTTTCCTGCACCTGCGCCTGTCCACGCTGGGCGGTCTGCTCCGACAGGCGCGAAGCTTCGCTGGTGCTCACGGCATTGCGTGCCACTTCGTCGACGGCGGCGGTCATTTCATTCACCGCCGTGGCGGCCTGTTCGATTTCCTGGCCCTGCAACTGCAGGCTGCTGCTGGTCTGGCCGCTCACCGCGCTCAACTCTTCCGACGAGCTGGCCACGCCGTCCACCGACGTCGCGATATGGCGGACCATCTGGTTAAGGTTCTGCTGCATCTGGTGCAGATTGCGCATCACACTGCCGTCGATACTGTTGCCCAACGGCACCTCGAGGGTCAGGTCGCCCTCGGCGATATGACTCAACACCCGCGCCACCTCATCCGGCTCGCCGCCCAGCGGGCGGGTGACGCTGCGCGTGACGATCACCGCCGCCGCCGCCACCAGGGCCAGGCACAACAGGAACAGCCCGAGCATGGTGCCTCGCGCCTCGTCATACAGGGTTTGCGCCGCCTGCTGACGCTCGGCGAACAACCGCCCCTGCATGGCCATCAACGCATCCAGGCTCTTGAACACCTCCAGCTCGGCCGGGATCACCTGCTCTTTGAGCTGGGCCAGGCCTTGCTCGCGGGCACCCTGCCTGATTAGCGCCTGCACCTGGGTGAAGGCCGCCACGTAGGTTTCACGGTGGGTTTTCAAGGTGGCATAGGCGGCCTTGCCTTCGGCGGTGTCGAGCAGCGGCTCAAGGGTGGCGAACGCCTGGGTGATGCGTTCGCGCGTGGTGCCGATGGAGGCCTGGGCCTGCTGGTTATCCTGGTCGATCAGCAGGTCGCGGGTGTTGCGCCCGTTATCGCGCACACCGGTGGCTATCACCATGATCGGCGCGATCCGTGGCCAGTCCTGCTGCACGATCTGTTCGGACTGCTGCTTGAGGGTTGCCAGGTCGTGAAGGGCGTAAAACACCAAGCCGACCAGCGCCAGCGGCGCAATCGCGAAGCCGACGACAATGCGTTGTGCCGTGGTTAATTGCTTCATTGTGATAGTCCCTGATGAAAACCTGCCCGTCATGGGCAGCATCTATAAAAATCCGCTTGAGGGCGCCGATCACCCTCGCAATACAAAAGCAGGAAACAACTCGCGCAATCGGCTCCATAACTCCGGCAAGGCAGCCTGTGCCGGAGAACTCGACAATTGCGCATCCAGCATGCTGGCCGTGCGCACCATTTGCACCGCAAAGCGTTGCACGCCGTTGGCTTGCAAACGCTGGGCCAGCAACAGCAACCGAGGGGGGTCGATCAAATGCCAATGCACCGTGGTGCGGCACTCGTACTCGACGCCGCTGGCCAACAGGGTGTCGAGGCTGCGCCAGTTGGCGGCGCCGCTGTGCTTGACCTGGGTAATCAACTGGCAATCCTCGGCCAGCGCCTTGACGTCAAAGCCGACCCAATCGGCATGCCGCAACGCATTGGCAAACCCTGCCGGCTTGATCCCGGCGCTGTGCAGGCCGACGCGAAACCCCATCGCCCGCACTTCATCCATGGCCGCCGGCAAGCCTTCCTGCAAGGTCGGCTCGCCACCGCTGAACACCACGGCGTCGAGCAAGTCCTTGCGCCGCTGCAAAAACAGCAACACCCGGCGCCAATCCACCTCCGTGCTACCGCGCGGCGGGATCAGGTCCGGGTTGTGGCAGTAACGACAGCGCCAGGCACAGCCCTGGCAAAACAGCACACAGGCGAGCATGCCAGGGTAGTCGAGGGTGGTCAGGGGCACCAGGCCCCCGACCCGTAGCGCTCGACTCATTGGCGCCCGGCCACGGCGGCCGTTTCAGTGAAATGCACCCGTTCCTTGTGCTCGGATTGTTTGCCGGGATTGAACGCCGACACGGGCCGGTGATAGCCCATCACCCGGGTCCAGACTTCGCAGCGCTGACGTTGTGGCTGGGATGCTTGCATGTGAATCTCCTTGCGGGTTGGAAGATCGGTTCAGTGCGCAGCGGCCAGTGCCAGCACTTCATCGCACTTGGGACAGAACTCATGCTCACCGGCGAGGTAACCGTGCACCGGGCAGATCGAGAACGTCGGGGTGATCGTCAGGTACGGCAAACGGAAACGCCCCAACGCCTTGCGCACCAGTTGCTTGCAGGCCTGGGTCGAGGAAATCTGCTCGGCCATGTACAGGTGCAACACGGTGCCGCCGGTGTACTTGCATTGCAGTTCGTCTTGCAGCTCCAGGGCTTCGAAGGGGTCTTGGGTAAAGCCCACCGGCAGTTGCGAGGAGTTGGTGTAGTACGGCGCGACGTCGCTGCCGGCCTGCAGGATGTCCGGGTAGCGCTTGCGGTCTTCCTTGGCGAAGCGGTAGGTGGTGCCTTCCGCCGGGGTGGCTTCGAGGTTGTAGAGGTGGCCGGTGTCTTCCTGGAAGCGCAGCAACGTAGCGCGCACATGGTCGAGCAGCTTGAGGGCAAATGCGCGGCCTTCCTCGGTGTGCATGCCCTGCTCGTCGCCGGTGAAATTGCGCAGCATCTCGTGCATGCCGTTGAGGCCGATGGTGGAGAAGTGATTGCGCAAGGTGCCGAGGTAACGCTTGGTGTACGGGTACAAACCGGCGTCCATATGGTGCTGGATCACCTTGCGCTTGACCTCCAGGCTTTCCATGGCCATGTCCATCAGGCTGTCCAGGCGTTGCAACAGGCCCGAGGTGTCGCCCTTGAACAGGTAGCCGAGGCGCGCGCAGTTGATCGTCACCACGCCCAGGCTGCCGGTCTGCTCCGCCGAACCGAACAACCCACCGCCGCGCTTGAGCAGCTCGCGCACGTCCAATTGCAGGCGGCAGCACATCGAGCGCACCTGGTTGGGTTGCATATCGGAATTGAGGAAGTTCTGGAAATACGGCAGGCCGTAGCGCGCGGTCATCTCGAACAGGCGGTCGGCGTTCTCGCTGTCCCAGGGGAAATCGTGGGTGATGTTGTAGGTGGGAATCGGGAAGGTGAAGACCCGGCCCTTGGCATCGCCGGCCTGCATCACTTCGATGTAGGCGCGGTTGATCAGCTCCATTTCCGCTTGCAGGTCGCCATAGGCAAACGGCATTTCCTCACCACCGATCACCGGCACCTGCTCGCGCAGATCCTCCGGGCACACCCAGTCGAAGGTCAGGTTGGTAAACGGCGTCTGAGTGCCCCAGCGCGACGGCACGTTGAGGTTGTAGATGAACTCCTGCACCGCCTGGCGCACCTCGGCGTAACTCAGTTGGTCCTTGCGCACATAGGGCGCCAGGTAGGTATCGAACGAGCTGAACGCCTGGGCGCCGGCCCATTCGTTTTGCAGGGTGCCGAGGAAGTTGACCATCTGCCCCAGGGCGCTGCTCAAGTGCTTGGGCGGCCCCGCTTCGACACGGCCCGGCACGCCATTGAGGCCTTCGTGCAGCAGCGAACGCAGCGACCAGCCGGCGCAATACCCGGCGAGCATGTCGAGGTCATGGATATGCAAATCCGCCTCACGGTGCGCGCGGCCGATCTGCTGGCTGTAGACCTCGTCGAGCCAGTAATTGGCGGTGACCTTGCCCGACACGTTCAACACCAGCCCCCCCAGGGAGTAGCCCTGGTTGGCATTGGCTTGCACGCGCCAGTCTTCGCGGTCGAGGTATTCGTTCATCGAGGTGGCGACTTCCACCAGGGTCTTGCGGTCGCGACGCAGGCGGCCGTGTTGTTCGCGGTAGACGATATAGGCGCGCATGGAGAGGAAGTAGCCGGCGTCCATCAGCACGCGTTCGACGCTGTCCTGGATTTGTTCGACGTCCAGGCGTTCGATGCCCCTCAGGCGGGCCAGGACAGCGCCCAGTAACAGGTCGACGTCGGCCTCCTGGTACTCGCCGGTAGCGGTACCGGCGGCGGTCAGGGCGTGGTGGATTTTTTCGGCGTTGAAGGGGACCAGGCTGCCGTCGCGTTTGTGTAGGCGGGTGCTGACCAGCGGGGTGAGCGTGTTTTGCATTTTCCGGGCTCCAGGCACTACATGTAGATATTTTTAGGTTTACAGACACAATATGCAGTGAGGTTACGGAGAATGGGGTGGGGGTCCCTTGATCGGGGTCAAGCTTTTTTGATTGGGTACATATCCGTTATTTAGGTAACGGCGGCTTAGGGTTCCGCCCTTACGGCGGGTCACTTTTGGAAAAGAGCCCCAAAAGTAACCAAAAGGGCTCTTGCCCCAACACTCGGCACCTCGCCTAGGCTCGGTGTGCCCTCACTCCGGCTTGAATCCGTGGGCCGCCGTCATGGGCCATCCCTGGCCCAGGACGGCTAACCCGGCGTCCTGCCGGGTTACCCACGGATTCAAGCCTGCGTTCGGCCAGCGTGTTTGACGGGGCGCCTAGGATCAAGATCAAAAGCCAGAGCAAAAGCAGAGCAAAAGCAGGCTGAGGTCTACCTGCTGGATGGAGATCCAAATGTGGGAGGGGGCTTGCCCCCGATAGCGGTGAGTCAGTCAACCCAAGTATCACTGACCCACCCTCATCGGGGGCAAGTCGAATCGTCGCACCGCCCCTCCCACATTTTTAACCCAGTACACCAGACCCGACTCCGGTCGGCTCTAAGGCCGCCGCGCTTTGGCTCTTGATCTAAAATCGCCCCGTCAAACACGCTGGCCGAACGCAGGCTTTGGAGCGTGGGTAACCCGGCAGGACGCCGGGTTAGCCGCGCTGGGCCATGGATGGCCCATCGCGGCGGCCCACGCTCCAAAGCCGGAGTGAGGGCACACCGAGCCTAGGCGAGGTGCCGAGTGTTGGGGCGAGGACCTTTTGGTTACTTTTGGGTCCCTCCAAAAGTGACCCGCTGTAAGAGCGGAACCCTAAGTAGCCGTTACCGAAGAAACGGATATGTACTCAATACCACACCACCCCACACACCCCTCACCCCCCTCACCCCCCACTCATATTCATAAACCGCACCACCTGCACCTCCCCCGCCCCACTGAAATCATGCCGCAACGGCTTGCCCTTCAACCCCCTGTGCAACGCCTCGACCAACGGCCCATCCTCCAACGGATAGCGCCGTAACAACGCGCGAAAATCCAGCGCATCCTCCTGCCCCAGGCACAACAGCAACTGCCCTTCCACCGTCATCCGTACCCGATTACAACTGCCACAGAAATTATGGGAATTAGGCGAAATAAACCCCACCCGCGTCCCAGGATGCCCCGCCAATCGCACATACCGCGCCGGCCCGCCGCTGTTCTCGGTGCTATCGATCAGCCCATGCTCACGGGCAATCACCGCCCGTACTTCATCGCTGGAGCAGAACGTCTCCCCCCGCGATCGCCCCACGTCCCCCAGGGGCATTTCCTCGATAAAACTGATGTCGATCCCCTGGTCGATGGCGTACCGCACCAACGCCGGGACCTCGTCAAAGTTGCGCCCCTTCATTACCACGCAGTTGAGCTTGACCCGCTCGAACCCCGCATCCCGCGCGGCCTCGATACCGTCCAGCACCTGGCGCAGATCACCGTTGCGAGTGATCCCACGAAAGCGCTGCGCATCCAGGCTGTCGAGGCTGATGTTCATGCGCTTGACCCCCGCCTCCACCAACGGCCGCGCCAGTCGCGCCAACTGCGAGCCATTGCTGGTCATCACCAGTTCACGCAAGCCCGGCAGTGCCGCGATGTTGCGGCACAGCCCGACAATGCCCGGGCGAATCAGCGGCTCGCCCCCGGTGAGGCGGATCTTGCGCACGCCCTGCCCCACGAACAGCGCGGCCAGGCGTTGCAGTTCTTCCAGGGTCAACACCTGCTGGCGCGGCAGGAATGTCATGTTTTTCGCCATGCAGTACACACAGCGAAAATCGCAACGGTCGGTCACCGACAAACGCAGGTAATCGATCGAACGGCCCACCCCATCCACCAGGCTCATGTCACTGCACCAACGGTGAGTCGGCGCCCTGCAGCGCGATGCCGCGGATGTCCGCCGCGCCGATCAGGGTTTGCAGGTACTGCACCAATGCCTTCTGCCACACCCCTTGCTGCAACTGGGTGCGAATCGCGACGGCTACCGCTTCATACGGCAACGGCTGGCCTTCGATACGCTGGTCGACGCTGATCACGTGCCAGCCATAACGGCTCTCCAGCGGCTTGGCGGCCAGGCCCGGGGCCAGGGTGAACAACTGGCGCTCCAACTCCGGCACGGTCTGGCCTTTGCTCACCTGGCCCAGCGAACCACCCTGTGCTTTGGACGGGCAGGCCGAGTACTTGAGCGCCAGTTCGGCAAACTGGCCCGGATGTTCTTCCAGGCTCAGCAGCAGGACTTCAGCCTGGGTGTGCGCCAGGTGGCGCGCCTCGGCGTCGTCCGGCGCGCACTCGAGCAGGATATGCCGCACCGCCAGCAACGGCGCGCTGTGAAAGCGCCCACGGTTGTTCTCGAAGTAGCGCACGCAGGTGGCTTCGTCGCAGTCGGGCACCGTCACCTCACGCTCCAGCAGCAGGCGCGTGGCGGCTTCTTCTTCGTTCTCGCCGGCGGCGATTTCCACCGCCAGGCCCAGCTCGGCGATCCGCTGTTGCAACAGCTCGCGGATCACCAGCGCGCGGGCGGCCAGGTACACCGCTTCCTCGCGGCTGGCGGCCGGGTGGTATTGCAACTCCAGGGCCATGGCCTCGGGCGTGACCGCCACGCCGTTGACGCTGATGATCGGCCATTCCTGTTCACTGCTGGCGATTAACTCCGGCGCCTTGATTTCCTCGAAAGAAGCCTGGGCCATCACCGGTTCCTTGGCCGACGAGCCGCAACCACCGCTGCCGCCGTTATCGCCACCACATCCGCATCCTGTAGTCATGACGTTCTCCTCAATACTTCTGCCGCACGATTTGATAACGACGCCCCAGGTACCAGATCGGCGCGCTGACCATGTGCACCAAGCGGGTAAACGGGAACAGCACAAACAGGGTCAAGCCCAGCGCCACGTGGGCCTTGTAGATCAGCGACACCGGCGCAATCGACTCGGCCGCTTCCACCGGCCGCAACAGCACCACGTTCTGCGCCCAGTCGGCGAGCATCACCATCACCGAGCCGTCCATATGCCCGGTGGACGCGACGATGGTCAGCAGGCCCAGCAGCAACTGCGCGAGCAGCACCAACAGGATCAGGATGTCCGACGGGCTCGAGGTCGCCCGCACGCGCGGATCGCCCAGGCGACGCTTGACCAGCATCAGCAGGCCCACCAGGCACAGCAGGCCGAAGAAGCCGCCCGAGACCATCGCCAGCAACTGCTTGTTCTCAGTGCTGATCACATGGTGGTAAACCGACGCCGGGGTCAGCAGGCCGACAAAATGCCCGGCCAGCACGAACAGCACGCCGATGTGGAAAAAGTTGCTCGCCACGCGCATGCCCCGGTTGTTGAGCATCTGGCTGGAACCGGCCTTCCAGGTGTACTGCGACAGGTCGAACCGCGCCCAACTGCCCAACAGGCAGATCGCCAGGGCCACATAGGGGTACACCCCGAATACCAGCAAATTCCACTTAGACATTACCCACCTCCCCGGCGGGCGCTGCGGCCCGGCCTTCTTGCTGAAAATCCACCCAATGCAACGGCACCGCGCTTTCTTCGCGGGCCTTGCCGGGGGCGTTTGGCATCGAGCCGCAGCGGTCCTGTTGCTCAGCCTGCATAAAGTCCACCGCCTCCTCTTCCCAGATTTTGTCCAGGGCTTCGAGGGAGTCGTCCCGCGGTTCGGCGGCGACCTGGGCGCGCAGTTCGGCCACGGCCTGGTGCGGCTCGGCGCCGGCAATCTGCAACAACGCACGGAAGCAACTGGCATAGCCGCTCTCACGCTCGTCCAGACGCGCAGCGAGCAAGGCCAGCAGGTGCGCCACATCCGCCAGGCCCTCGCGGGCCTCGATGTCTTCGCGGGTGGACAGGAACTCCAGGTACAACGGGATGTAGTCCGGCAGCTCCTTGACGCCGATGGCAAACCCGGCTTCTTCGTACTGGGCCATCATGTCGACCATGGCCTGGCCACGGTCGCGGGACTCGCCGTGCACGTGTTCGAACAACAACAGCGACAGCGAACGGCCCCGGCCAAACAGCGCGCCGTAGTGTTCCTGGCCGTCCATCAGGTCATTGGCGCAGATCAGTTCCAGCAGCTCGAACAACGCACCGCGCTGCTTGGGGCTGATTTCCCGGGATTCGAGAATCGCCTGTTCCAGTTCGTCGCGACCGTTCACCAAGGTTTCAGTGGGGTAGTCCAGCAGCAACGAAATCACTTTAAGAATGCGCATGGCTCAGTCCTCCCAGATCTGGACGGTTTTCAGCACGTCACGGCGGTTGGCTTTCTTGGCGCCGAACATGTTGGTGTCGGAGCTGCCGCTGCAACCGCTGCCGAAGCTGAAACCACAGCCGGAGTGTTCGGCGAACGCGTCGCTCATGGCGTCTTCACGGTGGGCGCTCGGTACCACGAAGCGGTCTTCGTAGTTGGCGATGGCCAGGTAGCGGTACATCTCTTCCACCTGTTCAACGCTCAGGCCGACGTCTTCGAGCACTTGCAGGTCCTGTACGCCATCGACTTGCTGGGAGCGTTTGTAGGCGCGCATCGCCAACAGGCGCTTGAGTGCACGCTTGACCGGTTTTTCATCGCCGGCGGTGAGCATGTTGGCCAGGTAGCGCAGGGGGATGCGCAGGCTGTCCACATCCGGGATCACCCCGTTCATGCCCACGGTGCCGGCCGCGGCGGCGTTCTGGATCGGCGACAGCGGCGGCACGTACCAGACCATCGGCAAAGTGCGGTATTCCGGGTGCAGCGGCAGTGCCAACTTCCAGTCGACGGCCATTTTGTACACCGGCGAACGCTGGGCCGAGTCGATCACCGACTGCGGCACGCCATCGGCCAGGGCCTGACGAATCACCGCCGGGTCATTCGGGTCGAGGAAAATTTCCAGTTGCTTCTCGTACAGGTCCTGCTCGTTGGCGGTGCTGGCCACTTCGCTGATGCGGTCGGCGTCGTACAGCAGCACACCGAGGTAGCGAATCCGACCCACGCAGGTTTCGGCGCACACGGTCGGCATACCGGCTTCGATACGCGGGTAGCAGAAGATGCACTTCTCGGACTTGCCGCTCTTCCAGTTGAAGTAGATTTTCTTGTACGGGCAGCCGCTGATGCACATGCGCCAGCCCCGGCATTTCTCCTGGTCGATCAGCACGATGCCGTCTTCTTCACGCTTGTAGATCGCACCGCTCGGGCAGGATGCCGCACACGCCGGGTTGAGGCAGTGCTCGCACAGGCGCGGCAGGTACATCATGAAGGTGTTTTCGTACTCGCCATAAATGTCGGCCTGGATCTGGTCGAAGTTTTTGTCCTTGCGGCGCTTGGCGAATTCGGTACCGAGGATTTCCTCCCAGTTCGGGCCCCACTCGATCTTTTCCATGCGCTTGCCGGACACCAGCGAACGCGGGCGTGCGGTCGGCTGGTGCTCGCCCAATGGCGCGGTGTGCAGGTGCTGATAGTCGAAGTCGAACGGCTCGTAGTAGTCGTCCAGGCTCGGCAGGTCGGGGTTGGCAAAGATGTTCGCCAACACACGGAACTTGCCGCCGATGCGTGGGTTGATCGAGCCGTTGGCGTTGCGCACCCAGCCGCCCTTCCACTTGTCCTGGTTTTCCCACTCTTTGGGGTAGCCGATGCCGGGCTTGGACTCGACGTTGTTGAACCAGGCGTATTCCATGCCTTCACGGCTGGTCCACACGTTCTTGCAGGTGATGGAACAGGTGTGGCAGCCGATGCATTTGTCCAGGTTGAGGACCATGCCGATCTGTGAGCGAATTTTCATCTCAGTTCTCCTCGATGTCAGTCGGCAATGGGCGCGGCAAGTCATCGCCGCTGGAGCCATCGAGCCAGTCGACCTTGGCCATCTTGCGCACCACGACAAACTCATCGCGGTTGCAACCGACCGTGCCGTAGTAGTTGAAACCGTAGGCCTGCTGGGCATAGCCGCCGATCATGTGGGTCGGCTTGAGCACCACGCGGGTCACCGAGTTGTGGTGGCCGCCACGGGTCTTGGTGGTTTCCGAACCCGGCACGTTCACGATGCGTTCCTGGGCGTGGTACATCATCACCATGCCTTCCTTGACGCGCTGGCTGACCACCGCACGGGCGGTCAATGCACCGTTGACGTTGAAGCATTCGATCCAGTCGTTGTCTTCGATGCCGGCACGCTTGGCGTCGATTTCCGAGAGCCACACGATCGGTCCGCCACGACTCAGGGTGAGCATCAGCAGGTTGTCGCTGTAGGTGCTGTGGATGCCCCACTTCTGGTGCGGGGTGATCCAGTTCAGCACAATCTCGGTCTCGCCATTGCTGCGCTTGCCCTTCACCCCTTCGATGGTGCGGGTGTTGACCGGTGGCCGGTAGCTCATCAACTGCTCGCCGAACGCCTGCATCCACGGGTGATCCTGGTAGAACTGCTGGCGGCCGGTGATGGTGCGCCATGGGATGTTTTCATGCACGTTGGTGTAGCCGGCGTTGTAGCTCACGTGCTCGTCTTCCAGGCCTGACCAGGTCGGGCTGGAGATGATCTTGCGCGGCTGCGCCTGGATGTCGCGGAAGCGAATCGCTTCGTGGGCCTTGGAGATCGCCAGGTGGCTGTGGTCGATGCCGGTGAATTCCGACAGCGCGGCCCAGGCTTTCAAGGCGACCTTGCCGTTGGTTTCCGGGGCCAGGGACAGGATCACTTCGGCGGCGTCGATGGCCGTGTCGATTTTCGGCCGGCCGTGGCTGATGCCCGCAGCGCTTTCGTGATGGTTCAGCTCGCCGAGGAACTCGACTTCTTCATCGGTGTTCCAGTTGATGCCCTTGCCGCCGTTGCCGAGTTTTTCCAGCATCGGACCCAGGGACGAGAACTGCTTGTAGATGTTCGGGTAGTCCCGCTCCACCACTGCCATGTTCGGCGCGTTCTTGCCCGGAACCGGCGCCACACCGGCGCTTTTCCAGTCGGTGCCGCCAAACGGCTGGGCCAGTTCGCCGACGCTGTCGTGCATCAACGGGACGGTGACCAGGTCTTGCTCCACGCCCAGGTGGCCGACCGACATGGCCGAGAACGCCTTGGCGATGCCCTTGTAGATTTCCCAGTCGGAGCGCGACTCCCACGCCGGGTCGATGGCCGCCGACAACGGGTGGATGAACGGGTGCATGTCCGAGGTGTTCATGTCGTCTTTTTCGTACCAGGTGGCGGTCGGCAAGACGATGTCGGAATACACGCAGGTGGAGGACATGCGGAAGTCCAGGGTGGTCACCAGGTCGAGCTTGCCGATGGCGCCGTCCTCGACCCATTCGGCCTCGGTGGGCTTGCATTCGGTACTGTGGCCGATGTCTTCGTTCATCACGCCGTTCTTGGTGCCCAACAGGTACTTGAGCATGTACTCATGGCCCTTGCCCGAGGAACCGAGCAGGTTGGAGCGCCAGATAAACATGTTGCGCGGGAAGTTCACCGGGCTGTCCGGCTGTTCGCAGGCGAAGCGCAGGCTGCCGTCCTGCCAGGACTTGACCACGTAGTCTTTCGGCGTCATGCCGGCGGCGGCCGCATCACGGCAGATGTGCAGCGGGTTGGTGTTGAGCTGTGGCGCACTCGGCAACCAGCCGGCGCGTTCGGCGCGGATGTTGTAGTCCAGGGCGTGTTCCGGGAATTGCGACTTGTCGGCCAGGGGCGAGAGCACGTCGTGCATGCTCATCTTCTCGTGGCGCCATTGCGAGCTGTGGCCGTAGAAGAAGCTGGTGCCGTTCATCTGGCGTGGCGGGCGGTTCCAGTCGAGGCCGAAGGCCAGGGGCAGCCAGCCGCATTGCGGGCGCAGTTTTTCCTGGCCGACGTAGTGGGCCCAACCGCCGCCGGTCTGGCCGACGCAACCGCAGAGCATGAGCATATTGATCAGCCCGCGGTAGTTCATGTCCATGTGGTACCAGTGGTTCATCGCCGCGCCGACGATGATCATCGAACGGCCCTTGGTCTTGTCGGCGTTGTCGGCGAACTCACGGGCGATCTGGATGGCTTTCTCGCGGCTGACGCCGGTGATCGCTTCCTGCCACGCCGGGGTGCCCGGCACGCTGGCGTCGTCGTAGTCCTTGGCCACGTTCTGGCCGCCCAGGCCACGGTCGATGGCCAGGTTGGCGGCGGACAAGTCGAACACCGTCGCCACTTTGGCCACGCTGCCGTCGGCCAGGGTCACGCTGTGCACCGGCACGCGGCGGAACTGCACGGCATCGCCAGCCACGTGCTGGAAGTGCTCGTGGGCTTCGCCGGCAAAATACGGGAAGGCCACTTCGGCGACGTCGTCACCGATCAGGCTGAGCTTGAGGTCGATGGGGCGGCCTTCACCGCCCTCCTTCGCGAGGATGTTCCACTTGCCCTTCTCGCCCCAGCGGTAGCCGATGGAGCCTTGTGGCGACACCAGTTCACCGCTCTCGTCGAGGGCGATGGTTTTCCATTCCGGGTTGTTGTCCTGGCCGAGGTTGCCGGTGAGGTCCGAGGCGCGCAGGAAGCGGTCAGGCTGGAAGCCGGCGCCAGGGGCGAACCCGGTCATCGGCTTGAGCATCACCAGTACCGGCAAGTCGGTAAAGCGCTTGGCGTAGTCGGTGAAGTAGGCGCTCGGTTTATCCAGGTGAAATTCCTTGAAGATCACATGGTTGAAGGCCTGGGCCAACGCGGCGTCGGTGCCCTGCTTGGGGTTGAGCCACAGGTCGGTGAGCTTGGCCACTTCCGAATAGTCCGGGGTGATGGCCACGGTCTTGGTGCCCTTGTAGCGCACCTCGGTGAAGAAGTGCGCGTCCGGGGTACGGGTCTGCGGGACGTTGGAACCCCAGGCGATGATGTAGTTGGAGTTGTACCAGTCGGCCGATTCCGGCACGTCGGTCTGCTCGCCCCACACCATCGGCGAGGCCGGTGGCAGGTCGCAGTACCAATCGTAGAAGCTCAGGCACACGCCGCCGATCAGCGACAGGTAACGCGAACCCGCCGCGTAGCTGACCATGGACATGGCCGGGATCGGCGAGAAGCCGACGATGCGGTCCGGGCCGTATTGCTTGATGGTGTAGACGTTGGAGGCGGCGATGATCTCGTTGACCTCTTCCCAGTTCGAGCGAATGAAACCGCCCATGCCGCGCTTGCTCTTGTACGAGTCGGCCTTGACCTTGTCCTCGACGATGCTCGCCCACGCCTCCACCGGCGACAGGGTCTGGCGCGCGTCACGCCACAGCTTGAGCAGCGGCTTGCGGATCTTCGGGTACTTGAGGCGGTTGGCGCTGTAGATGTACCAGCTGTAGCTGGCCCCCCGTGGGCAGCCGCGCGGCTCATGGTTGGGCAGGTCGTTGCGGGTGCGCGGGTAGTCGGTCTGCTGGGTTTCCCAGGTGATCAGGCCGTTCTTCACGTAGATCTTCCACGAGCACGAGCCGGTGCAGTTAACGCCGTGGGTGGAGCGCACGATCTTGTCGTACTGCCAGCGCGAGCGGTAGACGTTTTCCCAGTCGCGGGACTCCTTACGGGTCTCGCCGTGACCGTCGGAGAATTCGTTTTGCTTGCGGTTGAAGAACCGCAGTTGATCCAGTAAGTGACTCATGATGCTTTCCTCATCAGGCGTGCCGTGGGGTGCGTTGCCCCGCGAATTCGTGGTCGATCAGCAGGGTGTGGCGCAGCCTTTGCGGGCGTACCACCACCAGGTCACGACAATGCAGCTCAGGTAGAAACCGACAAACATGTAGAAGGCCATCGCCGGGCTGCCGGTGGCGGCCATGGATGTGCCGAAGGACTTGGGAATGAAGAACGCACCGAAGGCACCCATGGCCGAGCTGAAGCCCAGCACGGCGGCGGATTCCTTGCCGGCATCCTTGATCGCCTGCTCGCGCTCGGCGGCGGATTTACCGGCACTGGCCTTCTCGTGCTGGGTGCGAAAGATCACCGGGATCATGCGGAAGGTGGAGCCATTGCCGACGCCGGTGGTGATGAACAGCAGCATGAACATGCCGAGGAAACCGTAGAAGCTGCCGCCCTGCCCGTTCACCGGCAAAAAGTGCAGCACGCCGAACACCATCACGATCATCAGCACGAAGTTCCACAAGGTCACCCGTGCGCCGCCCAGCTTGTCCGCCAGCCAGCCGCCGAGTGGGCGCACCAGGGCACCGACCAGCGGGCCGAGGAAGGCGAATTTCAGCGCCACCACATCGGGGAACGAGGTCTTGATCAGCAGCGGGAACGCCGCCGAAAAGCCGATGAATGAGCCGAAGGTGGCCAGGTACAACCAGCACATCAGCCAGTTGTGCTTGCGCTTGAAGATCACCGCCTGCTCGCTGAACGAAGCGCGGGCGCTGGACAGGTCATTCATGCCGAACCAGGCCGCCACGGTGACGGTGAGGATAAACGGCACCCAGATGAAACCGGCGTTCTGCAGCCAGAGTTGACTGCCATCCGCCAAGGTCTGCGGTTGACCGCCCACCAGGCCGAACACGCCGAACGTGATCACCAGCGGCACGCAGAACTGCATCACCGACACCCCCAGGTTGCCGAGGCCGGCGTTCAGGCCCAGGGCCGTGCCTTGCTGCGACTTGGGGTAGAAGAAGCTGATGTTGGACATGCTCGAGGCGAAGTTGCCGCCGCCGAAACCGCACAGCAGCGCGATCAGTACAAACACGCTGTAGGGGGTGTTGGGGTCTTGCACCGCAAAGCCCATCCACAGCGACGGCAGCAGCAGCGACGCGGTGCTCAGGGCGGTCCAGCGGCGGCCGCCGAAGATCGGCACCATGAACGAGTAGAACACCCGCAAGGTGGCACCGGACAGGCCCGGCAACGCCGCCAGCCAGAACAACTGGTCGGTGGTGAACGTAAAGCCGATGGCGTTCAGGCGCACGATCACCGTGCTCCACACCATCCACACGGCGAAGGCCAGCAACAGCGCGGGAATCGAGATCCATAGGTTGCGGGTCGCGGTCTTCTTGCCGCTGGCGCCCCAGAACGCCGGGTCTTCAGGGCGCCAGTCGTGGATCACCGGCCCCGAGCCGGGCTTTTGCGCGATGGACATGTTCATTCTCCTTGGAGAGGTTGGGCGGTTTTGCCCAACAGCGGTTGCTTGCGCATTTCGCTGAAGTACATCCAGGTCAGGGACACCCAGACCACGCCGTACATCAACATGAAGCAGGACGAGCGCACGCCGGTGAGGTCCACCAGGGCGCCAAACAGGATCGGCAGCACAAAGCCGCCCAGGCCACCGGCCAGGCCGACGATGCCGGACACCGCGCCCATGTTCTGTGGGTAGTCATTGGCGATGTACTTGAACACCGAGGCCTTGCCGAACGCGAAGGCGATGCCCATCACAAACAACAGCACGGTGAACAGGGTGGCGTTGAGGCCGATGTGGAAATCCAGGGAACCGTTGACGGTCTGCACCTGCAATTGGGTCTGCGGGTAGCTGAGCAGGAACAGGCAGATCCAGCTCACCCACAGCACCCACCAGGTCACGCTCTGGGCACCCCAGCGGTCGGACATCCAGCCGCCCACCGCACGCAGCACGCCGCCGGGCAGGGAGAAACACGCGGCCAGCAGCGCGGCGCTTTGCAGGCTGAAGCCGTATTCCTGCACGTAGTACTTGGTCATCCACAGCGCCAGGGCCACATAGCCGCCGAATACAATCGAGTAGTACTGGCAGTAGCGCCACACGGCCGGGTCTTTCAGGCACAGCAACTGCTGGCGCAGGCTGGCGCCGCCAGCACTGCGGTGGGCCTTGTTTTCGCTGGTGAGGAACCAGAACAGCAGCGCGGTGATAAACAGGATCGCGCCGAACACCTTGGGCACCAGGTGCCAGGTGCCGAGGGCTATCAGCGCCGGGGCCAGAAACTTGGTGACGGCGGCGCCCGCGTTGCCGGCGCCGAACACGCCCATGGCAAAGCCCTGGTTCTCTTTGTCGAACCACTTGGCGACGTAGGCGATGCCCACCGAAAACGAACCGCCGGCCAGGCCGACGAACAGGCCCAGCACCAGGAACTGCCAATAGGCGGTGGCGTAGGTGATCAGGTACAGCGGCAGCACGCAGGCGAGCATCAACAGGAAGAACACGATGCGCCCGCCGAAGCGGTCAGTCAGCAGGCCCAGGGGCAGGCGCACCAGGGAGCCGGTCAACACCGGCGTGGCGGCCAACAGGCCGAACTGGGTTTCGTTGAGTTGCAGCAGCTCTTTGATGGGTACGCCCAACACGGCGAACATCATCCACACCATAAAGCAGACGGTGAAGGCGAGTGTGCTCATGCCCAGCACCAGGCCTTGTCTCATACGGGGTTGAGTCACGGTATGCGCTCCAGAAAGTGATTCCATGGGCGCAGGTTAGGGGCGACACCCCCGTGGAACTTGACCCAGGTCAACGTCCGCCTGGGGGGTATGGGGCTATGCTGGCCCCACATACCTCTAAGGAGGTAGTCCTAACAACAAGAGAAAGTCTTTATTTATCAATGGATTGGTCTCTTGTGCCGGCGTTTTCCCGTGGGAGGGTTGGCCGGCAACTCTTTAGAGGTAGTGCGCCAGGGATTGCGGTTTTTCAGCCCTTTTCCCTTTGCAGGTGCCGCCATGCAGGCTCTCAACCCCCTTCGATCACGCCGCCATGTTTAACTGGCTGCGCAGCTCCCTGCCCGCTCGCGCCGGCCTGGCGGTAATCCTGATCGCCATTCTCGCCCTTGCCAGCTCCTTGAGCGCCGGCTTGATCGCCTGGTTCAGCCAGGGCGACGCGGCCGCCATCAACACCGCCGGCTCGGTGCGCATGGAGACCTACCACCTCAGCTGGAAACTCGCCGCCGGGGCCCCTGCCGACGAGATCGACGCCATCACCCACAGCCTGCAAGGGCGCCTCGACAGCCAATCGCTCAAGGCGGTGCTCGAAGACGGCCCGCGCAGCGCCCTGCTGCAGAGCTACCAACAGATCCAGCAGCGCTGGGACACCGATCTGCGCCCGGCGCTGGCACGCGGCGACGCGGTGCTGTTCCAGGCCAGCGCACCGGAGTTCGTCGAGCAACTGAACCAATTCGTCAGCCTCCTGCAACAACACAGCGAACAGAAACAGGGCTGGCAGCAAGGCATCCAGGGCCTGGCACTGTTCAGCACGCTGATCATCCTGCTGATCGGCCTGTACGAATTGCAGTACGGCGTGGTCAACCCCCTGGAAGAACTGGTGCACGCGACCCGGCGCTTTCGTGATGGTGACTTCAAGACCCGGGTCAATCACCGTTCCGAGGATGAACTGGGGCAATTGGCCCTGAGCTTCAACGCCATGGCCGAGACCATTGAACACTCCCACCGCACCCTGGAGAGCCAGGTGCGGCAGAAAACCCTCAACCTGCAACAAGCCAACGCCGCCCTGGAGCTGCTTTACCAGAGCAGCCGCAGCCTGGCCACGCGCCTGGCGAACGCCGAGGGCCTGGATGAACTGATCCGGCGCTTCCAGAAACGCCTGCCGGGGTTGCGCCTGTCGCTGTGCCTGCAAGGGCACTTCCTGGCGCCGGCCCAGCAGATGCTCTCCCTGAATGGAGGGGATAGCCGCAACGTCTGCGCCATCGGTGATTGCGCAACGTGCCAAAAACAGAAAGTGGCGCTCCCCCAGGTATTCAGCATCAGCAACCAGGGCTCGGAACTGGGCGAACTCAAGGCCCACTTCGACGATGGCCATCCCCCCCAGGATTGGGAAAAACAACTGATCCAGGCCCTGGCCAACCTGATCGGCACCTCGCTGTCGCTCAAGCGCCAGCGTGAACAGGACCACCGCCTGCTGCTGCTCGACGAACGCACCATCATCGCCCGCGAACTGCACGATTCCCTGGCCCAGGCGCTGTCCTACATGAAGCTGCAGGTCAGCCGCATGCAAACCCTGATCCGCCGTGGCGAACCGGTGGAAACCCTGGCCACCGTCACCGCCGAACTGCGCGATGGCCTGAACAACGCCTACCGCCAACTGCGCGAATTGCTCACCACCTTCCGCCTGCAAATCCACGATGCCGGGCTGGTGCAGGAACTGCAGGAGACCGCCGAAGAGTTCTCGCGGCGTGGCGAGTTCCAGGTGCACCTGCATGTGGACGCCCTGGCCTTCCAACTGTCGGCCAGCGAACAGATCCACTTGTTGCAGGTCACCCGCGAGGCCCTGTCCAATTGCCTGCGCCATGCCCATGCGCAAAACGCCTGGCTGCAACTGCGCCAGGAAGGCGAGACCGTGAGCCTGAGCATCGAGGACGACGGCCGGGGCTTCTGCGGTGAGGTCGACACCCGCGAACACCACGGCCTGACCATCATGGACGAGCGCGCCCGCAGCCTGCATGGCCGCCTCGACATCAGCCCCCGCGAGCCCCAGGGCACCCGCGTGCAATTGCGTTTCCAACCGGAATTTCTCGGCCACTCCCTACAAGGCACCGCCTCATGAACACCCTCACCCGCCACCGTATCCTGCTGGTCGACGATCACCCGATGATGCGCCACGGCATGCGCCAGATGCTTGAACTGGAAGACGACCTGCAAGTGGTCGGCGAAGCCGGCAACGGCCAGGAAGCCCTGGACCAGATCGACACCCTGCAACCGGACCTGGTGCTGCTGGACAACAACATGCCGCACATGAACGGCCTCGAAACCCTGCGCCGCCTGCGCGCCATGAACTATGCCGGCAAGGTGCTGCTGTTTACCGTGTCCGACGCTGAAGACGATATTCGTGATGCGTTGCGCCTGGATGCCAATGGCTATCTGCTCAAGGACATGGAGCCGGAGTTGTTGATCCAGTACATCCGTGATGCGTTGCATGGCGCGTTGGTGATCAGCCCCGGCCTGACCCGCGTACTGGCCCAGGCCCTGCGCTCGCCGCAGCCCCATGGGGCAGTGGAATTGACCGAGCGCGAACGCCAGGTGCTGAGGACGATTGCCAGTGGGCACAGCAACAAGGTGATCGGGCATAAGCTGGGGATTACCGAGGGCACGGTGAAGGTGCATGTGAAGAATTTGCTGCATAAGCTGGGGTTGCGGTCGCGGGTGGAAGCGGCGGTTTGGGCGATGGAGCATTTGCGGCAGGCGGGGTGAGTTTGTTTGTGTACATATCCGTTGCTGCGGTCACGGCCGCTATGGGTTCCGCCCTTACGGCGGGTCACTTTGGAAAAGCCCCAAAGTAACCAAAGGGCTCTTGCCCCACCACTCGGTACCTCGCCTAGGCTCGGTATGCCCGAACGAAGGCTTGAATCCGTGGGCCGCCGTCATGGGCCATCCTTGGCCCAGGACGGCTAACCCGGCGTCCTGCCGGGTTACCCACGGATTCAAGCCTGCGTTCGGCCAGCGTGGTTAACGGGGCGCCTAAGATCAAGATCAAAAGCAGATCAAAAGCCAGAGCCAGATCAAAAGATTGCTGACTTCGTCAGCGGGTAAGGAAGTAGAAGCCACACCGCGTACGCTTCAAAGATCAGGTCGGCTTTAAGGCCGCCTCGCTTTGTTTTTGATTTGGGATCGCCCCGTCAAACACGCTGGCCGAACGCAGGCTTTGGAGCGTGGGTAACCCGGCAGGACGCCGGGTTAGCCGCACTGGGCCATGGATGGCCCATTGCGGCGGCCCACGCTCCAAAGCCTTCGTTCGGGCATACCGAGCCTAAGCGAGGTACCGAGTGTTGGGGCGAAGGCCTTTTGCTTACTTTTGGGCCTTTCCAAAAGTGAGCCGCTGTAAGAGCGGAACCATAGGTGGCCGTGACCGCAGCAATGGATATGTACTCATTCCAACCTCAAAAAAGCGGTCGGCCCAAAGGCCGCCACGGGAGCAAGCTCCCGTGACGGTCTGCCAGGCGAAACGTATTTAACGGGTTTATTGCGATTTAAGTGTGTGCGGGCTTGCTCGCGAAAGCGGTGGTTCAGTCAAAGATGTATTCACTGACACACCGCATTCGCGAGCAAGCCCGCTCCCACATTTTTCACACAAACCCCGCAAGAGGTACCCCCACAGAGGCATATCAACCCCGCCCCAAGCCCTCTACGCTAGCCCATTGCGGAGGCCCAACCATGCTCACCCATCCCCACATCGTGCTCACCCTGCGTCGCCATCACCTGTTCAGTCAGCTCCCGGAAAAAACCTTCCAGGACGTCTGCACCCTGGCCAATCTCAAGCGCCTGCCCGGCCATGCGCCCTTGATGCATCAGGGCGACGCGGCCGAGCGTTTTTTCCTGCTGGTCAGCGGCCAGATCAAGCTGCACCGGGTCACGGGTGAAGGCCAGGAACATCTGGTGGAAGTCATCCAGCCCGGCCAGACCTTTGCCGAAGCGCTGCTGTTCACCCAGGCCAAGGCCTATCCGGTGAGCGCCACCGCGCTCAAGGACAGCGTGCTGGTCAGCATCGAAGGCCAGCACTACCGCCGGGCCCTGGAAGACCAGCCGAAAATCTGCGTGGCGATCCTGGCCAGCATGAGCATCCACCTGCATCAGCGCCTCAAGGACATCGACACCCTGACCCTGGCCAACGCCAGCCGTCGGGTGATCAACTTCCTGTTCCAGGAGCGCGATGCGCTGAGTGGCGAGGTGGTGCTGCAAGTGCCCAAGCGCCTGGTGGCGTCGAAGCTGGGGATCCAGCCGGAGACCTTTTCAAGGATCCTGCACCGGCTGGTGGAAGGCGGGTTGATCGAGGTGCAGCGGCGCACCATTCGAATCCTCTGCGAAGAACAGTTGATGGGCTATCAGGCCGGCTGATCAGTGCCCGCTATGGCCCGCTGACGCCCGCCCCGCCCGCTCCAGATTCCGCCACAACCAGGGCGGCAACACATCCGGGTCCAAACTGTCGATCAGATTCTTCAACCCCAGCCCCAATTCCGTATCCCCCTCAATCACCAACCGGCGGCGAAAGAACAGCGTATCCGGATCTTCCTGGCGGCTGGCCAGCAACAGAAACTCCCGCCAATTACCACTGATGCTGACCTGCGCCTCAGCCTTTTGCGCAATCCGCAACCCATCCCGCCCCAGGGTCAGGTACCAGCACAACCCCAGGTCAGGAATACGCAAACACAGCCAACGCCCGCGCAGCAGGTCAAACCCGCCGTCGCGCAGGGGTTCGGCCAGGCAGCGGTTGAGGGCCTGCTGCAAGACCAGGCGCTGTACGCCAAACGGCACACGGCGAATCAATGGCAACAACCGGTCGGCACCCTTGAGCAGCCATGGTTTACGACTCAGCACAGGCCCACCTCCTCAACCCGCAACATGCCCGCCTGGCCGTGCCAGTAGCCGTTGCAGCCTTCGACATACAGCGGCGGCGTAGCGCCCTGGCGTACCTGGTCGTAGGCACGCACCACCTCGACCATGCCCTCGGCCCGTGGGCTCAGGCGCAACAGATCGGCACCGCTGGACACCAGGCCGGGGTAATCGGCCAGCAGGTTGGTAACGTCGGCGGACATGGTCTGGATGCCATTCAAGGTGAACAGCGCCTGCCCTTCCTGGCTGGTCAGTGGCATGCCGTCGGGGTAGTTGCTGCAGCAGAACTGGCAATCGTCCTTGGGGCGGTTTTCCGCGCGGGCGGTGAAGCAACGCGCCGAGTAGGCCAGGGGCAAATGGCCGTAGGCGAAGATCTCCACTTCGGGCAATGGCCGGCCC
Source organism: Pseudomonas marginalis (assembly GCF_900105325.1). Taxonomy (NCBI): domain Bacteria; kingdom Pseudomonadati; phylum Pseudomonadota; class Gammaproteobacteria; order Pseudomonadales; family Pseudomonadaceae; genus Pseudomonas; species Pseudomonas marginalis. Next base: position 1,666,379 of record NZ_FNSU01000003.1, read on the forward strand.
AATTCGCGCACCTGTTCCAGCACGTCGGCGATCAAGCCCTGGGAGCACTCCACCGGCGGCACCCAGCGCTGCATGCCGGCGTCGAGCAGTTGCACCAGGGCTTGACCGTTGTAGAGGTTGAGCGCCGGGCCGCCGACAAAGGGCAATTTGCGTTCGATCAGCATCTGCACCGCGCCCATGTCGTTGGCCTCCACCAGCCACTCGCCGTTGTCGCACAGGCGGCGCAGGCTCGACAGTTCGGAGGCGGCTTCGATCAAGGTCAGGCTCGACAACACGATCTGCGCCGGGCTGCAGGTCTGCAGCTCCCGCCCCAGGCCCAACCAACGGTCCAGGGAAAACGCGCGGCGCTTGGCACACACGGTTTCGCCCAGGTAAATCACGTCCAGGGGCAAGCCGGCCATGTCCGAGTAGAAGCGCCCCAGGTGTTCCTTATCCCAATAAAACAGCACCGGTCCCAGGCTGAGTTTCATCTGTGTCTCCTCACTGCCATGCACGATGGTAGGCGCCGAGTGTGGTCTGGCTGCCTTCGGATAACCCGGCCAGCACCTGGCGCCATTGGTCCTTGACCACAAAGCTGGCCGGTGCGCTGCGGTGGGCGTCGAGCGCGGCGCGCCAGACCCGGGTGACTTGTTCCACATACGCCGGGCTGCGTTGGCGGCCTTCGATCTTGACCGCTTCGACGCCGATGGCGCTGAGCTCCGGCAGCAGGTCGAGGGTGTCGAGGCTGGTGGGTTCTTCGAGGGCATGGAAGCGTTTGCCGCCGACCAGGAAGCGGCCCTTGCACAGGGTCGGGTAACCGGCGGGTTCGTCGGCGGTATAGCGGTCGATCAGTACTTCGCTCAGGCGCGCACTCAAGCCCTCGGCATCTTCGCTCCAGCGCACCGCCTTGGCCGGCGAGCACACGCCGCACAGGTTCGGCGACTCGCCGGTGATATAGGAAGACAGGTGGCAACGCCCCTCGGCCATGATGCACAGGCTGCCAAAACCGAACACTTCGATGGGCACCGGGCTGCTCGCAGCCACCTGCTTGACCTGGGCCAGGGACAGCACACGGGGCAATACCGCGCGGCGAATGCCATAGCGTTCGGCATAGAACTTCAGCGCCGCCGCGTGGGTGGCCGAGCCCTGTACCGACAGGTGCAAGGCCATGTGCGGATGCTGGCGGCTGGCGTAGTCGAGCACGCCGGGGTCGGCGGCGATCAGGGCGTCCACGCCGTGGTCCGCCGCGCGGTCGACGGCGCGTTGCCAGCGCGCCCAGATCTTCGGTTGCGGGTAGGTGTTGACCGCCACGTACAGCTTGCGCTGGTGCTGGCGAATAAAGGCGACGGCACCGTCGAACTGTTTGTCGTCCATGTTCAACCCGGCAAAGTGCCGGGCATTGGTGTCATCGCGAAAACCGACATACACCGCATCGGCGCCTTGACGCACAGCGGCTTTAAGCGCAGGCAGGTTGCCTGCCGGGCAGACCAGTTGCATGGGGGCTCCTCAGAGAAATTCAGCGAAAGACACAAACGGCACCGGTTCATCCTTGAGCACCTGGTGCTCACGCTCGACGATCACCAGGCCATCGGCCCAACAGGCGGCGGTGAGCATCGCCGAGCTTTGCTGGGGGTGCAGCACGGCGCGCAATTGCCCGTCCTCGCCAGGGCTCAGGCGTGCACGCAGGTACTGGCGGCGCTTGTTGGGCTTGAGCCATTCGAACGCGGCCGGCACCTGGATCGGCACCGGCAACACCCGCTCCACCCCTTGGGCGCGCAGCAGGAACGGGCGCACCACCACCAGCGCGGTGATCAGCGCCGCCGACGGGTTACCGGGCAGGCCCAGCCACGGCTTGCCCGCCACTTCGCCAAATGCCAGGGGTTTGCCGGGCTGGATCGCCAGGCGCCAGAAGTCCACGCGACCGAGCGCTTCGATGGCCTGCTTGAGATGGTCCTCCTCCCCCACCGACACCCCCGCCGAGGTCAGCAACAGGTCGCATTCGGACGAGGCCAGGGCCAGGGCATCACGGCTGGCGGCCAACTCATCGGCCATCACCCCGTAGTCGTGCACGTCCACGCCCCAGCCACGCAACAACGCGGCCAGGGCATAGCGGTTGCTGTTGTAGATCTGCCCCGGCACCAGCGCCTCGCCCGGATCACGCAACTCGTTGCCGCTGCTGAGCAGGCACACCCGCAACGGGCGATAGACTTTCAACCGAGGAATGCCCGCCGAGGCGAGCAAGCCGATATCCTGGGCGCGCAGGCGCTTGCCGACGGCGATCAGGGTCTGCCCGCGCTGCAGCTCTTCACCCTGCTTGCGCACGTGCTCGCCGAGACGTACCGGCGGGCACCAGATGCGCTGGCCGTACAGGCGGCAACGCTCCTGGGCCACCACCGTGTCAGCGCCAGGCGGTAGCGGCGCACCGGTAAAGATGCGCACGGCCTGCCCGGCCTGCACGCTCACCTTGCTGTGCTGCCCCGCCGCAATGCGCCCGGCGAGCATCAGGTAGCCGCCTTCGGCCGGCACGTCCTCGGCGCGCAGGGCGTAGCCGTCCATGGCGCTGTTGTCGAAACCGGGCAAATCCAGGGGCGAGAACAGCTCTTCAGCGACCACCCGCCCCAGCGCCTGCTCCAGGCCAATCACCTGGGTGCTCGGCGGCGGCGGCGCCTGGGCCAGCAGCGTGGCGATGGCCTCGTCCACCGGCATCAGGTGGCCGCTGTCACACACCGAGACACTCATGAACGCGACTCGCAGGCTTGCAGGATTTGCTCAGGCTGGGGCTTGAGGTGCGGCACGAAGTTGCACGGGCCGGTGCGGCTGTCCAACTGCCCCGCCAGGATCTGGTCCCAGCCGGTGCGACACGCCCCCGGCGAGCCCGGCATGCAGCACACCAGCACGCCGTTGCTGATGCCGGCCAACGCGCGGGACTGCACGGTGGAAGTGCCGATTTCGGCCAGGGACACCTGGCGGAACAGCTCACCGAAGCCTTCGACATGTTTGTCCAGCAACGGCAACACCGCCTGGGGCGTGTTGTCGCGGGCGGTGAAACCGGTACCGCCGGTCATCAGCACCACTTGCACCTCGGGGTCCGCGATCCACAGGGAGACTTGCGCACGAATCTGGTAGATATCGTCGATCACCAGGCCACGGTCGATGAGCACATGCCCGGCACTTTCGAGGCGGTCCACCAGGGTCTGGCCGGAGGTGTCGGTGTCGAGGGTACGGGTGTCACTGATGGTCAGCACGGCGATGTTCAGGGGCACGAAATTGCGTTGTTTCAAATGGGCCATGATCAAGGCTCCAGGCGTCAAGAAAGTTGCCGTCAGCCTGCGCCGCAACGGGCGCAGGGCCTATTCCTCCAAGGAGGTATCTCGTTCAGGGGGCCAGGCGCGTGCGCTGCCAAATGCCCGCGTGCAGGCGGTAGTCGAGACGGTCATGCAGACGGTCGGGCCGGCCCTGCCAGAACTCGATGCGCTGCGGCTGCAGGCGGTAGCCGCCCCAATGCTCGGGGCGTGGCGGTTGCTGCCCGGCGAAACGCTCGGTGACCTCACGCAGGCGGCTTTCCAGCTCGCTGCGATGGCCAAGGGGCTGGCTTTGCGGCGACGCCCAGGCGCCCAACTGGCTGGCGGCCGGGCGTGCATCGAAATAATCGTCCGACAGCTGCGCATCCGCCCGCACCACCGGGCCTTCGATACGCACCTGACGCTCCAGCCCCGGCCAGAAAAACGTCATGGCCGCATGGGGATTGCTCGCCAACTCCTGGCCCTTGGCACTCTGGTAATGGCCGAAAAAGAAAAAACCCTCGGCGCTGAAACCCTTGAGCAGCAAGATGCGGCAATGCGCATGGCCCTGGCTGTCCACGGTGGCCAGCGCCATGCTATTGGCCTCCGCCGGAGGCACCTCGGTTTTGCGCGCCTGATCCAGCCACTGACCGAACAGCACCAGGGGATCGTCCTGCGCCAAGTCATCACGCAAACCATAAAGGGTGTAGTTACGGCGCAATTGCGCAAGAGACAAGGGCATGACACGGTCCTCCAGAAAGTTCGCTACAGTGTGGGAACTACCGCGCCGTTATCCCTTGACCACGATCAACATTCACCCGTGGCATGACGCCGCATGTGATCGCTTGAGGTGTGGGGTTCTACACAACGGATCGCGTTGCTGTTGCTGTTGCTCTGGCTCTGGCTCTGGCTCTGGCTCTGGCTTTTGATCTTGATCCTAGGCGCCCCGTCAAACACGCTGGCCGAACGCAGGCTTGAATCCGTGGGTAACCCGGCAGGACGCCGGGTTAGCCGTCCTGGGCCAGGGATGGCCCATGACGGCGGCCCACGGATTCAAGCCTGCGTTCGGGCACACCGAGCCTAGGCGAGGTGCCGAGTGTTGGGGCAAGAGCCCTTTTGGTTACTTTTGGGGCTCTTTTCCAAAAGTGACCCGCTGTAAGAGCGGAACCCTAAGTGGCCGTTACCGCAGCAACGGATATGTACTCATTCCAACCCCAGCAAATGGTCGGTCCAGAGGACCCATCGGGAGCAAGTCGAATCGTCGCACCGCCCCTCCCACATTTGATCTCTATACATCAGGTCCCTATCAGCCTGCCAGATCAGCGCAACATCAACTTGGCCAGAATCACGATCACGACCATATGCCCCAGGATGCTGCGACGAATCCACGTCGCACGCCTCGGGCTCAAGCGCTGATGGCCCAGCAGGTACGCCAGCCACAGGTAATGGCCGATGATGCTCAGGGCCAGCAAAATTTTCAGGCTCAGCAGCGCCCCGAAATGGCTGGCCCAGGGCACCGCCAACAGCCCGCGATAGTGCCAGGCCAGGCCGATGCCGGCGCCGTACAGCAACACCACCACGCCGTGCAGTACCTGGCGCGAACGCCGTGCAATGGCGTGGTCGGAGGTGAACTGCGCCGACCAGGCCAATTCCTCACGGGCGCTGTGCCAGATCACTACTTCGAAAAACAGCGTGCCGATAAACGCAATCGCCGCCAGCAAATGCACGATCAACAAGGTGGAATAGAGCATGACGTCCCCCTAGCCTGGATGCCCATCGACCCGCGCCTGCCACAGCATCGGGCCATACCGCCACAGGTACAGGCCGAGCCCGAGGGTCCAGCACACACCCGCCAGCCACAACGCGGCCATCGGCAACAGCAGGACCAGCACCACCCGGCACACACACGCCAGGTTCAGCAGCCCAAAGGCCAGGGTCATCCCGACCGGCGGCTGCAACGGGCGGCCGGTGTGGCCCAGGCTGACGCGGGCGATCATGGCCAGGATCAGCCCGGCCATGGCGCCGATGGTCAATGCATGCACGGCCAGGCTGGGATTGAGCGGCGCACCGCAGTGCCACAGCGCCATGCCCAGGCAGGCCACGGCCAGCCAGGCATACGCCAGGTGCAATGACCACAGCAACGGCACGCGCCACAGGCCGCGATCATGCCAGCGGACCAGGCGGACCAGGTGCCCCAACCCGAGGGCGGCGAACAGCAGGCCGATCCACAGGTTGGCGCCCAATGCAGGCCCTGCGGCATACAGCACGGCGATCAGCAGCGAGCCGCCAAGCAATATAAGGTCCAGCCACACCCAGGGTTTGACCGCTTCGACCCGGCCCAAACCGCGCTGGGTGAAAAACGGAATCACCCGTCCGCCGATCAGGCCCATCATCGCCGCCACCAGCCACAGGCCTGTGAGCACCGCTTGGCGTTGCAGGCCGGGGTCATTGCGCAGCAAGCCATACAGCGACAGCGCATCGGCCACGGTCAACAGCGCCAGCACCAGCACAATCGGGTAATTACGCTTCTGTCTTACCTGCCAGAGGGTCCAGCCCATCACTGCGGCGACAGCCAGGGGAAAGGTCAGCTCCAGCACCGCCAACAGCGGCCAGTGCAGGTTGAACAACCACCCCAGGCGCGCCGCCAGCCACACGCCGGCAAGCAGCGCCAGGGCGTTGCCGCTGATGCCCGGACGGCCGGTCCAGGTCTGCACTGCCGTGAGCAGGAAGCCGGCGATAATCGCCAGGCCAAAGCCGAACAGCAGCTCATGGCGATGCCAGGCCAGCCAGCCGCCCGCCGGCTGCCAGCTGCCGAGGTGACCGCCCAGGGCCAGCAGCCACAGGGGGATTGCCAGCGTCGCCAATACACAGGCGCCGAGGAAGAATGGCCGGAAGGCCAGGCGAAACAACGGGGTAATCGACATGGCCTTGCGCCGATCGAGCACTTGCATGACACGGTCTCCCTTCAGGACTGCGGCAATCTTGCGCCGATACCTGCGCGTTGCCCTTGTCGTAGATCAAGTCGCAAACCCACTTCAACGCTTACGCTTGCGCTCACTGTAGGAGCGAGCTTGCTCGCGAAGAACGTTAACGATGACGCGGGCATCCTGATTAAACGCGGTGTCTGTGGGTTTTTCGCGAGCAAGCTCGCTCCTACAACACCTTTAGCATGCTTTGGAGCCATGATGAAAAACGCCTATGTCCCCCTCGCCTGGTTTGTGATCCTCGGCTCCATGCTGGCCGCCGCCAGCGGGCTTTCGCTGGTGCTGGTGTGAACGCGCCGCTGCTGTTCAAGGAACCGGGCATGGTGCTGCATCGCGTGCACCACCAGATCCTGCGCAGCCATCACCTGTTCGAACCGCTGAACGACGAAGAACTCAACGAGCTGATGGGCAACAGCCAGTTGCTGAGTATCGACAAAGGCGAGCCGCTGTTCCGCCAGGGCGAACCGGCCGATGCGTTTTACTTCGTGATTGCCGGTGCGGTGAAGATCTACCGTTTGACCCCCGACGGCCAGGAGAAGGTCTTCGAAGTGATCGGCGAGCGCCAGACCTTCGCCGAGGCCATGATGCTGATGGACACCCCCAACTACGTGGCCTGCGCCGAAGCGGTGTGCCCCACCCAGTTGTACCGTTTGTCCAACGCCACCTACATGCGCCTGCTGCACAGCAACAGCCGCCTGACCTTCGCCCTGCTCGGCACGTTGTGCGTGCGCCTGCACCAGCGGGTCAACGAGATCGAGACCCTGTCGCTGAAAAACGCCACCCACCGCGTGGTGCGCTACCTGCTGACCCAACTGATGCGCCTGCACAGCACCGAGGCCACCTTCGAACTGCCCATGGCCAAGCAGTTGATTGCCGGGCATCTGTCGATCCAGCCGGAAACCTTTTCGCGGATTATCCGGCGCCTGATCGATGAAAAGATCATCACCCAGGACGGACGTCAGATCGCCATTCTGGACCGGCTGCGCCTGGAGCAATTCGAGTGAAAACCTGTCTGTACTGCCAGCAGCGCAATGCCGACAAGCATCAGCAGTGCACGGATTGCGGTATGGCCCTGCCCGCCTCGGACGCCGGCATACAGGCCCTTCGCTTGCGGCGTTTCCAGTGGTTCTGCCTGAGCCTGACGCTGTTTTGCATCGCGATGTTCTTCTGGTTGCCGCGCGACTTCTACTGACCCTCGGTCAGTTGCCGGTACAGCTGGGGCAACCGCAGCGGCAGCTGCTCCGGCTGGCGGATCAGGGTGTAGCCATGGGCACCGAACATATAGGGCAAATAGTCCCCGGCCTGTCTGTCGATGGTGATGCAGAACGGAATCAGGCCCTGGCGCCGCGCCTCGACCACTGCCTGGCGGGTGTCTTCGACCCCGTAGCGGCCCTCATACAGATCCAGGTCATTGGGTTTGCCATCGGTCAGTAGCAACAACAACTTGCGCCGCTGTTTGCACGCGCCCAGCAACTGGGTGGCCTGGCGAATCGCGGCGCCCATGCGCGTGTAGTACCCCGGTTTGAGGGCCTGGATGCAGCCGCGCGTGCGGTCGTCATAGACTTGCTCGAAGGTCTTGAGCTGGTGCAGGCGCACCTGATGGCGGCGCAGGGACGAGAAGCCATACAACGCAAACGCATCCCCCAGCCCGTCCAGGCTTTCGCCGAACAGCAACAGGCTGTCGCGGATCACGTCGATGACCTTTTGCTCGTCGTTCAAATGCGCGTCGGTGGACATTGACAGGTCCGCCAGCAGCAGGCATGCCAGGTCGCGTCGGGTGTGACGTTGCTCCTGGTACAAGCCGCGTTCGGTGCAGGCGCCGTGTTGGCGTTGCACGTAAAAATCCACCCAGGCTTGCAGGTCCAGCTCCGCGCCCTGGGGTTGCTGGCGCAGCCATTGGCGGTCGGTGCGCAGTTGCTGGAACTGGCGGCGCAGGCGCTGGGCCGGGCCGAGTAATCGGGCTGGTAACGGTTGCGGTGCATCGGCACGTGGCTGCATCCGTTGCAGATTGACGAAACCGGGTTGCAGGCATTGTTGACGGTAATCCCACTCGGGCAGCTTGATGCCCTCGCCGAGGGGGATGTCATCCACTTCGGCAGGAGGCAGGTCGAGGTGCAGCTTCAAGCCGCCACTCTTGCGCACGCGCTGGCGCGACAGGCTCAACTGGTCGAGGTCTTCGGCGACGCGGGCGGCGTCCGGGTCCTCACTGTCGTCGGCCCAGCGATCGAGGTCGACGTGCTCGGTCCAGCTGAACAGGTTTTCCAGGCGCACCACCAGCAGGCCGCCATCACGGCTGTGATCATCCACACGGCAGGCACGTTTGGGCGCGCCCTGCTGCTCCCCGGACGGGGTGGCGAGGTCGTCGCCGTCGTCTTCAAGGTCGAGGGCCTGGGGCGTGTCCAGGTGCAACGGCGGGTAAAGCCATAAGGGCAACGGCCAGGCGGCGCGTTCGCTGCGGGGTAAATGGCGCACGCTGCCGGGCTCGCGCAGGGCCTTGCGCAAGGCTTTTTCCAGGGCAGCTTCAGCGGGGCTCAGGCTGGCCGGGTCGGGGCGCAGCGTAATATGGGCGTCCACCAGGCGCTGGTAACTGGGCAACAGCGCCGGGTAGCGTTGCAGCAGCAGCCAGGTCCAGCGCTGGTTGTCCCGGGCCCAATGGGCCATGGGGCCTGCATGGGCGGCCAGCAGCGCCAGCCAGCGGTACAGCTCCCGGTTCAAGGCGACGGTGGGGTACACCGCCAGGCTCGACGGCAGGCGCAGGCGGTTGCCATCGCAGGAGGCCAGCGGCGCATGCCGGCAGGTGCCGGCGATGCGCATCAACAGGTTGCGGCGCAGCAGCAGGTCGCGTTCGCTGGCGGCTTCGAGGGCGATCCCGCTGGCACCGCCCAAGGCGCGAAACAATACGGCGAGGCTGCGCTGGCGGTCGACCAGCTCGACCCGCGCCGCCGGGAAATCGGCGCTGGCGCGGCGGGTGATAAAGCGGTGCCAGGCACTGCCGATCCATTCTTCCAATTCAAGGGTAAAGGCCATGGGATGGGCTCCAACTGTTTGATATTTGACAGGCACACTGCAGTCAAAATGTGGGAGGGGCGGTGCGACGATTCGACTTGCTCCCGTGGCGGCCTCTGGGCCGACCATTTGCTGGGGTTGGAATGAGTACATATCCGTTGCTGCGGTAACGGCGACTTAGGGTTCCGCCCTTACGGCGGGTCACTTTTGGAAAAGAGCCCCAAAAGTAACCAAAAAGGCTCTTGCCCCAACACTCGGCACCTCGCCTAGGCTCGGTGTGCCCGAACGCAGGCTTGAATCCGTGGGCCGCCGTCATGGGCCATCCTTGGCCCAGGACGGCTAACCCGGCGTCCTGCCGGGTTACCCACGGATTCAAGCCTGCGTTCGGCCAGCGTGTTTGACGGGGCGCCTAGGATCAAGATCAAAAGCCAGAGCAAAAGCAGAGCAAAAGCAGAGCAAAAGCAGAGCAAAAGCAGAGCATGGTTACTTTTGGCGCTCTTCCAAAAGTGACCCGCTGTAAGAGCGGAACCCTAAGCAGCCGTTACCGCAGCAACGGATATGTACTCACCCCCCAAAAAGCGGTCGGCCCAGAGGCCGCCATCGGGGGCAAGTCGAATCGTCGCACCGCCCCTCCCACATTTGGACCGCATTACTTCAGTAGACGATCGGCACCGGCGCTCCAGCCATCCGGGCGCGTTGCCGGAAGCTGCATAGGTAGCAGACCAGCCCGAGCAGGAACACCACCCCACTGACCAACCGCGCCCAGAACAGTCCCTGCAAATGCTCCACCGTGGCCATGAACGGCAAGGCCACCCCGTCCACCTGCCAGCGTTGCAGCCAGACTTGCACGGCGCCGGCGGCGGTGAGGAACAGCGTGATCATCACCATCGACAGCACCATCAGCCAGAAGCCCCGGATTTCGAGGGTTTGCGAACGCGCGTCCGGCGCTTCACCGATACCGCGCAGGCGGGGCATGGCGTAGCTGATCAGGGTCATCACGATCATTGCGTAGGCACCGAAGAACGCCAGGTGCCCGTGGGCAGCGGTGAGTTGGGTGCCGTGGGTGTAGAAGTTGACCGGTGCCAGGGTGTGCAGGAACCCCCACACGCCTGCGCCGAAGAACGCCGTGACCGTGGTGCCCTTGGCCCACAACGTCGCCGCGCGATTCGGGTGCTGGCGCCGACGTTGCTTCACCATGGTGAAGGCGAACATCACCATCGCCAGGAACGGCAGCGGCTCCAGGGCCGAAAAGATCGAACCGACCCACAGCCACACCTCGGGCGCGCCGATCCAGAAGAAGTGGTGACCGGTACCGATGATCCCGGTGATCAAGGCCATGGCGATGATCACGTACAGCCATTTCTCCACCACTTCGCGGTCGACGCCGGTGACCTTGATCAGCACGAAGGCCAGCATCGAGCCCATGATCAGCTCCCACACACCTTCGACCCACAGATGCACCACCCACCACCAGTAGAACTTGTCACGCGCCAGGTTGCCGGGGTTGTAGAAAGAGAACAGGAAGAACACCGCGAGACCAATCAACCCGGTCATCATCACCATGCTGACGGTGGTCTTGCGGCCCTTGAGCAGGGTCATGCCGATGTTGTACAGAAAGCCCAGGCACACCACGACGATGCCCATTTTGGTAATGGTCGGTTGCTCCAGGAACTCACGACCCATGGTCGGCAGCAGCTCGTTGTGGGTCAGCCTGGCCAGCGCCGCATACGGCACCATCAGGTAGCCGAGGATGGTCAACACCCCGGCGGCGGCGAACACCCAGAACAGGATGATCGCCAGTTTCGGGCTGTGCAGCTCGCGTTCGGCCTCCTCGGGTATCAGGTAGTAAGCCGCGCCCATAAAGCCGAACAGCAGCCACACGATCAGCAGGTTGGTGTGGACCATCCGTGCCACGTTGAAGGGGATCAACGGGAACAGAAAGTCGCCGATGACGTATTGCAGGCCCATGATCAAACCGAACAGCACCTGACCGAGAAACAGGATCAGGGCGAACACAAAGTAGGGTTTGGCCACGGCCTGGGATTGGAATTTCAAGTATGGATTGGCACTGCGCATGGCTCAGCCCTCCTTGTTCGGTGGCCAGTTATTGGTATTGATCTTCGAGCTCCATTTGAGGAACTCGGCCATATCGTCCACCTCCTGGTCACTGAGATTGAATTGCGGCATGGCCCGCCGCCCCGGTACACCCAGGGGCTGCATTTTCATCCAGGCATGCAGGAACGGCTTGAACCCTTCTTCGCCGCCCCGGCGCTTGAACACATTGCCCAACTCCGGCGCGAAATAAGCGCCCTCGCCCAGCAAGGTGTGGCAGCCGACGCAGTTGTTGCGCTCCCAGACGCCCTTGCCGCGCACGACGGATTCGCTGAGTTGGTCGACGTTGCTGCGGGCGGGAAAGGTTTGTTCGGTGTGGTAGGTCAGGGCCAGGAAAATCAGGAAGAAGAACACGCTTCCTCCGAAGTAGATATTCCTGGCCATGCCCTTGGTGAAGGTCTCTGACATGGTCGCTTCCTCATTGCTTGGCCAGGGGATGATAGGGAGGTGGGGGGTGAAAACTGCTTGATGGCGATCAAGAAATGTTGATGGTTTTGGTGGGGTATTTTTTTGGGAGGGGGTTGGGTACATATCCGTTATTAAGGTAACGGCGGCCTATGGTTCCGCTCTTACAGCGGGTCACTTTTGGAAGAGCGCCAAAAGTAACCACCAAAAACGCTTCGCCCCAACACTCGGCACCTCGCCTAGGCTCGGTGTGCCCTCACTCCGGCTTTGGAGCCGACCGGAGCTGGGTCTGGTGTACTCGGTAAAAAGTGTGGGAGGGGGCTTGCCCCCGATGAGGGAGTGTCAGTTGGTGGATTTGGTACTGAGCCACTGCAATCGGGGGCAAGTCGAATCGTCGCACCGCCCCTCCCACATTTGGATCTCCATATATCAGATGGACCTCGGTCTGCTTTTGCTCTGCTTTTGATCTTGATCCTAGGCGCCCCGTCAAACACGCTGGCCGAACGCAGGCTTGAATCCGTGGGCAACCCGGCAGGACGCCGGGTTAGCCGTCCTGGGCCAAGGATGGCCCATGACGGCGGCCCACGGATTCAAGCCGGAGTGAGGGTATGCCGAGCCTAGGCGAGGCACCGAGTGTTGGGGCAAGAGCCCTTTGGTTACTTTGGGCTGGGCCGGCATTCCGGCTCTTTTCCAAAGTGACCCGCTGTAAGAGCGGAACCATAGGCCGCCGTTACCGAAAAAACGGATATGTACTCAGCCCAACCAACGCGATCAACACCCCCACCCACCCCACCATCACAAACCGCCACAACCACGGCCCACGCCGCAATTCCATAAACCCATCCACAATCACCCATCCCTTGACCACCGCCAGCAACAACACCCCCCACCACAACCCGGACGCCCCCGTCAGTACAGTGCCAACGCTCAGCACCACCAACATCAGCCAACACAGGATCAGCGTCCGGGAACCCGTCATACACACCTCAGCGAATCACATAGACCAGCGGAAACAACACCACCCACACCAGATCCACCATGTGCCAATACAGCACCCCGGACTCCAGCCCGCCGACTGACAGCCCGCCGCACCAGCAGCCCAGCGCCAGCCACCCGAGAATCACCATCCCCAGTAGCACATGCAGGAAATGAAACCCCGTGAGTATCCAGTACAAGGTAAAAAACGTGCTGTGCTCCAGGCCCAGTCCGGCAGCGCCCAGGTGGGCGTACTCGGTGAGTTTGATCGCCACATACACCAGCGCCACCAACAACGCCGCGACGAACAAACCGGCGCCGCGTCGCCAGCGCTGCAATCGCACCTGCTGCACCGCCAACGCTGCCAACAAGCCTGCGGTCAGCAGGCTCAAGGTCATCGCCAACCCGGTCGAGGTATCCAGCTGTGCGCGCCCGGCGGCAAACAGCTCGGGCTTGAGCACCTGGGTCACGGCAAACGTGAGGATCAGAATCGCGAACACCGACAGCTCGGCGAGGATAAAAAACCACATCGCCAGGTCGCCTGGCAGCCGGCGCGGTTCAGGCAAAGTGCACATCCACCACGTCCATCAGCGCGGCGACGGTCTGCGGGTCGTCGCTCAGCGGTTCGGCCAGGCACGCCAGGCAGGCTTCGCGTGGGCTCATGCCGGCGCCGATCAGGCGGGCGGTGAAGATCAGCAGCCGGGTGGAGGCCACCTCCTCCAGGTCATGCTGGTCAAGCCGACGCAACGCCTGGCCCAGGCGCACGACCTGGGCGGCCAGCGCCACATCCACACCGGCCTCGCGGGCGACGATGCGTTCTTCGTCGGCCACCGGCGGGTAGGCAAACCGCATCGCCACGAAGCGCTGGCGGGTGCTGGGTTTCATGCCCTTGAGCAGGTTCTGGTAGCCGGGGTTGTACGACACCACCAGCATGAACGACGACGGCGCCTTGAGCACTTCGCCGGTGCGTTCCAGGAACAGTTCACGGCGTTCATCGGCAATCGGGTGCAGCACCACGGCGGTGTCCTGGCGTGCTTCGACAACTTCGTCGAGGTAGCAGATCCCGCCTTCGCGCACGGCGCGGGTCAGTGGGCCGTCCTGCCACCAGGTGCCGTCGGTGCCGATCAGGTGGCGGCCGAGCAGGTCGGCGGCGCTGAGGTCGTCGTGGCAGGCCACGGTGTACAGCGGCAGGTTCAGGCGGTGCGCCATGTGCTGCACGAAGCGCGTCTTGCCACAGCCCGTGGGGCCTTTGATCAGCACCGGCAGGTGGTGGCGCCAGGCGTGTTCGAACAGCTGCTGTTCGTTGTCCTGCGGTTGGTAGAAGGGCTCGGTCATTACGCGTACTCGCAACGGGTTCGGCCCCCACGCTAAGGGCCCCTGCGACAACCTGGCAAGCACGTACAACGGCAAACTTGATCGCCGTCAAGCGAGCATCGCGCCACTGCAACATAGTCTTGCCTGGCACTAAGAACCTGCGCTCTACCCCGCCTTCGCCGGGCATCGCAAAGGTCTTGCCTGAGGAGATATGGAATGCTGACTCGCAACAGAAAACCCTGGGTCCTGAGTCTTGCCAGCCTGAGCTGCGCCCTGGCCCTCGCATTGCCCATCAACGCCCATGGCGACGCGCCGACCGGGATGGTGAAAAGCCCCGGCGCGCCGGATATGAGCCAGGCGGAGTTCGACGCCTCCAAGCAGATTTACTTCGAACGCTGCGCAGGCTGCCACGGCGTGTTGCGCAAGGGCGCCACCGGCAAGCCGCTGACCCCGGACATCACCCAGGCCCGTGGCCAGGCGTATCTGGAAGCGCTGATCACCTACGGCTCCCCGGCCGGCATGCCCAACTGGGGCACGTCCAATGCGCTGACCAAGGCGCAGATCACCAGCATGGCCACCTTCATCCAGCACACCGCGCCCACCCCGCCTGAATGGGGCATGGCCGAAACCCTCAAGACCTGGAAAGTGCTGGTCAAGCCCGAAGACCGGCCGAAAAAACAACTGAACACCCTCAACCTGCAAAACCTGTTCTCGGTCACCCTGCGCGACGACGGCAAGATCGCCCTGGTGGACGGTGACACCAAGCAGATCATCAAGCTGATCGACACCGGTTACGCCGTGCATATCTCGCGTATCTCCGCGTCTGGCCGCTACCTGCTGGTGATCGGCCGCGATGCCAAGATCGACATGATCGACCTGTGGCCCCTGGAGCCGACCAAAGTCGCCGAGATCAAGGTGGGTATCGAAGCGCGCTCGGTGGAGACTTCGAAGTTCAAGGGCTATGAAGACAAGTACGCGATTGCCGGCTCCTACTGGCCGCCGCAGTTCACCATCATGGATGGCGAAACCCTGGAGCCCAGGCAGATCGTGTCCACCCGGGGCATGACCGTCGATAAGCAGGAATACCACCCCGAACCCCGCGTGGCGGCGATCATCGCCTCCCACGAGTGGCCGGAGTTCATCGTCAATATCAAGGAAACCGGCAAGGTGATGCTGGTCAATTACCAGGACATCAAGAACCTCACCATCACCACCATCGACGCCGCGCCGTTCCTGCATGACGGCGGCTGGGACAGCACCCACCGCTACTTCATGACCGCCGCGAATAACTCCAACAAGGTCGCGGTGATCGACTCCAAGGAGCGCAAGCTCACCGCGTTGGTAGAGGTCGGCAAGACCCCGCACCCTGGCCGTGGCGCCAACTTCATTCACCCCAAATACGGCCCGGTGTGGGCTACCAGCCACCTGGGCGACGGCGGTATTTCGGTGATCGGCACCGACCCGGTCAAGCACCCGCAATACGCCTGGAAGCAGGTGGAATCCCTCAAGGGCCAGGGCGGCGGTTCGCTGTTTATCAAGACCCACCCCAACTCCCATCACCTGTATGTCGACACCACCCTCAACCCCGACGCCAAGCTCAGCCAGTCGGTGGCGGTGTTCGACATCAACCAGCTGGACAAGGGCTACACCGTGCTGCCGATTGCCGAGTATTCGGGCATCAAGCAAGGCGCGCTGCGGGTGGTGCAACCGGAATACAACAAGGCCGGTGACGAGGTGTGGTTCTCGGTGTGGAACGGCCAGACCGAAGAGTCGGCGCTGGTGGTGATCGATGACAAGACCTTGAAGCTCAAGCAGGTGATCCGCGACAAGCGCCTGATCACGCCGACCGGAAAATTCAACGTCTACAACACCCAACACGACATTTATTGAGCCCCATCAACACGAGGTCACCGAATGAAAAATATTCTACTCGCACTGCTGGCATCCGCCGCTGCGCTCAGCCTGCAACCGGTGTTGGCACAAGACGGGCCGGGGTTGTTCAACAGCAAACCCTGTGTGGGCTGCCACATGATTGACAGCAAACTGGTGGGGCCGGCCTTGAAGGACGTCGCCGCCAAGAATGCCGGTGTGAAAGACGCAGCCACCACCCTGGCCAGCCACATCAAGAACGGTACCCAGGGCAACTGGGGGCCGGTGCCGATGCCGCCGAACCAGGTCACCGATGATGAAGCCAAGGTGTTGGCCGATTGGGTCCTGACCTTGAAATAAGCACAAGGAGCACGCCATGCAAGCATCGATGATCGGTACGGCCATGGCGCTGCTCCTGCTGATTCCCGCGCGGGCAGCGGCCACCCCGGACGCTGCCCGCCTTGAACACCTGTTGACCCAGGATTGCGGGGCCTGCCAT
Source organism: Pseudomonas marginalis (assembly GCF_900105325.1). Taxonomy (NCBI): domain Bacteria; kingdom Pseudomonadati; phylum Pseudomonadota; class Gammaproteobacteria; order Pseudomonadales; family Pseudomonadaceae; genus Pseudomonas; species Pseudomonas marginalis. Next base: position 1,682,803 of record NZ_FNSU01000003.1, read on the forward strand.
GGCCTGCACCTCACCGGCGGCCTGGGTCCGGCCCTCACACCGCAAGCCCTGGCCCACCACAGCCGCGACAGCCTGATCGCCACCGTGACCTACGGCCGCCCTGCCCGCGCCATGCCCGGTTGGGGCCCGCTGCTGAGTGCCGGCGATATTGCCTGGCTGGTCGACCGCCTATTGCAAGGAAGCCCCCCACCATGATGCGTCCTACCCTGTTATCCCTGTGCCTGTTGCTGGGTGCCTGCGCCCAACCCGCCTTGCGCGGCAGCGGCGACCTGGGCCTGGTGATCGAACGCGCCAGTGGCAGCGTGCAGATTATCGAGAGCACCGGCATGACCGAACTGGCCCGTATCGAGGGGCTGGGCGACCTGTCCCACGCCTCGGCGGTGTTTTCCCGCGACCAGCGCTATGCCTACGTGTTTGCCCGCGATGGCGGCCTGACCAAGATCGACCTGCTGCGCCAACGCATCGAGCGGCGCATCGTCCAGGGCGGCAACAGCATCGGCGGCGCCATCAGCCAGGATGGGCGCTTGATCGCCGTATCCAATTACGTGCCGGGCGGGGTCAAGGTGTTCGATGCAGAAGACCTGACCCTCATCGCCGACATCCCCGCGACCGCACTGGCCGATGGCAAACGCTCGCGGGTGGTCGGCCTGGTGGATGCGCCCGGGCAGCGCTTCGTGTTCAGCCTGTTCGACACCGGCGAGATCTGGAGCGCCGACTTCAGCCACGGCAACCCGCCGCGCATCACCCGCTTCAAGGAGGTCGGCGAGCAACCCTATGACGCGCTGATCACCGCCGACGGCCGCTACTACATGGCCGGGCTGTTCGGTGAAGACGGCATGGCCCAGCTCGACCTGTGGCACCCGGAGCGCGGCGTGGTGCGCGTGCTCAAGGACTATGGCCGGGGCCAGGCCAAGCTGCCGGTGTACAAGATGCCCCACCTGGAGGGCTGGGCCGTCGCCGATGACCAGGCGTTCGTGCCGGCGGTGGGACGCCACCAGGTGCTGGTGATGGACGCGCGCACCTGGCAGCAGACGGCGGCGATCCCGGTGGCCGGGCAGCCGATCTTTGTCACTGCGCGGCCCGACGGGCGCCAGTTGTGGGTCAACTTCGCCTACCCGGACAACGACCGGGTGCAGGTACTCGACACCGAAACCCACCAAGTGGTCGCCGACCTGCGCCCCGGCCCCGGTGTGCTGCACATGGAATTCAGCGGGCGTGGCGAGCAACTGTGGCTGTCGGTGCGCGATGGCGAACAGCTGCAAGTGTGGGACCCGTACCGCCTGACCCTGCTGAAAAGCCTGCCGGCCCAGAGTCCCAGCGGGATTTTCTTCAGCCTGCGCGCGCAAAAAATGGGGTATTGAAATGGACCTTGATTCGCTCAGCCAGCAATTGATCGAACGCTTCCAGCACGGCATGCCGCTGTGCGCCGAGCCCTACCGCGAAATGGCCCAGGTGCTGGGTTGCAGCGCGGCCGAGGTGATGGCCTGCCTGCAACGCCTGGAACTGGCCGGCGCCTTGTCGCGCATCGGCCCGGTGTTCGAACACACCCGCGCGGGCGCCAGCACCCTGGCCGCCCTGGCGGTGCCGATCGAGCGCCTGGAACAGGTGGCCGCGCGGGTCAGCCAGTACCCGGAGGTCAATCACAACTACGCCCGCGAGCATCATTACAACCTATGGTTCGTGCTCACCGGGCCCCACCGCCAGCACCTGCAGCAGATCCTCGATGAGCTGGAGCAAGACACCGGCCTCACGCCCCTGGACCTGCCGATGCTCACCGCCTATCGCATCGACCTCGGTTTCCCCCTCGAAGCGGGAGAAGCCCCGCGCGTAGCAGCTGCCGAGCCTTGGCGAGGCTGCGTCAGCGGTGGGTCAGACACACCGCAAACGCAGCCTCGCCAAGGCTCGGCAGCTGCTACGGGAGATTTTTTTGAGGTGGGTAGTTTGGGAGAGCAGCCGTGATCGCGCCACTGAACCACGAGCAGATGCTCGATCTGCGCCAGTGCCTGGAACGCGGTTTGCCCATCGTGCCACGGCCCTACGACGAGCTCGCCGAGCAGATTGGTGCCCACCACGATCAGGTGCTGCAACAGATGCAGCAATGGCACGACCAGGGCCTGTTCCGTCGTGTCGGCCTGGTGCTCAATCACCGCGCCCTGGGCTATGTGGCCAACGCCATGCTGGTGCTGGATGTGCCGGATGCGCTGGTCGATGAAGTCGGTGCGCGCCTGGGCCGCGCGCCCGGCGTGAATCTGTGTTACCAGCGCCCGCGACGCCTGCCGCAGTGGCGCTACAACCTGTTCTGCATGGTGCACGGGCGCGAGCGCGCGGTGGTCGAGGCGCAGATCCAGGCGTTGCTGGAGCAGCATCTGCTCAGCGACCTGCCCTACCAACTGCTGTTCAGCACCCGCGCCTTCAAGCAATGCGGCGGGCGTTTCGCGCCGCCGACGTCACAGGTATGGGCCCATGGATGAGCTGGATCGACAATTGATCAACCGCCTGCAACACGGCCTGCCGCTGGTGCGCCAGACCTGGCAACAGGTGGCAGAGGAACTGCACAGCCATCCGAGTGAACTGCTCGACCGCTTGTATGCCCTGCTCGAAGACGGCGTGCTCACGCGCTTCGGCCCGATGTTCGATATCGAGCGTCTCGGCGGCGCTTTCACCCTCGCGGCGCTCGCCGTACCCGAGGCGCGCTTTGACGCGGTCGCCGAGCAGCTCAACGCCCTGCCCCAGGTGGCCCACAACTACCGCCGCGAACACCGCTGGAACATGTGGTTCGTGCTGGCCTGCGCCACCGCGCAGGAGTTGGCCGCCACCCTATCGCACATCGAGGCCCTCACCGGGCTGGCGGTGCTCAATCTGCCGAAGGAGCACACCTACCATGTCGGTCTGTATTTCCCGGTCTGACAACACCCTGGCCCTGCAGCTGGTCGCCCTCACCCAAAGCGGCCTGCCGCTGGTGGAGGACCCGTGGGCCTGGCTCGCCGAGCAGTTGGGCATCAGCGTCGAATCGACCCTCGACCTGCTCAAGCGCCTGCAGGCCGAAGGCGCGATCCGGCGTATCGCCGCCGTGCCCAACCACTACCGCCTGGGCTATCGGCATAACGGCATGACCGTGTGGGACGTGGCCGATGTGCACCTGCCGCGCCTGGGAGAACTGCTCGGCGCCCAGCCGTTTGTCAGCCATTGCTACCGTCGCCCCCGGCGCCCGAACTGGCCCTACAACCTGTTCGCCATGGTGCATGGCCGCAGCCGCGAAGAAATCGACAGCTACCGCGAGCACCTGCGTTTCCTGCTGGGGGATGCCTGCCACGCCGACGAGATGCTGGTGAGCAGCCGCATCCTGAAAAAGACCGGCCTGCGCCTGACGCCGGCGCACTCAAAGGAATAGCCCATGCTGCGAATCAGTCAGTACCTGCGCACCCTCGCCGGCCAATGCCCGCCGCCGCGCACCTCGCCCCCTGGCAGAGAGCGGCCGCCGGTGGTGATCTGGAACCTGCTGCGGCGCTGCAATCTCACCTGCAAGCACTGCTACGCCACCAGCGCCGACAGCGTGTTTCGCGATGAACTCGACACCCCGGCAGCATTGCGGGTGATCGACGATTTGCACGACGCCGGGGTTCGCGTGTTGATCCTGTCCGGGGGCGAGCCGCTGCTGCGCGAAGACCTCTTCGAGCTGAGCGCCTATGCCCGTGACAAGGGTTTTTTCGTCGCGCTGTCGACCAACGGCACGCTGATCGATGAGCACAACATCCAGCAGATCGCCGACGCGCGCTTCGACTATGTGGGCATCAGCATCGACGGCCTGGAGGCGACCCACGATGCGTTTCGCCAACTGCACGGCAGTTTCCAGCGCTCCATGCACGCCATCCGCCTGTGCCGCGAAGCCGGGATTCGCGTGGGCCTGCGCACCACCCTGACCCAGGACAACCATGGGCAGCTCCCGCAGTTGCTGGCGCTGATGCGCACCTATGACGTGCAGAAGTTCTACCTGTCGCACCTCAACTACAGCGGGCGCGGCAAGCGCAGCCGCCAGCTGGATGCGCACCGGCAGATGAGCCGCGAGGCCATGGCGCTGATCTTCCAGCAGGCCTGGAGCGATATTCAACACGGCGTGGACAGCGATTTCGTCAGCGGCAACAACGACGCCGACGCCGTGCTGTTGCTGCAATGGGTGCACCAGCACCTGCCCGAACACTACCCGCAGCTTGAACACCTGCTGCACGGCTGGGGCGGCAATGCCTCGGGCAGCGGCATCGCCAATATCGACAACACCGGCGAGGTGCACCCGGACACCTACTGGTGGCAGCAATCGGTGGGCAATGTGCGCAACACCACCTTCCGCCAACTCTGGCTGGAGCAGCCCGACCCGTTGCTGCTACGCCTGCGCGAACACCCGCGCAGCATTGGCGGACGCTGCGCCGAGTGCCGCTGGCTGGCGATCTGCAACGGCAATACCCGCACCCGCGCCTGGGCCGATGGCGACCTGTGGGGCCCGGACCCCGGTTGCTACTTCAGCGACGCCGAGATCGCGCGCCAGCCGCTCAACCTGATCCCTTGCTCGACTACCCGGTGACACAACCGGGGGCCGCCTACCTGATGATGAACCAAGGACGTCGCATGCACACTTCAACTGCCCACTCCTCCACTGGCCTGCCGGCCAGTCTGCACAGCCCCTTGCACCCCGGCGAAGTCGCGTTGGTGGGCGCCGGCCCCGGTGACCCGCGCCTGCTGACCCTGCGCGCCTGGAGCCTGTTGATGCAGGCCGACGCCGTGGTGTTCGACCGGCTGATCAGTGCCGAACTGCTCGCGCTGATCCCGTTGACCTGCGCCCGTCATTACGTGGGCAAGGCCAGCGGTTGCCACAGCCTGCCCCAGGATCAACTCAATGAACTGCTGGCTGAGTTGGCCGACCAGGGCCAGCGGGTGGTGCGCCTCAAGGGCGGCGACCCGTTTATCTTCGGGCGCGGCGCCGAGGAGCTGGAGTACCTGCTCGCGCGCGGTATCCCGTGCCAGGTGGTGCCGGGCATCACCGCCGCCTCCGGCTGCAGCGCCTATGCCGGTATCCCGCTGACCCACCGCGAGCTGGTCAATTCGTGCCGCTTCGTCACCGGCCACCTGCAACGCGACGGCGCGTTGAAACTGCCATGGGCCAGCCTGGCCGAGCCGAGCCAGACCCTGGTGTTCTACATGGGCCTGTCGAACCTGGCACTGATCGCCGAGCATTTGGTGGCGGCCGGTTTGCCCGCAGATACGCCGGCCGCCCTGATCAGCAACGGTGCGCGCGCCGATCAACAGGTGGCCCGTGGCACCCTGCGCCAGTTGCCCACCCTGGCCGCCGACTGCGAACCCGGCGTACCGACGCTGACGGTGATCGGCCACGTCGTCAACCTGTTTGCCGACGCCGCCCTGCACTTCCCCGCCAGCCTGGCACCGGCCCGTGAAGCGGTGGCGGTATGAAACGCCTGCTGCTGATGCCGCTGCTGTGGGCCACGGCCGCGCACGCTACGCCCGCGCAGGACTACCGCCAGTATTGCGAAAGCTGCCACGGGCTTAATCGCATCGGCGCCACCGGCCCGGCGCTGCTGCCGGAGAGCCTGGGGCGGATCAAGCCGGATGAAGTGCGCAAGGTCATCGAACACGGCCGGCCCGCCAGCCAGATGGCCGCGTTCAGTGCGCAACTGAGCGCCGCGCAGATGGATGGGCTGGCGCAGTTTCTGCAACAGCCGCCTGACTCACCGGCGACCTGGAACGAGCATGACATCCGCACCAGCCACAGCGTGCTGGCGGACCTGCGCCAATTGCCGAGCACGCCGCAGCATCACGCCGACCCGCTCAACCTGTTTGTGGTGGTGGAATCCGGCGACCATCACATGGATATTCTCGACGGCGACACCTTTGCCGTGCTGGACCGTTTCCCCACCCATTTCGCGGTGCACGGCGGGCCGAAATTCTCCCCGGATGGACGCTTTGTGTACTTCGCCTCGCGGGACGGCTGGATCAGCCAGTACGACCTGCACAACCTCAAGCTGATCGCCGAGATCCGCGTGGGCCTCAACACCCGCAACCTGGCGGTGAGCAAGGATGGGCGCTGGGTGCTGGCGGGCAACTACCTGCCGGGCAACCTGGTGCTGCTGGATGCCCGCGACCTGTCGCTGGTCAAGACCCTGGAAACGGGCTCACGGGTCAGTGCGGTGTACACTGCACCACCGCGCAACAGCTTTATCGTCGCGCTCAAGGACGTGAACGAAGTCTGGGAATTGTCCTATGCCGATGCCCGCCCCAGCTTCGAGCCCCGGCGCATCCAGGCCCAGGACGTGCTCGACGACTTCTCGTTCTCGCCCGACTACCGGCAACTGATCGCCACCTCACGCAAGGCCGGCGGCGGCCAGGTGATCGACCTGGACAGCGGCCGCGTGGTCACCGACGTCCCGCTGTCCGGCATGCCGCACCTGGGTTCGGGGACGTACTGGCAACGCAACGGGCAATGGGTGTTTGCCACGCCGAATATCAGCAAGGGGCAAATCTCGGTGATCGACCTCAAGACCTGGAGCCTGATCAAACAGATTCCCACCCTCGGGCCGGGCTTTTTCATGCGCAGCCATGTGAACTCGCGCTATGTGTGGAGCGACGTGTTTTTCGGGCCGGACAATGATGCGATTCACCTGATCGACAAGCAGACCCTCGAGATCGCCCACACCCTGAGGCCAGTGCCGGGCAAGACGGCAGCCCATGTGGAATTCACCCGGGATGGGCGGTATGTGTTGCTGAGCATCTGGGCCACGGAGGGGGCGCTGATTGTGTATGACAGCCAGACGCTCGAGGAGGTGAAGCGCATTCCCATGAATAAGCCGTCGGGCAAGTACAACGTGGGCAATAAGGTGGAGTTTGCGGAAGGGACGTCGCATTGAACACGGGTGACAGGCTGGAAGCAGCCAGGTCGTAGAGCGCATGGGCACCACTGATCCCCTGTGGGAGATGTCGAGCTTCAGCGAGGCTTCGATGACGGCGGCACAGTTGATAGAGGGGCTGGCTGACCCACCGCCATCGGGAGCAAGTCGAATCGTCGCACCGCCCCTCCCACATTTGAGCTCGGTTGGCAGGTGGGAAGTTGCCCGGTTGTAGATCTCGTGGGCACCGCTGATCCCCTGTGGGAGATGTCGAGCTTCAGCGAGGCTTCGATGACGGCGGCACAGTTGATAGAGGTGCTGGCTGACCCACCGCCATCGGGAGCAAGTCGAATCGTCGCACCGCCCCTCCCACATTTGAGCTCGGTTGGCAGGTGGGAAGTTGCCCGGTTGTAGATCTCGTGGGCACCGCTGATCCCCTGTGGGAGATGTCGAGCTTCAGCGAGGCTTCGATGACGGCGGCACAGTTGATAGAGGTGCTGGCTGACCCACCGCTATCGGGAGCAAGTCGAATCGTCGCACCGCCCCTCCCACATTTGAATGTTGTTGACAGGTAGAAAACGTCCGGCCGTAGGTCTGATGGGCACCGCTGATCCCCTGTGGGAGATGTCGAGCTTCAGCGAGGCTTCGATGGCGGTGGCAGGGTTGGTAGAGGTGTTGGCTGACACACTGCTATCGGGCTGCGTGGTGGGTCAGACGGTGCGGGAGAATTGGCCTTTGTGGGCGCCGCCCAGGTAGGCGTCGAAGGCCATGGCCACGCTGCGCACCATCAGTTGGCCCTTGGGCAGCAGTTGCAGCGCGTCGTCCCGAACCAGCAATAAGCCGTCCGCCACTTGCTCGTCCAACTGCGTCAACGCTTGGGCAAAATACTCATTGAACCGAATGCCATGGGCCGCTTCCACCTGGGCGACATCGACGCGGCCGTCGCACATCAACCCATTGATCACCTCGCGGCGCAGTACGTCGTCGGGGTTGAGCCGGTAACCGCGTTGCACCGGCAGCATGCCCGCATCGATGCGCGCGTAGTACTGGGACAGTTCCTTGACGCTCTGGCTGTAGCTGTCGCCGACCTTGCCGATGGCCGATACGCCCAGGCCGATCAAGTCGCAATCGGCATGGGTGGAGTAACCCTGAAAGTTACGTTGCAGGCTGCCGTTGACGCGGGCCAGTGCCAACTCATCGTCGGGCAGGGCGAAATGGTCCATGCCGATGTAGACATACCCGGCCTCGGTGAGGCGGCGAATGGTCAGTTCCAGCAGCTCCAGCTTGCGTGCCGGGGGTGGCATGTCTTCGGGGCGGATCATGCGCTGGGCGCGGATCTGGCTTGGCAGGTGCGCGTAGCTGTAGGCGGCCACGCGGTCGGGGCGCAGGGCGATCAGCTTGCTCAGGGTCACGTCGAAGCTGGCCACGGTTTGCAGGGGCAGGCCGTAGATCAGGTCGACACTCACCGACTTGAAGCGCGCCTCGCGGGCCGCCGCCACCAGTTGCAGGATCTGCGCTTCGCTTTGCACGCGATTGACGGCGGCCTGGACGTCGGGGTCGAAGTCCTGCACGCCGAAGCTCAGGCGATTGAAGCCCAGGCGGCGCAGGGTGTTGATGCGCTCAAGGCTGATGGTGCGCGGGTCGACCTCGATGGAAAACTCATGGGCGTCGCTGTCATCCAGGCTGAAGTTGTCCGCCAGGCAGGCCATCAGTTCGGCCAGTTGCGCGTCGTCCAGATACGTCGGGGTGCCGCCGCCCAGGTGCAATTGGGTCAGGCGTCGCGAGCGCTCGAACAGCGCGCCCTGCATCTGGATCTCGCGCTTGAGGTACGCCACATACTCGACGGCGCGATGGGTCTTGCGGGTGATGATCTTGTGGCAGCCGCAGTAGTAGCAAAGGCTCTGGCAGAACGGAATATGGATGTACACCGACAACGCCTTGGACGCGGCGAGTTGGTGACTGGCGCGCACGGCCTGGTGATAGTCGTCCAGGGCAAACGCGCTGTTGAACTGCGGCGCGGTCGGGTACGAGGTGTAGCGCGGCCCCGGGCGGTCGTATTTGTGCACCAGGGCACGGTCGAACTCAAACGCCGTCATGGTCGATCACCTCGTCGTTGGCGCTGACGGGGGTGGCGAGCACCGCCCGTTCGAACAATGCGCAGATGGCATCCACCTGGGGCAGGCCCGCAGGCAGCAGCCAGATAAACGTAGGCGACAACTCGAGCAGACCGTCGCGGTGCAACGCCTCCAGCAGCGGCCAGAGGTTGGCGAAATAACGTCTGAACACCAGGCCGTAACGGCGCTCCACGGCCTGGATATTCAGTTCCAGGTCACAGGCCAGGCGTTCGGCGACATGCAGGCGCACCGGGTCGGCCGCCTCGCGAAACCAGCCTCGGCACGTGGCCGGTTGACCACTGGCCAGCTGCTCACGGTAGTGCGGCAGAACCGCCGTGTTCTGCGCGCACAATGTATCGATCTGGCTGATGGCGCCCAGGCCGAAGCCGATGTGGTCGCAGTAACCGTGCAGGGTAAAGCCTTCGCAGTTACGGCTGAGGCGACCGCGCTCCTGGGCCTGTTTGAGGTCATCGTCGGCGCGGGCGAACTGGCCCAGGCCGATGTAGTGATACCCGGCGGCGGTGAGGTGTTCAAAGCCGCTGCGGCGCATGACGATCTTATCCGCCGCGCTGCAAAACGCCTGGGGTTGCCGGCCCTGGTAGCGCACCGGTGGCTGGGCGTAATCGAACAGTTGCAGGCGATCCGGCTCCAGGGCAATCAGGCTGGCCAGTTTCAACTCGAAACTGGCCGGCGTCTGCCAGGCATGGCCGTAGCCGAGGTCGATGTTCACCGAGCGAAAGCCAAAGGTGCGCGCCGCATCCACCAGCGATTCGATAGGCGCCGGGTCCTGGTAGCGCGCCTGGCACAGCGGTCCCTCGCGACTGACGTCGGGCACGCCGATGCTGGCATGGTTGAAGCCCTGGTCGCGCAGCAGGCCCATGGTGGCCCAGTCGGTGTGCCAGGGGTCGAGGTCGATACGGTAGTCGCCGCGGTCGTGGTCGAGGAAGTTGAAGCGGCTGTGCAGGTGTTCCAGCAACGTACACACCTGCTCGATGGTCGGCGTGGTGCCGCGCAGGTGAAAGTGCTCGACCGGCTGGCGCGGACCGAGCTGGCAGCCGATCAACTGGATTTCCTCGGTGAGGCTGCGCAGGTAGTCGGCGCCGCCGTCAACCGCCGGCCACTGCAGGTTCAACGCCAGGGGCCGCTGGCGCTGGCGACTGTCGCGCAGGGCACGCAACAGGTCGAGGGAACCCACACCGCCATGGAAGCGGCGCGTGTCCGCATCGCAGGCCAGGTCCAGCACGCCCTGGTCCTGACGAAAGCGGGTGGGATGAAGATGGGTGCGCATGGCGGACTCCGGAACGGGCGGCGGTGGTCCATTGTCCGGTGCGACCGCTGCGCGCACCTTGATATGCATCAAGGTCGTTACCAACTGAGGTAAAACATGCCCTTGGCCAGCAACACAATGGCGACCATGTGCGCGAACAGGCTCAGGTGAATAAAGCGGCTATAGCGCGCGCTGACCTTGCCCCAGCGCATCCGCGCCATGGTCACCAGAAAGTGCAGCAATACGCTGGCGGCCAGGATCAACTTGAGGCTCAGCAACGTGCCGAACGAGGACGCCAACGGTGCCGCCAACGCCGGCAGATAACGCAGCCAGACCATGCCGAGCCCGGCGCCGAACAGCACCAGCAACACCCACGGCATCAACACCCGGGCACGCCGGGCGACGCCCTGCTCCACCAGCACCATCACCCGAATCGGCAAGTGCTGGTGCAGGTGCCCGAGAATCAGCACTTCGAAGAACACCGTGCCGATAAAGATCAGCGCAGCGAACAGGTGGGCCAATAGCAACAGGAGGTAGAGCATGGAGGCCTCGCAGAGGGACCGGCCAGTGAGGACCCTCAGTGTGCGGACTTGCGCAGGCCGTGGCCTTGATGCCGATCAAGCGCGGTTCACGGCAGCGGCAACCAGCGGTTGAATTCGCCCAGGTGCGTCAGCGGGCTCCAGGCAAACTCCCACGCTGGAGCGGGCAGCACCTGTTGTTCGGCAGCCGCGAACCGAGCGTCCTTCCAATCGAACACCTTCGACCCGCGCCACGCCAGGACGATGCCCAGCGCAGGGCTCTGATCGGTACTGATCCAGCGCGCTGCGGCGGCGGCCATGAAGGCCTCGATGGGCTCGTCGCCAATCTGCGCGCGATACGCCGAGCCCAACAGCCAACGACAGACGCTCAAGTGATACGTCCAGTCCTGGGCCGGGCGGTTGCGATAGGCCCAGGTCATAAAGCTGCGAAACAGGTTCAGGCCTTCGGGCGGGTCGAGCTTGAGCAGCGTCGGGCAGATGTCGAACACGGTGTGCCAATACGGCAACAGGCGTGCATCCAGGTGCACAAAGCAGCGGGCATTGCTCGGGTAGTCCGGGCGTGCCGGCTCCGCGCGCGTGCGGCGGGACGCCTGGCTGACCAGGCGGCTGGCGCCTGCAGGCAAGTGATGGTTCATAAAGCGCACTCACAGTCGTGACGATAGAACGCCCCCTGTTCACAGGAGGCCCAGGGCACACGTCAGAATGCGGGGGATGCGCGGGGGTTGGCCGAAGGCCAGGAATAACGCGGCGGCGCCTTGTTGCGCCGCTCATGGGCCGGGCGTGGGGTCTGCCCCAGGCCCAGCAACCAGGCCAGGCCGATCAGGAACACCAGCGCGACGGTCACGGCGTTGCACACCGGGCAGGCAAAGTAGTTCGAGATGTTACTGGAAGACGGCGCGCCCAGCCCTTTGTCGGAAAGTGGCGCCTGTTGGCCGTCCACTCCACAGAACGCGCCACCGATCCCGTTGAGCTGCTGGCCGGTCATCTGGCCATGGCCCAAACCGCACACGAACAGGTTCATCAGCACGCAGAAGTACAGGGTCCAGACGATCAGGGAACGGTCGGGGCGGCTCGATTTCATGGCGGCGACTCTACCACCAGCGGTGCAAAAGGATGAAATCCAGCGTGCCCCTGTGGCAGAACGTCGCAGATTACGCGGGCTGGCCAGGGTTGGTAGACTTGGCGCCCTCCTCGTTTACTCCTATTCAAAGCCCGCCGAGTTGATTTCGCGCAATGCGGGCGTTTCACAGGATGCACCGTTGATGAGTACGTTATTCACCCGCCGCAAGGTCCTGACCGGCATGGGCCTGTTGGGCCTGGGCCTGCTGGCCGGTTGTGACAACAGCCCCAAGTTGAACTTCAAGTACGGCAAGGACTTGAGCGACAAGATCATGGGCCGCACCTTCAAGCTCAAGAACACCGAGGGCGACACCGTCACCCTCAGTTCCTACCGTGGCCTGATGCCGGTGGTGTTCTTCGGTTTCACCCAGTGCCCGGCCGTGTGCCCGACCACGCTGGCCCGCGCCGCCCAGGCCAAGAAACTGATGGGCCGCGACGGCGAGATCATGCAGGTGATCTTTATCACCCTGGACCCGGAACGCGACACGCCGGAGATTCTCGACAAGTACGTCAAGGCCTTCGACCCCAGCTTCGAAGCGCTGTACGGCACCCCGGAAGAAATCGCCGTGGCCGCCAAGGAGTTCGGGATCTTCTATGAAAAGATCCCCGCCGGCGACACCTACACCCTGTCCCACACGGCCACCAGTTTTGTCTTCGACACCCGTGGCAACCTGCGCCTGGGGTTGCAGGCATCCCTTACCGCTAAAGAGTGCGCAGAAGACCTGCTCACCGTCATGGAGGTCTGCTAATGACTGCCGTTCAACACCTCAAGCGCTTCACCCTTGGCCTCACCCTGCTGGGCCTCGCCGCCCACGCCAGTGCCCAGGTGCAAGTCACCGACGCCTGGGTGCGCGCCTCGGTGCCGGGCCAACCGTCCAGCGGGGCATTCATGACCGTGACCGCCGACAGCGACAGCAAGCTGCTCAGCGTGGCCTCGCCGGTGGCCAAGGATGTGCAGATCCATGAGATGAGCATGAAGGACGACGTGATGCGCATGGCCCCCGTGGACTCGGTGGCCCTGCCGACGGGCAAGGCAGTCAAGCTCGACCCGGACGGCTACCACGTGATGCTGATGGGCCTGACCGGCCAGATCAAGGAAGGTGACCAGGTGCCGCTGACCCTGACGGTGCAGGACGCCAAGGGCGAAAAGCAGACCGTTGAGGTCCAGGCCACGGCACGTGGGCTGGATGGCATGGACCATAGCAAGATGCATTGATGCACCGGATTTTTGTGGTTGTTTCTGTGGCTGTTCCTGTTTTTGTGGCGAGCGGGCTTGCCCCGCGTTGGGCTGCGAAGCGGCCCTGAAGCCTGCCGACGAGGTCTATCTGAAGGAACTTCATGATCTTATTGGGGCTGCTTCGCAGCCCAACGCGGGGCAAGCCCGCTCACCACAACAAGCCCGCTCGCCACAAAGGTCACCCTTCAATCCACGATAAATAGCTTCGCCCCGACATTCGTCGAGGAACGATGCGCCTCCATATCATTGCCCACCTGGTAACTCATCCCCGCCGTCAGCGTGAACCGGCGGCCGTCTTCCAGCTCGGTGTGCAACTCGCCTTCCAGGCACAGCAGCACATGCCCGCGCGTGCACCAGTGATCGGCCAGGTAGCCGGCGCTGTATTCGACCCTGCGCACGCGGGTGGTGCCAAAGTGGCAGGTGCGCCATGAGGCACTGCCGCTGACGCCGGGGTGAAGCTCGGGTTCGACGGTGGACCAGTCGGTGATGCCAAACGGGACAGCGGTGAGTTCCATGGTGTGCTCGGTCGTCAGTTAACGTGGCCTGAGGCTATCCACCTGACAACGTGCGCGATAGACACAGATCCCGTGGTTTTGTGGGATACAGGCGTGCGTGTTTGTTATCCTGCCGACCTTGCTCCCAAGGACGCGCACTGATGCAGATCGACCCCACCTACATCCTGCTTGAGACCGAGCACTGGCTGCTCAACCATCACCTGGCTTCGAAGCTGCCGGGTTACCTGTTGCTGGGTGCCAAGGCGCCTGTTGATTCCCTGGCCGATATGCCGGATGCAGCGCTGGCCGAACTGGGTGGACTGCTGGCAAAAACCCAGCGAGTCATGGACGCGCAACTCAAGCCCAAGTGGTTGTATATCAGCCGCTATGGGCATATGCCGGGGTTCCCGCTGCACTTTCATTTCATCCCGGTGTATGACTGGGTGGAGGAAGCATTCTGGCGGGATGAGCGCTATCGGCGGTTGCAGGGTTTGGGTTCGCAGGGCCTGGCAAAAACGCTCACCGATGGTGCGGAACTGACGCTGTTTGTGTGGCGGGAGTTTGGTGAGAGCCTGATGCCTCCACCGATCCACGGGCCGTCCGTTACACAAGTGATCGCAACCTTGCGAACCCACTTTTTCCACTGAACAAGCCCACCCGTAGGAGCTGGCTTGCCAGCGAAAATCGTCAACGATGACGCGGCCATTCTGAATAAGCGCATTGCCCTCGGGCTTTTCGCCGGCAAGCCGGCTCCTACAGTCGGTGCGTCAGCGCGGCAGCGGTTTTTTCATCGGAATACACGCCAACTGCAACCCCGACGGTGAGTGGTAAATCGCCTGCTCATCCCCCACGTAGCCACACGCGCGATAAAAACTCGCGGCATTCAACGTCGCGTCCAGCACCACCTCTTCAATCGCCAGTTCCCGTGCGACATGCTCAAGGTGATCCAGCATGGCCTTGCCATACCCGCGTCCGGTGAATGCGGGCAACACGAACAGCGCGCCGACTTCGTTGTTGGCCGGGTCGAGCATGCCAGTGGCGATCGGCTCACCGTTCAACCAGCCCAGGTAGAACGGTTTTTCCATCAGCGCGCTGTAGCCGTCCTCGGCCTTGCCACGGGTCCAGAGCGCCATTTGTTCAGCGGTGTAGGCACCGATGCATTGGCTGCGAATGGCTGCGCGGCGGATGTCAAAAGCGGTGTTGGCGTCGGTGGGGGTGGCGCGTTTTATTTCCAGCATGGGTCCTTCCTTCATGGATTTCCGTTGCCCGCCCGGGTGAATGAATAACGGAGGTGAGGGAGCTTGCTCCCGCTTTGGCAGTTTAATCCTATCAAGCACTCAGGCCGAGCAGTCGTTCTGCCAATCGGTTGCACCGTCGCCAATACCGCCCGGATCCTGGTCCAGGACGTGGCGGATGTGTTTACGGTGAGTTGATGTGACTTGAGCAGTGAGGAAACCCGCTTTGGCGGGTTCCACACTGCCTCTTGAACGTCATGGCCCTGACCAACATGCATCGAAAACAGCACCCACCACCAAGCCTGGCGCGGACAAAACTGTGGGAGGGGGCTTGCCCCCTCCCACAATTTCGATCTGTGTTCTGCGCAGAGTCCCAGCGAGGCCGTTATGATGTGGCCTTTCGCTCAACGCCCCAGGAAACGCCCATGCCCGCCCTCACCTTGCGCAACGCCCTCCCCGCCGACGCCGCCCGTTGCTTTGAAATTGAAATCACCGCCTACGAGGGCGACGAAGCCGCGACCCTGGAAAAGATCGCCACGCGCATTGCCCTATACCCGCAAGGTTTTTTGATCCTGGAAGCCGATGGCGAAGTGGCAGGTTTTATCAACAGCGGCTGCGCCCACGAAGTGGTGATGTCGGACGAGGCGTTCAAGGAACTGGTGGGGCATTCGGCCGAGGCGCCGAATGCGGTGATCATGTCGGTGGTGGTCGACCCGGCGCATCAAGGCAAGGGGTATTCCAAGGTGCTGATGAGCGAGTTCGTGCAGCGCATGCGCGCCATGGGCAAGCGCACGATTCACCTGATGTGCAAGGAACAGCATGTGCCGTTGTACACCCGCATGGGCTACACCTACATGCAGCCGTCACCCTCGGATCATGGCGGCATGGCCTGGCATGAGATGCTGATGACGCTTTAACCAACGGAGGGTTTCGCAATGACCGCAGCGCTTATTGAAGTCAGCGACCAGGCCAATCCCGACGCCGAGCGTATGCTCGGCAACGGCCTGGCTGCGTTCAACGAAGGTATCGCCGGCTACAACGATCGCCTGCCTCTGACGGTATTGCTCAAAGATCCCGATACCCGGCAGATCGTCGGCGGCATCACCGGCAAAACCACCCTGGGCATGGCTTTTCTCGACCTGTTCCACCTGCCCGAGACCCTGCGCGGCACAGGCCTCGGCAGCCGATTGCTGCACGCCTTTGAGCACGAAGCCCGGCGTCGCGGCTGCGCGAACGCGGTGCTCTATACCCTCAGTTTTCAGGCACCGGGCTTTTATGAAAAGCATGGGTGGGTGCGGTTCGGGGAAGTCCCATGTGAACCGGCAGGCAGCAGTCGCGTGTTTCTGTCCAAGCGGCTGTAACGTCCAAGGCTTTGCCCGACAGCCGCTTGCAGCCTGGCGTCACGCCGAACAACCGCCGATTACCAACTCCCCGACGCCCCGCCACCGCCACTGGAACCACCGCCCCCCGAGGAACTGCTGCTGGAGCTGGAGCCACTGGAGCCCGAACCGGAACCACCGCCCGAACCGGACCCCGAGCCGGAACTGGCGATGCTCTGCACAAACACGATAAACGCCACAAAGGAGGCCACTGGAATCGCCACGATCCAGCCCTGATACCCGTGCCCCAGCAGTGTCGCCGCAGCGACGTAGATGGCCATGACCGCCAGCGCACGCAGGAGGAAAAAGCGCGGGCGCTTTTTCCAGGATGCCCTGATGACGAAGAACAACCCGAGGTACAAGCCCAGCACCAACGCCGCGCCAAACGGCCACACCAGCCAATGGATATAGCTGACCTCCACGAACCGGTTGGCGATCACCACCCCGGCGATGTAGGCCAACAGCCCTATCACGCAGTAGAACGCCGTGCGCGCCAGCCACAAGGCGCCGAAGGTGGCGCCGCCGATCAGGAGGGTCAGCGGCAGTACCAGCAGGTACATCGGCCATTCCCGGCCACCGGCGAATACCACCAGCGCCACGGTAACGGCTGCGGTGGCGATCAGCGCCCCCCGCCAGCCCAGCTTGCGCGCCGCGACCAGCACGCCGCCGATGGCACCACACACAAACGCCAGCAATACCGCAAGCGCCTCAAGACTGCCGCCGTGCCCGGCCACTTGCGGCAAGTCACCGCCATCCACCAGGACAACCAGGTCGTTCACGCCCTGCTCGACACCGCCGGCATAGTCGCCCTGGCGAAAGGCCGGGGTGATGTGTTCTTCAATAATCCGGTGGGCCAGCAGGTCGGTCACCGTGCCCTCCAGGCCGTAACCGACTTCGATGCGCACCTTGCGATCATCCTTGGCCACCAGCAGCAGGATGCCGTCGTTGACATCCTTGCGCCCCAGTTTCCAGGCGCGGAACAGTTGGTTGGCGTAGTCCTCGATGCTCGCGCCACGGGTGGTGGGCACCAGCAACACCGCCACCTGCGCGCCTTTGCGCTGCTCAAGGGCGGCGAGCTGGTCTTGCAGACGGGTGGTGGTGGCGGCGTCGAGGGTGTTGGTGAGGTCGATCACCCGCTGGTCGAGGGACACGCCGATGGGCGACGTCTCGCCCTGGGCGGTGATAAACAGGCCGGCGGACATCAATACCAGCAGACTCAAGACGGATTGCCGCAACCACCGCATCATGTTTGTTACCTGAAGTTTCTTCCTGAAGGCGCCGACTTTACCCTATCGGCGCTATAACGCGTGACCCAAAGCCATCGACTATCTAAACTGCAGCACACCTAGCAATACGCCATAACTTCGAGATCCCCATGGGCCTACTCCAGCGCAACAACGTCAACGTGATGGGTGACGGGCCCTCGACCCTGGTGTTTTCCCATGGTTTCGGCTGCAACCAGGCCATGTGGAACTACCTTGCGCCGCAGTTCAAAGAGCGTTTTCGCGTGGTGATGTATGACCTGACGGGCGCAGGCCTGTCCGACCTCAACGCCTTTGACAAGGCCAAGTACAGCGCGCTGGACGGCTATGCCCGCGACTTGAACGAGATCATCGAGGCCTTTGCCGAGGGCCCGGTCATCCTGGTGGGACACTCGGTCAGTGCGATGATCGGCACCCTCGCCGACCGCCTGGCCCCCGGCCGTGTCGCCGCCCATGTGATGATCGGCCCGTCGCCACGCTATATCGATGACGATGGCTACGTGGGCGGTTTCAAGCGCGCCGACATCGACGACCTGCTCGACACCCTCGACAGCAACTACCTCGGCTGGTCCAGCGCCATGGCCCCGGTGATCATGGGAGCCCCCGACCAACCGGCGCTGAGCGACGAGTTGACCGAGAGTTTCTGCCGCACCGAGCCGGAGATCGCCAGGCAGTTCGCGCGCGTGACCTTTATGTCGGACAACCGCCAGGACGTGATCGGCCTGCCCACCCCGGTGCTGATCCTGCAATCGAGTGACGACCTGATCGCCCCGGTGGCCGTGGGTGAATACCTGCACAGCGTGCTGCCCAACAGCACCTATTGCCTGGTGGACAACGTCGGCCATTGCCCGCACATGAGCGCGCCGCAGGCCTGCGCGGCGGCCATGGATGCCTTCCTCGCGCCGTGGATGGCAGCACGTGCCGGCTGATCTGTTCGACAGCGCCGCCTGCGCCCTGGCTGTCACCACGGAAGATGGCACGATCCTGCAGGCCAACGCACGCTTCAGCGACGGGCTGGGGTTCAGCATCGCCGAGCTGCAGGGCCGGCGTTTCCAGGACCTGCTGAGCATGGGCGGGAGGATCTTCCATCAGACTCACCTGGCGCCCATGCTGCGCATGCACGGCAGCGTCACCGAGGTGAAGCTGGACCTGCTGCACCGCGATGGCCACAAGCTGACCGTGCTGCTCAACGGCAACAAACGCGAACAGGCCGGCGCCGTGGTGTACGACCTGGCGCTGTTCGGCACCACCGACCGCGACAAGTACGAGCGCGAGCTGCTCAACGCGCGCCACCTGGCCGAAGCGCTGTTGCAGGAAAAAACCGCCACCGAAGTCGCGCTGCAACAAGCCCAGGCCGAACTGAACGAGGCCTACGCCATCGCCCAGCGTCGCGCCCTGTTTGCCGAGCAGATGGTCGCGATTGTCAGCCATGACCTGAAAAACCCGCTCACGGCGATCCGCATGGCCTCGGACTTTCTCAGCCGTGGCGAACGCACACCCAAGGAGCGCCAACTGCTGGGGCATATCGACCAGTCCTCCGAGCGCGCGCAACGCATGATCGCCGACCTGCTGGACTTTACCCAGGCACGGGTCGGCCAGGGCATCACCATCAAGGCGGCGCCGCTGGACCTGCACGAGGTGATCCATCGCGCGGTGGACGAACTGCGCGTGGCGTTCCCCAAGGCAACGCTGGAGCATCACGCACAAGGCAGCGGCGACGCCTGCCTGGATGCCGATCGCGTGCAGCAGATCATCGGCAACCTGGTGGCCAACAGCGTGGCCTATGGTGACCCGCAACGACCGATCACCATCACCTCGCGCCTGGATGCGGGCGCTTGCGCAGTGGCGGTACACAACCACGGTACGGCGATTCCGGCAGGTTTGCTGGCCGGGCTGTTCGAGCCCATGACCCGTGGCAACGACCAGGGCAGCGACGTGCGCAGCGTGGGCCTGGGCCTGTATATCGTGCGGGAGTTGGCCAAGGTCCATGGCGGCGATGTGGCGGTGAGTTCCTGTGCCACGGCCGGCACCACCTTCACGGTGACGTTTCAGAACAGGTAGGCGCTGCCCTGCATGATCGGTTCCACACTGCCCGTCAACACCACACCACCCTGCCCGTCCCAGTGCACCGTGACCGTACCGCCGTCGCACTGCACCTGCACCGTGGCATCCAGCAAGCCACGGCGGATGCCATTGACCACCGCGCCGCAGCAGCACGAACCGGAACCCAGCGGCACGCCGCCGCCACGCTCCCAGATGCGCAGGCGGATATGCCCACGGTCGAGCACCTGCACGAAATGCACATTGGTCCTGGCCGGGAACAGCGGGTGAATTTCCAGCGCCGGGCCGACGGCGGCAGGGTCGATGGCGTTGATGTCGGCCACAAAAAACGTGCAATGGGGGTTGCCCATGCTGCACGCCGCCGGGTTGCCCGCCAGCGGTAACGTACCCGTATCCATGGCCTCGGCCAGCGGCACGGCCGACCAGTCCAGCGACGGCTCACCCATGTTGACCGACACTTGACGATCCGCTACCCGCACGCAGGTCAACAGGCCCCGGTCGGTGCGCAGCACAACCGAATCGCTGCGGGTTTCATGCATCAAGCGGTCGGCCACCCCGCGCGTGGCGCTGCCACAGGCTTGCAGCGGCGTGCCATTGGGGTTCCAGAACTTGATGCGCGCAGCGGCGTCTTCGCAGTCGAGCACCACGGCCAATTGATTAAAGCCGATACCGGTGTGGCGATTGCCCAGGCGGCGGGCGACCTCGGGGGTAACAGGGTCGTCCAGGCCACGGCGGTCGATAATGATGAAATCGTCGCCGTGGGCGTGCATTTTTGTGAACGGCAAGGTCATGGGCTGTCCTGGGGTCGACCGGTGGGGGAACTGGAGGATACCCTGAACCGACCCAAGCTTATCGAGAGTCAAGCATGCTTATCGTCTTCAGCGGCCTGCCCGGCACCGGCAAAACCACGATTGCCCGCGAGTTGGCGCGCCAGACCGGTGCGGTTTACCTGCGCATCGATGTCATCGAACAGGCGATTCGCGACGCTGGCGTATTGGCGGGTGATGTCGGTGCCAGCGGTTACGGCGTGGCGAATGCGCTGGCGCTGAGTAACTTGCAGTTGGGCCATAGGGTCGTCGCCGATTGCGTGAACCCGGTCAAGGAGAGTCGGGCAGACTGGACAGCGACGGCCGCGACGGCAGACGTGGCGCTGGTCAATATTCAGGTGGTGTGTACAGACGCACAGGAACACCGGCGCCGGGTGGAAACCCGTAG
This sequence comes from Pseudomonas marginalis, assembly GCF_900105325.1. Lineage (NCBI taxonomy): Bacteria > Pseudomonadati > Pseudomonadota > Gammaproteobacteria > Pseudomonadales > Pseudomonadaceae > Pseudomonas > Pseudomonas marginalis. The sequence continues at coordinate 1,703,615 of NZ_FNSU01000003.1, forward strand.
GGGCGACATTCCTGGGTTGACGCCGCCGACTTGGCAGTCGGTATCGGCGCATGAATATGAGCGTTGGGACCAACCCGTGTTGACCCTGGACACGGCCTCCGTGACAGCTACCGAGGCCGTCGCGTCAATCGTTGCCCACACGGCAATGCCCTAGAGCACACTCCCCATCGCCTTCATCAACACCAAGTCCCGCCCATAAATATCCGGCGCATACACCAGGTCACCCTGGCCGTCGACCTGCACCGTCCAGTAGCCCAACAGCACCGGCACCGGGGTGGCCAGCCGGAATTCATGGGTCACGCCGGTGGCCAGCAGTTCATCGGTGCGCGCGCGTTCGGCCGGGCTGACCAGCAGGTCGCGCAGCAGCAGCGGTTGTTCGACCCGCACGCAACCGGAGCTGAACGCCCGCGGGCCCTTGGTGAACAGCGGTTGGCTGGGGGTGTCGTGCAGGTACACCGAGTACGGGTTGGGAAAGCGCATCACGATCTTGCCCAGTGGGTTGCGCGGGCCCGCTTCCTGGCGCAGGAGGATATTGCCGGGGCGCGCCCAGTCGATATTTTCCGGCGCCAGCGGGTGGCCTTCGGCGTCGAGCACTTGCAGGTTCTGCTGGCGCAGGTACTCGGGGTTGAGGCGGATGGCCGGGAGTTTGTCCTCGCGCATGATGGTGGGCGGGATGGTCCAGGTGGGGTTGAGGGTCAACCGGGTGATGCGTGACTTGAGCAGCGGCGTCTGGCGTTCGGCGCGGCCCACTTGCAGGCGGGTCTGCCACACCGGGATGCCGCTCTGGTACACGCTCAGTTGCGCGGCGGCGACGTTGACCAGTACGCCTTCGGGCTCCAGGTCCTGGGCCAGCCAGCGGAAACGCTCGAGGTTGATGCGCAGCTGTTCGCGGCGCATGGCCGGGCTGATATTGAGTTCGGCCACGGTGCCGGCGCCGATCACGCCGTCCGATTGCAGGGAGTGGCTGAGCTGGAAGGCCTTCACCGCGGTGACCAGTTCCGGACCGTATTGTTTGCCGGCGCCCTTGGGTTCTGCAGACAGGTAGCCACCGCTGTGGAGCCGACGGGCCAGTTCCGGGACGCGCGGGTCGTCCATGCCGGGACGCAATAACGGGCCGCTGCCGACCGGATCCCAATGCGGCAAGGGTTGCAGGCGGACGCTGGCATAGGCGTTGCGCAGGCTGCGGTACAGATCGGCGCTGGGGCGCGCCTGGTCAAAGGCTTGCGCCATGTTTTGCAGGCCGAGGGCAGCGAGGGCCAGCACTTCGGTGTCGGGGTCGCGGGTGGGCGGCTGCGAATGCCACAGCGGTTCGAAGCGCGATTGCTGCAGGCGCCCGTAATGCAGATCCTGCAGGGCTTGCAGGTAGTGCTGGCTGATGTCGATGTCGCTGCACAGCACATTGGCCGTGGCATCCGCCGCAGGCAGACTATAGTGGGTGGGGTCCAGCCCGTCATCGGCGAGCAGCTGCAATTGGGCGTGCAGTGCCTCGCGGCGATCATTGGCGGACCACAGCGGCCCATTCCCCTGCTGCTGGTAGAACGCTTGCAGGCGCAATTGGGCGGCGGCGTCTATCTGCGCGGCAAGGCCGGGGCAGACACCCGGCAGTTGCGCCAGTGCCTGTTGCAGCGGGGCCAGTTCGACCGGCGCCGGCGTGGTGACCGGCAATGGCTCGACCGGCAGCACGTCGGCTGTGGCGACCAATGGTGCAACGAGCAGGCAAATGCTCAAGTAACATGCGTGTTTTTTGAACAATAGCTTTGCTCCAATCCACAGTGGGGGGATGTACTGTAGATGCTGACTTTTATGTGCCGCCTCGGTTTGGTCACCGTGGGCCTGGCTTTACTGAGCACTATTACGCTCGCCGCCAATGGCAACCCTCCTTCCTTGTATAGCAGCCTGGCGCGCTCGGCTCCAGAACTCAATCCCACGGTACTGAAAAGCGCCCTGAACGCCGTGCAATGCGCCGTCAATAATGGCGAAGAACGCTCCGAGCGCCTGGCCGTGATTGACTATTCCCAACCTTCAACCGCCCGTCGGCTGTGGATCTTCGACCTGCGCAAGAAAACCCTGGTGCTGCGCGACCTGGTGGCCCACGGCGCAAAGTCCGGGGAAAACTTCGCCACCCAATTCTCCAACCTGGAAGGCAGCCATCAATCCAGCCTGGGCCTGTTCCGCACCCAGGAAAGCTACCTCGGCACCCATGGCTACTCGCTGCGCATGGACGGCCTGGAGCCGGGGTTCAATGACCAGGCCCGCGACCGCGCCATCGTGATTCACGCCGCCAACTACGTCAGCCCCTTGTGGAGCAAGCGCGAAGGCCGCATCGGCCGCAGCCAGGGTTGTCCGGCCGTGCGCCCGCAGGTGGCGCGCCAGGTGGTGGACAAGCTCAAGGATGGGCAGTTCATGTTTTCGTGGTACCCCGACCAACGCTGGTTGAAGTCCTCGACGTACCTCAATTGCAAACCCCAGCAGGTGGCGAGTAGTCGTACAATCCGTGGCGGTTAGCCTGTCCCCACAGATAAAAGAGAGCTTCGCATGCTTCTACATCAATCGACCTGGATCGAGATCGGGCAGTTCCTGGAACGCAGCCGCACGGTGGTGATCCCCATCGGCTCCAACGAACAACACGGCCCCACCGGCCTGCTGGGCACCGACTGGATGTGCCCGGAAATCATCGCCCATGAGGCGCAAAAGAACGCCGACATCCTCATCGGCCCGACCTTCAATATCGGCATGGCCCAGCACCACCTGGGTTTCCCCGGCACCATTTCCCTGCGCCCTTCCACTTTTATCGCTGCGATTGGCGACTGGGTGCGCTCGCTGGCCGGGCATGGCTTCGACAAGATCCTGTTCCTGAACGGTCACGGCGGCAATATCGCCACGATTGAAGCGGCGTTTTCCGAGCTGTACGCCGAGGCGAGCTTCGGCCGTCGCCCTGCCGGGTTTGCGTTGAAGCTGGTGAACTGGTGGGACTTGGAAGGCGTCACTGACCTGGCGCACCGCCAATTCCCGGTGGGCCATGGCAGCCATGCGACGCCTTCGGAAATCGCGGTGACGCAGTGGGCGTACCCGGACGCGATCAAGTCGGCCGACTACTCCCCGCAGATCGCCAACACCGGGCCGATCCGTGAAGCCCTGGACTTCCGCGCCCGCTTCCCCGACGGGCGCATGGGCTCGGACCCGGCGCTGGCGACGGTGGAGAAAGGTGGGGAGTTGGTGGCGCTGGCGGCTCAAGGGCTGGTGAAAACGGTTAACAGCTTCAGCAATGAAGCCAGACCTTAGGCCTTATGCAGATTCAAATGTGGGAGGGGGCTTGCCCCAATGCCAGTCAGTTAAGGAGGAACACTGTAACTGTGGTGAGCGGGCTTGCCCGCGTTGGGGCGCGAAGCGGCCCTAAAACCCGCAACCCGGTTCAGCCTGGAAGAATGCAGTGACTGTATTGGGGCCGCTTCGCGCCCCAGCGCGGGGCAAGCCCGCTCACTACGACGGGCTTGTTTACCCCCATCAGCGTTGTTTCATGCGGTCGATGACCACCGCCAGCAGCAGGATCGAACCGCTGTGGTGAGCGGGCTTGCCCCCTCCCACATCGGTTATCTGCAGTCCTGCGCCACCTGTTCAAGCCGCGACGGCGTAATGGTCGACGCCAGCGGCTTGCGCTCATACAAAAACACCTTGCCGCCGTCCCCCGCCTTGTAGACCTCCAGCACGTCATCGGCGGCAATCTTGCTGGTCAACACCAGCTTGGCGTGGCGCGAGTTCTGGGTCACCGTCGACGTGATGCCGTGCTTTTCCAGCTTGGGAAGCAGGCATTGCACATAGTCATCCGGGCTCTTGCCGGTTTGCAGGGTCAAGGTCGGATTATTGGGAGCGGAAACACAACCGGCCAGCAACAGGGCCGCGACCGGTACGAAAAAAGAGCGCATGAAAAAATCCTGAGTCTAAAAATAAAGGTTCACATCAACCCGCGCGAACCAGCGCCTTGAGCGAGGCATCGAACTGCTTCAACGCATCGAGCTGCACATCCCGCTGCTGTTCGATCCGCGCGGCAATCTCCGGTGCGGCCTTGTCGTGCACCCACACCGAGGGCACCTGCCTGTGCACCGAGCCTTCGGCCTTGGCGATGTATTGCAGGTTCGCGTCATAAAACCGTGCGATAAAACGCGCTTCGACCTGATCGTTGCGCTGGGTCAGCAATTGGTTATGGGTATCGAGCATCACCACCACATCGGGGCGAGCCTGCACCAGGGCATCCAGGTTGTCGTAGACCGTCACCGACAAAAAGGTTCCCTGCAGCGAGCTCATCAACCAATCAATGGCCAGTTCCGGGTCGGAGCTGTTGACGAACGCCTCGCGGATACCTGCGTCAAGGGCATCCCTGGCGCCGTTCAAGGCCATGTCGTGGTAGCGTTCAAGGTAGCTGAGGTTGTCGCGGGTGTTATCGCTTAACAACACCCCCACCGATTGCGCATGCTGCAGGGAGTCTACGCTACCGACGATAGGTAGCAAATGGCCTGCACGCAATTCATCAGCGATCGCTGCGTTGTTGACGATCACAGTGCCCAGCATCAGCATCATTAAACCCAGCTGAATCAACGTCCTCATCGTGCATTTCCTTGAACAGCGTCCCGATGCAGGCGATTTTGCGCTTTTCCTGAAAAAACAGAACTTGCGTTGCATGATGGTGACTATTATCTGAACCGATAGTGCTCACATAAAACCTATAAGGACCACGCCATGAAGCCTCACCAGAAAACCTTCGACCGCATCCGCGAAGCCGTCTTGCCGGAGTTTCGCGAGCGGGTCGCCGATTACCTGGTCGAGTATGAACAGGTACTGCTGGATGAGGCGTCGGAGGCCGACCAGGTGCACGCCAGTGCCCAGCAGTTGCGCGGCTACCTGCGTGGCTTGAACACCACGCGGGTGCTGGGCATGGCCGATTGGGAAGACCTGGACCGGCGCGTCATGCAAATGACGACCAGCGCTACAGCGCAGGACGTTGCAGGTTGACCCACGCCTGCACGGACGGCCGGCGCCACTGGCGCTGCGCATAAGCCACCAACTCGGCAGGTACGCTGTCGCCGTTGAGAATCAGGCGATTGAGCATCACCGCCAGGTCCACGTCAGCAATGCACCACTCACCGAACAAGTACGAAGGGTTGCCCGCCAACAGCACCTGCGCCGCACTGATCAAGCGCCGGGCTGCCCCTTGGGCGTCGGCTGACAACGGCGGCATTTTCTGCCCATAAAACACCACCAGGGTCGAACGCTCCTGGCGAATCGGCAGCAAATCACTGCGCAACCACGCCTGCACCTGTCGTGCCCTCGCCCGCTGTTTGGGATCGGCCGGGTACACGGCTGTCTCGGGGTAGGCCTGGTCCAGGTATTCGGTAATCGCGGAGGATTCCGACAAGGCAAAATCGCCTTCCACCAGGGTCGGCACGCGCTGGGTCACGGATAGCTGGGCAAAGTCGGCTGTCTGGTTTTGCGCGGTGTCCAGGTCCAGGGTGACCAGGTCGAAGGCCAGGCCTTTTTCCCGCAGGGTGACGAACACCGACATCGCGTACGGGCTGGTGTAGAGCGAATCAACGTAGAGGCGCAACGGGGGCTGGTTCATAACGGGGCTCCTTGGGTGAAGCCCTACGCTACGAGATGCGCGCCGAGAAAGACAATGCGCGGTTTTTATGGGGGCATTCCCGGGCGGAATAGCGGGTTAACCGGCAAACCCGCCCTTGTCCAGAAAGGCGCGCTCTTCATCCGTGGTGACCCTGGCCAGCACCGCATTGCGATGGGGAAAACGCCCGAAGCGCTCGATGATCTGCGCGTGTTCCTTGGCCCAGCGGTAAGTGTTGGCGTCCAGTGGCTGGTTGAGGGCCAGGGAGCGTTGCTGATCCCTTGGGTCTTCCGAGTGTTCGAACGGCAAATAACAGAACGCGCGCAATGCCGGCTCCACCTGCTGGTCGAGCCCGGCGTCCACCATGCGCGCGGCATACAGACGCGCGAGCGGGTCGGTGGCAAACATGTGCGCGGTGCCGCGAAAGGCGTTGCGTGGGTATTGGTCGAGCAGGATCAGCAAGGCCAAGGCGCCTTCGGCTGAATCCAGCCAGCTTTCCAGCTCGCGCCGGGCGGCCTGCAGGTGGGTGGCGTGGAAGGTGTCGCGGAAGGTGGCGTCGAACCCATCGTCCTTGGCGAACCAGCGCTTGGGGCCGGCGTGCTGCCAGAAGTCGATGACGGTTTGAGGGGTGCTCATGCTCAGGGGCTCCGGGTATGGGTTTACTGAAGGTATCAGAAGCGGGATCAATGGAGGGCAACGCGTCGATTAATGTTATAGGATAACGCCAATTTTCCGCCCTGCCCTGTGATCCCGCCCATGACCGATGCCGTTCCCCTGCGCCAACGCCTGCTCTCCATCGACGCCCTGCGCGGCCTGGTGATCCTGTTCATGCTGCTCGACCACGTACGCGAGACCTTCCTGCTGCATCGCCAGGTCAGCGACCCGATGAGCATCGACAGCACCGAGCCCGCGTTGTTTATCAGCCGCACCCTCGCCCACCTGTGCGCGCCGGTGTTTGTGTTGCTCACGGGCTTATCCGCGTTTTTATACGGCCAGAAATACCAGGGCCGCCGCGATGTGTCGGCGTTCCTGTTCAAGCGCGGGTTGTTCCTGGTGGTGCTGGAGTTCACCCTGGTCAACTTCGCCTGGACCTTCCAGTTGCCGCCCAGCGTGATCTATCTGCAGGTGATCTGGGCGATTGGCATCAGCATGCTCGCCCTCGCCGCCCTGGTGTGGTTGCCGCGCCCGCTGTTGATCGTGCTGGCGCTGGTGATCATCGGCGGGCACAACCTGCTGGATGGCCTGCACTTCGACCCAGGCTCGGCGCTGCATATTCCGTGGACGATCCTGCATGAACGCAGTTGGATTGACGTATCCGACACCCTGCGCCTGCGCACGACCTACCCGGTACTGCCGTGGATCGGCGTGATTGCCCTGGGTTACGGCCTGGGACCGTGGTTTGCCAATGCCACGCGGCCTGCCGTGCGCCAGCGGTATTTGCTGCTCGGCGGCTTGGGTGCGTTGCTGGGGTTTGTGCTGTTGCGTGGGCTCAATGGCTACGGCGAGAAACCCTGGCAGGCGTATGACAACGGCGTGCAGACGCTGATGAGCTTTTTCAACGTCACCAAGTACCCGCCTTCGCTGCTGTTCCTGGCGTTGACCCTGGGCATTGGACTGTTACTGTTGCTGGCGTTTGAACGCGCGGGGCATCGACGCTGGATCGGCGTGTTGGCGGTGTTTGGATCCGTGCCGATGTTCTTTTACCTGTTGCACCTTTATGTGCTGAAAGTGCTGTATGTCGCCTGTGTCGCGCTGCTTGGCCTGAACCAGGGCAACTACTTTGGCTTCGACAGCATGGGCGCGGTGTGGCTGATGGCGCTAGTATTACCCCTGGCGCTCTACCCGCCGGTGCGCTGGTTCGCCGGGCTCAAGGCGCGGCGGCGCGACCTGGCCTGGCTCAAATACCTCTAATCTGACACAGATCCAAATGTGGGAGCTCGCCCATACTCATCGTGGCATAGGTATCTACACAACTTTCAGAGACTGGCGAGTTCCCCCTGTGGCGAGCGGGCTTGTCCCGCGTTGGGCCGCGTAGCGGCCCCAAAACAGCCGCTATGGAGTTTCTGATATACCGCATTCTGCTTTACTGGGGCTGCTGCGCGGCCCAGCGCGGGGCAAGCCCGCTCACCACAGCAAGCCCCCTCCCACATTTTTTACGATATCAAGCCAACTCAGCGCGTAGCTGGCGAGCTGCAGTGACCATATGAATCAACGCCGCCTCCGTCTCCGGCCACCCCCGCGTCTTCAACCCGCAATCCGGGTTCACCCACAGGCGCTCGGCAGGAATCCGTTTCGCCGCCTTGCGCAACAGGTTGGCCATTTCCGAGGCATCCGGCACCCGTGGCGAATGGATGTCGTAGACGCCTGGGCCAATGTCATTGGGGTAGGCAAAGGCTTCGAACGCGTCCAGCAACTCCATGTCCGAGCGCGAGGTCTCGATGGTGATCACGTCGGCATCCATGGCGGCGATGGACTCGATCACATCGTTGAACTCGCTGTAGCACATGTGCGTGTGGATCTGGGTTTCATCCCGCACGCCCGAGGCGCACAGGCGGAACACTTCGGTGGCCCAGTCCAGGTAGCCTTGCCACTGCGCCTGGCGCAACGGCAGGCCTTCGCGGAACGCGGCTTCGTCAATCTGTACGATCTTGATGCCGGCGGCCTCCAGGTCGACCACTTCGTCGCGAATCGCCAGGGCCAGTTGGCGCGCCTGCACTTCGCGGCTCACGTCTTCGCGGGGGAACGACCACATCAGCATGGTCACAGGTCTCGTCAGCATGCCCTTCATCACCTTGCGGGTGAGGCCTTGGGCGTAGCGGATCCACTCCACCGTCATCGCCTTCGGGCGGCTCAGGTCGCCGAAGATCACTGCCGGCTTCACGCAACGCGAACCGTAGCTCTGCACCCAGCCGAAGCGGGTGAACACATAGCCGTCCAACTGCTCGGCGAAGTACTCGACCATGTCGTTGCGCTCGGCTTCCCCGTGCACCAGCACATCCAGACCGAGGTTTTCCTGCACCTCGACGGCGTGACGAATCTCGCTGTGCATGGCTTCGACGTATTCGGCCTGGCTCAACTTGCCCTGTTTGTAGGACTGCCGCGCCAGGCGGATCGATGCGGTCTGCGGGAACGAACCGATGGTGGTGGTCGGAAACAGCGGCAGGTTCAGGCCCGCACGTTGTTTCTCGATACGCTGGGTAAACGGCGACTGGCGCTGGCTGTCCTGGCGGGTAATCGCCGCCACCCGCGCCTGTACCGCAGGCTTGTGGATACGCGGCGAGACCGCGCGGGCCGCCTGCACCGCGCGGCTTTCGGCCAGGGCAGCAAGGACGTTGGGCGCTTCAGGCTGGTTAAACGCTTGCGCCAGCACCGCCACTTCAGCGCATTTTTGCACGGCGAATGCCAGCCAGCTTTTCAGCTCGGCATCCAACTGGTCTTCACGGCCCAGGTCCACCGGGCTGTGCAGCAGCGAGCAGGATGGCGCCACCCACAGGCGATCACCGAGTTTTTCATGGGCGTGCTGCAAGGTGGCCAGAGCGTTTTCCAGGTCACAACGCCAGACGTTACGGCCGTTGACCACACCCAGGGACAGCACCTTGTACGCCGGCAGGCGGTCGAGAATGGTCGGGTACTGCTCCGGCGCGCGCACCAGGTCGATGTGCAGACCATCCACCGGCAGGTTCGCGGCCAGGCCGAGGTTCTCTTCCAGGCCGCCGAAGTAGGTCGCCACCAGCTTTTTCAGCGGGTCGCGCTGGATCAGGTTGTAGGCACGCTCGAACGCGTTCTTCCATTCCTGCGGCAGGTCGAGGACCAGGATCGGCTCGTCGATCTGCACCCATTCCACGCCGAGGTCGGCCAGGCCCTGGAAGATCTGGCCGTACAACGGCAGCAGACGCTCAAGCAGGTCGAGCTTGTCGAAATCACCCCCCTTGGCCTTGCCCAGCCACAGGTAGGTCAGCGGGCCGATCACCACCGGCTTGACGGTGTGGCCCAGGTCGAGGGCTTCCTGCACCTCTTCGAACAACTGCTCCCAACCCAGGTGAAATTGCTGGTCGGCGCTGAATTCAGGCACCAGGTAGTGGTAGTTGGTATCGAACCACTTGGTCATTTCCTGGGCATGGGCACCGCCGCAGCAGCTGTCGCTGACGCCACGGGCCATGCCGAACAACGTCTGCAGGGTGGCGTTGCCGTCGGCTGGACGGAAACGCTCGGGGATCACACCGAACATCAGCGAGTGGGTCAGCACCTGGTCGTACCAGGCGAAATCACCGGCGGGCAGCAACTCGATACCGGCCTGTTTCTGCAGATCCCAGTGGGCCTTGCGCAGTTCCCGGCCGACGGCCCGCAGGCCGGCTTCGTCGAGTTCGCCCTTCCAGAACGCTTCCTGCGCTTTTTTCAGTTCACGATCGCGTCCAATGCGCGGAAATCCGAGGGAATGAGCGACTGCCATGACAAAAAACTCCAATCTGTTGAGATGGGAGCCATTGTCGGCAGTCAATCATAGTGAGACAAACTCATTTTATTTTATACGAACACAAATTTAATTCATGATCACAAGCTGCAAACCCGCCCTTTTCGCGGTGGCGCATTGGGTGATGTCTGAATGGGGGATCAGCTCAGGCTCGCGAAGAAGGGACGTGTCCGTTGTAAAGGTTCCACCAACGAGGCGGTACCGGAGGACGGGGGATGGGATAGAGCTTGCGCGCAAATTGCTTGTCGCCTTCTGACAACTCACTGCCGCCCTCGACATAATGTCCACTGTTCCGAAAATCCTTGAGAATGGTGTAGTGCATGACGGACGCTTGATCATAGGGGGAGGTGACAACCGTCTGTGAGTCGAACGGGAAAAACCATTCATGGGCCGAGGGCTCATTTTTCTCTGTGTGATATTTGCGAATCCGCTCAAAATTCAGGTCGAGTGTATTTTCCGGGTGCTGATGCTCATGGGCTAATCCCAATGCATGACCGAACTCATGCATTATCACGCGAGCGTTGAGTTCATTCAGCCCACCCTTGAAGCCGATATTCATCGTAGGCTCACCGGCACCTGCCGTTTGTTTACCTTGGGTGCCGTAATAGGAGTTCCCACCGAGGAGGTCATTATCTGCCTTGATTCTGATATCGCCATCGAGCTCTTTGGTGAACTCCAGTTTCAGGTTGATATACGGCGCCCATTTGTTGATGTTGTCCTTGATGAATTTTTCCTGTTCCTTGGTCATCTCCATCAGAGAAATCCTGACCGTCGAAAACTGTGGCCACAACGCAGCCTCTAGGGCCACCCCACGCTTGCTCCTGGATAAAACCGGTGCGTCGACGGGCTGTTTCTGGCCAGTGTCATCATTCGGCTGGGCGTAGGAAGGCGGTATAAATGGCTGAATATTAATTCCTGTCATCACAATCATGATCTCCGTGGTTGTCCGGCTTTTTGCCACAATGAACAGTTGGTGCCGAGAGCGCCAACGGTTCCGCGTGAAGTACAACCGCCCATTTCAACCACTCATCTCAGGGCGCAATCACGTGCAGGTAAAACGCGTAAAACATGAAATACGCACACCCCACCAGCGCCAGCCCCCTGCTGAGCACGGCGCGCTCGACCGCAGCGCTGTTGGCGGTGCAACTGCACGAGCGCCAGCTGGAAGTGTCTTTGTTGAGCAAAGCACCGATCATGCGCAAGGGCGACCTGGACGCACCGGATATCCTCACGCTGATGGAACTGCGTACGCAATCACGCGCCGAATATGCCTGGATGGGCATCGCCGACGCCGATGGCCAAGTGCGCCAGGCCGTCAACGGGCTGCTGGTCAATCAATCGGTGCAGCATGGTTCCAGGCCGGCCTGCGCGGTGAGTACACCGGCGATCCCCACGAGGCAGTGCTGCTGGCCAAACTGCTGCCGTAACGCAAAAAGACGCCCTCCCCGATATCGAGGCCTTGATTGTCGACTTCGATGGCAAGGTGCTTTACCCCGAAGCCCTCGCGGGTGAACAGATACCCTCAGACAAGCTGCTCACGTCGGCCGGCTGGTTCTCCGGCAACGGCTACGTCACGGCCTCCGTCGCCGTGCCAAGCCCGTCCAACGCCAGGATGAACTGGTACATCATGGTGCGCCAGCCGTTGGACGTAGCCCTGCAACCGGCGCGCAGCCTGCTGTACAAATTGCTCGTGCTCGGCCTGCTCGCGGCGATCACTTTTGTAGTGGCCGCGTATTACCTCGCCTCCTCCCTCAGCCGTCCCATCGAGCGCCTGGCAAAGTCCGCCAAACAGGTGCAGGACCATCAGCCCGGCGCGGTCTTCCCCCAGGAACACCCGGTGCTGGAGATTGCCCAACTGGGACAATCGCTCACCGGCATGACGCAATCGCTGCTCGCCAAGGAACGTGAACTGCAAGACGCCAACGCCTCCCTGGAAGCCACCGTGGCGCAACGCACCGCCGACCTCACCCAGGCCAACGCCGACCTGCTCAAGCTGGCCACCCACGACGCCCTCACCGGCGTGTTCAACCGGCGCCGCTTCGACGAAAAACTCGCCGAGAACAGCCTGCTGTTCCAACGTACCGGCCGCACCTTCGCCCTGCTGCTGATCGACGCCGACTATTTCAAGCGCGTCAACGATACCTACGGCCATGCCATCGGTGACGATGTGCTGTGCCAACTGGCAGCCCTGATAGAAAACACCACGCGCGCCACCGACTTCGTTGCCCGTTATGGCGGAGAAGAATTCGCCGTGCTGCTGCCGGAAGTCGAAGCGCCGGACAGCCCTGACGTGGTCGCCGAAAAGATCCGTGTGGCTGTCGAGGCGGCAGTGTTCCCAAGCGTGGGTCGCCTGACCGTGAGTATCGGCGTGGGCGTGGCCGAGCCTTCTGACCGCGACTCCCTGGCATTGCTCAAGCGCGCGGACATGCGCTTGTATGAGGCCAAGGGCGCGGGCAGGAATCGGGTGACGTGAGCAAGCCCCCCTGTAGGAGCGAGCTTGCTCGCGAAGAACCCAAGGACACCGCTGGCATTCTGAACAGGCGCGTTATCGTTGACGTTTTTCGCGAGCAAGCTCGCTCCTACAAAGATGAGGGGCTCAGCGGTACTACATCAACGGAATCGAATAACTCACAAACACCCGATTCTGGTCCTGGTCCCGCGCCACTTCACTGCGTGACACGCCGTTACGCCAGCCGAAGCCGACGTTCTTGAACGTGCCGCTCTGCACCACGTAATCCAACGAGATGTCCCGCTCCCACTCGCTGGCGTCGTTGCCGCTGGTGGTGAGGATGTGCTCGCCCTTGAGGTACATGACCGAGGCCTTCAGGCCGGGTACACCCAGCGACGCGAAGTCGTAGGCGTACTGGGCAAAGCCGGTGCGTTCGCCGGCCTGGATGAAGGTCTGTACGGTACGGTCGGTGTAGAGGTACAGGCTGGCACCGCCCTCGCCTTTGTTCACCAGGCCGCCCTGGTTGAGTTGGGCGAAGTTGCTGTCGTCCGAGACTTGCTGGTAGCCGGCGGTGATCGCGTGCGGGCCGAGGGAGTAGATGAACGCGGCGCTCCAGGTGTTGTTGTCGATTTCACCGTTGCCGTTCTTGGTGAAGCCGCCCAATTTGTAGCCTTCGGCACGTCCGGCGGCGCTGCTGTTTTTGCCGTCGGAACTGGTCTTGAAGTAGCGCAGGTCGGTTTTCAATGAGCCGTATTCGCCCAGCGGCAATACGTGGATCAACCCGGCGAAATGTTGTTGGTAATAGTCTTCGAGGTTGGCGTAGTAGTACTGGACCATCAGGTCCTTGGTCAGTTGGTAGTCCGCACCGGCGTAGGTAAATTTATTGCTCTCCCGGGTACCGCCCGCCGCTGCCAGGCCGCTGCGGTCGCTGGAGCCGCGACCGGTGGTGTGCTCAAGCTGGCCGCCGACCAGGGTCAGGTTGTCGATGTCCTTGCTGGTGACCTGCCCGCCTTCGAACGACTGCGGCAACAGGCGGCCGTCGTTGCTCACCAGGATCGGCAGGTTCGGGCGCAGGTAGCCGTAGCGCGCTTCGGTCTTGGCAAAGCGCGCCTTGGCCGTCGCGCCACCACGGGCCCAGTTATCCGTGGCCTTGCCGTCTTCGGTGGGGATCATCGAGCTGCCGACATGGCGCGCGGCGCTGCTGTCGAGGGTCACGCCGAGCATGCCGATGGCGTCCAGGCCAAAACCGACGGTGCCGTCGGTGAAGCCCGACTGGTAGTTGAGGATAAAGGCCTGGCCCCACTCTTCGGTCTTCGACGGTGCCGCCGTGCCGTCGCGGTTGTCGTTATTGAAGTAGAAGTTACGCATGCTCAAGTTGGCTTTGCTGTCGCTCAAAAAGTCAGCAGACGCCAAGGGGCTCAGGGCAATGCCCAGGCCGCCGGTCAATACACTTAATACATTCAACGTGGCTTTCATCAGGACGAACTCCGGCGCGGAACCCAGGTTCCGGGCGCAAAAAATGGGCAGCAGGATGCCGTCGGCCAAATGTGAAGTTGGCCGCGGCGTTAACGGTTATTCAGTTGCTTAGTTGTTAGCGAGTTGAGTGAAGTGAAACCTCCGTAAGCCTCAGTCAATCAATCCATGAGCGTCATAAAACGGGTACGGCCCCGGGTAATCCCCGAACACGCCGTTGTGGCTGATCAGGCCCTGTTGCGCATCCCAGCGATGCAACAGATACCCCGCCGGCTCCAGGTTGAAATGCGCGGGCGCGGCGTCCTGCAGGTCCAGCACAATCTGATGGGAAGTACCGGGGCACACACAACTCAAGCTGCCGCCAAAGCGTCGTTGCATCGGTCGGTGCAGGTGCCCGCACAGCAGGCGTTCCACTTGCGGGTGGCGAGACACAACTGCTTCCAGCGCCGCAGCGTTGATAAAGGGTTCGCGGTCCATATGGCCGATGCCGCTGATAAACGGTGGATGGTGCAGGATCAGCAACGTCGGCACGTCCGGGCGTCGTGCCAGTTGCGCGTCCAACCAGTGCAATTGGCTGTCCAGTAGCTGGCCGCCGTGCCCACCCGGGATAGTCGAGTCCAGACCGATCAAACGCAGCGGATGCTCGTCCACCACCCAGTCCAACGGGCCCTCTGCCGACAACGGCAAATAGGCGTGATCACGGAATGCCTCGAGCAACGGACCGCGTGTGTCGTGGTTGCCGGGCACCAGGTAGCACGGCATGTGCAGGCGCGCGAGTTCGGGGTGCAGCACGGCGTATTCATCGGCGCGGCCGAAGTCCACCAGGTCACCGCTGACCACCACGATATCGGGCCGTGGGTGGCTGGCGTTCAAATGGTCGACGGCACGGCGCAGCGCGCCCAGGGTATCGACCACCCCATACGTCAGGCGCTGGCCGGCTTTAAGGTGCAGGTCGCTGATTTGCGCAACAAGAAACGGACGATTCACAAGCAAACTCTCACGCATTCAGGGTGAACAACATGTGCGGCGCAATCGCCAGGGCAATCGGCGCGCCGACGGCGTACAGGTGGTTGTCGCTGCTGTCCACCAGCAGCGGTTGCGGGCCGCCCACGTCCACCAACAGGCGGCTTTGCGCGCCCTGGAAAAACTGCGCCAATAGATGGCCGTGCAAGTGCCCTTCGCTCTCCATCACCCGCAAGTGTTCGGGGCGGCAGTACACCGTGTTGGGCACGTCGACGGCCTGCCACGGCAACTCGCCGCCGCAGACTTTCAGGCCATGGGCTGTTCGCGAGGTGACGGCAAAGGCATTGAGGTTGCCGACAAAACCGGCGACGAAGGCATTCGCCGGCTTTTGGTAGATCTCCCGTGGGCTGGCCAGTTGCGCGACGCGGCCGTGCTCCATCACCAGGATACGATCGCCCAGGGCCATGGCTTCGCCCTGGTCGTGGGTGACAAATACCGAGGTGATACCGAGGCCGCGCAGCAGTTCATTCAGCTCGCTGCGCAGGCGCTCACGCAATTGCGCATCCAGGGCGGCCAGCGGTTCATCCAGCAACAGCACTTTAGGGCGCGGCGCCAGGGCACGGGCCAGGGCCACCCGTTGACGTTGGCCACCGGACAATTCGTGGATGCTGCGCTTGCCATGCTGTTGCAGGCCGACCAACTCCAGCAGTTCCTCACAGCGCTTGTTCCGCGCAAGCGGCGCCATGCCGCGAATCTTCAAGCCGTAGATGATATTGCCGGCCACATCGAGGTTGGGAAACAGCGCGTAGTTCTGGAACACCATGCCCACGTCGCGGCGCTCGATGGGCAGGCGGGTGACGTCGTCGGTGCCGAAAAAAACCTGGCCCACATCCGGGCGTTCCAGGCCGGCAATCAGGCGCAAGGTGGTGGTCTTGCCGCAGCCGGACGGGCCGAGGATCGCCAGGGTCTCACCGCCTTCGACGGTCAGGTTCAGGTCATGCACAGCCACGGTGCCGTCGGCGAATGCCTTGCGACAGCCTTGCAGGCGGATAGTGATAGCGGTCATCGACGCTCTCCACGGGACAAACGAGCGCTGATGGCCTGCAACGCAATCAGCAGCGGCACGATCATCAGCAAAAAGATAAGGGTATAGGCGCTGGCGATTTCCAGGCGCGCCGAGGCGTAGCTGTCGGCCAGGCCCACGGGCAATGTCTTGGTCATCGGCGTGTGGAGCATCCAGGTCAGGTTGAACTCCCCCAACGACAAGGTCACCACCATCAGCACGCCCGCCAGAATCCCCGCCCGGCAGTTGGGCACCACCACGCTGAAAAAGCGCCTGATCGGCCCGGCGCCCAGACTGGCCGCCGCCTCTTCCAGCACCGGCAGTTGCTGGCGTTGCATCACCGCCATCACCGGACGTACCAGGAACGGCAAGGTGAACAACACATGGCCGACCAGGATGAACAGCCAACTGCTGCGAAACGTGCCGAACTGGCCATAGGTGAGCAGCAACGCCAGCGCACTGGCCAGCCCCGGCATCGCCACGGGCAGCACCATCAGCTCTTCGAAGGCACGGCTGAAGCGGTTGTTCATGCGCACCAGCGCATAGGCCGCCGGCACGCCGATCACGCAGACACACACCGCGCACGCCAGGGCCAATTGCAACGACAGCCATACGGTGGGCGAATAGGCCTGCCATACCTGGATCAGCCAGTCGAACGTCAGGCCGCTGGACAGGCCGACGAAGAAATTGCGCGTCAACCCGGCCAGCAACGACATCAGCACCGGCACCAGCATGAACGCGCACACCAGCAGGGTGAACAGCAGTTGCATCACAAACAGCGATGAGCGTTTCACAAGACCGTCCCCGCATTTTTCACCAGGCGTCGCGTGAGCAACAGCACCGCCCAGGTCACCGCGCCGAGCACCACCGACAACGCGGCGGCGACGGCAAAATTGGCGTAGTTGGTGAATACATTGTAGATCGCCACCGGGGTTACATTCAGGCGCGTGCCCAAGGTGAACGCGGTGCCGAACGCGCCCATGGACGTGGCGAAGCAGATCGCACCGCAGGACGCCAACGCCGGCGCCAGGCCCGGCACGATCACGTCGCAGACCACCCGCCAGTGCCCTGCTCCCAGCGAATGCGCGGCTTCTTCCAGGCTGCGGTCGAGGCTTTCGCACGCGGCCATCACCGTGAGGATCACCCGCGGAATCGAGAAGTACAGGTAGCCGACAAACAGCCCGGCCAGCGAGTAGGCAAAGATCCAGCGCTCACCGGCCAATTGCAGGCCCAGGGACGCCAGCAACCCCTGGCGCCCGGCCAGCAGGATCACCAGGAAGCCCACCACCACCCCCGGAAACGCCAGGGGAAACGTGAGCAACGCCACCAACGCCGAGCGCCCGAAAAACTGCTGGCGCGCGAGGAACACGCCGCTGATGCCACCGATCAACAACGCGGTGAACGTCACCACGATGGCCAGCACGCAGGTCTGCGCCAGGCTGCCCAGGTACTGCGCGCTGCTGAGCACCTGCCAATAGCCGCTGCCGTGGCTGTCGCGGCTATCGGCGCCGAGCACCATCAAGTGTGCCAGCGGCAGCAGCCAGAACGCGAACAGCACTGCAAAGGCCGGGGCCAGCGCCCAGGCTGCCTGTTTTGCCGATGCAGCCACTTACTTGACCTCGTTCAGGTAACGGGCGGCGAAGGCTTCCTGCACAGCGGCCATTTTCTGATAGTCCACCACACCGGCGCGGGCGTAATCGCTGTCGGGCAGGAACTGCGCGGCGACATCGGCCGGCATGTTCACTGGGCGTACCGGGCGCAAGTACGCCTTGGCCCAGAGGGCCTGGCCTTGGTCCGACAATACGAAGTCCAGCACCTTCTCGCCATTGGCGCGGTGCGGTGCGTTGGCCACCAGGCTCATCACATAGGGCACGCTGATGCTGCCTTCCTTGGGGATCACGAAGGCGACGTTGGCGTTGTCCTTGTAGCGGGCGCGGTAGGCGTTGAAGTCGTAGTCCACCAGGATCGGCAACTCGCCGGACAGTACCCGCGCATAGGCGGTCTGCTTGGGCACGATGGGGGCGTTTTTCGCCAGTTTCTGGAAGTAGTCGATGGCCGGGGCGAAGTTGTCCAGGTCGCCGCCCATTGCGCGGTTGATCGCCACGGCAGAGACGTAACCGACGAAGGCGCTGGACGGGTCCAGGTAGCCGACCATGCCTTTATATTCAGGCTTGAGCAGGTCGGCCCAGCTTTGCGGCACCGGCAGGCCACCCAATGCCTCGACGTTGACCATGATGCCCAGGGTGCCGGAGTGGATCGCAAACCACTGGCCGGCGGGGTCTTTCAACCCGGCGGGGATCTGTTCCCAGCCCTTGGGCTTATAACCCTCGACCACGCCGGCCTTTTGCGCCTGCAAGCCGAAGGTCACGCCGTAGTAGACCACGTCGGCGACGGGCGCGGCCTTTTCGGCCACCAGTTGCGCCAGGGACTGGCCGGAGTTCTTGTTGTCCAGCGGCACCTGCACACCGGTGCTGGCGGCGATGGCCTTGAGCTGGGTGCCCCAGTCGGCCCAGTCCGGCGGGCAGTTGTAGCAAATCGCGGTGTCGGCGGCCTGGGCCAGGCTGGCCACACCGCAGAGCAGCACGGTGGCCAGGGTTTTACTGAATGCGCGCATCAAGGGACTCCTCAAAGGGTTGGGTACTTTCGCCCGGCCGGATATGGCAAGGCAGGCAATGGGAAATGGGATCGTTGCCGGCGATCTGCGCCAGCAGTTGGTCAATCACCGTGCTGGCCAGCAGCGCGATGGGCTGTACCACGCTGCACAGGGTCGGGTGCATCTGGGTGCCGAGGGCGATGCCGTCAAAGCCCATCACCGACAGTTGCCCAGGTACATTCCAGGCGTTGCGGCGCAGCTCGGCGATCAGGCTGATAGCCAGGAAATCGTTGGAACACACCAGCGCGCTGGGGGCGTCGGGGCCGTTGAGGTACGGCTGGATGGCAGCGAATTCAGCCTGGGTATGGGCGGGCATTTCGATCACCGCGCGGCTTTTGAGACCGTATGCCTTCATCGCGTCGCAGTAACCGGCATAGCGCAGGCGTGCGCGGTCGGACTGCAAGGCGGGGCCGGCGACCATGCTGATGCGTCGATGACCGGCCTCCAGCAGGTAACGCGTGGCCAAGGCCATGCCGGCGCGGTTGTCCACCGACACGGCGCTGTAGTTGGGGTTGCTCGGTTGGTGATAGGCCAGCACGAACGGCGTCCGTTCGGTATTCAGGCTGCTGAGCACGCTGTTGCTTTCGGCATCGGTGACCGTCAGCACCAGGCCATCGACGCGCTGGCGCAGCAGTTCTTCCACTACGATGCACTCGCGCTCGCTGCTGTAGTCGGTGGTCGCCAGCACCAGGCTGTAGCCACGCAAACGTGCGGCACGCTCCATGGCCTGGAACTGTTCGGCGAACACCGGGTTGAGCAGGTTGGGCACCACCACGCCGATCAACTGGGTCGTTTGCAGGCGCAGTTGGCGGCCGAGCAGGTTGGGCCGAAACCCCAACTCCCGGGCAGCGGCGAACACCTGCTCACGGGTCGCCGGGCGCACCTGGTCGGGGGAGGCAAAGGTACGAGCGGCAGTCGCGCGGGAAACGCCGGCCAGTCGCGCGACGTCTTTCAAATCAGTCATGGTCACTCGCTTGAGATCGATCTCATTGGCGAGGACAGTAACGGCGAAATGTGGCAGGAAGGTGGTGGGCAGATGACGGTTTGATGGCAGCCAGGCCCGGGCACGCTCTTACGAAAACCAATCCACCTCACGGCCACACCCCCGTAGCAGCTGCCGAGCGCAAGCGAGGCTGCGTCGGGCGCGCTGCCGATTCAGGATCGAGTCGCGGCCGACGCAGCCTCGCCGGGGCTCGACAGCTGCTACGAAAAGCATCCATCTCACGGCCTCACCCCCGTAGCAGCTGCCGAGCGCAAGCGAGGCTGCGTCGGGCGCGCTGCCGATTCAAGTCCGAGCCGCGGCCGACGCAGCCTCGTCGGGGCTCGACAGCTGCTACGAAAACCAATCCACCTCACGGCCCCCCCCCGTAGCAGCTGCCGAGCGCAAGCGAGGCTGCGTCGGGCGCGCTGCCGATTCAGGATCGAGTCGCGGCCGACGCAGCCTCGCCGGGGCTCGACAGCTGCTACGAAAACCAATCCACCTCACGGCCACACCCCCCGTAGCAGCTGCCGAGCGCAAGCGAGGCTGCGTCAGGCGCGCTGCCGATTCAAGTCCGAGCCGCGGCCAACGCGGCCTCGCCGGGGCTCGACAGCCGCGGGTTTGCGCGGTGTTGGATAGGACGGTAGCTGCATGCGATCGCGCTGAAAGCAGGCAAGCCTGCTGGCTCTATCCGCCGGTCCTCGTCAGGCACGAATCACCAGGCCCTCCTCAGCCGCGATCGCCAGGATGTCTTTGGCTGAAACGTTGAGCCAGGTATCTGCATCAGGCGCTCCTACCGATGCCAACCATAATCCGACCACCTGATAACCCAAGGCATACCCCAGCCATCGAGGCTTGTCGCCGGTGCCAAAAAACCAGGTGCTGTGATCGTAGTACGTCGCCTCAAGCTCTCTAAGGTGTGCAGGAAAACGCCTGAGTGCATCAAGGCTGAACGCCCTCTCCCACGCCTCGGCTTCGCTGCCCAGCACATGCTGTACAAACCGTCCCGCCAGACCTTCGCTGACCAGGGCCTCCCCCAGCGTCCAGCCATACCCCGGTCCAGCCATGCGCAGGCAATGATGCACCTCATGCACCACATGCCGACTCATTGCGCCGCCTTCGAGGCTCGTGGCGAAATTTGGGTTGTCGGGGTCCAGGGTCAGGGAGAACATCGTGCTGCGATAAGCACGGCCAACCAGGCCCAACTCCGGGATGGTTTCGCCCGGCAGCCGTTGAATCAGAACATCCAAGCGTGGTGGTGGCATCACTTGGGAGATCCCCCGGTAGGCAACATCGAACGCTTGCATCAATGCCTTGCGATGCGTGGCCAACGAGCCCGATGCTTCCAACCAGTGCAGTGTCCACGCGTCCATTCTCACCTCTCGTCATCCCAACGTCGTGTCGTCACCCCAGTGGCTCATCATACCCACGGGCTGTCACATTGGCAGGTCAGATTAAAAGCGGCGCAGCAAAATCCGCCCACTAACCTTTCGATTCGATCCAAGTGCGGGCACAATGCGTGTCCTTTTTTGGCAGGCACCGCCGCAGGCTCTCAAAAATGATCAAAACGCCGTACTACCTCATCGATAAACAGAAGCTTCTGGTCAACATGCAGAAGATTGCTTACGTGCGCGAGCAGTCCGGCGCCAAGGCCCTGCTGGCGCTCAAGTGCTTTGCCACCTGGTCGGTGTTCGACCTGATGCAGGAATACATGGACGGCACTACCTCGTCGTCGCTGTATGAGTTGAAGCTCGGTCGCCAGAAGTTCGAAGGTGAGGCGCACGCCTACAGCGTGGCCTGGGCCGATGATGAAATCGAAGAGATGCTCGATAACTGCGACAAGATCATCTTCAACTCCATCAGCCAGCTGCAGCGTTTTGCCGAACGCAGCGAAGGCAAGACCCGCGGCCTGCGCGTCAACCCGCAGGTGAGCAGCTCCGACTACCTGCTGGCCGACCCGGCGCGTCCGTTCAGCCGCCTGGGCGAATGGGACCCGGTGAAGATCGAAGGCGTGATCGAGCAGATCTCCGGCTTCATGTTCCACAACAACTGCGAGAACGGCGACTTCAACCTGTTCGACCAGATGCTGAACACCATCGAAGAACGCTTCGGCGCGCTGCTGCACAAGGTCAACTGGGTCAGCCTCGGCGGCGGCATCCACTTCACCGGTGAAGGCTATGCCATCGACGCCTTCTGCCAGCGCCTCAAGGCGTTCTCGCAGAAGTATGACGTGCAGGTCTACCTGGAACCCGGCGAAGCAGCGATCACCAACAGCGCCTCCCTGGAAGTCACCGTGCTCGACACCCTCTACAACGGCAAAAACCTCGCCGTCGTGGACAGCTCCATCGAAGCTCACCTGCTGGACCTGCTGATCTACCGCCTCAACGCCAAGCTGGCACCGAGCGACGGGGAACACACCTACATGGTGTGCGGCAAATCCTGCCTGGCGGGGGACATCTTCGGCGAGTATCAATTTGATCGTCCGCTGGCCATCGGCGATCGGCTGTCGTTCATCGACACCGCGGGCTACACCATGGTCAAGAAAAATTGGTTCAACGGCCTGAAAATGCCGTCCATCGTAGTGAAACAACTCGACGGTACAGTCGAAGTGGTTCGTGAATTTGGTTACGACGACTACCTGTCCAGCCTTTCGTAAGCTGGCGGATATAGGAGAAATAAAGCAATTGAAAAAGAACGTTCTTATCATTGGTGCAGGAGGTGTCGCCAAGGTGGTGGCCCACAAGTGCGCGCAGCACAACGACGAACTCGGTCGTATTGCTATCGCGTCGCGCAACATCTCCAAATGCCAGGCCATCATCGACAGCGTCAAGGCCAAGGGTAGCCTCAAGGTTCCCGCCGACATCCAGGCCTTCGCGCTCAACGCCCTGGACGTGGAAGCGACCAAGGCCCTGATCCGCGAGACCGAATCCCAGATCGTCATCAACGTGGGTTCCGCGTTCCTCAACATGTCGGTACTGCGTGCCTGCATCGACACCGGCGTCGCCTACCTCGACACCGCCATCCACGAAGAGCCGGGCAAGGTCTGCGAGACCCCGCCGTGGTACGGCAACTACGAATGGAACCACCTGGAAGAGTGCAAACAGAAGAACATCACCGCCATCCTTGGCGTGGGCTTCGACCCGGGTGTCGTCAACGCGTATGCCGCGCTGGCGCAGCAAC
Organism: Pseudomonas marginalis; assembly: GCF_900105325.1. Classification (NCBI taxonomy): domain Bacteria; kingdom Pseudomonadati; phylum Pseudomonadota; class Gammaproteobacteria; order Pseudomonadales; family Pseudomonadaceae; genus Pseudomonas; species Pseudomonas marginalis. The sequence goes on from NZ_FNSU01000003.1 coordinate 1,726,457, forward strand.
AGCATTTCGACCGCATTGATTCGATCGACATCCTCGACGTCAATGCCGGCTCCCATGGCAAATACTTCGCCACCAACTTCGACCCGGAAATCAACTTCCGCGAATTCACCGGGCAGGTGTGGAGCTGGCAGAACAGCCAGTGGACCAGCAACACCATGTTCGAAGTCAAACGCACCGACGACCTGCCGGTCGTGGGTTCGCAGAACCTCTACCTCACCGGCCACGATGAAGTGCACTCGCTGTCGAAAAACCTCGACGTGCCCAACGTGCGGTTCTGGATGAGCTTCGGCGAACACTACATCAACGTGTTCACCGTGCTGAAAAACCTCGGCCTGCTCTCCGAGAAGCCGGTCACCACCGCCGAAGGCCTGGAAGTGGTGCCGTTGAAAGTGGTCAAGGCCGTGCTGCCCGACCCGTCTTCGCTCGCCCCGGGCTACACCGGCAAGACCTGCATCGGCGACCTGGTCAAAGGCACCAAGGATGGCCAGCCACGCGAGATGTTCATCTACAACGTGGCGTGCCACGAAGAAGCCTTTGCCGAGACGGACAGCCAGGGCATCTCCTACACCGCAGGCGTTCCACCGGTAGCCGCAGCGCTGCTGGTCGCCCGGGGCGAGTGGGATGTGAAACACATGGCCAACGTCGAGGAACTGCCGGCTGAGCCGTTTCTCAAGGCGCTGGACGTGATGGGCCTGCCGACTCGCATCAAGGACGAGAACGGTGATCGGGCCTGGGATGCGATTGCCTGATAGGCGATAGCTGACCGAACAAAAAAATGCGCCCTCAGGGGCGCATTTTTTGTTTGGGGTAGGTAGCGATTACAAACCAATGAAGATCCAAATGTGGGAGGGGGCTTTTGTGGTGAGCGGGCTTGCCCCGCGCTGGGCTGCGAAGCGGCCCCAAAACCGGCCAATGGGTTATGACTGAAAAAACGCGGTGCCTGGATTGGGGCTGCTTCGCAGCCCAGCGCGGGGCAAGCCCGCTCACCACAGAGTTATGTATAAGCCTTTAAGAGTTGTGTAGATACTCATGCCCGATGAGGCCGTGTCAGTTGATGCATCTTGGCTGACACACTGCTATCAGGGGCAAGCCCCTCCCACAGGGATAGCACTTCGCCCCAGACTCTCAGAGTTTTCCCACGACTGTTTCAGGTTGTCGCTCGGAACGCGGCTGACTAACCTCTGCGCCGTCGCTGCCAATTCAGCGACCGGATTTGACCGTCCGGCCTTGTTAACGAACTGCTACGCCCTGCACCTATCCCAGGCGTTTTTTTTGTGCCTGAGGTATCGTGTCGCGGCAGTTGTGCGCGGGATACTTTCGGGTATGCCGGGTTCGTTGACAACCGGTCGGTCAACCCGCGTACAGCTGCCACCCTCTTCGTTTGACCGCGAACGCTGGCGGCTCCACTTGTCGACGGAGTTCCACCATGATTAAAGACACCCCAAATCCTCCAGATAAACTCTTCACCGTGCGCCCCGACCTGGGCACGGAAACCCTGCTGGTCAACGCCTCCCAGGATCTATCCTCCATCACCGATATCGCCACGCACCTGGCCTTTGAAATCGACGGAGCACAACGCAATGTGGCGTTGGGCATCTGCCGAATGCTGGAAGGTGTGCAACTGTTGGTAGACAAAGCACTGGATGACGCCCATCCAGCGGCATGACACCCAGATCATCGTTCCCACGCGCGTGGGAACGAGCTCAAAACACCGACCACCCAATCCGCTCACTCAACAACTCCAACGCCTTGATACCCGCCAGCGAATTCCCCGCCGCGTTCAACTCAGGCGACCACACGCACACGGTAAATTGCCCCGGCACCACCGCGACAATGCCGCCGCCCACACCGCTCTTGCCCGGCAAGCCCACGCGATAGGCAAAATTGCCCGCCTCGTCATACAGCCCGCTGGTGGCCATGATCGAGTTGACTTGCTTGGTCTGCCGCGCGGTGAGGATCTGTTCGCCGCTGTGGGCGCTGGTGCCCTCGTTGGCCAGGAAGCTGAAGGCTTTGGCCAGGTCCAGGCAGCTCATCTGCAAGGCGCAGTAGTTGAAGTAGCTGTGCAGCACCGCGTCCACGTCGTTATGGAAATTGCCGAAGGACTTCATCAGATAGGCCATGGCCGCATTGCGCGCACCGTGCTGGGCTTCGGAGTCGGCGACCACGCTGTTGACCAGGATCTGCGGGTTGCCCGACAGGCGCCGCACGAAGTCGCGCATCGACAGGATCGGCACGGCAAAGCGTGATTGGTTGATGTCGCAGATCACCAGCGCGCCGGCATTGATGAAGGGGTTACGCGGGCGGCCGCGTTCGAATTCCAGTTGCACCAACGAGTTGAACGGTTGCCCCGAAGGCTCGTGGCCCAGGCGTTCCCAGATGGTTTCACCACCGTGGTCGATGGCCTGCACCAGGCTGAACACCTTGGAAATACTTTGCACCGAGAACAGCGTATCGGCGTCACCGGCGCGGTAGGCCGAGCCGTCATTGCCGTACACCGCGATGCCCAGTTGGTTGGCCGGTACATCGGCCAGCGCGGGAATGTAGTCGGCGACTTTGCCGAGGCCGATCAGTGGGCGCACTTCGTCGAGGATCGACTCCAGCAGCGCCTGCATGTCTTGTCCTGTCATCTGTCTTTGAATCGGTGGAAAGCGGGGTGCGGAGGATACTTCAATGGGCGCGGAAGCCCCACACAATCTCTACCACCCGCTCGGCCACCACCAGATAAACCAGGATCAGCAACAGCTGCAATGCCAGGTGATAACGCAGCTTGGCCAACCGGCGAATGCCATCGCTGACGTTCAACAGCATCAGCACTGTCGACAGAAGGATCAGCCCCCACCCCGCCACGCTGGAGGCGAACACCCCGATAAACAGGTCCTGCTGCCCCACGAGGGTATTGGTGCCCGCCGCAAACAGCAGCGCGCACACCAGCAGGTTTTTGACGTTGTCGAAAATTTGCGTGCTCAGGTCGTTTTCCAGCAGGGCCACATACCGCTTCCATAACGTGCGCATGAGTCATTACCGGGTGGGGATCGCTTGTCAATCAAAGTAGTCCATATGCCCGTACACTGCACCGTTGCGCTTACTCCACGAGGACTTTGCATGAAATTGATGATTGGCCTGGCCGCTGTACTGCTGGTATCGGCCTGTACCACGACCCCACCCGCCCAGGACGCTGCGGCGTCCACCTGCCTGGCAGGCGGCGGTACCATGAAGCAAGTCGGCAAGCTGCAGAGCTGGAAATGCATCACCCCGTACAAGGATGCGGGCAAGGCATGTACCGATTCGAGCCAGTGTGAAGGCGAGTGCCAGACCAGCGTCACCACCCAGTCCGGCAACGGTCCGGTGACCGGCGCGTGCCAAGTGGATAACGGCCACTTCGGCTGCTCGGCGACGGTGGAGAAAGGCAAGCTGGGCCGAGCGAACTGCGTGGACTGAGCCATACCACCAACCCATGTGGGAGCGGGCCCGCGGCCAGACCCGCTCGCACATTTTTTGCTCCACTTTACCCTTCAAAAATGCGCCACATCCGACACCCGCTCATCCAGCACATCCCGCGCCAGTGCCCAGGCCTGGTCCTTGGATTCCACCACCAGCAACGGGTAGCCCCAGGCCTTGCTGAACATCACCGCGAACGGCTTGAGTGCCAGGCGTTTGGCGGCGCTGGGCTCAACTTGGATCATGCCTTTGACGAACATGCGCAGCGCCTGTTTGTTTTTCTTCATCCAGATCGACGCCTGCTTACGCTCTTCGTGGGAGTGCTCATGGTTGTTTTCATCCACGGATTTTTCGTGCAGCAACATAAAGGCCTGCTCCCTCGCCAATAGCCCTTCAAAGGCCAGGAAAGCATCCTGCGGCCCACCTTCGCTGGGCGCATCGAAGACGATTTTCACCACAGGGAACGTTGTACTGTCGAGTCGCATGGCAAAGCTCCTTAATGAGAGTGGATCTCAATATAAAGCTCGAACCCCTGGACGGCATTGCACAGAATAGCCAGACTGTTTCGCAATCCGGCCAACTTGCGACCCGCGCCATGAAGCACCACCGTCTTGATCTGCTCGACCCGTTGATGGCCAAGGACGCCGACCTGTTCCCCCGCGCCGTGGTGGCCGTGGGCGCCACCAGCACGTCGGACACCTGGGAACATGCCCAGCACGCCCACCGCAAGGGCCAGTTGATGTACACCCTGCGCGGGGTCATCCACTGTGAAATCGAAGCGGGGATCTGGATCGTGCCGCCCCAGTGCGCATTATGGATTCCCGGCGGTACGCCCCATGCTGCGCGCGGGTCTGGCGAGGCCGAGGTGTATTGCCTGCTGATCGACCCCGACGCCGCCCACGCCCTGCCGCCGCAATGCTGCACCCTGGCCGTGTCCGGGTTGCTGCATGAGCTGATCAGCAAGGCCGTCAGCTTCCCGCAATTCTATGACGAGGCCGGCGCCCAAGGCCGCTTGATCAACACCTTGCTGGATGAACTGGCCGCCGCACCGATCGAAGCCCTGCACCTGCCCATGCCCCAGGACGCCCGCTTGCGCCGCCTGGCCAACAGCCTGCTGGCCGACCCGACCGACAAAGCCACCCTCGGTCAATGGGCCGTGCGCATCGGCATGAGCGAGCGCAGCATGACGCGCCTGTTGCTGGAGGAATTGGGCCTGAGTTTCGGCCGCTGGCGCCGGCAGTTGCATGTAATCCTGTCCCTGCAACGGCTGGCCAAGGGTGAAAGTGTGCAGCGGGTGGCACTGGACCTGGGTTATGAAAACGCCAGCGGTTTCATCACCATGTTCCGCAAGGCGGTGGGCCAGCCGCCGGCGCGTTACCTGGCGGACCGTGCGGGGGTGCTCAGCCCAACCATCCAAACCATTGCGCTGAAAGATGCCCACTGACTACCAGTTTTCGCCCAACCCCAGCAGGCCCATTATCTGCCGCCGCAGGTCCACCAGGTAAGGATCGTCCCGGTGCCGTGGATAGGGCCTATCGACGCTCAACTGTGCCTGGATCTTCGCCGGGCGGTCGCTGAACACAATCACCCGGTTAGCCAGCAGCAAGGCTTCTTCCACATCGTGGGTCACCAGCAACGCCGTGTAGCCCTGGCGCTGCCACAGGTCGATCAGCTCTTTTTGCATGGTGATGCGGGTCAGGGAGTCGAGCTTGCCCAAGGGTTCGTCGAGGATCAGCAACCGCGGCTGATTGACCAGTGCACGGGCCAACGCCACCCGCTGGGCCATGCCGCCGGACAATTGCCGAGGATAGGCGCGGGCGAACTGGCCGAGGCCGACCTTGTCCAGAGCCTCATCGACTTTGGCAGAATGGGTCTTGAGCAGGCCTTGGGCTTCCAGGCCGAGGGCGACGTTGTCCCACACCCGGCGCCATGGGTACAGGGTCGGGTCCTGGAATACCACCACACGGCTCGGGTCCGGCCCGGTGATGGGTTCGCCATCGGCCAACAGTCGTCCGGCGTCCGCCGGTTCCAGCCCCGCCACCAGGCGCAGCAAGGTGGACTTGCCGCACCCCGAAGGCCCGAGTAAAGCCACAAACTCTCCCGGCGCCACGTCCAGGGACACCCGCTCCAACACCGGCAAATGCTGGCCGTCCAGAGCAAAACCATGGCTGAGGTTTTCTATGCGCAGCGCCAATCCTTCCGAAGCCGATACCGCGTGTGCCAGGGCTACCATTTCATCGCTCCTTTCTGCCAGGCCAGCAACCGATCACGCACCAGGAACAACCCGGTGATCAACCCCGAACAGGCCAGCGCCATGATCAGCAGTGCGGCGTACATGTTCGCGTAGGCGGCCCAGCCCTGGGCCCATTGCAGGTACCAGCCGATGCCGGATTTGACCCCCATCATTTCCGCCACCACCAAGGTGGAAAACGACGCGCCCAGGCCCATGAACAGGCCGACGAAGACGTGGGGCAGCGCGGCGGGAATCGCTACTTTGAAAATCAGAAAACCCGGCCGGGCGCCGAGGGTGCGCGCCACGTCGTAATAGGCCTTATCGACGCTGGCCACGCCGGACCAAGTGAGCACCGTGACCGGAAACCAGGTGGCCAGGGCGATCAAAAACACGCTCGCACTCCAACTGCTGGGAAACAGGAAAAAACACAGCGGCAACAACGCCGTCGATGGCACCGGGCCGAGGATGCGCAGCACCGGGTGCAGCCAGTAGCCGATACGCGTGGACCAGCCAATGGCGACGCCGGCGACAAACCCGGTGGCCGCGCCCAGCGCCACCCCCGAGCCCAGCAGCAGCGCCGAATGCAGCAGGCTGTCGGCCAGGCGTGCGTAGTCTTCGATATACACCGCGAGCAAGGCTTGGGGTGGTGCGAAGAACGGCACCGGCAACAGCGCAAGCTTGGCGGTGAGCAATTCCCAGAGGCCCAGCAGCACCGGCAAGGCGATCAGCCAGGGCGCGGCCGTGCGCAAGCGCAGCGCGAGTGTCGACAGCCTGCGCCCCAGCAGGCTCAGCACAATAAACAACGCCGCCACGCCCAAGCAGAGGTTGGCCAGGCCCTGGGTCATCGGCCAGTTGCGCACCGCGTTGGGCCAGTAACTGATCAGCAGCGCGACGGCCACCCAGGCCGTCACCACCGCCGCGCCTTGCCACCCGAGCTTGAGCGCCACAGGCGGGTTGAGGACGGTTGCGTCAGTTGAAGACATCGGCAGTGATCTCCTTGGCAAACGCTATCGGGTCGGTGCCTTTGCTGATCACTTCCACGGTTTTCAGGTCGGTGACGTAGGTGGTGATCTCCTGGGTCAGCGCCGCGCCGACCGCGTGGTGGCCGTGGGTGTGGTCGTGGAGGATCGCCTGGACTTCTTCGGTGGAGGTGTTCAGTGCGTAGGCCTGGAAGCCTTTGGCGACGTCCTCCGGGTGCTGCACGGAATAGTCATGGGCCTCCAGGATCGCCTGGGTCAGCGCCGCGACCACGCGCTTGTCTTCACGCACCAATTTGCCGGTGACGCCGACCACGCAGCAACTGAGGTTGGCGTATTCCTCCACCAGGTTGGTGGACAACTCCCGCGCCACGCCGGACTTGATCAGGCGGTACATGAACGGGTCACTGCCGCTCACTGCCTGCACTTCGCCACGCTCCAGCGCCGTGCCGAGCAGGTCGGCCGGGTACAGGCGCCACTCCACATCGCGCACCGGGTCGACGCCGTGTTTTTTCAGCAGGATCGAAAAGAAGTTGCGGTCCGGGCTGGCCATGTCGGTCACGCCGATGGCCTTGCCCTTGAGGTCTTCCAGCTTGCTCACGCCGCCGTTGGCGGCACTGAGCAACCGCAGGCAACCGCCATGGGTGCCGGCGGTGAGCTTCACGTCAAAGCCCTGCTCCAGGGCCTTGAGCCAGCGCAGCGCCATGCCCACGCCTGCGTCGGCCTTGCCGGTGGCGATGGCTTCCAGCAAGACCTCGGTGGAGTTGCCGAAGTTGACCAACTCCACGTCCAGGTTGTGCTTACTGAAGAAGCCTTGCCCATGGGCGATCACCACCGGCGCCAGGCACACCGCGTTGAGGTTGACCGCCAGTTTGAGTTTGCGCGGCGCGTCGAGGCGGATGAAATCGCCCGTGCCGGCGGGCTCCTGGGCGATGTTGTGGCCGGCATGTGCGTCAGCGGCAAAGCCCAGGCGCGGCAGCGACAGGCTGGCCAGGGTCAGGCCGGCCAGGCCCAGGAGGCGGCGACGGGTCAGGTGGTCAAAAGCAGCCATGCGAAGTATCCCTATTGAATGAATCAGCCCGCTTCAGAGAAAGGCCGACAACGTCAAAAATTCAATTTTAATTATATTAACGACTGACTTTTATGAAATAACAATATAATTCTATGGTTATGCCTGATGGGCAGGAAGCGGATGAAAGCGCCCTAAGCTCAGATCGAAAGAGTATTTATCGAATGGTTTTCAGATCATTAAGCTTGGATCTATTTCGCTGAAGATCGAGCCCACCATGTCCCTTCGTCGTCCCCTCGCCGCTGTATTAGGATTGCTGGCCCTTTCCGTTACCGTCAGTGCGCACGCCCAGGAAACCGTGCGCATCGGTTACCAGAAATCCTCCACGCTGATCACCCTGCTCAAGACCCAGGGCACCCTGGAGAAAGCCCTCAAGGCCGACAACATCGAGGTGAGCTGGCATGAGTTCCCCAGCGGCCTGCCGCTGCTGGAAGCGCTGAACGTCGGCAACGTGGACATCAGCGCCGACGTGGCCGACACCGTGCCGATCTTCGCCCAGGCCGCCCAGGCCAAACTCACCTACTTCGCCCAGGAAGCGCCCTCGCCTTCGGCCCAGGCCATCGTGGTACGCAAGGACTCGCCGATCCAACAGTTGGCGGATTTGAAGGGCAAGAAGATCGCGGTGACCAAGGCCGCCGGCACTCACTATCTGTTGATTGCCGCGCTGGCCAAGGCCGGCCTTGCATTCTCGGATATCGAGCCGGCTTACCTGTCGCCGGCCGATGGCCGCGCGGCGTTCGAGAACAACAAGGTGGACGCCTGGGTCACCTGGGAACCCTTCCTCACCAGCGTGCAGCGCCAACTGCCGACACGCACCCTGGCGGACGGTGCCGGGCTGGCCAGTTACAAGCGTTACTACCTGACCGGCACGCCCTACGCCAAGGCGCACCCGGAGGTATTGAAGGTGGTGTATGCGCAGCTGGAAAACGCCGGCCACTGGGTAAAAACCAACCCGCAGGACGCGGCAAAAGTGCTCGGCCCGCTGTGGGGCAACCTGGATGCAGCCACGGTGGAAGCGGCGAATGCGCACCGCAGTTATCAGGTGCAGCCGGTGACGATTGAGCAGTTGGGTGAGCAGCAGAAGATTGCCGATGCGTTCTTCAAGGCGGGGTTGTTGCCCAAGGCGGTGGATGCCAAGGATGTGCAGACCTGGCGGCCTTGAAGGCGGGTGTGATCTCAATGTGGGAGGGGCGGTGCGACGATTCGACAAGCCCGCTCACCACAACAGCCCTATCTGCCGGACGTTCAGTGTTGAGTCAACGTTATGTAGATCCCTATGCTCATCGGCGGCAAGCCCCTCCCACATTTGGTTTGCATATGCGGTTAGAGGAGTGTTCGGGCTAGAGCCTTTTTCCACTCTGAGTAACGCTCCGCCATCGCCGGATCCTCCTGCGGCTCAAAGCGCTCGCGCTGGCGCTGCAACTGCCCCAGCGCCGCATCACTCGCCCACACCCCCAACGCCCGTCCCGCCAGGTGCGCGGCGCCCAATGCCGAAACCTCCGGCGACAGGCTGCGCACCACCGGGCGTTGCAGCAGGTTGGCGAGGAACTGCATCAGCCAGCGGTTGCGCGTGGCGCCGCCATCCACCCACAGTTCCTTGAGCGGGCTGCCGATGTCTTGCTGCATGGCCTCGAACACATCGCGAATCTGATAGCCGATGGATTCCAGCGCCGCGCGCAGGATGTGCGCGCCGGACGTGGCTTCGGTCAGCCCGCAGATCAGCCCACGGGCGTCGGCCTTCCAGTGCGGTGCGCCGAGGCCGGACAGCGCCGGGACAAAATACACGCCGCCGTTATCCGGCAATTGCGCGGCCTGTTCGGTCAGCGCATCCAGGGATTCTCCCGCCACCAGCTTCGACGCCCACTGCACGGCAGCGCCGGTATGGACGATATTGCCTTCCATGCCGAAAGTAGGTTGGCTGCCATCGTGCCAGGCCAGGGTGGTCGACAGGCCATGGGTGGAGGCAATCGGCCCGCCCATGGGCGTCATCAAGGACGAACCAGTGCCGAGGGTGGCCTTGACCAGCCCCGGCGCGAAACCGCCCTGCCCGTACAGCGCCGCATGGGAGTCGCCGATCATCGACATCACCGGGATGCCGGCGGGCAAGCCGCCCAACGCGACGGTTTCGGCAAAGAAACCGGCGCTCGGCCGGATCGGCGCCAACGCCGCAGCCGGAATGCCGAACAGCGCCAACAGCTCAGGATCCCAGGCGCAGGTGTGCAGGTTGAACAGTTGGGTACGTGCGGCGTTGGAATAGTCGGTGGCGAACACCTGGCCGCCGCTGAGTTGCCACAACAGCCAGCTGTCGACGGTGCCCAGGCAGATATCGCCTGCAGCAGCGCGGGCGTGACCATCCTCAAGGTGATCGAGAATCCAGCGGAACTTGCCCGCCGAGAACATCGGGTCCAACGCCAGCCCGGTCTTTTCCAGGATCAGCGCTTCATGGCCCTGCTCATGCAGGTGCGTGCACAACGCCGTAGAGCGTCGGCACTGCCAACTGATGCACGGCGACAATGGCTCACCGGTATGCCTATCCCAAGCCACCACCGATTCACGCTGGTTGCTGATGGCCAACGCAGTGATCGGACGGTCCACCTGGGCCAGGCATTCTTCAATCGCAGCCAACGTGTTTTGCCAGATCAGCAGCGGGTCCTGCTCGGAAAACCCGACCTGGGGATGGCTGATGCTCAAGGGTCGCGAACCGCGCGCAATCACCTGGCCAAGTTCGTTGACCAGCACCGCCTTGGCGTTGCTGGTGCCTTCATCTATCGCCAGGATCAGCGGGGTATTGTTATTCATTGAATTCACCGCAACCGAGTGGCAGCCGCCACGATCCCAGCCGCGTCGATGTTATGCAAGGCGCGGGTCGGTTCGCGGGCACCGGCGGCGGCGTACTCGCCATCGCCGATACCCAGGCGGATCAGGGCAATGCCCAACCCGGCTTCGGCCAGCACTTCGGCGACCAGGCTGCCGACGCCGCCGTTGATATTGTGTTCCTCCACACTGATGACCGCGCGGGTGCCGCTCAAGGCGCTGAGCAATACATCACGCTGCAAGGGCCGGATCGACGACAGGTTGATCACCTGCGCCTGGATGCCCTGCTCCGCCAGCAATGCCGCTGCATCCACCGCTTCATGCACCACCGAGCCCAGGGCCACGATGCTCACATCGGCGCCCTGGCGCAGGATGTCGACCTGACCGGGCACAAACTGATAATCGGCGCCGTGCACGTCGGGCAAGGCTTTGCCGTCGAGGCGGATATACACCGGGCCGTGGTAGCGCAGCGCGTAATCGACGATCTGCCGGCACTCGACGGCATCGGCGGGGGCGAAGATCTGCACATTGCCAAACCCGCGCATCACCGAAATATCGTCGAGGCTGTGGTGGGTGCTGGCAAGCGGGCCATAACTGGTGCCGGCATTCAGGCCGAACATCTTCACGTTGGCCTGGTTGTAGCAGACGTCCACCTTGATCTGCTCATTGGCCCGCGAGATCAGGAACGGCGCCGCATTGCAGGTGGCGGCGATCTTGCCGCCCAGGGCCAGGCCCGCCGCGACGCTGACCAGGGATTGCTCGGCAATGCCCACATTGATCAGCCGCTCGGGAAAACGCTGGGCAAACGGGCCGATCTTGGCCGTGGAGGTGGAGTCGCTGACCACCGGCACTACGTCCAGCCCGGCCTCGACGGCAGCGATAAACGCTTGCACCATGACGCTCGCCAAATGTTCACTCGCCATGGTTCAACTCCTCCAGTGCTGCGTTGATTTCATCACCCTTGGGCACGCGGTGGTGCCATTCGGGGCGGGCTTCGATAAACGACACGCCCTTGCCTTTAATGGTGTGGGCGATCAGCACCTGGGGCGCGCCGGTCTTGGTCTGCATGCTTTCCAGGGCTTCGATCAATTGGCCGACATCGTTACCGTCGCACTCGCTGACGCGGAAGCCAAAGGCCGCCCATTTCACGTCCAGTGGGTCCAGCGGCATGATCTCGGCGGTCAAACCGGCAAGCTGCAGCTTGTTCTTGTCGACGATCACAAACAGGTTATCCAGGCCGTACTTGGCCGCCGCCATCGCCGCTTCCCAGTTGGAGCCTTCGGCCAGTTCGCCGTCACCGGTGAGCACGTAGATGCGCTTGTTGCTGCCGGACATCTTCGCCGCGAGGGCCAGCCCGACCGCCACCGGCAAACCGTGGCCGAGGGCGCCGGTGTTCAGTTCGATGCCGGGGGTTTTCTGGCGTACCGGGTGGCCGGGCAGGTGCGAGTTGAAGTGCTGGTAGGTGGGCAGCCACTCGGTGGGGATGTAGCCCGCCTGCGCCAGGCAGCAGTACAAACCGCCCACGCCGTGGCCCTTGCTCTGGATATAAATATCGCGCTCGGGGTCTTCGGTGCGTTCCGGGCCGGTGTTGAGGACGCGGAAATACAGGGTGGCGAGGATGTCGGTTTCGGAAAGATCCGCCCCGGTGTGCCCGCCGGCCGGTGAGTCGGCGTTCAGGCGGATCACATGGCGACGAATCAGGCGGGCCTGTTCCTTGATCTGGTGGGCGTCGTACTGGAAGGCATTCATGCAGCGGCTCCTTTGAGGCTGACCACGCGGGGTGAAAGTGTCCAAGGCTGTCTTTGAATATTTATTCAGCAGTGACAATATATTTCTATTTAGACGCCGATCCTCCGGCAGGTCAAGTGAGCGAACCGCCGAAAAATCAAATAAAACTCGGAAATCCCCCTCGGACAAACGGCCAAAATCCCACGCCGGCTCCTCTAGACCGTGGCTTTGCGCCGGGCAAAAACACCGTTTCAGCGGCAGGCAAGAAAAATTAAGCGCTTGACTTTGACACGGTGTCACTGGAATCTGAATTAACAGTCAGGCACGCATAAATATTCAAGAAGCCTGAAGCACTCCAAAAAAAATAACTCAGGAGAACACTGTGGACGCCAAAGCTATTGTCCAGCACCCGGCCGAACTCAAGCCGCCACCTCGCCCACGTATTGTCAAACTGCTGCCCAGTAATATCGGCGGCCCGTTGATCGGGCTGGTGCTGCTGGTGCTGGTCTTCTCCTTCAGTTCCGAATTCTTCTTCTCGTTGCGCAATGGCCTGAACATCCTTGATCAGGTCACGGTGCTGGGCATCCTGGCGATCGGCATGACGGCGGTGATCGTGATCGGCGGCATCGACCTGTCGGTCGGCTCGGTGCTGGCCTTCTCGATGATGATGCTCGGCTGGCTGTATCAGGATCAGGCGGTGCCCCTGGGCTTTGCGATTCCGATCTCGATTGCCAGCGGCATGCTCGCCGGGCTGGTCTCCGGCGCGTTGATCACCTACGCCAAGCTGCCACCCTTTATTGCCACGCTGACCATGATGTCGGTGGCCCGTGGCCTGGCGAATATCCTCACCGAAGGCCGGCAGATCGTCGGCTATCCGGACTGGTTCACCAGCCTGGCGACGGTGCGCCACTTCGGTTTCCTCTCGGCCACCGTGGGCCTGTTCCTGGTGATGCTGGTGGTGGCCTGGGTGTTCCTGCGCTTTCGTGCCGGCGGCCGCAACCTCTACGCCATGGGCGGCAGCCCGGAAGTGGCGCGGCTGTCGGGCATCAAGGTGCGGGCGATTACCCTCTGGGTGTACGCCATCAGCGGTGCGCTGGCCGGCATCGCCGCCGTGACCCTGGCCGCGCGCCTGGACTCCTCGCAACCGAGCGCCGGGCTGAGCCTGGAGCTGGACGCCATCGCCGCCGTGGTGATTGGCGGCGCAAGCCTCAGTGGCGGCGTCGGCAGCATCGGCGGCACCCTGGTGGGCGTACTGATCATTGGCGTATTGCGCAATGGCCTCAACCTGCTGGGGGTTTCGCCCTTTATTCAACAAGTGGTGATCGGCGTGGTCATCGCCCTCGCCGTCACCATCGACACCCTGCGACGCCGCTCCAGCACTGCCCGTTAAACCTGTTCGACAGTTGACACCCTCCAACAATAAAACCAGGAGTCACCGACATGTTCAGCCCCAAGAAATTGCTGTTGGCCACCGCTCTCGCCGCCGCCACCCTCACCGTTGCCGGCACCACCTGGGCCAAGGATTTGACCATCGGCCTGGCCGTGGCCAACCTGCAGGCCGACTTCTTCAACCAGATCAAGCAATCGGTGGAAGCCGAAGGCAAAGCCAAGGGGGTCAAGGTGATCACCGTGGACGCCCAGGGCAACTCCTCCACCCAGGTCAGCCAGATTGAAGACCTGATCACCCGCCAGATCGATGTGCTGATCTACATCCCGGCCGGTGCCACCGCCGCCGGTGTGCCGGTGAAAGCCGCCAAGGCTGCGGGCATCCCGGTGATCGCCGTGGACCGCAACGCCCCCGACGCACCGGGCGACACCTTTATCGCCAGCGACAGCGTGGCCGGCGCCAAGACCCTGGCCGAGTACGTGGGCAAGATCACCGACGGCAAGGGCCGCATCGCGATCCTGCAAGGCCAGATCGGTACCACCCCCGAGAATGATCGCGCCAAAGGCTTTGAAGAGGGCCTGAAAGCCTTCCCGGACCTCAAGGTCGTCGCCCAGCAACCAGCTGAATGGGCCCAGGACAAAGGCTTCGCCGTGGCCCAGGACCTGCTCCAGCGTGACCCGAACATCACCGTGTTCTTCGGCCGAGCCGATGCCATGGCCTTGGGCGCTGCCCAGGCGGTGAAAGTCGGCAACCTCGATCACAAGGTGGTCGTGGTCGGTTTCGACGGCGACGTGGCCGGGCTCAAGGCCGTGCAAAGCGGTGTGCTGAACGCGACCATGACCCAGCAGACGCAAAAAATGGGGCGCCTGGCCGTGGCCTCGGCCATCGACCTCAAAGCCGGCAAGACCCTGCCCAAGGAGCAGTTGTTGCCCACCGTGCTGACCACTAAAGAAAACGTCGCGCCGTTCCTGCAACAGCACCCGTAAGCCTTGGAGGTCGTCATGCAAGCAGCAGCCGTTGACACCGCTCGATCAGACGCGGTGCTGTGCCTGCGCAATATCAGCAAGGCCTACGGGCCGGTGCAGGTGTTGTCGCAGGTCAACGTGGACATTCGCCCCGGTGAAGTACTGGCCCTGCTCGGTGAAAACGGCGCGGGCAAGTCGACCTTGTCGTCGATCATCGCCGGGCTGGTGCAACCGGAAGCCGGGGGCAGCATGACCTGGCTCGGCGCGCCCTACGCCCCCGCTTCACCGGGGGCCGCGCTGGGCGCCGGGATCGGCCTGATCCACCAGGAAATCCGCCTGCTGCCGCAACTGTCGATTGCCGAGAACATCTTCGTCGGCCGCCTGCCCATGCGCCGTGGGCGGGTGGACCGCGAGTACATGGAGGCCCAGGCGCAGATCCAGTTAGAGCGCCTGGGGCTCAAGGTGCCGGCCTCGCGCAAGGTCGAAGGCCTGAGCGTGGCGGCCCAGCAACTGGTGGAAATCGCCAAGGCGCTGACGCTGAAGGCCAGCCTGTTGATCCTCGATGAACCCACCGCCGCATTGGGTGGCGAGGAAACCGAGCTGCTGTTCAAGCAGGTGGAACGGCTGAAGGCCGAGGGTGTGTCGTTTATCTATATCAGCCACCGCCTGGAAGAGATCGCACGCATCGCCGACCGCGTGCTGGTGCTGCGCGACGGTCGCCAGATCGCCCTGCATGCCACGGCCCAGGTGCCGGTGCGGGAGTTGGTGGAGCAGATGGTCGGGCGCAGCCTGGAGCGGATCTTTCCTGCGTTGCAGGCGCCCCAGGAGCAGGTGATGTTGCAGGTCAAGGCGTTGAGCTGCCGTGAGTTTGCCTTGCACGGCATCGACTTCAGCGTGCGTGCCGGCGAGGTATTCGGCATTGCCGGGGTGGTCGGCGCCGGGCGAACCGAGCTGGTGCGTACCATTGCCGGCGCGGCCCAGGATATTCGCGGCCATATGGTGCTGGATGGCGAGGTCCGCCAGTTGCGCTCGCCCTTCGAGGCGATCCAGGCCGGCGTGGTGCTGGTGCCCGAAGACCGCAAGCAGCAAGGCGTGGTGGTGGAGCATCGCATCGAAGACAACCTGATTTATGGCAACACCGACCTGCTGGATAAACGCGGCTGGGTGTTCCCTGCCCCACTGCGCGAATTCGCGCGCACGGCGGTGGCGCGACTGGGGGTCAAAGGTGCGCCGCAGTCGCGGATTTCCAGCTTGTCCGGCGGTAACCAGCAGAAGGTGATCATTGCAAAGTGGCTGGCGCGCAACCCCAAGGTGTTCATCCTCGATGAACCCACACGCGGCATCGACGTGGGCGCGCGGGCGGCGATTTATGAAGTGATCGCGGACCTGGCGGCCAAGGGCATGGCGGTGATTGTGGTCAGTTCCGACCTGGACGAAGTGCTGGGCTTGTCCCATCGGGTGATGGTGATGAGCCGAGGGCGGCAGATGGGGATTCTGGAGCGTGGCGAGGCCACTCCGGTTGCGGTCATGGAAATGGCCACCGCCTAGGAACCCGGTCCTCACAAACAATGGCGATCAAATGTGGGAGGGGGCTTGCCCCCGATTGCGGTGGGTATCTACACAACGTTGGCTCGGCGCTGAACGCTCGGCAGATAGGGCTGCTGTGGTGAGCGGGCTTGCCCCGCGCTGGGGCGCGAAGCGGCCCCAAAACCAGGCACCTCGGTGTGTCAGTTAAAAACACATCGCCTGTAATGGGGCTGCTTCGCAGCCCAGCGCGGGACAAGCCCGCTCACCACAGGAGAACTCGCCAGTCTCTGAAAATTATGTAAATACCTATGCCCCGATGAGGGAGTGTCAGTAGATGCATCTGTAACTGAACCACTGCTATCGGGAGCAAGTCGAGTCGTCGCACCGCCCTTCCCACAGGGGATCTACTGTGATTTCAAAAATTGGAGTTATTCATGCAGCTTTTTAGTCTTCAGGGCCAAGTGGCCTTTGTTACCGGCGCCGGCAGCGGCATTGGCCAGGCTATCGCCGTCGGGCTCGCCGAAGCGGGCGCGGATGTAGCCTGCTTTGATCTTCCGGGCAGCCCCGGCATTGCCAGCACGGTAGAACGCATCCAGGCCCTGGGCCGGCGCGCCTTGGCGTTGAGCGGTACCGTCACCGAGCGAGCTGCCCTGGATGCAGCGGTCGCGCACACCGAGCATGAGCTCGGCCCGCTCAGCGTGGCCGTCAACTGCGCCGGCATCGCCAATGCCCAGGCCGCCGAAGACCTGGAGCTGCAACGCTGGCAAACCACCCTGGACATCAACCTCACCGGCATCTTCCTCAGCTGCCAGGCCCAGGCTGCGGTGATGTTGCCGCGTGGCAAGGGCGCTATCGTCAATATCGCCTCCATGTCCGGCAGCATCGTCAACCGCGGCCTGTTGCAGGCGCACTACAACACCTCCAAGGCCGGGGTGATCCACCTGAGCAAAAGCCTGGCGATGGAATGGGCCGACAAAGGCCTGCGCGTCAACTGCATCAGCCCCGGCTACACCGCCACGCCGATGAACTCACGCCCGGAAGTCGCCGACCAGGTGAAGATCTTTGAACAGACCACGCCCATGGGCCGCATGGCCAGCGTGGACGAAATGGTCGGCCCGGCGATTTTCCTGGTCAGCCAGGCCTCGTCTTTCTGCACCGGTGTCGACCTGCTGGTCGATGGTGGTTTTGTCTGCTGGTAAGGAGTTTTGTCATGTCGCAACGTTTCAGCGGTAAAACCATCGTGATCACCGGCGCCTGCCGTGGCATCGGTGCCGGCATTGCCGAGCGCTTCGCCCAGGAAGGTGCCAACCTGGTGCTGGCCTCCAACGACCTGGAGCGCGTGACATTCACCGCCGACCAACTGGCCCGGGAATACAAGGTCGACACCCTGGCCCTGGGCATCGACGTGACCCGCGAAGAAGACATCGAAACCCTCTACCGCGAGGGTCACGCACGCTTCGGCAGCATCGACGTGTCAGTGCAGAACGCCGGCATCATCACCATCGACCACTACGACAAGATGCCCCGCGCCGACTTCGACAAGGTGCTGCAGGTCAACACCACCGGCGTGTGGCTGGGCTGCCGGGAGGCGGCCAAATACATGGTCAAGCAAGGCAGCGGGCGCTTGATCAACACCTCGTCCGGCCAGGGCCGCCAGGGGTTTATCTACACCCCGCACTACGCCGCCAGCAAAATGGGCGTGATCGGCATTACCCAGAGCCTGGCACTGGAACTGGCGCGGCATAACATCACGGTCAACGCGTTCTGCCCCGGCATCATCGAAAGCGAGATGTGGGACTACAACGACCGCGTGTGGGGCGAGATCCTCAGCACCGACGAAAAACGCTACGCCAAGGGCGAGTTGATGGCCGAATGGGTCAGGAACATCCCCCTGCGCCGGGCCGGCAAGCCCTCGGATGTCGCCGGCCTGGTGGCGTTCCTGGCCTCGGATGACGCGGCCTACCTGACCGGCCAGGCGATCAATATCGACGGCGGCCTGATCATGTCGTAAGGGTTTGGTATCCTCACCCGCATTGATGTCATCACTGAGGCCTTCATGAGCCAGATCGAAGAACAGCGCCTGATCACCAAGATCGCGAGCCTCTATTACGAAGACGGGCTCAAGCAGTCCGAGATTTCCGCCCAGCTGGACCTGTCCCAATCCTTTATCAGCCGTGCCCTGCGCCGGGCGCTGCAGGAAGGCGTGGTGAAGATCAGCGTGATGCGCCTGCAAGGCCTGCACCTGGAGCTGGAAAACCAATTGCAACGCCGCTACGACGTGCGCCAGGTGATCGTGGTGGAAGCCACCGAGCCCGGCAACGATGAAAGCATCAAGCAAGCCATCGGCTCGGCGGCTGCCCACTACCTGGAGACCAGCCTGTCGCCCCAGGACCATATCGGCATTTCGTCGTGGAGCAGCACCATTCGCGCCATGGTCGGCCACCTGCATGCCCAGCCGGGCAAACAAGGCGCCCAGGAAGTGGTACAACTGTTGGGCGGCGTCGGCCACAAAGGCGCGTTTGAAGCCACCCTGCTCACCCAGCGCCTGGCCACCCTGCTCAACTGCCCGGCGTTCCTGCTGCCGTCGCAAAGCATCGAGCAATCGGTGGAAAGCAAACAGCGCATCGTGCAGATGGAAGAGGTCAAGGAAGTGCTGCAACGCTTTGACAGCATCACCCTGGCGATCGTCGGCATCGGCGACCTGGAACCCTCACAGTTGCTGCGCAACAGTGGCAACTACTACACCGAGGACATGCTGCGCCTGCTGGCCGAGCGCGGTGCCGTCGGCGATATCTGCCTGCGCTACTTCGATGCCCAGGGCAAGCCGGTGCTGGAGGAAGATGAAGAATTCGTGGTCTCGGTGGCGCTGCCCAAGTTGCGCAGTATCCACCGCGTGCTCGGCCTGGCCGGCGGGCTGAACAAGGTCCAGGCCATTCGTGGCGCGCTCAAGGGCGGCTACCTGGATATCCTGATCACCGACCTGGACACCGCACAGGCCCTGAACCACTAACCCTATTTCTGGAGACTGCCGCTCATGACGTCCAAGCTCGAACAACTCAAGCAATTCACCACCGTGGTCTGCGACACCGGCGACCTCGAAGCCATCAGCCGCCTGCGCCCGGTGGACGCCACCACCAACCCGTCGCTGCTGCTCAAGGCCGCCGCGATCCCGGAATACGCCGAGCTGCTGCGCAATGCCGTCAACCTGGCCAAGGGCGACGTCGGCCTGGCCTGCGACCACTTCGCGGTGTCCGTCGGTGCCGGCATTTTGAAGGTTATCCCCGGGCGTATTTCCACCGAAGTCGACGCGCGCCTGTCCTTCGATGAAGACGCGCTGTGGGCCAAGGCCAACCAGTTGATCGCCCTGTACGACCAGGCCGGTATCAGCCGCGACCGCGTGCTGATCAAACTCGCCTCCACCTGGGAAGGCATCCGCACGGCCGAACGCCTGGAAAAAGCCGGCATCCAGACCAACCTCACCCTGCTGTTCTCCTTCGCCCAGGCCCAGGCCTGCGCCGATGCCGGGGTGTTCCTGATCTCACCGTTCGTGGGCCGCATCTACGACTGGTACCGCAAGAACACCGGCCTGGACTACACCGGCGCTGATGACCCAGGCGTGCAATCGGTGACGCGCATCTACAACTACTACAAGGCCAACCAGATCAACACCGTGGTGATGGGCGCAAGCTTCCGCACCCTCAGCCAGATCGAACAGCTGGCGGGGTGCGATCGCCTGACCATCAGCCCGGAGCTGCTGCAGAAGCTCGACGAAGACCAGGGCACGCTGGCGCGCAAATTGGTGCCGGTGACCGAAGGCGAAGCGCGTCAGCCAATGAACGAAGCGCAGTTCCGCTGGGCGTCGAATGAAGATGCGATGGCCACGGAGAAGCTGGCGGAAGGGATTCGACAGTTTGCGCGGGATCAGGAAAAACTCGAGGCGGTGTTGTCGGCGCTATGACCCCCGTCCAGCCGCTCGGCCAGTCGCGCACCTTGGTGTTCCTGGCCTACCCGCAAATGGGCCTGCTCGACCTGACCGGTGCCCAGACCGTGTTCTGGGCTGCCACCAAGGCCATGGTCGAGCGTGGCCTGCCGGGCTATGTGGTGCACACCGCCAGCCTGGCGGGCGGCTTGATGCCAACGGCCGAAGGATTGAGCGTCGACACCCTGCCATTGGCGCAATTTGACCCCGCCGCCCTGGACACCTTGATCGTACCCGGCGCCCCCGCCATTCAACAGGCGCTGGCCGCCAACACCGACCTGGTGGACTGGCTGCGTCACGCCTCCACTCGGGCCCGGCGCACGGCCTCGGTGTGCAGCGGCACCTTCCTGCTGGCCCAGGCCGGCTTGCTCCAGGGCCGGCGTGCTGCCACGCACTGGGCGATGTGCGACATGCTCAAGCGCGGGTTCCCCAGCATCGATGTGGACATGGACGCGATCTTTGTCCAGCAAGGCAATGTGTGGACGTCGGCAGGCGTGAGTGCCGGCATCGACCTTGCGCTGGCGTTGGTAGAGGCCGATTGCGGGCGTCACGTCGCCCTGCAAGTGGCGCGGGAACTGGTGGTGTTTCTCAAAAGGCCTGGCGGCCAGGCCCAGTTCAGCCAACTGCTGCAAGCCCAGACCGACGACACTGCCGGTTTCGATGCGTTGCACCTGTGGATCGCCGACAACCTTAGCGACCGCGAGCTTACGGTGGAGCGCCTGGCGGAACAAAGCCGCATGAGCCCGCGCAACTTCGCCCGGGTCTACAAGCAAAAAACCGGGCGCACCCCGGCCAAGGCCATCGAGTTGTTTCGCGTGGAGGCGGCGCGGCGCCTGCTGGAAGACTCCCAGCGCAACATCGACCAGGTGGCGCACCTGTGTGGCTTTGGCGATGAAGAGCGCATGCGCTACACCTTCCATCGCCACCTTGCGATTTCCCCTCGCGACTACCGCGCGCGCTTTTCCCGCTGACGGCAGGCCGCTTGGCAGTTATTCAGGGTTTTCTGTCCTACCCGCCAAACCGCGGCGCTCTTAGAGTAGGCCGGTAACGCATTGCGCCTTGAGCAATCGTATCGACCTGGTCCCTGGAGCATCCCCATGAAGCAGCACATCCTTATCATCGGCGCCGGGTTCGGCGGTGTCTGGAGCGCCTTGAGCGCCGCGCGCCTGCTGGATAAACATGATCGCCATGACGTGCAGATCAGCGTCCTGGCCCCACAGCCGGCGCTACGTATTCGCCCACGTTTCTACGAGGCCGACGTGCATGCCATGCAGGCACCGCTGGGCCCATTGTTTGCGGCAGTCGGCGTGGACTTCATCGAGGGCGCCGCCGACCGCATCGATGAACACGGCAAGCAGGTGACCTACCGCAACGCAGCAGGCATCCCCACCACCCTCAAGTACGACCGCCTGGTGCTGGCCGCCGGCAGTCGTCTCAATCGCCCGCAGATGGAAGGCCTCCAGCACGTGTTCGATGTGGACCAGATCGAAGACGCCACGCGCCTCGAAGCCCATATCAAGGGTTTGAAAAACCTGCCCGACAGCCCGGCACGCAACACCGTGGTGGTGGCCGGCGGCGGGTTTACCGGGATCGAGACCGCCACCGAAATGCCGGCACGCCTGCGCGCAGCACTGGGTGACGACGCCACTATCCGTGTGATCGTGGTGGACCGTGGCCCGCAGATCGGGGCATCCATGGGCGATGGCATTCGCCCGTCCATCGTCGAAGCCAGCCAACACCTGGGCCTCGAATGGCGATTGAACACCTCCGTGGCCGCGGTGGATGCCGGCGGCGTGACCCTGGCCGATGGGCAGCGCATCGAGTCCAGCACCGTGATCTGGACCATCGGCTTTCGCGCCAACCCGCTGACCGAACAGGTCAGCGGCACCCTTGACCCCCAGGGCCGCCTGCATGTGGACGGCAACCTCAAGGTGAAGGGCCAGGCCGATGTCTTTGCCGCCGGTGATGTGGCCTACGCCGCCACCGACGACCTCGGTCACTTCGCCGGCATGTCCTGCCAGCACGCCATCGCCCTGGGCCGCTACGCCGGCAACAACGTCGCCGCCGACCTGATCGGCGTGGCCCCGATGACCTACAGCCAGCCCAAATACGTCACCTGCCTCGACCTCGGGGCCTGGGGCGCGGTGTACACCGAGGGCTGGGATCGTCAACTCAAGCTGGTGGGCCAGGAAGCCAAGGAGCTCAAGCAGCAGATCAACACGGTGTGGATCTACCCGCCAGCCGCAGAACGGGCCACCGCCCTGGCGGCGGCTGACCCGCTGATTCCGGTGGCCTGACGCCCCACACCCGGTGCCCGCCAGCCCACTGTTTGCTGGCGAGCATAAATGCCAGGAGCGATCAGGCTCGCTCCTGCCTCAGCTTTGCGCGACACCCGTCCCAAACTTGCGAATCGCCAGGCAATACCCGATCAATGCCAGCGCCGCCAGCAACCCGCCCGCCAGGCCGACCCAGGCGAAGCCGAAGTGGCTGCCGACCCAGCTGCCCATCAGGGCGCCACCGCCAATGCCGATGTTGTAGATACCGGAGAACATCGCCATGGCCACGTCGGTGGCGTCCGGGGCCAGCACCAGCACCTTCGATTGCATGGCGAGGCCGAAGCCCATGATCGCCATGCCCCAGAACACGCTGAGGATCACCAGGTACGACTCGGCACCGCTCAACGGCAGCATCAGCGCCAGGCACGCGGCCAGGATAAACACCGCGCCGACCACGAACAGGTGGGGGTTGAAGCGGTGCACCAGGCTGAACAACAGCGAACCGATGATACCCGCGCCGCCGAACACCAGCAGGATCAGGGTCACCGCGCTGCCGCTCATGCCGGCCACGCCTTCGACGAAGGGTTCAATGTAGCTGTAGGCGGTGAATTGCGCGGTCACGGTCATGGCGGTGAGCACATACAACGCCACCAGCGCCGGACGCTTGAACAGCAGTGGCAGGCTACGCAGGGAACCGGAGTTCTGGCTCGGCAGCAAGGGCAAGGTGCGCGCCAGCCAGAACACCAGGGCGGCGGCGAACGCGCCGATCACCAGGAACGTGGTGCGCCAGCCCATGGCTTCGCCGAGCAGACGCCCCAGGGGAATACCCAGCACCATCGCCAGGGACGTACCGGTGGCGAGCAGGCCGAGGGCTTGCACCTGCTTGCCTTCCGGCGCCAGGCGCACCGCCAGGGAGGCGGTGATCGACCAGAACAGTGCATGGGACAAGGCAATGCCGACGCGACTGACCATCAACAGGCCGAAGCTGGTGGCGACGCTGGACAAGATGTGGCTGGCGATAAACAGGCAGAACAGCACGATCAGCAGCTTGCGCCGCTCGATGTTGCGGGTCAGCAGCATCACCGGCAGCGAGGTCAGGGACACGATCCAGGCGTAGATGGTGAGCATCAGGCCGACGCTGGACACGGGCATGTCGAAGCTGGCGCCAATGGCGCTGAGCAGCCCGACGGGGACGAATTCAGTGGTATTGAACACAAACGCGGCCAACGCGAGGGCGATGACCGGTTGCCAGTTGGCTTGGGGGGTTGCGGCTGAAATGCTCATTTACAGGTCGTCGTACTCGGTTTCCGCGCGGGTCAAGGCGGCCCAATGCCAGCCCTTGAGCAGCGCGGAAAAATAGTAACACGGACCTTCAAGGATCCACCTGTGCCATCAGTTCCGGGATTGACTCCGGCCGCTTGGCATAACGCTGCGCCAACGCCGCACAGACCATCAACTGGATCTGGTGAAACAGCATCAACGGCAAAATCAGCACGCCCATGCTCGCCCCGGCGAACAGCACCTGGGCCATCGGCACGCCAGTGGCCAGGCTTTTCTTCGAACCGCAGAACAGGATGGTGATGCGGTCTTCCTGGTTAAAACCAAAGGCCTTGCCCAGCACGGTGGACGCCACCAGCACCAAGGCCAGCAACACGCAGCAGGCCACCACCAGGCCGCCCAGTTCCCACAGCGGGATCTGGTGCCAGATGCCTTCGTTGACCGCTTCGCTGAACGCGCCGTACACCACCAGCAGGATCGAACCCTGGTCGACGAACTTCAGCCAGGCTTTATTGCGCCCCACCCACGCGCCAATCCAGCGGCGGGCGATCTGCCCGGCGATAAACGGCAGCAGCAGTTGCACGCTGATTTTCAGGATCGCATCGACGGTGGAGCTGCCCTCGCCGTGCACATTGAGCAACAGCGTCACCAGCAACGGCGTGAGGAAGATGCCGAACAGGCTGGAGGCCGCCGCGCTGCAGATCGCCGCCGGGATATTGCCCCGCGCCAGCGAAGTAAAGGCAATCGCCGATTGCACCGTGGCCGGCAAGGCGCAGAGATAAAGCATGCCCATGTACAGGTCTTTGCCGATCAGCGGCGACAACACCGGTTTGAGCGCCAGGCCCAGCAGCGGGAACAGTACAAAAGTCAGGCTGAACACCAGCAGGTGCAGACGCCAGTGGCCCGCGCCGGCGACGATGGCCTGGCGCGACAGCTTGGCGCCGTGCAAAAAGAACAACAGCGCGATGGCCAGGTTGGTGACCCAGCCGAAGGCCACGGCGGTCTGGCCGCTGACGGGCAGCAGGGAGGCGAGGATCACCGTGGCGATCAAGGTCAGGGTGAAGTTGTCAGGCAGAAAACGGGGGCGAGTCATAAGCGAATCTTCCGGGGGGTTGCCAAGAGCGTCATGGCGACTCTAACGTAACGGCTTGTTACCGACTAACGCCAATGAGCCAGTAAATGCCGCCTAAAGGACATGCCAATACCGTACGCCGCAGTGTGCCTGGGCTTTCCAGCCTGCCACGGCCGGTGTATGGGCGCACCGAATCGCTGCCCAACCGTGCGCTGACCCGCCGGCACAGCCACCCGTGGGTGCAATTGTCCTACGCCATTTCCGGGGTGCTGGAGATCCAGACCAGCGCCGGCCGCTTCGTCGCACCGCCCCAGCGGGCGGTGTGGATCCCCGCGGGCATGCCGCATCGGGTGTACAGCTCGCCCCATACCGAGATGCGCAGCCTGTACCTTGATTGCAGCGTCACCGCCTGGGCCGCAGAGCGCTGCCAGGTGCTGGAGGTAAGCAGCCTGCTGCGCGAGTTGATCCGCAGTTTCAGCGAGCTGCCGGTGGAATATGCCGAGGATGGCCCGGATGGGCGCTTGGCCCAGGTGGTGCTGGACCAGTTAGCGGCAGCGCCCCAGGTGGACCTGATGCTGCCCTTGCCGCTGGACCCGCGCCTGCGGCAAATCTATCGCAGCCTGAACCTGCACCCGGAACAGCAGACCACCCTGGGGCACTGGAGCCAGAAGCTAGGGGTGAGTGAGAAGACGCTGAGCCGGTTGTTCTTGCGTGACACCGGCCTGACGTTTCGGGCCTGGCGCCAGCGTTTAAGGTTACTGAGCGCCCTGCCCGCCCTGGAGCAAGGCGAGCGGGTGACGGATGTGGCGTTGAACTGTGGCTATGAGTCCACCTCGGCGTTTATCAACGCGTTTCGGCAGCAGTTCGATGCCACGCCGGGTGAGTTCTTCCGCTGACACTTCAAACGCTGAACGTGCCACAGTTACAGTGTTCCTCCTTAACTGACCGGTATTAGGGCAAGCCCCCTCCCACAAAGTTGAGCGTATTTCCAATGGGGATCGACGTTCAGCTGCCGTTACCGCCATGAGCCTCTTCGAAAAAGTAGTCCTTCCAGCTCGCCGCCTTGTTTTTCAGTACGCCCAATTCCTGCAATTTCTCGGCATAGATATAGGTACGCTGCGGCACGATGGTGAAGTCGATTTCCGGGTCCTGGACGATTTTTTCCACCAGGTCCAATGGCAGCTTCGACTGTTCTACGCGGATGTACGCCTTGGCCGCTGCGGGCTTGTCGGCCTTGATGATCTGCTCGGCTTCGGCCAGCGCGGCGTAGAACGCCTGGTAGGTCTTGGGGTTTTCGTCGTGGAATTTCTGCGTGGTGTACAGCACGTTGAACGTCGCCGGACCGCCAAGGATGTCGTAGGAACTGAGCACCTTGTGCACATTGGGGTTCAACAGTTCCTGGTACTGGAACGGCGGGCTGGAGAAGTGCGCGTTGATCTCCGAACCACCGGCAATCAACGCGGCGGTGGCATCGGGGTGGGCCAGGCTGATGGAGATGTCATCGAACTTCTTGTAGTTGGCATCGCCGAACTGCCTGGCGGTTTCAATCTGTAAGGTCCGCGACTGGAAACCCACCCCAGCAGCGGGCACGGCGATGCGGTCTTTCTCGGTGAAGTCCTTGAGAGTCTTTACCTTGGGGTTGTTGGTCAACAGGTAGTTGGGCATCGAGCCCAAGGAGGCGATGGCCTTGACGTTCTGCTTGCCCTTGGTGCGGTCCCACAGGGTGAGCATCGGCGGCACACCGGCGGACACCACATCCAGAGCGCCGGCCAGCAGCGATTCGTTCATGGCGGTGGCGCCGGAAATGCTGTTCCATTCCACCTGGATGTCCAAGCCCTGGGCCTTGCCGTGTTTTTCGATCAGGTGCTGGTCGCGCACCACATCGAGGATCAGGTAGCCGATGCCGAATTGCTGGGCGATGCTGATCTTGCCTTCGGCCTGGGCACCAGGGCTGAGCAAGACGCTGGCGGCGGCGAGGGACGCGGCCAGGAGAGTCAGGGAGGAACGCTTGAACGTCATGGGGAATCTGCCGCGTTTTCGAGAAGGTGATGGAGCGTAGCCGCGGTTTTTTAGACAGCAAAAGAATATCTGGGTCTATTGTTATGCAAATACCCCTAAAACGGCGCGCGGCTGGTATCGTGCCGCGCTTTGAAAAAACTGCCGCACACTGCGAGGACATGCACGTTGAACACTGACGAAAAAATGACCGGGGACCTGTTCGAGGTGGATAAGCGCCTGTCACTCAAACCCGTGGTGGACTTCAACAGCTACCTGCGCAGCGCTTTCGGCGACGGCCCGTGCACCTGCATTCGTTGCACCGCCAGCGGCGGTGACGAAACCGGCTACGCGTTCCAACACACCTTCAGCTTCGACGGCAAACCAACCCAGCGCCGCTTTGCCTCCACGGCGGGCAGTGATGTGTTGATGGCGCTGAAAAAGGCCTGGTTGTCCTTCACCAAGGCTGAGTTGCCTTCGAATGGCGCGCTGGCGCTGGAGACGGTGAAGGAATTTGTCGAACCGCAGTTGCACAAGCGCCTGGTGCCGCTGTTTCTGGCCAGTGGTTTGGCCAAGGATGTCGACGGCGAGTTGCACCTGCAGCCACAAGCCACGGCCTGACGCCTTCTCCCTGAATCAAATCGTCGCGTAGCAGCTGTCGAGCCCAAGCGAGGCTGCGTCGGCCGCGACTAGAACCTGAATCGGCAGCGCGCCTGACGCAGCCTCGCTTGCGCTCGGCAGCTGCTACGGGGGATAGATGAGCGTCAGCGCAAACGGGTGACGGTGAGCGCCACCACGGCGATCCGCTCCACACGCTCATAGCCGGGCTTTTCCAGCTCTTCGCCGAACACATCGGGGTCAAGTTCGCGGTAGGTCCACCCAAAGGCATCGCTGTCCAGCAACGGCGTGACGGCGGCCAGGAACGGATCCTCCCCGGCGACAATCGCCACGCCGGTGTAGAGCACCAGGCTGCCGCCCAGGGCCAGGCGCCCAACGGCCTCGCCGGTGATGCGCACCGACAGTTGCTCGCCCAGTGCCCCGCCGCCATGCCGGTAGGCACGCTGGCGGTCGTCGTTCATATAGGGCGGGTTGGCGACGATCAGGTCGAACGTGCCTTCGACGCTGCCCAGTACATCGCTGTGGTACGCGGTGACGTTCGCCAACCCGGCCAGCTCGGCATTCACTGCCGTCAGGCGCAAGGCGCGCGGGTTGATGTCCACCGCCAGCACCTCGGCGTCAGACCGCGCCCGGGCGACCACCAACGCGCCCACACCGGCGCCGCAGCCGATGTCCACGGCGCGTTTGATCGGCTCGACGCGCTGTTGCAGATGGGCTTCGATCAGTTGGGCAAACCGATAGCTGTCAGGCCCGAAAAACACCGCGTCCGCTTGCGTGGTGGGGTATGCCGAGTGGGCAAACAGCAGGTCGTCCAGGCTCGACCAACGCACCGCACTGCGCCACAGCGCCTCGTGTTTTTCGACCACATCGGCCTGCTGCAGCTCCTCTCGAAACGCCTCCGGCAACAGCTCGCGGTCAAACGGCAGCGACCAGCCGAAGACATCCCGCAGGTCCTTCGCCAGCGGCGCCCCCTGGCGCTGGAAAAACCGTTCATGGGTCAAGGGCGTTGGCGTGATGAAGCGGTAGCCATTTTCCTTCAACCCCCGGCCCAGGTTCAGCAGGGCGCGGTCGGCGAGTTGTTGTGCAGACATGGATGATTTCCTTAGCGCAGGCGCGCACGCAGTTGGATAAAGCGGCGAGTGGCATACAACCCGGCGGGCGTGCAGTGACGCCGCGCCGACAGCCACGGGATCAGCGCATTGAGCTGCTGCTCATCAGGCAGGTTCCACAGCGAATCCACCAGCGCCTGGGTGTCCGGGTCGGACGGGCGATGCTGCTCGCGGGAGAAGCGGCTGCCGCGTCCGGGCCGCACGGGCGCCACACGTTGAGCGCTGATCCAATCACCCGCGATCCAATCGCGCAGCAGCTGTTTCTCATAGCCGCTGAACACGCCAAACATCGCCGCGCCCGCACCTTCGATCAACTGCCAGAAGCGGCTCTCGGCCGGATCCTGGTTGCGCTTGATCCAGCCCTTGTCTTCCAGGGCCTGGAGAAAGGCGCCGATCTGCCCCGGCCGCGCCAGCCATTGGTTGACGGTCTTGCCTTCGAAGCGGCAGTAATCCGAATGCATGTGCTGGCCGAACGTGCGCTTGCGTTCAAGCATGGCGACCACTTCGTCATTCAGGTTGAAGTCGTGGATAACCGCGCTGGTCCCCGGGCCGAGGTCATTCAGGCGGTACCCCTCGGCCACGCGGCGATAGAAGTCCTCCCTGCCCTCCCCCAGCGGCAGCAGGTTCAACACCGACTGCGCGGCCTTGCAGGCGTGGCCGCTGCTGGCGTTGTCGATGGTGACGTGGAGGGTGAAGTAATACGGGTCGATGCCCAGTTCGCTCAGCTCATACGCGGTGATCAGCAGGTGCAACGGCAACTGCTCATAACCGAGGTTGAAACCGATGATCTCCGGCAGGAAGTCGTCGGCGCACAGGCCCAGCGCCAGTTGCAGGGCGCCTTGCAGGTAATGGTCGTCCTCAAGGCCGGCGTCGCTGTCGGCATCATGCTCGCTGAGTAATTTGCGGTAGATCACCACATGGTTCTGCGCCGCTTCGCCGTCACCCAGCTCTTCGAGATAGGTGGTGAGCAGGCCGTCGAAGCGCGGGTCGTGCCAATAGCGCAGCAGGCCATTGAGCCAGGCACCGTCGACCTGTTTGGTCGGCGCCACGCGCTGCAGGAAATACAGCGCATGGGCCTTGTTCTGAAAATAACGACGTGGCCGGCCTTGCTGGCGTTGCTCCAGGTAATCGGCATAGGCCTGGGCCACGTCGGCGCAGCGCTGTTCGATCCAGGCCGGCAGTTGTTCGGGCATCTGCGGCAACTCACTGGGCGCGTCGCGCACCTGCGCCAAGTGCGTGCGTAGAAACTCCCGCGCAACCTCTTCAGCGCCAGGGGTTTCGCCATACAGGTGTTGGTACAACCACTGATACTGACCCGGTTGGGTGATGGAGGCCGGCTGGCCCGACAGCGCTGTGAGAAGCGTCATGATGGCAGTTTCCGCAAAGTCCGATCCAACCAGGCCTCCCGACAAGGAGGCCCCGCAAGCGCGCTCAACAGCACACGCGTCTAAAATGCAGAGCCTGCGGGCATGGGGAAAATTCAATCGGGGTTGTGCGGCTGCGGATCAGTGGTCGTCAGTAGCCCACGCCGCGGATTCTGGCGCAGCGCAAAAGCCGGCGCGCGACGTCACTTATACAAGATCGCCTGATGGATATCCTCCAGCGCCATGATGCGCTGGGCGGCATTCAGCTTGATGGCCTCCTTGGGCATGCCGAACACCACGCAACTGGCCTCGTCCTGGGCCACCGTGGCGGCGCCGGCCTCGAGCATCTCCTTGAGCCCGCGCGCGCCGTCGTCGCCCATGCCGGTCATGATGATGCCGGTGGCGTTCCTGCCGGCGAACTTGGCCACCGAGCGAAACAGCACATCCACGGATGGCCGGTGCCGGTTGACCAAGGGCCCATCAATGACCTGGGCGTGATAATAGGCGCCGCTGCGAGTCACCATCAGGTGCTTGCCACCCGGCGCGATCAGGGCCAGGCCCGGCAGAATGCGGTCGTTGTTGCGCGCTTCGCGCACCTCGATCTCGCATACGCTGTTGAGGCGCTCGGCAAACGAGGCGGTGAACTTTTCCGGCATGTGCTGCACGATCACCATGCCTGGGCACACCCTCGGCAGTGCCGTCAGAACCGCCTCCAACGCTTGGGTACCGCCGGTGGACGTGCCGATGGCGACGATACGCTCGGTGGTCTGTGCCATGGCATGGCCATTGGCGGCAGGCAGGATCGCATCTGCGGTGAGCTTGCTGGCCGGGGCCAGTGCCGGCGCCGGGCTGGCGCTGCGCTTGCCCAGGTTCCTGACGTTGGAGTTCGCTGCGGCGCGGATCGCGGCCACCAGCTCGGCCGCCGACTCGATCAGGAAATTCTTCAACCCGGTAGTGGGCTTGGTGATGATTTCCACCGCGCCCGCCGACAGCGCCTGCAGGGAGGTTTCCGCGCCTTTCTGGGTCAGCGAGGAACAGATCACCACCGGCGTCGGCCGTTCGCTCATGATTTTCTTGAGAAAGGTGATGCCGTCCATGCGCGGCATTTCCACGTCCAGCACGATCACATCCGGCCATTCCCGGGCGAGTTTGTCCATGGCGAAAATCGGGTCGGAGGCGGCGCCCATGACATGGATATCCGGCGTATCGCTGAGAATCGCCAGCAGTACCTGGCGCACCACGGCCGAATCATCGACGAGCAGCACACTGATTTTTTTGGTAGGCATCTTGTTGAATTGTTCCCATTGGTTGGTGCCGGACCCAGACGTTGCCGTTCCACAGGTCGAACATGATCGTGCGGTAACCGGTACTGCCCATGTCCTGGGCCGTCAGGTGCAGGTGATAGCGCTCGGCCAGGGCCAGTGCCGCGCGAATATTCAGGCTGGCCACGTCCTGCGTCGGCAGGCGGCACAGCTGGGGAAACATCTTGCCGCCGCCGAACAATTTGACCTGGTAATCCTGTGCATGCGTGCCATTGATCTCGGCGTGGCGCAGCAGCAGCTCCAGGGCTTCGTCGGCATATCGGCCGTCCAGGGGCTGACGGTCGCGCACGCGCCCCGGCAGCATGAAGTGACACATGCCGCCAATCAGCCGTTGCGGGTGCCAAAAGGTGATCGCCACGCAAGAGCCGAGCAAGGTGCGCAGGCGCGTCGGCCGCGTCGCAAAGCTGACCTGGCCAGGCGCCAACACCACTTCGGCCGTACCGACGGGCTTTTTCATGGCTTGCGGTAAATCGACGGAGCCACCAGTTTCAAGGTGTCATTGACACCGTGGAGGCTTTCCGAGTGACTGATGATCAGGTAACCGCCCGGCTTGAGCAGCGGCAACAGGCGCGCGACCACCTGGCTCTTGGTCTGCTGGTCGAAATAAATCATCACGTTGCGCAGGAAAATCACCTCGAACTCACCCAGGGCCGGCAGCGCTTCGTTAAGGTTGACCTGGACAAAATTGACGCGGCTACGCAAGGCCTTGTCGATCAGCAAGGTGCCCTCCTGGCGACCAATGCCCTTGAGGCAGTACTTGGCCAGCAGCGGTTGGGGCAATGTCTCGGTGCGTTCCAGGGAGTAATGGCCGGTGCGCGCCTTGGCCAGCACTTGGGAGCTGATGTCCGAGCCGACCACTTCCCAGGGCGTGCTGCCGAGGCTTTCGGCCAGGGTCATCGCCAGGCTGTAGGGTTCTTCACCGGAGGAGCTGGCCGCGCTCCACACGCGAAACACCTTGCCCGGCGCGGCCCGGGGCAGCACGTGCTGACGCAGGAAGTCGAAGTGCTTGGGCTCGCGAAAAAAATAGGTTTCGTTGGTGGTCAGCAAATCCAGCGCAACCTGCAGTTCGCCCTTGCGCTGGTCATTCATGATCAGCTTGAAATACTCACCATAGCTGTGCAGCTCATAGTGCTTGAGGCGCTTGAACAGGCGCCCGGCCACCAGGGCTTTCTTGGTCGGCGACAGGTTGATGCCCGCCGCGCGGTACAGCCAGGTCTGGAACTGACCGAATTCATGGTCATCGATGGACACGGTGTCTGCCATGGTCGGGTCTCAACGCGGGTCGAGGTCGAGGGCCGGCGCCTGGCCGGCCTCGGCGAGGCTGGACATCTCATCGATGGACAGCACCTTGTCCACCTCCAGCACGATCACGAACTTGCCGTCGACCTTGGCCATGCCGCTGATGAAATCGGCGCGAATTCGTGCGCCGAAGTTGGGTGGCGGCTCGATCTGCGTCGCCGGGATCTCCCGCACCGCAGACACCGTATCGACCAGCAGCCCGATGTCCTGGGCCTGGCCATCTTCGGTACTCGCCTCGATGATGATCACGCAGGAGCGCCGGGTGATCGCCGAGTTGGCCCGGCCAAAGCGCGCCGACAGGTCGACCACCGGCACCACCGCGCCGCGCAGGTTGATCACCCCGCGTACGAAAGCGGGCATCATCGGCACCACGGTCAGGCTGCCGTATTCGATAATTTCCTTGATCCCCAGAATGCCGATGGCGAACATTTCGCCGCCGAGCATGAAGGTCAGATACTGCGCATCCTCATCGACCGCTGCTGCGGTCTGCCGAGTCGTCATTGCTGCACCCATGTCACTCTCCCTAGTAGGCCCGTATTGATCATGGGATCAGAAGCGGGTGAAATCCGCTTCGTCCGGGGCACTGGCCATGGTGTAGGCGAACGCCTTGCGCTGCGCCGGTGGTTTCGGCTGTGGCGCCTGACGGTTGGGCTTGCTGCCCGGGCTGTCCACGCTGTTGCTTTGAACTGCGGCCTTGGGCGCTGAATCCAGCACGAAAAAGCTCATGGCCTGTTGCAGTTGCTCGGCCTGGCTGCTCATTTCTTCCGCCGTGGCCGCCAGTTCCTCGCTGCTCGAGGCATTTTGCTGGGTTACCTGGTTGAGCTGGGTCATCGCAGTGTTGATCTGCGCGACACCGGCGGCCTGTTCCTCGGACGCGGCGCTGATTTCCTGCACAAGGTCGGACGTCTTGTTGATGGAGGGCACCATTTCGTCGAGCAACTTGCCGGCCTTCTCGGCCATGTCCACGCTGCTGGAGGACAGTTCACCGATTTCCTGGGCGGCAACCTGGCTGCGTTCGGCCAACTTGCGCACTTCGGCGGCCACCACGGCAAACCCCTTGCCGTGCTCGCCGGCCCGAGCGGCCTCGATGGCGGCGTTGAGCGCGAGCAGATTGGTCTGGTAGGCGATGTCATCGATGATGCTGATGCGCTGGGCGATTTTCTTCATCGCCACCACGGTCTGCTGTACCGATTCGCCGCCCTCGGTGGCTTCCTTGGCGGCCTTGCTGGCCATGCCATCGGTGACCTTGGCGTTTTCGGTGTTCTGGTTGATGCTGGCACTCATCTGCTCGACCGACGCACTGGTTTCCTCGACGCTGGCGGCCTGCTCACTGGTGGCCTGGCTCATCGATTGCGCGGTGGCGCTGACCTCCTCGGAGGCGCTGGCCAGGTTGTCGGCGGCGTTACGCACTTCGCCGATGATATGCGCCAGCTTGCCGACCATGTTGCGCATGGCGTTGAGCACCATGCCGGTTTCATCCTTCCCGCCCGGCTCGATGTGCGCGTTGAGGTTGCCTTCGGCCAATTGCTCGGCGGCGCTCGCGGCCTGGCGCAACGGGCGGGAAATGATCCGCGCGATGAACATCGCCAGGCCCAGGCCGATCAACAGGGCGGCGACCAGTACCGCGATGATCGACACCCGTGCGCTTTCATACAGCACGGAACCCTTGTCACCTGCGGCCGTTGCGCCGGCATCATTGAGCTCGACCATTTTCTGCAGACGGGCCGTCACCTCATCGAAATGCCCCTTGGATTCTCCCCTGAGCAAACCGCGCGCCTGGGCTTCCTGGTTCTGGCGAGAAAACTCAAGCACCTGCTTGCTGCTTGCAAGGTAGGCGTCCCAAGCGCTTTTCACGCTGGCCAGGAGTTGCCGATCTTCATCGTTCGACAGCAATTGCTCGTAGGTGCCCATGCGGGTTTCGAACTGTTGGCGCGCGTCGGCGGCTTCGCGTTCGGCCTGGGCCTTTTCCTCGGCAATCTCGGTGCCGATGTGGCGGTTCTCTTTCAAGCGATAGTTGGCGGCAAAAAAGCGCATGCCTGCCGCGGCACGCATGGAGGGCATCCAGTTGCCCTTGATGTCCTGGGCGGCCTGGTTGACGGCACCGAGCTGGAGGATGGCGAAGCCGCCCATGGCCCCAGTGAGCGCCAGGACCACCAGGAATGAACAGATCAACTTGGTGGAAATCTTAAGATCGTAGAACCATTTCATCGGGGAACCTCCATGGAATTGCAAATGCGTCAGCGAGCGACGGCCGGTGGCGACTGAGGCGCCTGGGCCGTGCGGGCTTCCAGTTGTACGATTTGGTTGAGCAGTACCGGTACATCCAGGATCAGGGCCACCGCGCCGCTGCCCAATATGGTCGAGCCGCTGATGCCACGCAGTGCACCGAACAACTTGCCCAGGGGTTTGATCACGGTCTG
The DNA here is from genome assembly GCF_900105325.1 of Pseudomonas marginalis. Classification (NCBI taxonomy): domain Bacteria; kingdom Pseudomonadati; phylum Pseudomonadota; class Gammaproteobacteria; order Pseudomonadales; family Pseudomonadaceae; genus Pseudomonas; species Pseudomonas marginalis. The sequence continues at coordinate 1,761,327 of NZ_FNSU01000003.1, forward strand.
GAACTCGCCGAGCAGGTCATCCACCACCAGCCCGGCCTTATGCTCGGCGTAACGCACCACCACCACATTCTGGCGTCGGGTCGCGGGGCCTTCGTGGCTGAAGTGGTCGCGCAGGTGCACCAACGGCAACACCTCGCCACGCAGGTCCAGATAACCCGTGTCGCGACTGGACTGGCGCTGCTGTTCATCCAGCTCGATACACTCCTGGACCATGTCCAGGGGAATCACGTAGGTGGATTGGTCGATGCCGACCAGGAACCCATTGATGATCGCCAGGGTCAGCGGCAAGCGAATGCGCACCACGGTGCCCTGGCCGGGACGGCTGTCGAGGTCGACGGTGCCGCGCAACAAGGTGATATTGCGCTTGACCACGTCCATGCCGACACCGCGCCCGGACAGGTTGGTCACCGCCTCGGCGGTGGAGAACCCCGCCTCGAAGATCAGGTTGTAGATCTCCTGGTCGTTGAGCACCGCACCGCTGGCCACCAGCCCGCGTTCCTGGGCCTTTTGCAGGATGCGTTCGCGGTTGAGGCCGGCGCCGTCGTCGGCGATCTCAATGACGATGCTCCCCGAGTCGTGGTAGGCATTGAGGCTCAGATGCCCCTTGGCCGACTTGCCGGCCGCACGCCGCGCATCGGCGCTTTCGATGCCGTGGTCCATGGCGTTGCGCAACAGGTGCATCAGCGGGTCGCCGATCTTCTCGACCACGGTCTTGTCCAGTTCGGTTTCCGCGCCGCTGATGCTCAGTTCGATGTCCTTGCCCAGTTCCTGGCTGATATCGCGCACCACGCGGCGGAAGCGGTTGAATGTGTCGCCGATGGGGATCATGCGCAAATGCAGGGCGCCATCGAGGATCTCTTCCACCAGCCCCGAGACTGTCGAGGAGGCCTCGTGCAACGGGTCGTTGTTACAGGACCGGGCCAGCAGGCTCGCGCCGGCGCTGGCGATGACCAGTTCGCCAACCAGATTGATCAACTCGTCGAGCTTGTCAGCGTTGACGCGCACGTAATTGCCGTCGCGGGTTTTCGCCTCGCTGGCTGCCGGACGCTGGGGGGCGGCGGTCACAAGGCCCGGCTCGACCGGCGTGACCAACTCGCCAGCAATGGCCGCTGTGCTGTCGGGCGCTTCGTCGACGGCACTGATGTGCACTTCACAGTCGTCACGCACAAAGTCGAACACTTCGTTGAGGGTGGCGTGGCTGGCCATCGAGCGCAGGTCGATCTCGAAACCCAGGTAGCAGCTTTCCGGGTCCCAGCTGTCCATGGGCGGGATGCTGTCGGTCAGGGTGGCGACCTGTATCAACTGCCCCAAGGTCTCGAGGTAGCGCAGAAATGACAGCGGGTCCATGCCATTACGGAACACATCCGTGCCGAAGCGCAGGGAAATATGCCAAAGCACTTCGACCGCCACGTCGTCGGTCACCTCGGCGGTTTCGACGCTGGCAACGGCGGTTCGCATCGGCTGGTAGGCACTCAGCGCCTCGCGCAATGCCTCGCCGCGCTCCAGAGCGGCAGGGGTCGGCACCTCACCGCGGTTGGCGACCACTTCGACCAGTTCGAGTATGTGGTCGCCGCACTTGAGCAGCAGCGCGATCAAGGCGGCGTCCACCGCCACACTGCCTTCGCGCAGGCGGTCAAGCACGTCTTCGACGATATGCGTGAACCCCACGATCGACGCCAGGCCGAAAAGGCCCGCCGAACCCTTGATGGTGTGCGCGGCGCGGAAAATCGCGCCGATGGCATCCTGGTCGCCGGGCTCGCTTTCCAATTGCAGCAGGGATTGCTCCATGGCCTGCAACAGCTCGCGAGCCTCTACGATGAATGTCTGCTGTGCCTGATCGAGATTAATGCTCACCGTGACTTTCCTTGTCGATCAAAAACATGGGAAGCGCTGACTATGAGGCCGCGCTGCGACACAGTTGGAGCGCCTGCGTGACCGCCTGGCTCTGGCCGGTCACGCTCAAGGCTATGCCGGCATTACTGGCCTCTCGTCGGATAACCGCGAGCAACTGCAAGCCGGCGCCATCCATCTCTGTGACCTGCGACAGGTCCAGCTCCAGGCGTGGCGCCGCGCCCATCTGCGGCAGCAGCGCCGCCGCCAGTTCCGCTACGGTGTAGATCGTAAGCTCGCCGTCAATGCGCACCTGGGCAGTGTCGTCGAGTGTTTCAGTGGTAATCGGCATGGGAGCCTCCCTGGCGCCGGGATCAAGGCAGGATCAGTTTAGACACAGCTGCCAACATCTGCGCAGGCTGGAACGGCTTGACCACCCAGGCCTTGGCGCCGGCGGCCTGGCCCTCGGCCTTCTTCGACTCCTGGGACTCGGTGGTGAGCATGATGATCGGGGTGAACTTGTAGTTAGCCAGCTTCTTGACCTCCTTGACGAAGGTGATGCCGTCCATGTTGGGCATGTTCACGTCGCTGATGATCAGGTGCACTTTCTGCCCGGTCAGCTTGCCCAGGGCATCCTTGCCGTCGCTGGCCTCGATGACGTCATAACCGGCGCTTCTCAAGGCTATGCCGACCACTTGCCGCACGCTGCTGGAGTCGTCGACCACTAATACATTCTTCGCCATGATGTGCTCCTAAAAGAAGGTGATGTCTTGAGAATTCTGCTGCACGGCCGCCTCTCCATGGTGCAGGCGCCGTTGCTCGTCGGTGGCATAGGTGGCTTCCATGCGCGCCAGCCATTGGCGGGCGTCGACGGCCACCGGCTGGTCCGGGGCCTGGCTGGCCTGCAGGAGGTGCTCATGCAGGGCGTGCATGTTGTCGCGCACGTGGCTGAGGATCTGGCTGACCCGGTCCTGGAATTGCAGGTTGACCAGCACTTCGGTCATCTCATCCCGGATGCCGTAGCTTTCCTGCTTGAGCAGGTCGGCGGAGTCGGCCAGGCGCCCGGTGATGTTCTGGAAGCGTTCGAGCACTACTTGAATACTGTTTTCGGACTCGGCCACCGAATGGCTGTCCTGGTCGGCACTGCTGGACGCGGCCTGGACCAATTGCGTAATGGCGTTGTTGATGATGTCGACCTTGGCCGACATCTGCTGGCCGGTTTCACTGGATTTGCTCGACAGGCTGCGCACCGCGTCGGCCACCACCGCAAAACCGCGCCCGGCCTCACCGGCACGCGCCGCCTCGATGGCGGCGTTGAGGGCCAGCAGGTTGGTTTGCGCGGCAATCGCCGCCACATCGGCGGCCATGGTCCGCAGTTCGCCGGTATAGGCGGTCAGGCTGCGGACCTGGGCCAGGGTCTGGTCACGGCTGGTTTGGGTTGCCTTGAGCGAATTGATCACCTGGCTCAGCTCGCTGTCACTGCGTGCCAGCACCTCAAGCGCGCCGTCGGCGGCCTGCCCGTCCAGTTCACCGGCCGCGTGCTGCGAGGCTTGTACCGTCTCCTGCAATCGTGCGGCGATCCCGGTGAAACGGTTGGCCAGGCTCACGATCGCTTCTTCGGTCTGATGGCGCGAGCTTTCCACCTGCTTGGCCCAGATGGGCATGGCGCCCAGCAATACCTCGTCGAGTTGGGCACGAGAGGCCATGCCGTCGTGCACCGCGTGCGCATCTGACTGTTCCGCCAGTGCAAGCGCTTGCAGCATCGCGTTGCGCTGCGAACTCGCGCTCCAGGCACAGGCACCGAGGCCGATCAGCACCAGTACCGTGCAGGCCAGCAGATTGGCCGGCGAGGTTGATTGCACGAGTATCCACAACACGGCGGGCACGACCGGGATCAAAGCGAACCAGCGAAAACGTGGATAAACGGGAAGAGGCAGGCGGCTGGATTGGCGCTGGGGCATGAGTTCGATCCTTGAACGTTGTTGCGGATGTAAGTGACATAGTTGTTATCTGCGCTGTAACTTGCAACTTGAGGTGACTTAGGTGCCTTCCGTCTGGTTTATGAACCGTGGGTGACAGATCGGTCAGTTCTGGGTCCTTGTTCCTGAAGGATCAGCGGTGGTTTACCGAACAGGGGGTTGTCGCAGCGCTGGCTAGCGAGTCTGTCTTTCAGGCTGAAAAATCTCTTTGTGGTGAGGGCGGTTGGTTCCGTGGCGGCCTCTGGGCCGACCATGTCGTTGGGTTTGACCGAGTACATATCCGTTGCTGCGGTCACGGCTGCCTACGGTTCCGCCCTTACGGCGGGTCACTTTGGAAAAGCCCCAAAGTAACCAAAGGGCTCTTGCCCCACCACTCGGTACCTCGCCTAGGCTCGGTATGCCCGAACGAAGGCTTGAATCCGTGGGCCGCCGTCATGGGCCATCCCTGGCCCAGGACGGCTAACCCGGCGTCCTGCCGGGTTACCCACGGATTCAAGCCTGCGTTCGGCCAGCGTGGTTAACGGGGCGACTGAGATCAAGATCAAAAGCCAGAGCCAGAGCCAGAGCCAGAGCCAGAGCCAGAGCCAGAGCCAGAGCCAGAGCCAGAGCAGATCAAAAGATTGCTGACTTCGTCAGCGGTTAAGGAAGTAGAAGCCACACCGCGTACGCTTCAAAGATCAGGTCGGCTTTAAGGCCGCCTCGCTTTGGCTTTTGATCTAAAATCGCCCCGTCAAACACGCTGGCCGAACGCAGGCTTTGGAGCGTGGGTAACCCGGCAGGACGCCGGGTTAGCCGCGCTGGGCCAGGGATGGCCCATCGCGGCGGCCCACGCTCCAAAGCCGGAGTGAGGACACACCGAGCCTAGGCGAGGTGCCGAGTGTTGGGGCGAAGACCTTTTGGTTACTTTTGGGTCTTTCCAAAAGTGACCCGCTGTAAGAGCGGAACCATAGGCAGCCGTGACCGCAGCAACGGATATGTACTCGGTCAACTCCAAATACATGGTCGGCCCGAAGGCCGCCACGGAAGCAAGCTCCCTCGCCACAGACCACTGAAAATTGTGTAGACACCCATACTCAGGATTGCCTGACCACCGCGCGTCATCGGTCACAGAGCTGCGCCTTCATGTTTGCACCAAAACAAAACGGCACCTGGGTGCCGTCTTGTGGTTCACGCCCGGGCACGTTTACTTACGCGCGGCCTCCCACTGCTTGAGCAGGTCGCCGTAGGCCACGGTCTCGCCTTTCGGTTTCTCGTTGGCCAGTTTCGGTTTCGGCGCGCCCGGCTGGTCGAACCAGTATTGCGCGTCACGCTCGGGGTTCATTTTCGGGCCGCACACCGGCTGCACCTTGGAGCGTTCCAGGCGCGTCATGATCGCGTCCTGCTCCTTGGCCAGGTTGTCGAGGGCCTGTTGCGGGGTTTTCTCGCCGCTGGCGGCGGCGGCGATGTTGCTCCACCACAGTTGCGCCAGACGTGGGTAGTCCGGCACGTTGGTGCCGGTCGGGGTCCACTCGACCCGCGCCGGGCTGCGGTAGAACTCCACCAGGCCACCGAGTTTCGGCGCCATGTCGGTCATGGCCTGGGAGTTGATATCGGACTCACGAATCGGCGTCAGGCCGACGATGGTTTTCTTCAGGGACACGGTTTTCGAGGTGACGAACTGCGCGTACAACCAGGCCGCGAGTTTCTGCTTCTCCGGCGTCGACTTGAGGAAAGTCCAGGAACCCACGTCCTGGTACCCCTTCTTCATGCCTTTTTCCCAATACGGTCCGACCGGCGACGGCGCCATGCGCCATTTCGGCGTGCCGTCGGCGTTCACCACCGGCAGGCCCGGCTTGGTCATGTCGGCGGTAAACGCGGTGTACCAGAATATCTGCTGGGCGATGTTGCCCTGGGACGGCACCGGGCCGGATTCGGAGAAGGTCATGCCCGCCGCTTCCGGGGGGGCGTAGGCTTTCATCCAGTCCACGTATTTCTGCGTGGCGAACACCGCCGCCGGGCCGTTGGTGTCGCCGCCACGGGTGACGCTGGAGCCCACCGGGTGGCAGTCCTCCACGCGGATGCCCCACTCGTCCACCGGCAAGCCGTTGGGCAGGCCCTTGTCGCCGCCACCGGCCATGGAGAACCAGGCATCGGTGAAGCGCCAGCCCAGGGACGGGTCTTTCTTGCCGTAGTCCATGTGCCCATAGATGCGCTTGCCGTCGATTTCCTTGACGTCTTCACTGAAGAATTTGGCGATGTCTTCATAGGCCGACCAATTCACCGGCACGCCGAGGTCATAGCCGTATTTTTCCTTGAACTTGGCTTTCAGTTCGGGACGCTCGAACCAGTCGGCGCGGAACCAGTAGAGGTTGGCAAACTGCTGGTCGGGCAGCTGGTAGATCTTGCCGTCCGGCGCGGTGGTGAAGGAGATGCCGATAAAGTCCTTGATATCCAGGGTTGGCGAGGTAAAGGCCTTGCCTTCGTTGGCCATCAGGTCGGTGATGGATTCGGTCTTGCCATAACGAAAGTGCGTACCGATCAAGTCGGAATCGTTGACCCAGCCGTCATAGATATTCTTGTCGGACTGCATCTGGGTTTGCAGTTTCTCCACCACGTCGCCTTCCTGCAGCAGGTCGTGGGTCAGCTTGATGCCGGTGATTTCGCTGAAGGCCTTGGCCAGCACCTTGGATTCGTACTCGTGGGTGGTGAGGGTTTCCGACACCACGTTGATCTTCATCCCACGGAACGGTTCGGCGGCCTTGATAAACCACTTCAACTCCTCCACCTGCTGGTCGGCCGTGAGGGTCGACGGCTTGAACTCGCTGCCGATCCATTTCTTCGCCGCATCTTCATACGCATCAGCCCAGGCCGAAGCGCTCAAACCGCTGAGGGCCAGTACGGCGGCCAATGAAATGCTATGTCGCAGCTTATTGTTTTTATTCAACATAGAGACCTCCTGGTTAATTTCAAAAAGGACTACAAACGCCACAACCCTCTGTAGGAGCGAGCTTGCTCGCGAAAAACCCGAGGACACCGCGTACATCCAGAATGCCCGCGTTATCGTTGGCGATTTTCGCGAGCAAGCTCGCTCCTACAAGGTGTCGGGGCACTAGCCCCAACGCATCACACTCAACAGCCATACCAGGGAGAGCGCGGACGCTACCCAGATGCTCCAGTCGGTAACGCCGATCACCAGCAAATGCAGGTAGGCGCTGCCGAGAAGACCGATAAACAAGCGATCACCACGGGTGGTGCTGATCGGCAGGACGCCGCGCCGCGGAATGCTCGGCGAGCGCAGCTCCCAGGTGGTCATGCCCGCCAGAATCAGGGCAATGCCGCCAAAGAACAGTGCAGTGGGGGTGGTCCAGGCCATCCATTCCATCATCGACTCCTCAGACCCGGCCCAGGGCAAAGCCCTTGGCCACATGGTTGCGAACAAACCAGATCACCAGCATGCCGGGCAGGATGGTCAACACCCCCGCCGCTGCCAGCACCCCCCAATCGATACCCGACGCCGACACCGTGCGGGTCATCACCGCGGCGATGGGCTTGGCGTTGACCGAGGTCAGGGTGCGCGCCAGCAGCAGCTCGACCCAGGAAAACATGAAGCAGAAAAACGCGGTCACACCGATGCCGGAGCCGATCAACGGGATAAAAATCTTCACGAAGAACTTGGGAAAACTATAGCCGTCGATGTAGGCGGTTTCGTCGATTTCCTTGGGCACCCCCGACATGAAGCCCTCCAGGATCCACACCGCCAGCGGTACGTTGAACAGGCAGTGGGCCAAGGCCACGGCGATGTGCGTGTCGAACAGGCCGATGGACGAATACAGCTGGAAAAACGGCAGCAGGAACACCGCGGGTGGCGCCATGCGGTTGGTCAGCAGCCAGAAGAACAGGTGCTTGTCACCCAGGAAGCGGTAGCGCGAGAAGGCATAGGCTGCCGGCAACGCCACGCTCAGGGAAATCACCGTGTTCAGGCTCACGTAGTACAGCGAGTTGAGGTAACCGGTGTACCAGCTGGGGTCGGTGAAGATCACCTTGTAGTTGGCCAGGGTGAAATCCTGCGGAAACAGGGTCAGCCCGCCGAGGATTTCGGTGTTGCTCTTGAAGGACATGTTCAGCAGCCAGTAGATCGGCACCAGCAGGAACAGGATGTAGATCAGCAGCGGAATAACCTTGCGCTTGCTCATGTTGGCGGCCTCAGCGGTTGGCGTCGGAGTGGGTCATAGCGGTGTAGAACAGCCAGGACACCAACAGGATGATCAGGAAGTACACCAGGGAAAACGCCGCCGCCGGGCCCAGGTCGAATTGGCCTACGGCCATCTGGGTCAGCGTCTGACTGAGGAACGTCGTGGCATTCCCCGGCCCGCCCCCCGTGAGGACGAAGGGCTCGGTGTAAATCATGAAACTGTCCATGAAGCGCAGCATCACCGCGATCAGCAGCACGCTTTTCATCTTCGGCAACTGGATATGCCGGAACACCGCCCACGCCGAAGCCCGATCGATACGTGCGGCCTGGTAGTACACATCCGGGATCGCTCGCAGCCCGGAATAACACAGCAGCGCCACCAGTGAGGTCCAGTGCCACACATCCATCACCAGCACGGTGACCCAGGCGTCCATGGTGTTGGCCGCATAGTTGTAGCTGATGCCCAGGGCGTTGAGGCTGTAGCCCAGCAGACCGATATCGGCACGGCCGAAAATCTGCCAGATGGTGCCCACCACGTTCCACGGAATCAGCAACGGAATGGCGAGGATGATCAGCACCAGCGACGACCAGCGGCCCTTGGTCGGCATGGTCAGGGCGATGGCGATACCCAGGGGGATTTCGATCAGCAGCACGCAAGCCGAATAGATGAACTGGCGCAGCAGCGAGTCATGCAGGCGTGGGTCGAGCAGCACCTGCTTGTACCAGTCGGCGCCGACGAAGTAGCGGCTGGACTGGTCGAAGATGTCCTGCACCGAATAGTTGACCACCGTCATCATCGGGATCACCGCACTGAACGCCACCAGCAGGAACACCGGCAACACCAGCCACCAGGCCCTGTTGTTCTGCACCTTGTTCATGGCTGCACCTCCAGCAGGTAGTCGTCGGCATACACCATCAGCCACTGCGCGGGAAAGCTGATGGACGCCCTGCCCTCGGGCACCGGTTTGTCTTCGGCCAGGCGCACCTTGAGGGTGGCGCCGTCAAGGTTGAGGGTCATGATCTTGTAGGTGCCGAGGTCTTCGAGGTGAGTGACATCGGCCTGCAGGGCGTCAGGGTTGTACTCGTCCCACACGTGAATGAATTCCGGGCGGATCCCCACCTGCAGCGTCTTGTAGTCGCTGCCGGCAATGCGTTGCTGCAAGGCCTCGGATAACGGCAGAAGCGTACCGGCAAAGCGCACACCGCCGGCCTCGGCCTGCACTTCGATCAGATTCATCCCAGGGCTACCGATGAAATAGCCGACAAAGGTGTGGCTGGGCCGTTCGAACAACTCACGGGGCGTGCCGAACTGCACGATCTGCCCGCCGTACATCACCGCGATCTTGTCGGCGAAAGTCGAGGCCTCAAGCTGGTCATGGGTGACGTAGACCATGGTGATATTGAACTGCTCATGGATCTGCTTGAGCTTGCGCCGCAGCTTCCACTTCAGGTGCGGGTCGATCACCGTCAGCGGTTCGTCAAAGAGGATGGCCGACACGTCATCCCGCACCAGGCCACGGCCCATGGAGACTTTCTGTTTTTCGTCGGCGGTGAGGTTGCGGGCTTTTTTGCTCAGCAGGTTTTGCAGGTCGAGGACTTCGGCAATTTCCTGCACCTTGCTGTGAATTTTCGCCTCGGCCATGCCTTGGTTTCGCAGGGGAAAGGCCAGGTTATCGAACACGGTCATGGTGTCGTACACCACCGGGAACTGGAACACCTGGGCGATGTTGCGTTTTTCCGGGGTGAGGTCATTGACCACTTTGCTATCGAACAGCACCTGCCCTTCGGACGGGCTCAGCAGGCCGGAGATGATATTGAGCAACGTCGACTTGCCGCAGCCCGACGGCCCGAGCAAGGCGTAGGCACCGCCCTGCTCCCACACGTGGTTCATTGCCCGGATGGCGTAGTCCTCAGGGCCGCTCGGCGTGGGACTGTAGCTGTGCGCCAGGTTCTGCAAATGGATCTCGGCCATCAGGCAACCCTCGCGACGCGGCGCCCGGGGGCCTGGACCAAACGGCCCTGGCCATCGAACACAAACAGTTTATGGGTGGGGATGTACACGCGGATCGGCGCGTCGACGTCGTACTCATGCACCCCCGGCAGGTGCAGCACCAGCAGGAAATGCTCGCTGCGCACATGCAGGAAGGTTTCCGAGCCGCTGATCTCGGCGACTTCCACGGTCACCGCCAGTTCGAGGTCGTCGTCGTTGCTCGGCACCAGGCTGATATGGCTGGGGCGCACACCAAAGCGGAATTCGCCTTCGCCGATGGGACGCAGGTCAACGTTCAGCGGGAAGTGCACGAAATTGGCGAAGCTCACCTCGTTACCGCTGATACGTCCCGGCATCAGGTTGATCGGCGGCTCGGAAAACAGCTCGGCGGCCAACACGGTCTGTGGCTGGTGATACACCTCGGCGGCCTTGCCGCTCTGGATCACCCGGCCTTCGTGAAGAATGGTGGTGGTGCCGCCCAGGGCCAGGGCCTCGTTGGGCTCGGTGGTGGCGTAGATGGCGATGGTGTGCCGCGCCTTGAACAGCTCGCGCATTTCCTGACGCAGCTCTTCGCGCAATTTGTAGTCCAGGTTCACCAGTGGCTCGTCGAACAAGATCAGTTCGGCGTCTTTCACCAACGCGCGGGCCATGGCCGTGCGTTGCTGCTGGCCACCGGACAGCTCCAGCGGGTGACGTTGCAGGAACTTCTCGATGCGCAGCATCCGCGCGGTTTCCAGCACCTTGCTCTGGATCAGCTCGTTGGACACACCGGCCTGGCGCAACGGCGAGGCGATGTTTTCGAACACGGTCATGGTCGGGTAGTTGATGAACTGCTGATACACCATCGACACGTTGCGCAGGCGCACCGGTTTGTGGGTGACATCCACGCCGTTCATCAGGATGCGCCCGCTGTCGGGCTTGTCCAGGCCCGCCATCAGGCGCATCAGGCTGGTCTTGCCGGACAGGGTGCGACCAAGCAAGACGTTGAAGGAGCCGGCTTCGAAGCGCAGGTTGGCGTCGTCGATCCAGGTTTGGCCTTCGACGACGCGGGAGACATGTTCCAGGGTCAATGACATGACACGACCTTTTTATTATTGGAATGAATCTGGCCAGTCGTCAGAGCGAGTTTCATGCCAAAAACGGCAGGTGCTTGATCCGCAAGGAAATGGGTGAAACGGGATGTTCAGGAGCGAACAGAAATGAACAGGTCTGGCTGAACAACTGAACAATCCGGGGGTTGACAATGAACAGTTATGAACAACACTCTTTGAACCCGATTGACGTGGTTGCATCCGTTGATTGTGCAAGACCCCAAAACAATAAAAAGAAGGTCGCCCCATGGCCGAACCCCTGGCTCACGACACCCTTATCCAGGAATCCTGGCGCCGTTGCCGCGCCTTCGGCCTGGACCACCAGAGCACGCCCAGCTTCGATCAACTGCCCGCCGAGGGCATCAGCCAATTGCTGGAAAGCCAGCATTCCCTGGTGCAGACCACGCACCAGGAAGTCCTGCCCTACTACGAAAACATCCTGAGCAATTCCAACTGCCTGATCATGCTGGCCGACAACCAGGGCCAGGTGCTGACCAGTTGGGGCACCCAGCGCTTTATCGAGCCCAAGCTGGCCCGGGGGTTCAGCGCCGGCGCCAGCTGGATGGAGCGTTCCAGCGGCACCAATGCCATCGGCACCGCACTGGCCTGTGCCCAGGCGGTGCATATCGAACATGACGAACACTTCCTCAAGGCCAACCGCTTCATGACCGGCTCGGCAGCACCGATCTTCGATGCCCAGCGCGAAATCATCGCGGTGCTGGATGTCTCCAGTGACAGCTACCTGCCGCCCTCCCACACCCTGGGCATGGTCAAGATGATGAGCCAGACCGTGGAGAATCGGCTGATCCTCAACCTGTTTCGCGGTGAGCATTTCCAACTGACCTTCAACACCGGCCTGAGCAACCTCGACAGCCAATGGGCGGGCCTGCTGATCTTTGACGAGAGCGGCCAGGTGCTCTCGGCCAACCGCCGGGCCGACAACCTGTTGGGCATCAGCCTGTCGCGGGTGATGATCGACAGTTTGTTCAAGGTGTCGCTGCTGGAGTTGCTCAATCAACCGGAGGGCCTGCCCTTTTCGTTGCAGGCGGCGGGACGCAATCGCTTCCAGTGCCTGCTGAAGCGACCGAAGCAGATGCCGGTGCAGGCCCGCGTGTTCAGCGAACCCGTTGCGCCAAAGCCCGCCGCGATTGGTTTGAAGACCCTGCACTTTGGCGATGTGCGCGTGGAAAAAGCCGTGCGCCAGGCCGAGCGTTTGCTGGAGAAGGACATCCCGCTGCTGATCCACGGCGAAACCGGCGTGGGCAAGGAAGTCTTCGTCAAGGCCCTGCACCAGGCCAGTTCCCGCAGCCAGCAGGCGTTTATCGCGGTGAACTGTGCGGCGATTCCCGCCGAGCTGGTGGAATCGGAACTGTTCGGCTACGAAAAAGGCGCGTTCACCGGCGCCAACCAGAAAGGCAGCATTGGCCTGATCCGCAAGGCCGACAAGGGCACGCTGTTCCTCGATGAAATCGGCGACATGCCGCTGCCGACGCAAGCGCGCCTGTTGCGGGTATTGCAGGAGCGTTGTGTGCAGCCGGTGGGCAGCAGCGAGTTGTTCCCGGTGGATTTGCGCATCATCTCGGCCACTAACCGGGCCTTGCGCGAGCAGGTCCAGGCCGGGCGCTTTCGCGAGGACTTGTACTACCGCATCGGCGGCCTGACCCTTGAATTGCCACCGCTACGCGAGCGCAGCGACAAACGGGCGCTGTTCCAGCAACTGTGGCAGCAACACCGGGAGCCAGGCCAGTGGGCCGGGCTCAGCGCCGAGGTGCTGGCACTGTTCGAACAGCACCCGTGGCCCGGCAACCTGCGCCAGGTGAGCAGCGTGCTGCAGGTGGCGCTGGCGATGGCCGAGGAACAGCCGATCCGCCCGGAGCATCTGCCGGACGATTTTTTTGTCGATTTGAACGTGACGGCGCCACTGCCCGACAGTGAACACCTGGATGCCAGCATCGACCTGACCCAGCGCTTGAAGGCCGCTGGCGGGAATATTTCCCACCTGGCGCGGGAGCTGGGGGTGAGCCGCAACACCCTGTACAAGCGCCTGCGCCAGAACGAACGCTAGCGCGGCTTGACCACCACCAGCAGGTCGGTGAAGTACTCCACCTGGATCGGCAGGTTATCCGCCAGGGTCGACAGCGCCGCCGCCGTGTCATCCAGCTTGAACACCCCCGTCACCCGCAGGTTCTGCAAGGCCTGGGGGTCGAAGCGCAGCAGGCCGTGGCGGTAGCTGGCCAGGGTTTGCAGCACTTCGCTCAGGGGTTGGTCGTTGACCTTGAGCAGGCCACGGGTCCAGGCGTCCGGGTCGGTGTCGTCGGTGGCCTGGGGCGATTGGGCGCGACCATGGTCGAGGATCGAACGCTGGCCGGCAGTGACCTTGACCCCTTCGCTGCTGTCCCCTTTGACTGCCACGGTGGACTCGATCACCGTCACCACCGTCGTGCCGTCTGGCGCGCGCTTGACCAAATAACGCGTGCCCAGTGCCGTCGCCGTGCCTTGGTCGGTACGCACCACGAAGGGCCGCGTCGCATCCTTGGCCACGTCGACCCAGAGCTCGCCTTGCAGCAGTTCGATCACCCGTTGGTGGCCGTCGAATTTCACGTCCACCGCCGAGTTGCTGTTGAGTTGCAACTGGCTGCCGTCTTCAAGGACGATCTGGCGCCGCTCGCCCACGTCGGTGCGCTGGTCGGCCATCCACACCGGCAGGTGCGTAAGGCCCAGCCAGCCGCAGAGTAATACGCCGAGCACGCCCATCGCCTGGGCACCGCGCGCGCGACGCGGGGCAAATGCGCGGTTCAGGGCCACGCGTGCGGGTTGTGCAGGCAAGGCATCGAGGCTTCCCCACAGCGCGCGCATGCGGTCGATGGCGACGGCGTGACGAGGGTCGGCCTGGCACCAGGCGTTGAAGGCCTGACGCTCGGCGTCGCTGACCTCTTCGTCGTGCAGGCGGGTCAGCCAATTCGCCGCTTGCTGGATGATCTGTTCGGAATTCATGCCAGCGGGTCTGCCGCGTGCAGGCTGTGGTAGCAGTGCACCAGGGCGCTGGAGATGTAGTTTTTGACGGTACTGGCAGACACGTCCAGGCGCGTGGCGATTTCGCTGTAGGTCAACCCGTCCAAGCGACTCAACAGGAAGGCTTCGCGGGCCTTGGCGGGCAAGCCGGCAAGCATTTCGGCGATGCGTTCCAGGGCTTGCAGGGCGATATGGATCGCGGCCGGGTCGGGCATGCCGGCGTCCTCGCTCTGGATCACCAGGGCTTCCATGTAGGCTTTTTCAATGCGTCGACGCCGGGCGCCATCGATCAGCAAACGCCCCGCCGTGGTGGCCAGGAAGGCCCGGGGTTCCTGGATATTTTGCGGCTCGGCCAGCATCAGCACGCGGATGAAGGCATCGTGGGCCAGGTCGGCGGCGTGCTGGGAACACCCCAGTTTTCGGCGCAGCCAGCCATGCAACCAGCCGTGGTGCTCGCGGTACATCGCCGTAAGGGTCTGCTGACGCACTGAATCGCCCAGCGCGGCCGGAATGTCATGCATGCGCAAAAGAGTCTCAAATGGGAAGAGTTACCAATTGCGCAAACAATGCCAGTAAAACGGTGTAGGAGCAAGGCCCTCCCCGTCGCAGCCCGCTCGCCACAGGGGGCTGGATAGCTGCGGCTTAGCGCCAGCTCCATGAGACACCGGTGTAGATCCCGCGTCCGTCCGCCGGGGTGGAGCGTGCGACATCCAGGCCCTTGTCGTCGTAGCCCGGCGTGACGGTGTTGGCGTAGCGGCGGTTGGTGAGGTTGCGCAGGTCGACCCAGGCTTGCCAGTCCTGCTTGGGTGCGTCGTAGCCGAAGGTCGCGCCCAGAAGGGTGTAGGACGCGGCGTAATAGGAATTGGCGTAATCCACCGCCACCCGCGAGGAATGCTCGGTATTGAGGCTGGTGTAGAAGCCCGTCGGGTGGCCGTAGCGCAGTTGCGCCTGATAGTAGTGCTGGGGGATGCCCGGCAAGCGGTTGCCGCCGAAACGGTCGTCGTCGCGGTAGTGGAAGTCGCTGAAGGTATAGGCCTGGCGCAGGTCGAGCTTACCGCTGCGGCCGCCGTCCCACAGCGGGCTGAGCAGGCCCAGCTCCACGCCCTGATGCACGGTGGGGCTGGCATTGGATTCGGCGACGATGGCATTGCTGGTCGAGGTCTGGGCCTGGGTTTCCACGGTGAGCAGTTCGTGGCGCACTTCGGAGCGGTACAGCGCCAGGTCCCACTGGCCGAGCCATGCTTCGCCACGGCCACCGATTTCCAGGGTGGTGGCCGTCTGGTTTTTCAGGCTGACGCCTTCGCGCTGTAATCCAGTGGCCGGGCCGCTGCCCGCTGGAAAGTATTTGTTGGAACCCCAGATCATCGACCACGCATGCGGCGGCTCGACCGAGCGGCTCAGGTTGCCGTACACCTGCAACTGCGGGGTGAAGTCATAGCGCAGGCCGATGCGCGGTGCGTAGTCCCAGTCATGCTGGCTGAGCGGCGCCTGGCCTTCGGGATAAGTGACCTGGGTTTCACGGCGGGTGTAGATCGCGGCCAGGCCGGTGGTCAGCCACAGGTCCTGGACCAGCTCCAGGTCATTGCCGATATGCAGCACGGTGTCTGACCCCAGGTAGCTGTAGTCGCGGGTCTTGGTGCCTGGGGCATAGGTTGCGGTGTTGCCGGCTGGCGTGCGCACGTATTCCGATGTGCCGTTGTTGGGCATCGCCTGGGTGGTGCGCAGGCCGAGGGTGGTTTTGCTGTCGTGGCCGAACAGCGTGTCCTGGCGGATGTAATTCAAGGTGCTGCTGATATCGGTGTAGGCCACCTTGAGACGGTTGGTGCCTTCGCGCAGGTCCATCGGGTAATCGTGATAGGCCAGCCCGACTTCCAGGCGCGAATTGTCGTCCAACTGCAAGGTGGTCTTGTTGGCGATCCAGGTGGAACCCGGCTGCAGGCGCTTGGAATCGCGGGCAGCGTTGAGACTGTTGGCGGCACGCGGGTCGTGGCTGATCTGGGCGCGGGTGAGTTTGCCGGGGGTGTCGTTGGTGGTTTCGCGGTAGCGGAAATAGAAGCGGGTTTCCAGGTCCGGGTTGAAGCGGTAGCCGAAGTTGGCGGCCATGCCCTTGCCGGTGGCGGCGCTCTGGCGCTGGTAGCCGTCGGATTCCGAGTCGGTGAGGCTGATGTAGTAGTCGGCATCCCCCAGCACCTGGCCCGAACTGATCTCGCGCTGGGCATAGCCACGGCTGCCGGCTTCATAGCGCACTTGCAGCTTGGGCGCATCGTAGCCGGTATGGGTCACATAGTTGACCGCGCCACCCAGGGCCAACGCGCCTTGATCAAAACCGTTGGCGCCACGCAGCACCTCGACGCGGCTTTGCCACAGCGGGTCCTTGAGTTCATAAGGGGTGCCGCCGGGGCCGGTCAGCGGCAAGCCATCGAACA
The DNA here is from genome assembly GCF_900105325.1 of Pseudomonas marginalis. Taxonomy (NCBI): domain Bacteria; kingdom Pseudomonadati; phylum Pseudomonadota; class Gammaproteobacteria; order Pseudomonadales; family Pseudomonadaceae; genus Pseudomonas; species Pseudomonas marginalis. The sequence goes on from NZ_FNSU01000003.1 coordinate 1,777,826, forward strand.
TTTCGTACAGCCCTGAAGCATGGGCGCCTGGGCTGCGGTTCAGGCCCGAACCACGAATGGACAGCTTCACCCCTTCATTGTTTGCCGCCTTGGCATACACCCCAGGCTGGTACTTGAACACGTCTTCATTGGTGCTCACCCGCCCTTGCTGCACGCTGCTCATGTCGATGTAATTGGTAGCACCGGGCACGCTCTTGAGCTGCGCTTGGGCGACTTCGCCGGCGCCGGCCTCGGGCGTGGTAACTTCGACCGGCGCCAATTGCAGGTCTTCGGCGTGCACCAGGGAGCTAAAGGTCAGGGCGGCGAACAGGAACGGAGGTGGGCGCAGCAGCATGGGCGGATCCTTGGAATTCGGGGGCGTGAAAGGCTGGGCCGTCACGCGAACAGTGATGGGAAGACAACGATGCCCGCCAAGTCACGCCTTAATAACGGACCAGACGCTTCCCACAACAGCGTCGGACCGGATTTATTTTTTAAGTCCAAAATCGAATTAATACATGCAAACTCAGTATTTAAAGAAATAACCAGTACGCATTACTGTGGAGCCATCGAGTCACCTACGAGATCCCCTCCCATGCCTGCATCCGCCACCGTCATCGACTTTACCCTCCACCGCAAACGCCGCCAGGCACGTGCTGCGGCCGAGTTGATGTGGGCGATGTACGCAGCGCGCGCAGGGTTGGCGGTGTTTACCACCCACGCCGCAACGCCCAGCGATACACGCCGGGCGTAGGCCAATGAATTTCCTGCATGTGATTCCCGAACCGCCCGAACCGCTGCCCAAGCCCAACACCGATGACGATGTGATCAGCCTGTGCGTTGCGCATAACCTGCAACGCCTGCGCAGCAAACGGCACTTGTCACTGGACGCCCTGGCACGCGCCTGCAGCGTGAGCCGGGCAATGCTGGCGCAGATCGAATCCGGGCGCAGCGTGCCGTCGATCAAGGTGTTGTGCAAAATTGCCAAGGGCTTGAAGGTGTCGGTGGCGGCGTTCCTGGAAGACCGCGCGTTCGAAGGGGTGGAAGTGTTGCCGGCGCAGCAGAGCAAGCGCCTGGTGAGTGCCGATGGCGCGTTTATCAGCCGCGCATTGTTTCCCTACGATACGGCACGCCAGTCCGAGTTCTACGAGATTCGCCTGCGGGCACTCGGCGAGGAAGTCTCCCAAGGCCACGGCCCGGGCATCCAGGAAAACCTGGTGGTGGCCCAAGGCGTACTGGAAGTCAGCGTCAATGACGAGCGCTACCTGCTGTCCACCGGCGATTCAATCCTGTTCTACGCCGACCAGCCCCACCGCTACCGCAACCCGGCGGACAGCGAAGCCGTGGCGTTCCTGGTGATCACCTACCCCGAACGGCTGGATTAATCACGGCAAAAAAAACGCCCCGACTTATCGGGGCGTTTTTTCATCGCGCGGGACCTGTCAGCAGGTGCAGCACATCATCGGCATGCCGTTGCAGCTCATCATCATGGGCATGGCGCAGTCATTCATCATTTTGTTCATGAGCATGCAGCAGTTGTTCATCATGTCCATGCTCATGCCCGGCATCGGCATCATTTTGCACATCATGCCGTCAGCCATCATGGTGCATTCCATGACGCACTTCATCATCGGCATCGGCATGCCCATCATCGGCATCATGTTCATGCCGGTCATCATGGCCATGGCGTCGGCCGACATGCACATCATCGACAGGTTGGCGCACTGCATCATCATCGGCATGCCGCAGTTCATCATCATCGCCATCATTTCGGCATTGGTCTTGAACTGGGCCATGTCCATGCCGGCTGCCGGCTTCATGGTGCACATCATGGCGTCAGCGGCCATTTCGCATTTCATGGTTGCCATCATCATCGGCATGCCCATCATCGGCATCATTGGCATGGAGGTGTTCATCGGCATCTGCATTGCATTCATCATGTTCGAAACTCCGTAATCGACAGGAAATGGCTAGGTTCTGGCGCCGATTCTAGAGAGACCGGAGGGCTGCGCAAGACGCCGGCAGAGCAGCAGGAATGGGTGTTCCCAGGCACGCTTAGTCGAACAAGACAGCTGTATTTGGCGCGATAACAGTGATTAGGACGCTATTGCGTTACTTATATCCGTTACCTGGCGGATATGGACGTCATGGATATTCGATTGAGGAATCTCGTCCAATCTTAAGGAAATAAACGGTCTAACGGATGAGACTAGCCGTCGGGCTTTTCCAGCGACTGCATCAATTCATCGGCCTCCGACCCTGGTGGTAGCCTGAACCCATGCATTTCATCAGTGGCCAGAATTTCCCCCAGAGCAGCGAGCAACTGCGCCTCTGTCGGCGAGTCTCGCAGCAATTTATGCGCGGGCAGCAACAGCTCAGAGGGGACGCCGTGAACGCTCGCGGCGTCGATCACAGCAAAGAGGATAAAGCGCAGGCGTATTTCGCGGTCCGTCGGCCAAGCCGTTTTTCGCTTACCCAAGGTAGGGCCTCGTTTTTTCAGAAAAATCCGAGGCTATTGCGCACAGGGAGGTGTTTCAAGCATCGGAATGCAAGATAGGCCGCTTCCTACATCCAAAGCAGAAACAGCATACCGAACAACCCAATTACTGCACCGGCAGGAAATTCATCAACAACAGGCTTTGTGCATAGTTAAGGCCAATACGGCGGTAGCGCTCATCGAGCATCTGGGTCAACAGGTCCAGACGCGCAACAATCTTGCCGAACTCGACGGCGAAACTCAGGTTGCTGCCCTCCTCCGAAATCTCGTTGGAAAACAGGAGCAGGACGCCATTTGCATCCTGGCGCTTGCTGAGCAACCAGGTGGCCTTCTCGATGTTGCGCGCGGCATTGCTGACGAACTGCGGGTTGATCGAGTCGGTAATGTAGAACTCGGTACGCCCACCGTGGGCGGTCACGATCATACTGCCGATGGCATAGATAAACGCCCCGACCCGATCGCCCTGAAACTCAGGGCTCAAGGAGTAGCTCAGCGCCGCCAGGTCGCGACGCTCTCCGAGGGCGGGTAATGAGCGGCGCTGCTCAATGGCCAGGCGGATCTCCCGCGCAGCGCTCAGCGCATCCGGATAACCCGACTGGCGCCACTGGTTGGGGTTACGCAGGTAGAGCTTGTTCATGAGCAAATACAGGCTTTGCAAGTTGTCGCGCATGCCCAGGGTCGCCATGCGATCGACACTGGTCTGGAAGAATTCATCGGGTTTGCCATCGCTGAACTGCTTGGCGATATCCCGCCCCTGCTGCTGGGTGCAGCCACTGGCGCAGAGTATCAACACCACGGCCAGCCACAGGGGCCGAGGCACTCGTCGAGTCTTGAATAAAAGTAACGTGCGATCCATCGGCACCCGATCTGGTTCTTTTGCCCACGCGGGAAATCGGCAGGGCTGGGACAAAGATAGATTGGATAAATGAAAAAAAGTGCAATGGGCTGGGCATATAGTTGTAAGCAGAGCCCGCCGGGGACTGAATCGGCCCAATCGTGAAAGATTCGTTTCAGGGCCTATACTCCATGGAACAGTTGCGAGTGTTGTGGGCGATCCAGGGAGGATCTACATCGCGTATGGCACTTCCCCCGCAGCTGTACAGGAGGGTCGCACAGATGAAACATCCCATTCGAGCTCAGATTTTTGTCCAGGTGATATGCCTGCTTTCGGTGGCTCAGCTTTTCTGCTGAGCCATGGGTCACTGCCTTTAAGATCAGCTGCGCGTGTGGCTGGGGCAGTTTTCGCCCTGTATTTGGGCCCATCAACTTAAATGCCATTGCTGCCGCAGTAGAGTTCGCGCGGGTTTCAAGCGCGGACGGCCCGACACTACGCGTCTGGTATTAACGCGAATGTTTCATTTATCCAGATTCACCAGCTCGTGCATCCGCGCCCCTATCATTCCCCGCAACCATTCAGCGTGAAACGCCATTTCGTCCAGAGAGATACCCTCACCCAACCGATATTCGAAAACCTTGTCCTTGGGTCCCTGACCCACGAGGTGGAAATGCCCATGGCGATCAAACCGGGCGAGGACGTAGGGGCAGACGTAAATGATGTTGCTGAATGGCACCCGCACTTCGTAGGGCCCGCGGCCACGACGGATAACCGTGAGGCTAAGCAGTTGCTGGTTTTCATCGAACGTAAAGGCCTCCACATGAGGCGTAGAGGCCATCCAGGCAAACATCGCACCGATGAGCACTGCGGTACCGAGCATGAACAGGATGAGCGTCGACGTCGTAAAACTCGATTCAGCGCTGGTCGGCGCGCCCTGCAGCGCTCCGAGCCCGGCCAGGAGCAACATCACCAGCCCATAGCCCGGCAACAGCATCAGTAGCGCAATGTAGAACCCCAGGATCCCCCGACCACTGCCGCCAACGCTCGGTAGATCCGGGCCGTAATACCAGGTGGGTGGGTGCGCGACAGGGCTTCCAGTGCTTGGCGCTCCGGGAAGCGTGGCGACGAGGTGAGGTGGGTCTTGACGGTTCATCCAACAGGCTCCAGGGGTTGCAGCGTTCAATAATGGGCGAAAAGCCAGGAACCTTTGCGTCCCCCTCAAACCGTTAGTTGGACGCCCGCCTACGGGCGGCCTTACTTGAGCAGGGCAATCACCGCGCAGACAATCATGATCGCCAGCGCCGGCCACTGCATGGGCATGAAAAAGAAGTGATGGCGCACGCCATCTTCATGCACCTGCCGATTCAGGACAAAGCCCAGCACGGTATTGATGGCCGAGCCAATCCCCACACCCATCAACAGTTGCATCAGTGAGGTATTGCCGGGTTTGACGCTGGGGTCAGGCCACACCCCCATCAGCAGCAACACCATGGCCACCGGCGTGAACAGTGTCAGCCAGCCTGCGCCGCGATAGATCATCGTTTAATCCTCATGAATGACACGATTGGCTCAAGCCGGCTCGCGTGCTTGCTCTTCAGCCGCAAACACGGCATCGAGTGTGTTGAGGAACAGGTCGTGGCTCAGAATGCCGGTGGCGATGGTCGACAACACGGGTTTGCCGCTCTCGTCCTTGATCACCACCTTTTCGGTCCAGGCGTTGAGGTCGACGGTACGCAGCGACGACATCGGCACCTTGCGCCCTTGGTATTCGAGGAGATCCAGGCTCACCACAATCGGCGTCGTGGTGATTTTGAGGAAGTTGCCGCTGACGCGCTTGCCCCAGACCTGCCCGGAGCTGATGCAATTGAACCTGACCGCCCCACCCGACTCCAGCGTCGCCAGCACCCCCGGCAGACGTGCACGTACGTGCAGCTCACGGACCAACTGCTGGAAATCGTGAAAGCCCTTGAGGCTCTCGATCACTCGATGAAACGGCTCCGTGGCATTACGACGGTAAGCCACGTTGGTGATCATGCCGGTCAGCACGGTTTGCCCGGAGCCAAACAGATACAAGTCATCGATCTCGGCAAAGGCGGTGTATTCGCGCTGATCGTTGATGATGCGCTCGATACCATGCTCATACACGTCGTAAAGCGGCGCACGCAGTTTCCTGTGCCAGGCGTAAGCGGCAAATACACCCAGCCCGAGAACCGCCAGCAAAGCGCTGGTGGCGTAAATCAAGGTATGGGGGCTGCTGAAGCTGAAGGCCATGCCACGGGACGTCTGGAGGCTGACCGGCCCTTCATTGCCCGGTGGCAGGATCGTGCCCAGATACAACACAAACCCGGCGAGACCTAACAACACAACGCCAAATATCAAACTGAAAATCAGAAAACCCTTGCCGTGACGGAAACTGGCGATCAGTTCGCCGGTGGCGGAAGGCGCTTGGGAGGGGGATGACTGCATAACGCTTGCGTCCTTGTAATGGGGTTGCGCGCACCGCTGTTTATGCGGGGCCGATTGAACCCTGCCGTCATTGGGCGGGCTTGGCACGGCAGGTTGGAACATGGCTCATTAACATCGTTCCCTGTGCATATGGGTTAATGCCAACGGGTTCACAACCTTCGCGACATTGGGGCCGGAAACACGAAAGCCCCGCTAAGGCGGGGCTTTCGTTTAAGTCCTGGCGGGAAACCACGCCTGGGACCCTCGTCATCTTTCGGACAATGCAGCGCTTGTTTCACCAACTGGCAAAAGACGTCCCCGGACGCGGAATCATTATCGGGCTTGGCGAAGCACAAGCTCCGACAGACGGGTCTTAACTCGGAAGCAGAACTCACGAATTTGAAATTGATAAGCGGGCATAACCATGTAGTTTAAATCGGGACCCAATGAGTCTTTAATTTCCATGTATTTGGCAGTCTTGGCAGCAATGGCCTGGTATTGCGCCTCGTATTTATCGTAAGACGCTTTGTTGTAGACCTTTAAAACATCCAGTTCTTTACGGCATTGCTCAGCGCGATTTTGGTTCAAGTTTGTTTCTGTTTCTGACTGAGCAGACTCCAAAGAAGCTGCTTTTGGGGCGTCAGCACTGGCGTTCGCAGGTGCAGCCTCGTATCGCACAGTCCACTTTTCTGGAGTCGAAGGTGCGACCTCAGGCGGTGCTTCCCGGACGACGGCAGGAGGTGGAGTCACATCAGGTTTTTCGGGAGTTTTCGTAGCGCATCCAGAGAGGGCAAGCCCTACCACTACAACGATGCCACACATTTTATCCATCGGTTCCACCAAGAGGTAATTACGGATGGCTGAGTCGTTAGGTTCTGGGTAAAAGTAATAACTCATTCAATGATCGAGTGTAATTTTTCTACCAGCCTCAAGGCGCTCAGCCTCTCTTCCTTGAGTGCGCAGATGAACGATAGTAGTAAAAAAATAAAAAGATGACGAGCAAAAGCTGGCTGAAAAAACCACGAATTAAATGAGCCAGTGGAAGTGGCTTCAGTTGCTTGATTCAGGTCCCGGGCTGCATCGGCAATCATCAGTATTGGCTGCGCGAGTCTGCTACAGGGCACAGTAATCAGAAGATCGCCAAACCCCAGAAACGCAAAAGCCCCGCATAGCGGGGCTTTCGTTTGAATCTTGGCGGGAAACCAGGGATTCGAACCCTGGGAACGCTATTAACGTTCGCCGGTTTTCAAGACCGCTTAGCATAATCCAGCGGGCTGCGGCCTGAGCAGGAATTGGCGTTCCGTTACTCGCACTTCGCTTCCAAGCTACAGGCCGCATTCTATGATGGGTGAGCTTTCGGTTTGGGAACTCCTGTCTCGTCCCCAGCGTCCCGACGCAACGTGCAGTGTCTTCGAATGAAGCGCCCCGCCACTCATGGAGTCAACTCCCGTTGGCGTCGCGCTGCCGCCTCCTTGACCGCAATAAATAGGGCTGCTGTTGTAGCCGGGTTGATCGAGCGCGCGGCTACCACTCCCTCCACAAATCCTTCGGCGCGCTCCTGCGCTAGTTTCAGAGCGTGCAAATCCGTAGCTCCCCCCAAGCGTGCCAGGTAATTGGCCATTTCTGTGCGGATCAAATCCGGCAAGCTAGTTCCGCTTTGCGAAAATACAATGCTCACACTCGGTGCTGCCAAGAGCTAGCGAATGATTCAAAGGGCACACCAAAGCCAATTAAGTCAGGATCCACACAACTGAAAGCCAAGAAGGAAACGAGTTGAGCGCAGATTTTGACCAGTTCTGGATCGAGAATCAGAACGTAGGTCATGACAAATCCATCGCATTGTTCTGCGTCCCACCATATCAACGAAGAACTGACGAACAGGGTGTCTTCGTCAGTATCGTCTTGGGCAAGGCGTGCTGGAAGTCATGGTTAGGGGAAACATTTACACGTCGCGTCCTTTTCGAGCCGGTGGAGGCCAGTAGATAAACCGCTGCCGGGCGCCTTGGTATACCGGCCTAGGGAGAGGTGGTTTCCATACCAACAAAAAAGGCCCCCACACACCTGTTTAAGTGTAGGGGCCTTTTAAGCATAAACGGTGTTGTTGGTAGAGCTGCGATCTAGTCTTAGCTTTGGTCGGCGTCGCGCTCGGCCTTTGCAACGACACGATTCAACTCGATAGCTAAAATCCCACCCGCTATTCTGAAATCAAGCAGCGCGTGTTCAGCCTTCATTTCAGCCCGGTGAAAACCACCCGGATCCTCATTCTGGCGGTCTTTACGTGCCCTCACTTCTTCTAGAGCACTCTCTAAAACTTTATACTTCTTTTGTGCATCCTGATTTAGAGATTTGAGTAGCTCTGTCTCGACCATCGGCATAGTGGGGACTCCTTTCCGGTTGAAACCAGCATTACCAATCCTGCTTAACCCTTGCGGCTACGCGATTGTGTTTCCAACCCAAAATGTAAAGTGGCCAAGCACTACCATCCTCCATCGTGCCCGGGTTTGTATCGATCAGCACCCAGCCTAGCTTGATCATTTCGTTGACCATTCGGGGGTCACGGACCTGCTGAACCTCTTTAACTTCGTCAAGCGACATCGGTACTGCTCCTTGCGTGGATGATGGCCAATTGTAGGCAAAACGCTCATCTGAGGGGAGGCTGACTTTATAACCAGATGTTGTGAGGTTAGCATCCCCCTTTCGCACAGAGCCAAATAGAGCACCTGTCCCATGGGCAAACTCTTCAACGGAGTGATTAGCTTTTTGAACGTCGTGGTAACGTCGAAGCGAATCCACCGCTTCTTGAATCAGAGGCGCTGCGGGGCGAGCGGAACAACTAGGTTGAGGTGGGTCAAAATGTGCGTGTAGCGCCCCATGCGATTTGTGAAAATATCAGCCATATCAAACAGACCCCGGCACTGCACAGGTAGACAGAGCTTCGCTAGTGACTAGACTCCAGAAGCCTTCTAAGCGAAGGAATCCAAGCCGCCCACCTGTAATAGCTCTTCGCTATGATGTAGGATGAGGTTCATTGTTATCCGCACTCAAAAAAGATCGTGCGATGCAAATCAAAAACGAACAGGCTACACGGATCATAGATCCGAGGAATCGGCACATGTAAACGAAGTTCTCTGACATTTTCTGTTAGCACATTCGCAATATGCCTCAACCTTGCTTAGCTACTTAAGGCAGCCAATTACTGCCTTCATAACAAAACTACGTGTCGACCAGGAATCATATGCTAGATAAAATAAAAACACTATTAAGGCGTAATAAAGAAACCACTAATCCAGCAATCAAAAAGCCATACGATTACAAAATAGGCGCGCGAGACAACGATGACGTCAAAATTAGAAAAATATATGCGAAGCATCCTGGCTGGGTCGTGTATCGCACTGATAGCGCGATACGAATAGATATTGATGACAAAGATCCCGACATATTATTATATGCAGAAAACCACTATAAGCTCGCCGCAGATTTGGCCCGAATTTATTCATGGCTCCCAGAAAAACTTTCCGGCACAGAGTCAATTAACAGGCTTGTAGGGCGAGCCATAACTACAAACATCGTAGGAAATACTGAGGTAGCTAAAAATATATTAATGCAAGCTGAAGGGCGGCTATTCAAACTTAAAACTATACAGGGACGACTTCAATATACTTTAAGCGCATTTCTCTTGGTAGCCATACTTCTATTACTGTCAGGAATTTATGGTTTTCAATCCGCCCCACTCTTATTAAATATTGCGCTTTGTGGGGCCTTGGGTGGCGTATTGTCGATCGCTCTAGGATTCTCCAAATTGGAGATAGATTTAGATGCGAGTAAATTTGTAAACTGTCTGATTGGATGCTCAAGAATTTTGATTGCAATCACCGCAGCAATATTTTCTTTTTTTGCAATAAAAAGCAATATTGCTTTTTCTTTTGTCGAAAAGTCCCCCGAAAATACTGGATACTTCATGGTAGCCATGATATCCGGCTTCATAGAAATGCTTGTCCCAAGCATTATGAGCAATCTCGCAAAAGAGGCGCCCAACCAGCCCATTAATTCATCTTTAACCACAAAAGAAGAAACGCTTCCGGAAGAAAATATTAAACCATGAACACTCTTCTATACCGAATGATGATCCTTTTCCCGAGCGATCAGATTGCCAAGCAAAACCTATTATGTAACGCTATTTGACGAATTTTGGGGATTAGATACGTCGTTGCTTGCTTTAATGCCCACCAGCCAAAAAGTGTATAAGTGTAACTGGATGGCATAGATTCGCGTACGTCTTGCCCCATTTTTGTCCCATTCGCGCAGCCCAGCGTTTAGCCTCCTCCAACGTCCTATAACTGACTGGACGTAGGGCCCCTTCCACCTTGTATATTTGATCAACAGGCGTCCACTCGCACAGGTACACCGGATTGACTACCTCATGAAGCACCAAGATCAATAGCCTTTGGCCGACAACCACTTTATTTAGGATGCCATCCTGTGAAACCTAAAAAACTCTCAGAATCCCCTCAATTTAGAATTGCACTTCTCTTGCCGCTAATATTAGGGGCGACACTATTCATTACCTCCGCCCTCACCAATCAAAACTTTAAAATATGTTTGTCCTCTGACTGCGTAAACTATTTTTTTGAACTATACAAATACCCCCTATCAATAATAGGTCTAGCCGTACCACTAACAGCTATAACCGCTGCACTTCATCGATCGGAGGAAGCATCCCATCAGATTGAAGAAACTCTAAAACAAAATACATTCAATAATTACATTAAACACAAAGAAGAATTCATTAACGTCTTAGAAAAACTGGAAATTACTTGCGCGTGCAAATTTACGGACCCGCTAAACACCTACAAAAATATCTTTCCTCTAAACAACTACTCATCCTTCAACTTTAAATCACAATGGAAACAGCACCCCTCAGATAACAAACCAGCACAAGACAACGAGCTATTAGACTTCATAAGAAGTGAGCTAGATGGCGTTATGGCGCTAATATATGCTCCGAACATGGATAGTTTTGCGCTGAGACATGTAATTTATTCAATTGACGAAATAACTGACGCTCTGCGCATCAAGCGCACGCAAGAGCCATTTCATCAATTTTCACAGAGCCGGCTTGTCTGGCCGACAGACTACGCAAAAACATCTACCATGAACCTATTCAATATAGTAAGAACCTTAGAGCTTTTTTCTTTTCATGATCGGAAACAAACCGAGAAAAAGCAGGAATGGAATGCAAATATGACACTCCCAAACTCTGGCCAGACCAAGCAACGCAACATGGAGTTGGTCAACGAGTTAGCAGAGGATGTTAGTGCTTTATTTTGACGTACTCATCATCACCAACGACCGATCAACCTATGGTAGAAAGCCTCCAAGAACAACTCTCATACTTGGAATGTATATCATCAAGCCTAGCTACCGGCTTGATAGTTTTTGGAAGGAGTTGCTGCTCGGGGGTAATCAGCAACCCATCCACGAACAACTGTCAATAGCTAGGGAGGAGTAAGCCATTCCATCACAGCTATGACGCAAGCTGCAGCATACCATCGACATCCGGGCCATCCTCATTGATCCAGGTTCCATAGTCCTAGTGGATGATGCTGACGTTGGTATGCTCCATCTGTTCGGGCTATCCATTCGATTGAACCAATGCCCTTGTTCAGCAACAGACCTGCGTATCTGTACCGGCATTGTAGGAGCTATCCCTATCACAAGACCTCACACCAACTTCATCACCCGACGATGGATTGGACATAGCCTTCCTTAAAACTACCGCCAGCTATGCCCACCGAGCATTGAGCCGCCGGTCTCGTAGCAATTCCTAAGCAAGCATCAATTTGGTAAGCCCCTGCTATGCTTAGGCCTTTTCGATGAGATAGCACACATGTCAAGGGAATACTCACTGCCGGATCTGCTTGAACGAATGTACGAGAATCAGCTCGCGTTAGAAGCTGCGCTAATGGAATTGACTCTCCAAAGCGAAAAGCAAGGCCTCGATGAGGTTGGCAATAACGTACGTGGTGCGTTATTCGTCATCGGCGAAAACGCTGGGCATATCAAGCAGGGCCTGGCGAAGTTACGAACCAATCCTTTCTAACAAAGCACACCCCGATTGTGTGGGGGTATGGGGGCAGTTTTGATGGATACGCCCGTGGTTGCTAGCCCTACCGCCCGCCCGCATCTGATTGCATAAATGCGTAATTGGCATTGGATGGCATAGATTGGCGTACGGTTTGCCCCATTTTTGCCCCATGGATACCGCTCGGGTTCAGCCTATCCCTCGATCCGATGATGGATTAGACGTAGGGCGTCTGTATCCTCTGCTCTGCTTGAGCAGAAGGACAAGCGTTTCTCTTGTAGCAATTTCTGAACATTCACAGAGTTCAGGCATACCAAAGCACACATCCTCGATTGCTCAGTCAAGGGGCTCCTTCTTGCGATCAACGCCACCAATTTTTTTCCAAGCTTCAAAACGATGGGTTGCCGCGCCGAAGCTAATCTCCATCACCGCACCAACAGCATTCCTGCTTTTACCAGCATCAAACAGCCGATAGCAGACCTCAACACCACGATCAGTTAGCTTGCCGTTTTCGAGCTTGTTCGCTGGCTCGTGATAATCGATCATCAGTTCATCAGACGGGCATGACAGCAGCGCCGAAAGGGGTTTGTGGTTCGTAGCCGCTACCGGCACTCGCTCCCAGCGCAGCTTACTGATTGCTTTGAATTGGCTGATAGCGACTGACCCACGCTCGTTCCTAGCTTTAGATCCAGATCTAGTCAGTAGTGCCTCAACAGCCGGGCCTAGCCGCTTCATATATTTGGAATGCGTTGTAATCAGCATCGAGCAGCACTAAAAGAACCGTATCAAAGGACTGCTTTAAATCGATCGAACCAACCCGAGCGCCTCGCATTCGAGGATTGGAGAAATACCGACCCTTGATTTGGATCTTGCGAGTCGACCCGTCTCTTGTTTCCGTAGCGTCATACCCCGCTTGCCTAGCTAACTCCAATTTAAGATTGAGGATTCGAGCAGCCTCATACTCCGCAACCTCACCCGTGACACCCAGTGGCTTGCCTGTGAGGTGATAATACCGCCGAGCAAGGACCTTCGCGTCGCTCAGGATCTGGTAAACCTCATCGGTTGCTTCCATGCTTTTTCCTAGGTCCGGACGATAGAAAGCTCAGGCTTCACTGCAAGCCGCGCCTCAGCTAGTCTGCTTATGACTTAGAAAACGACACTTTATACAGCGAGCTTTCGGCTTCAACAGATCGGCCCGCAGTGCCCACCGAGAAGGCCTCTCCCTTTTCGAATCTGGCATCGCCGTTCTTTGCAGCTTCCTGAGGATCAGTAATCAGCCAACCATAAAGGGTATGCGGCGCGGGCGTGTTACCCATGCAGACCTTCAGCGCGGCCTTGGTCCCGCTCGCATCTTTAACATCGGCGCTGACGCAATCACCGTCTGGAACGGTCAACACAAACTCGTGAGGACCAGCAGGGGTCTTAGCCGTTACCTGCACTTTCCACAGGGTCGGGGTTTGGTCTGCCTGGGCAGCCAGTGAGACGCTGGCGAGGAGAGTGGCCGCCAAAAAGCTGCTGATGCAAGGGACTTTCATTCTTTCATTTCCTTCTTGGCTTACCGGCCTTCCCGGTGCCTTTACGTCCTCGGCCCCGGCTTTTGAGGACCGAGGCTTGGGGTGTAGCGGGCGACTTTTCCTACTGGTTCAGGTTGTCCGCAGCGGTACGCCCCAAATCCGCGCGGGCAAACCATGCTTGGTGCATGGTATTGGTCAACTTCTTGCTATTTCATCCCAACGGCCTAGAACGATGGTTGTAGGCAAATTCGATAATTCCAATGTAACTATTGTTTGAACCACGCCGTTTTTAGCAACCATCTGCATGTTTTGCCCCATAGGTTGCTTGTTCCACCGTGTATTTTTCTCCAGCACTTGAGGAAAGTTGCTTAATGAGGCCTTTGCACGAGAAGCCCATCATATTGAGATACTGCTTCGCAGACCTAACCGCCTGCTGGTTCCAATCAATGTTCATGCTGTCCACTGCTTTCGTAGCGTCAGAAACGTCGAAACCCTCTCCAGCATCAGATGAAAGCTGATGAATAAGCCCATTCCGTGAGAAGCCCGTCATGCTGAGATACTGCTTCGCTGATCTGACCGCATTATTTTGAGGCCCAGTCAAATCTCCAGCCCATGAGGGCCCAGCAGCAAAAAAAGTGACAGCCAATATTACTTTTAAAAAATTCATCGAAAATTCTCCAGAACCTACGCAGCGCCTCTAACGGCCTTAAATTTTTGTCTTACGGTTCAACGTTTCCGTGACTACTGCGTGTCTTTGAGGAAGATGTGAGAGGAGACCTGGCCGACGATGCCGACAGCGCAAATTCGCGCAAAGGCATCATTCCCGACGTGCAAAAGGCTCGTTCGCGAGCCACCCGTTCAAATTAAACTCTGTCACTCTCCATGTTCAAAACAATCACCTTGATCCAGCTCGTCATCATCATTGTTTCTTTGATAAGCATCGTTGTTTGGATTGAGTTGGTTGGAGTGATTATCCATGCTTGAGTCATAAGCATCGTTGTTCGGGTTCATGCTGTCACTACGGTCATCATTAGGTGTTCTGCTCATTTTGTTGCTCCATTCGTAATGGCGTTTGCTGAAAGTAAGTCGATTTCCCTGCTCGATCCTGGGGAGCGAAAAGCTTCGCTCTTCTACGGCCTCGGCCCAGAGCAGGGGCTGGGCTTGCGCATTACCTAGAGATTTCCCATCACTCAGCCGGATCAACCGGGATGCCCACCCGCTCGCACTCGCCTTTGTCAGGCAAAAAATCAAACCCTATTTCGGGGCCGTACAGCTCGTCGCATTCAGTGGAGGATGAAGACTTAAGGCGGCGTGCTCGAAGTTGCTTACCATCCTCGGTGCAGATTCCCTTGCCAGAAAGGTCGATGAATACCAACGAGCCCTGGGTAAGCGAACCATGGTTATCGCGATAGTGGCCTCTGATACGACGAACACGGATGTTGGTCATGAGCTTTCCTGTCCAATTCTGGGATGCGAAAAGCGTCCCTCTTTATGAGCTTAGCCCACACCTGCGGGCTTGTGGATGCAACGGACTTTCCGTTACTGGCTTTCACATATGAGGGGATGTGGATCTGGCGCCCAGGGTCTCGGCGCGCACGACAGCCATGGAGCCAATCAGCAAATTGAACGCACCGCGCTCCTCGACGCTGATCAGCGTCGGGTGCAGCGCCTCTAAGCGGGCATACAAGGCCGCCTGCTGCGCCTGCCCGGCCGCCAGGTCGGTGACCTGGCCCAGCGCTGCAATGGCCTGATGCATGGCGATCAGGTCGGCCAGGCGGGAATGCTCGAAGCTGTTTGGCGAAGTCGGGGCGTTGCTCATCGACGGGGTTCCTTTGCAGATACGGAGGGGGTTGGTTCTACTGCCACTGCCAAGCCGATGCTGGGCTTGAGCGGGGTTTTCCATTGTGACTGTGACTGTCGGTAGGGGTGGGCTCTCTGTCAGGATTAGACGGGAATCAGGATCAATCCAAAGAGAGTTGGCAGCAGGCCTCCAGCAAAGCCTACCACCAGTGATTTCGCAATGTTCACGGAAAATGCCAGGGCCCCTCAGAACAACCCGCCCAACGCAGCGGGCTCCCAATTCATAATCACCAGCTCACCGCTGACATCCGCTTTAACCTGCCGTTGATTGGCGGAGCTGTACCGGATGTCTACGGTTTCGAAGTTAAATCCCTCGAACACCCTGCGAATATCCGGGTGATCGTTGATGCTCACCATCACCTTCCCTTTGCAGCGCCGCATGAAGTCAGCCATGCGCTCGTAATTCTCAAACGGGAAGTCGACGCCATAGCCGGCGGTCTGCCAGTAAGGAGGGTCCATGTAGTGAAAGGTGTGTGCACGGTCGTAGCGCTCAGCGCAGTCCAACCAAGGAAGGTTCTCAACGTAGGTGCCTGACAACCGCTGCCACGCTGCCGAGAGATTCTCCTCGATCCGCAGCAGGTTGATGGCCGGACCCGTGGTCGCAGTACCGAACGTTTGTCCGGTCACCTTACCGGCAAAGGCATGATGCTGCAGGTAGAAGAATCGCGCGGCGCGTTGGATGTCGGTGAGGGTTTCGGGGCGGGTCATTTTCTGCCACTCGAACACCTGGCGGGAGCTGAGCGCCCATTTGAACTGGCGCACGAATTCTTCCAAGTGGTTCTGCACGACGCGGTACAGCGTCACCAGGTCGCCGTTGATGTCGTTGAGGACCTCAACGGGCGCAGCCTGGGGGCGCATGAAATAAAGTGCGGCGCCGCCGGCAAAGACTTCGACGTAGCATTCGTGGGGTGGGAAGAGAGGGATAAGACGGTCGGCTAGGCGGCGTTTGCCGCCCATCCAGGGAATGATGGGGGTAGACATATGAAAGCAAGACCTTTGCTGTATGGATAAACAGTGCTAGGCTCGCTCCGCTTTGTGCACGAAGCAGGAGCCTTGGCTGGACTTGCAGGGACATTCTGCGGGGAAGGCGGCCGGGTTGGATGTTGACGCATCCTGCCCGGCCGCTCCTTTTACTTCGGTGTAGAGACTTCTTTTGCGTAGGCCTGACAGGCCCGCAGGGCGATCAGTCCTTGGTCGCCTGCATCGGTGATGTCGATAATTCGTTGAGCATGCGCTCGGTCAAGTTGGGCTCGGCCGGCTGCATGAACCACGCCGCCGGCGCCGGCGGCGGTAGGCACGTTGCAGCTACCGGCTGAGTCCTCGGCGAGGAGGACTGACAGCCGCAGATCAGAAGTGGCAAGGCGATCGCGCAGGCGAGCCTGGTTGGTCTTGGCATCAGATAATTCCTTGGTGTGTTGTTGATCCTGCTTGGCGAGCTGCTGCTCGGTCGCCAGGCGCTTGTTCAGTTCAGCCGTCTGCTGACGCCAAGCCTCGCCGGTGATTGCGTCCAGTTCCTTCTGGTGGCTAGCGGCCTGCTCCGCGATACGCTCAGCCATCTTTTTGCCCAGGCGCCCGTCCTGAAACTGCCAGGCACCGCCAAAGCCGATGGCCAGGGCCAGAACGAATGCCAGCCCCAGTCCCACCAGCTTCTGCACGGGCGTCATCACGGCACATCCTTGAAGAAAATGTGATGGCCGAGGCGCAGGGTCTCCTTGGCGACCGCCGCCCAGGCCGGTGGCTTCGGCATGGTCGTGGCGTAGTAATGGGTGGCACCGCCGGTGGGATCGGGCACCGCACCGGACATCACCTGGTCAGCAGCTTTCTGCGCCTGGGCGAACTGCGCGGGCGGGATCAGCTTTGCGCCACTCAGGTAGGCATAGTTTGGGTCGTTCTGATTCCAGCAACTGAACTGCCACGGTTTCAAGCACACGCCAGCGTAGCCTTCGCCCCACCATGACTTGGCCTTGCCATCGAACACGCGGTTGCGAATGGTCCAGGCCACAGCGGTCTGCCCGGCAAGGCCCTCGCCGCGAGCTTCACCCCAAAGCGTACGAGCCAAGACGTCTCGGTCTTTCTCGGTTAGGTTCATACTTTTCTCCAGACAAAAAAATACCGCTCAATGGCGGTGGGCGTTGAAGCAGGTTTTGTCAGTTACAGCTCCAGGACTTTGACTTCCTTGGACTTACCCTTTTTCTTTCCGGCCGCTTTGGCCTTACCTTTCTTCCCTGCATTGCATTCCACGGTGGTGCTCCAACCGGACTGGGTGAACACCTGCTCCACCGACTCCACCAGAAATTCACCGTCCAGCCCTTCCTTGAAGCCCTGCGCATTGATCTGCCGTTCAGCAAACAGATCCGTACGACCGACCATCTCCAGGCGAACTTCAGCGGTCGAGCGGTTGAACGCCGCGAGCCGCGCCTTGGCTGCTTGCTCGGCGGCGGATTTGTTCGGGTGGATATGCCGGTCGGTATGAACAGGCGGCAGACCTGCAGGCGCCTCGTCGTTCTCCAGGGTCAGGTTTACCAGCTCACCGGTTTTCTTGTTCTGGTACTTGGCCTTGACGGCTTTTTGCGTGGTGCGATCGGTGAAGCGAAATTGCCAGCGGCTGACGTCAGTCCGCCGGATGGTAATAGCCGGCAGACTCTTGCCACTGGCGGTCTGCCCGCTTTGGCGAGGTAGTACCAGCAACTTGCTGTCAGCGACCTTGGCCGTACAGTCGTGATCCTTGGCGAGCCGAGTGATGAAGTTGTAGTCCGACTCATTCAACTGATCGGCCCGAGGCACAACCGTGGCTACAGAGCATTCAGGCTTCCAGTCGTTGCGTGCCGCGATGTCGCTGACGATCTTGGACAACGGCACATTTTCCCAACTGCCGCTGCGGGTGGTTTTACCGCTGCCGCGCATATCGCTGGCCTTGCCACGAATAACTATCGTATCGGGTGGACCAGAGACCTCGACCCCATCGACGGTGTATCGTCCCAGTCGGGTCAGGGTTGATCCTACATAGCCCAGGTAGATCTCGATGTAGACACCGCGCTTGGGCAAGGCGACAGCGCCATCACGGTCATCGATCCGCAGCTCGAACTCGTCGGACTCCATTCCGGGCTTGTCCTGGGTGCGCAGTAACAATAAGCGGTCGTTGATCAGTGCGGTGATGTCAGCACCGTCCGCGACGATACGAAAAACTGGCTTCACGTTATAAACCTCCAGAAACGAAAAAGCCCTGCAAGTGCAGGGCTTTTAAATAGGTGCTCGTCAGACCCTCTGAACGAGCCTCTTGAGCGTGCCTAGAGTATTATTTATTAGCATCAGAGAGCATCCTCAGTCGATTATTACCCTGCTATCGTTTTGAACAAAGGCACCAATATTTCTGCGCCATGTTCATTTAGGTGATGGTCATCGTAATAAATAGGCAACCCATTACTTGAACCGCTACACTTGCCAGACGCACAAAGATATGGGAGCGGATCCAGTATCTCGACACCGCACTTCTGCTTAGCTGCGTCTTGGGCCTCCCAGACAAAATCCTGCCTGAACTTGTAATCGGACAATAATATTGAGACATCCTTCTCACGCCCAAGAATTAATGACCTGCCCATCACCCTGGGAACATCAACCCCCATCTCAGGGATCGGTCGAACCAAATATACTTTGCGATACTCAGAAAATTTACAGGCAGTATCTATTATACCTTGCCGGAATGAATTCAAAAATTCGGGAGAGCGCTCAGAAAACGGCGCACCAACGTAAAAACTTGGAACTTCACTGTATTTCACACCCGAATTATTCGACCCAAACACATAGCCGGACATCCGGCTAACCATAACAATAGGAACAGCAGGCGATATACCTTTCTGCTTTTCAAATGCCCACGCTACAAATTCCGCACACCGATAACCAGAATTACCAACAATCCCCATATCAAATATCGTTGGGCAGCTTGCAAGCGTCCAATCAAGAACATTAAAATTTTTGCTTACAAGTGACTTCTCCACCGCACGTACAATCGACTGAGCGTGACTATCACCAATGACAATCACACCTAAATCTCCCCCCCCATACGTACACCCAGGAACGACACCAGCACCAGAAACAAAGCACTCGCCTATCCTAGGATTTTTATCAAAAGCCGCCATAAAAACACTATCAATTCGAGAATCCAACCGCTGGGGAACGCCATCATTTACGCGGACCCAGAACGTCACACCAACCGCCACTATGAAAAACACAGAAAAAATCAGCCAATTCCTTACCGGAGATGCCACGTCGAGCTTTTTCTGACAAGGCACCTCAACATAAAGGTGGGACAATTTCCCAAGTAACAATGTAATCAGGAGACCAGTAGCCACTGCTAGACCGGAACCTTGGATACCGAAAAAAAACAAAAACACGACAATTGGCCAGTGCCAGAGATAAAGAGAGTATGAACACTCACCCAACCAATGAACTAGCTTATTACCTGTAAATACTGATTGATCACGTGCAGCTAGAATCACTAGCGCCGTGCCGACTACGGGCACCAATGCATTCCAACCAGGCCATCGACTATTTGAATCAAATACAAAAACCGACGCCGCAATTGACAACAGCCCAACAATCTCAAATGCGCGCTTAAAGCGCTCGCCTATGGGGAATCTTTCAGATATCAGAAACGCCAATCCACCTATCAAAAGCTCCCAAGCTCGGGTTGGCAACATGAAAAAAGTCAACGACTCATTATAGGCCGACCACCGAATCGACAGATACTGGGACAGCATCATACCCAAAGTAATCATGAGTGCGACAACGCCACGCCCAGGGCGGATTTTCCAAATCACCGACAAGACAATCGGCATAATAATATAAAACTGCCATTCAACCGACAACGACCAAGTATGCAAAAGCCACTTAGCATGAGAGTCCGCATCAAAATAACCAGACTCCTTAAAAAAAACTATATTTGAAAAAAAACCTAGCGCACTAATGCTGTGTTCCGCCAACCCCCTATATTCTACTGAAGGAATAAAAAACCAACCGACAAACATAACCCCAACACAAAGGACAAACAGGGCAGGCACGATCCTCCTGATTCTAGCTAGGTAAAATGCAAATATAGAGAACCGCTTACCCCCACTACCTTCAAGCCCCTGTATAATTATACGAGTCATCAGAAACCCGGAAATTACAAAAAAAACATCTACGCCAACAAACCCCCCACCAAAGCCCCCAATACCAAAATGGTAAAGTATTACTGCAACAACAGCCCACGCTCTTAAACCATTAATATCCGACCTAAAGCTTTTACTTTGGTTAGTGACAGCCATAATTTTTACAGTACCAAGTACTATTTCATTAATCTTAAGATTACCCCGTACTGACGCACAGGATTTCAGCAGATGTATTTGTATTTTTTTTGATACAAACAAAGCGCAGCATTCTAGCTTGACCGTGAAAACTTGTCTCTTACAACCAGAAAAATCGCTTCCAGGCAGCTAGGCCAGTTATCAGTCTAAAAAATTTCAAAATTGCGCGCTCTTGACCTGACGGCATGGCGATCAATGATCACCGCAAACTCATACCTCAACCCCACAGTTGTACCTGCTCCACCACTGATTCAGCGATATCTGGGAAGGTGATCAGGATACCAGCCCGCAAGGGCTGTACCTCATCAGCCAGCAGCCGGTTGGCATCCAACACGGCTTCGACCGTACCGTTCACGTGGCCATAATGCAGGTAGCACAGGGTGTCGAGCTGGTCGCCCTCAGACGTCCTGTATATCGTCGCCATAGCGGCTGAACTCCAGAGTGAAGGTTTGTTTGCGCGGGATCCCGCCCGCTAGCAAGGCGCTCTGCTCTTCCTCCAAGCTGCGCAGGCACCAGGTGCCCAGTACCACGCCATAGCCTGTGGTGAGGTTGAGCGGCAAGAGTTGGGCACCGATGGTGCGCAGGGTGTCGAGTTGCTTCAGGCCACCCTTGAAGGTCGGGAAAATCACGCCCTTAAGGGTCAGCTTTTCCTCGCCCATACCCACGGCCTGCTGGGCTGGCCGCCGGGTCAGGCGCTCCTGTGAGGCCCAACGAAACTCTGTCTGCCGACGTAACTCGTTGAAAGCCGCCGTGTCCAGGTTGAAGTAGAACGGTTGGGCATTGGTTTGCAGCGACTGCAGGATCAGCAGGTGAGGGAACGGCTTCACCGCTTCCGCCAAAGGCGTGGCATTCGGCGCCAGGGCGCTGGTGGGCAAGATGTTCGCCAGATTAGGGCTGACCTTACCGGCCATCTGGTTGATTGCCGTGCTGGCCCTGGCGGCCTGCTCCTTCAGGGTACCCAGGCGTTCATCAATCGCCGACATCGCGCGCGTTGCTTTGCTGTAGGTCGACAACACGTCACCGACCTTGGACTGCGCCGCACCGATCCCACGCATCACCCGCTGCAGCTTTTCGCCAACACCAGGCGGCACGCCGGGAATACTCGACAGTTCATCAGCCGCCCCGGTGATCTCGCCAATGGCACCGTTCACCGGGCCGATCATACCGTCAATGCTATGCCGACCCGCCTCCCCGGCCTGGACCAGGGATTTGAAGCCTGATTGCAGCTGCTCCATATAAGCCATGACAACTCCTTAAATGTGAGGGGCATCGAATAGATTGCGCCGCGCCTGCTCTCGGCTGAACTCTTCGAACAGCTGACGCATGTGCGGCATCATTTCCTGCGCCAGTTGCCGTGGATCCTTGACGTCGCCCTGCACCGTAACTGGCATGGTCGGGGCAAACGTCCAGGCCTGTTCGACACGCGCCGGCTCCGGTTTCGCGGCGGCACCGGCACTGAGCAGTGCAGGTACTGCTGCTGCAGAAGGGACGGATGCCAACGAACGGGCGACATCCCCCACCAATGGCCCGGTCGCCGGAGTCGGTGCCAATTGGGCCAGCCGTGACATGCCTGGCCCGCTGGGCTTCGACAGCAGCAACGGAGAGGGCTGAGCCAAGCGCTCTATCGGCGTATCCGGCCCACCGAATGCGGCTTTACTCACTGCACCGCCCAGCTCTCCGCCGCCCCAACTACCGAGGAATCCGCCGATCAGTCCGCCGACTACAGTGCCAATTACCGGTACCACCGAACCTATTGCGGCCCCAGCTGCAGCACCGGCCAACGTTCCGGCCAATGTCCCAGCGGCGGTTCCATAGCCCTCGGCTTTTTCGTCACGAGTCTGGGCGTTCTGGTAGGTATCAGCTGCGATCAGCCCGGCTTCAATCAACGCCAAGGGCGCGGCCCCCTTAGCGAATCCAGCGCCTTTGCCCATCATCGTTTTTGGAGAAAACTTGCTGGCAACCGCTTCAATCGGAGCAGCAGGCACAGGACTTCCAGCCGGTCCCCGAGAACCTCGTCCGCGCTTACCCTTGCCACGGCGCCGTTTCCCATCCCCACCGTCGGCGCCACCAGAACTGCCGGATGGATTGGTGACAAACACCCGCTGAATTACATTCGGATTACCCATCAACGAGCCGCGGGCAACATTGAGCATGCCTTTGCCCATCTTGTACGCGCTCATTGCTGTTCCGAGTGCAACAATGCCCCCAGCCAGCACCGTCGCGCCGCTGATAACGGTCGGAAACTTCCCTGCCAACTCGCCAAGCCCGTACGCCACTTTCGCCAACCCGTCTGCAGCCAAGTCAGTCAGCGGCCGCACCGCATCCCCTATACTTGTCATCGACGACTCAATGCCGGCAGTCGCGGTTGCCCACTTCCGGTTGGAGGTCTCTCGCGCCTTCGCAGCATCCGCCTCGATCTTGGCCTTCCCGTCCGTCTTCTCAATGGTCGCCATATCAGCCTTGATCTTGTCGCCGTATTTGATCTGCGCGAGCAGACCGGCACTGGCGCTTTGATCGCTGACAATGTTCGCCAACCCGGCCGCTTCAGTCAGGGCGACCATGGCCTGCTCTTCCTCGGCACTGCCATCCGCCGAGGCCTTGATCTTGGCCTTGAGCGCTTCGATTTTCTTGGCCTTAGCAGGATCCTGCTTTCTGATCAGCTGCTCGCTGAGCATGATGAACGCATCCACCGGGTTGGCCGCCTTGCCGCTTTTTGTTGCAGCGAGGATCGAGCCGGCCAGGTCGTAGCCTTCCTTGGCGAACCGCTCCTGACTGGTGCTGCTGATCACAGCGTTGAGCAGGTTGTTCATATTGGTGGCGGCAGCTGCCGAGTCCTGGGTTTGCGAGTACTGCGACTGCAGACTGGCACCCAGGAAACGCACGGCCTCAGGGCCTTCCATGCCCAGGCGCTTGATGTTGCCAAGCATGGCCGGCAGATATTTCGCCATTTCCTTGGGACCGAACGCGCCGATGTCACCGGCCGCCGCGACCTGGCCCAGCATCGCGGCCATGTCGCCCTGCTTGACCCCGGCTTCCTTGAAGGAGTTGATCAAGGTCGCGATGGTTTCGGGCTCCATGCCCTGGCCGTCGATCAAGTCGGCGATTTGCCCGGCATAGGACGTGGCTACGTCCCATTCAACACCCTTTTCAATCAACGCACCGACCGACTTCGCCAGCAGTTGCTGGCTCATGCCCTTATCTGCCGCGACCTTGGAAATGCTCGCCGCCAATTTGGCCTCATCGCCGGTACCGGCAGTGTGTGCCCACAGCGACATCTGGCGGATCTGCGCCTGATAGTCACCGGAAACCTTCGTAGGGATCGCCAACGACGCCGTAAGCGCCGCCGCTTTGCCGAGGGAATTCTTCATCCCCTCTTTACCCTGCTGGATCTGCGTGTGGCCCAGGGCCTTGAGTTCAGCACCACGCGCTACCTGGCCGAGGGCCTGATATTCCTTGCGAAGTTTGCCGACTTCAATGCCCTGCTCCTTCAGGGTTTTGAGATTGCTTTCGAGCTTTCGCAGCAGGCCATCAGCCGATGCCGCACCGGTGTCGTGGGCCTTTTTCCATTCGTCCCGCAGGCGGATGGTGTCGCCGATGGTGCTCTGCAACACGCGAGCTTTGGTGCCGGTTTCGCCGAGTTTCTTGATGCGGCCTTCTACATCCTTGAAGGCGGCGCCGACCGTGGAACTGACGACGCCGCCGATGACCAGGCCGAGCGCCAGGTTGTTTGCCATGAGAACACTCCAGGCAGGGATGCGGGGCTCAGTCCATGAGCCACCAGATCATCGTGGAAAAGTGCATGGTCTCGATTTCATTGGCAGCAAATGAAAACTGCGTCGCTAAACGCTTCGCGACCTGCTTTTGCAGGGTGGTGTTAAACCCCGTCATCCTGCACCAGGCGAAAGTAGGCGGCCTGCAGACGCTGGTAATCCGTCAGCTTTAGCCCCTCCAGATCCTTGGTATCGGATTCAGAAAGGTTGGCCAGGATGATCGTCTCGCGCTGTTCTTCATCGCCATTGGAAGCAGACGTTGCTGCACGTACGTCGCGCACGGTGGGAGCGCGCAGGGTCAGTCGGTCGACCTTCATATCTTTGATGTCGTAAGGCCTGGAGAACGTAACGACAGCCCCCTCAAGATCAACGACCAACCACTCTGGCGTTATGCTCTCATCTTCGGGAAGCTCGGGATCGCGCAGCAACTCGCTGTAAGCGGCTTGTAAACGCGCGTAATCCGTAAGCTTCAGCCCATCGAGATCCTTGGTACTGGAATCCGAGAGCGAGGCGAGAATGGTCATTTCGCGCATCACGGCGTCACTGCCACCAACAGCGTCAGATGCACGCACTTCGCGCAACAACGGAGATCGCAGGGCCAACTGATCGACCTTGCTACCATGGATATCGTAAGTGCTGGTAAGAGTGACCGTTGCACTGTCAGACCCAACAACGAGCCAGGACGGAATTTTTTTCAGCTTTTTCATGAGATACCTTTCCGTCACAGGCCCAGGTCGCGGCGGACGCTGGCAAGTTGATCCACACCGTTGATGACACGGACGCAGTTGACCGGATCGATTTCGTACATCAATCGGCCGCCGACTTCGAGCTTGTAGTAACTGCAGGCCACGGAATACTTGAATTCGGCAGCGTCACCGGCCTTCCAGTCACCGGCATCAACCTCTTTGAGCATGCCCCGGATGGTGGCAACAACGCCCGTGGTAGCGCCTTTCTGGCCTTTGAAGGAACCACGGAACACCGCGTTAAACGCGGTCTGGTCGGCCAGGCCGTAAAACTTCAATGCTTCAGCACGCACACCCTTGCCGGCGAAACTGGCTTCCAGCTTTTCCATGCCCTGATCCATCTCAATGGGGGCATCCATGCCCCCAGCACGATGCTCTTCCGTTTTGAGGGTCATCTTAGGGAGCGTCACGCTGGTGATATCCCCGGCAAAGCTGACGCCGTCGATATGGGCGTTCATGTTGTAGAGCGTTTGCGGAACCATCGGGCGTTCTCCTTAAGTGTTGGTATCGAGGACTTCGGTCAGCCACTGATTGGTGACCTCGACCCGGAAGTTGGGGTTTTCTGCCGGTGGCACGTCGGTGAAGCGGATGTTCCAGTACACCTTGCCCTGCTCCAGCTGACTGGCCGTGTTCCGTTCAGGGTCCGCAAACACCTCAAAATTGATCACCGCGCCCTGATTCTTCAAATCACGCATAAACGCCGTAAGGCCTTCAGTCACATCACTGACGTAGGTCTTGGTGATTGAGCGATCGACCGCCCATTTGTGGCCGTAGAGAATCGCGTCCATGACGATATCCATCGTTCGTACGCGGGTGACGAACGCCCACTTAGGATCGGCGGAACAGGTACGGTTGCCCCAGAGGCGGTAGCCGTCATCACGGATGATGGTGGCGATCTGCGCGTTGTTGAGCAGGTTCGCACGGCAGGTTTCATCGCCGTCCAGAAACTCAATAGGCCGGCGGGTGCCGGTGATACCGACAAACTCTTTGTTCGACGGCGAGGCCCAGAAACCGTACTCCGAATCGGTCCAGGCAAAGAGGCCAGCAACCCAGGCAGAACCTGGCGCGTCGATGGTGGCACTGGCGGCGGTGTCCCAGTACTGAACGCCGGGATCGACTAAGAACACACGTTTGCTGCCGAAGTTTTCGCGGTATTCCATTGCGGCTTCGTCGGTGGTGTTGGGACCGTCGATGATGGCGATAGCACGCAGCTTGTCGCTCAATGCCACAAGTGCCGTGGCAGCGGGCAAAGTCGCAGTGTGCTTGGGCGCGACTAGCAAGCGAGGCTGCGCGTTGAAACGGCTCTTACCATCCAGCAGTGCCTGCATGCCGGTACGACTACCGTTTGCCAGCACGCCGCCAATGATCGCCGAGGTCTGCGCTGCAGCGTCAGCCAGCTTTGCCACGCCACAGGCGACAATCACCGCCTTGGAGCGTACATAGATGGCCTGGATCGCTTTGGTGATTGCCGCGTCTGCACCCCAAGCAGCGATGGCTTCGCTTTCGCGGGTGATCAGCATCAGCTGATTTGGCAAGGCGCTGGCATTAGGGCCTGGGGTGAATGTATCGCAAAGACCGATGATAGAAGACGACGGCACCGCGATAGGTCGCGAGCCGGTGTCGACGTTGGTCACGGTGACGCCGTGAAAGAATCCACTCATGATTGAACTCCAGAAACGAGAAAGCCCCGCATATGCGAGGCCGTAGGTTGTTCGTGTTGCGGGAAAGAAAACGCCCCGTGAGTGCGGGGCGTTATTCGGTTTGGTCGGCGATCCACTCCGGCGCGACGGGGCGATGCTCGCTGTCCGGGAAGTCCGGTGATTGCGGCCAGTCGCGTAGATCCTGCATGTAGTGCAACAGCTCCGTGAACTGCTCGCCGGTCAGGGTTGTGTTTACCGAGATTTCCAACTGATCACGGTGACGCTCGCGCAACCACATGAGGCTGGACAGTTCCCCGTCACGCCATGACCGCTCGGCATCAACATCAATACCGACCGAAAGTAAAGGGACATAGACCTCTGAAAACACCTCGCCGGGCAGCAGCTCTTCAGGGCCACCGATGGACCGGCAGCGATAGATTCCGTCATTACGAACAGCAAAACTCATAACCCGTCCTCCCAGCCCATTACCTGTGCCACAGCCGACGCAGCGGTCGCACAATACAGAAAGCTCATGCGCCGCAAAATGAACTCGCCCTGGGCAGTAGGCACAGGACCAGACGCGTTATAACCGCCCGCGAACGGAAACCCGTTCAATTGGGCGGGGCTCAGATAACCAGTACCAGGCGTTGAGGCGAAAGCTCCCTCAGGCGCAAAGCCCACGTAGCCATTCGTACATCCGGCAACCAACGAAACCTTACGGGCTGTTGGCGGCACAAAGTTGGCAAGCGATACAGACACTGGCGCATTGGCCACACCCGAAACTGCTACCGGGTAATTGACCGTATTCGACGCCGCCGTCGGATCGAAAAGAAGAATGTTATCGATCTGCGTGTAAGCACAGGGCACTCCGTTTGATCCCGTCAGAAGCATGCCGACGCGCGCCTTTGACGTGTATCCGGCAGGAAGCACCGGTTCATAAACGAAACGCAAAGACGCCGCCGCAGTCGTAGTCAGCGCCAGGGCGCTGACGTTGATTTGAGACGGCGAATCAATGCTTTGCACAACCGATCCGGCAGGGAATGCCGAGCCCGACAGTTGCATACCAACACGCAGTGACGCGGTGCTGGGCAAGCCGGTAACAACCGCTGAACCCGCAGTGGTCGCACCCGTCAGCACAGGGCATAGCGCAGCGATGAAGGCTTGGGCCGCACCATTGATAGCCCACAACGAGTAAAAGCTCGAAACCGCCAATACCCCACTATCCAAGCCATTGGCTCCGACAGTGGCCAGATTGATCGCTGCAGAAAGACCGCTGATACGACGCGCCACAGCGGCACCATCTTTGACAATCACCTGATCAACGCGGGCCGAGATAAGCGAGCCGACGCCGGGCGCAGAGATCAGGATTCCCCGGTAAGCACCTTGAATCGAAAGGTTTCGGGTTTTCTCGACTTCGCTGGCCAGGGCCGCAACGTCGATATTCCCCTGATTGATCGGCGCGTTCCAAGCCTTGATGCACCACATTACAGCCAAGCTACGCGAGCGGGTTTCCGATCCAACACGAGGCACGCCGTTCACGCCATCACTTACGAAAGCGCCCGTTAAGTTACGTGGTCTAGTGCCCGCAGTGACTGTGCCAAGCGGGGGGCCGACCCCTGGATCACCAGCACCGGCGTCATCGTTACCCCATGCTGTGCCAGCCTTAGTCCGCATCGTTTCCATACGGAAGCCTTGCAGACTATCGAGCTGCATAGAGCCAATTGCGCGCCCGACATCAACCCCGCGCCCATGGTCCCAGCCCCGCAGGAACTCACCGCGCGACTCGGGCAGGCGAAAGTTACCGGCGCCCTCGTCGCCCTTGTTAAATACACCCCCCAGGAA
Source organism: Pseudomonas marginalis (assembly GCF_900105325.1). Taxonomy (NCBI): domain Bacteria; kingdom Pseudomonadati; phylum Pseudomonadota; class Gammaproteobacteria; order Pseudomonadales; family Pseudomonadaceae; genus Pseudomonas; species Pseudomonas marginalis. The sequence goes on from NZ_FNSU01000003.1 coordinate 1,806,375, forward strand.
CATGGCCAGATCGGGGTATGTGGCAACGCTCTTAACATCGCCATTTACCTCCAGAAACCCAGGCGGCACCTTATCAACTGGAAAGGGGACCATCGAGCCAACCGGCAGAGCGGAGGACTGGGCGATCATCGCCTCGATCTGGTCTTTCGTGTAGGTGTCGGTAATGCCATGGCCCGCCAATGTGGTCGGATTGGTCCCGCCGATCACCCGCCCATACTTATCGACGGTCACATTGGTGTAAGAGCCAGCACTTACCCCAGTGCGGCCCACGGCCATTTCAAAGGTCAGAGCGGTAGTGCCCAGAACAATCGGCGCATCCGTCACCAGCTGCCAAACGCTGTCACCGTTGGCGGTGCCCGTCTCGACACTGACAAACAGCCCAGGCGTCACCTCGACGCTACTATCTGCATCCTGGGTGCGCTTCCACACGCCCGTGGATGAAACCACGTACAGGCCGTTTTCCTTGGCGGCCGCTTGATTCTTTACCAGCACGCGCGCATCCGCCGGCAACAGCACACCATCAATGGTCTGCACGCCGCTCAACGCGATGTTGGCCGTGGTGGCCACTAACACCGAATGCTTGAAGTCCATTTTCGCCATGGCTTCAATAATCTGCGCATCAACATATTCGCGCGTCGCCAGAACAATCGCCGGGTCGATCTTCAAGACGATGCTCGAAGTATTCGCAACGATGAAGTTCATGCGGATGATTTGGGTCTTGCCGGTCCCCTGCACAAGCAAAGGCTTGAAGCTCGGCGCACAGTTGGCCACCACCACCATGTCGCCATCAGCGTCATAGAGAGCGATTTCCCGGATCCACTTACCGCCCACGTCTGCCGGGATCACCTGCTCGGTGATGATGATGTTGGGGTTGGCCGGATCTGTTCGCACCTGATTGACCGGCGCCCGGCGCCATTCACTGATCAGGCGCGTTTGGGTACGGTTTGGAATAGGGTCCGCGCCGTTGGCATCACCCACGCCCATCTGCGAAAAGGTCCAGGGCAGGCCAAGCGCCGTGGCGTTTGCCTGTTTCGCCTCCCCAACTGCCGTGAGGATGGCGAAGAACTGACTGTTCTGATCAATCATGGGTACACGTCCAGGGTGTCAATTTCATCAATACACATGACCAGGCCATAGGTGCCGGTCACCTCGATATCGCGTGGGGTTGGTGGGTAAACGTCGATCACTTCACCCTCGCTTACACAGGCGCCGATGCCGATGTAACCGGTGTTTTCCAGGCTGATCGCCAGCCCGGTCAAATGCCGGCTGACAGGCTTAGCGTCATCAATGAGCCGGGTCAGCTCTTCGTACATTTCCTCACTAATGCCAGCGTCCAGAACGCCGACCTTTAAGGCGAAGGTGCCAGGAATGCCCATCGGGGTGGTTTCCCACCACTCGATAACCTCAATCAGGTAGCCCAGGGGTTCGACCACCCGCCGCAGGGCGCCGATGGTGCCCTTGTGCGCGTGCACGTAGAACGCGGAGCGGATGGCCGAGCGCTTGACGGCTTCCGACCATTTGTTGTCCCAGCGGTCGACCGACCAGGTCCAAGCCAGCCAGGGCAGCAGCTGCGCCGGGCAAGTGTCCGGGTTGTACAAACTACGAAGCGGGATCTCAGTTTTTTCGACCAAGGCGGCCTCAATGGCACGCTCCAACTGCGTGCTGTTTAGGGGGAGCAAGCTGGTCATGTCGAGCCCCCAAGAACAACGCTGAAGCCAGTGCAATAAGCGGCCTGAAATTTGGTTGGCCTCAGATCGAGCCAATCCCGCAGCTCTACCCGTCCTACGCCGCTGATGTGCAACTGAGCATCGACGCCGGACTGAGCAACCTCCAGCGCCAGGCGCTTGCGTGGGTTGATCCAGGCCGCAAGGCGTTTGGTGGCTTCGGCCAAGATGGCGTCGTTTTCCGGACCGGCGCCTTGCATGTGCAACACGGCATCGATCCGGTAGTTGAGGATCTCGGCGCTCTGCACAATGAGGCGGTCGCCCACCGGACGGATGTCATCGTCGCTGAGCTTGATGCGCACCGCGTCAAGCAGCGGTTGATCGGCCTGGCCACTGCCGATCAGGCTCAATACGGTCACCTCCACCACTGCCGGCGATGGGCTTTCCGCGGTGGCATCGGCCACCAGCCCCGAGGCGTTGCGTGCATGGAAGATGTAGCTGTTACGTGGGCCAGCGGTGGTGAGGCCTTCATAGACCATCTGGATGCGTTCACGCAGGGCGTCGTCCGACTCCTTGACCTCTTCGACCGGCGGCACCGCCAGCAGGTTGGCCGGTTGAATCACCAACCGCTGGAGCTTCACGTTGGCTGCGAGCTGGTCGAGATCCTCCTTTTCGGCGTAAGCCAGCATCAGCGCCTTGGCCGCGTCGTTGACCCGCGCCCGGTTCTGCATCTTGCCGTACGCACCCAGTTCCACCAGCTTGACCACCGGTTCGCTCTCCAACGGAGCCGACCAGTTGTCACCCATGTACTCGCGAAAGGCCGACATGCCCTCTTCGTACAACTCTTCATAGTCCAGAGTCTCCAGCACCTGCGGCGCTGGCAATGCCGATAAATCCACCGTGCTCATGCCGACACCTCCAGCAGCAGACGTTCGCCCTGATATTCACCGGTTAATTTGAAGTCGATGCGGCCGCTGACAACGCCAACGACCTGCACCTGTTCCAGTTTCAGCCGCGGCTCCCAGCGCCCCAGTGAGCGAGCCACCTCGGCTTGCACCGCGCTCTTCCAACCGGCGTTAACCGGCAGGTCGACAAAACGGCGGATCAGGCTGCCGTACTCTGGTCGCATCCGCCGACTGCCCACGGGCGTGCCGAGAATGTCCCCAATGGACTGTCGGAGATGGTCGTGCCCGGACAACGGCTGGCCGGTTAGGCGATCCATTCCGATCATCGGGATTACTCCTGCACTTGTTCCATATCGGGATGTGCCTTGAGGAACTCGTACTGGGAATCGCCACAGGCCGTTACATGTGCCTTGATGACCGGCGCCGAGCTGCCGTCAGGAAAAACCAGAGTGCGCGATGTGTAGAGCTTGTCGCGGAAGACGCGAGCAGCCCCGATGGGTTCGAAGCTTTCGGATTTGTTCTTGCTCATCAATGGATGCTCCTAAAACGAAAAACCCGCACAGGGCGGGTCGGAATCAGTGTTTGTGGTTCGCCGTATTGCCGCCGGCATCGATGACCTTGCCGGCACTGTTGATGTCGCCCGCCGTGTTTAGCGTGCTGTTGATCTGCGTAGCACCATCTATGGTGACCATCCCCACCAGGTTGATCTTGTCCGACACCAAGCGCGCGCTGTTCGGCGTCATCTCCAGCACCGAACCACCGACCTTGACCGTGACAGTGCCGGCCGGCAAATCGATGGTGTAGCTTTGAGCCTGCCAGTCGTAGACCAGCGACCCGCCATCATCGAAACGCCAAACCTCCACGTGGTCGCGGTTATCCGGCTGGGCGCCGGCGTTGCCGTACAGACCAGGGATGAAAGTGCCCATCGCAGGTTCGCCACTGGGACTGATCAACGCGCCCTGCTCTCCCATGCTCGGAACCCGCCAGTGGCGTGCCTTGCCGGCGGCCTGGCTGTGCCAGCGCACCCAGGCGCTGGTCCAGTCGCCCGACTTCACACGCACCATGGCGGCGGCCAGATCCACCCCAACAACGACGCAAGGCATCACCGTCGAGGCGATCATCCGGTCATGCTGGGCAGCGACATAGCTCATAACAGATCCCCTGGATTGACCGGACCAACGCCAGGCCCCAGGTCGATTACCAACGAGCCCGGCGGCTCATCCGGCCATGGCCATTCCTGAGCCCCCAGATAGACCGTTTGATCCCACTCCACCAGCCAGACGAAATAGCCGTCCAGTTCGGGCTTGGTCCAGTCCTGAGTTGAACGCACAAACTCGGCGCAATCGACCTCCAGGCCCCAACTCTGCCCTCGAAGAAGCACCGCCAGTTGAGAGGCCAACTGCACGGCCTGCCGTTGCGGATCCGCGCTGATCGAGTCGACGATTATCCGCGCCTCGAACTTACAGGTCAGCGAGGTTTCACCGGTACCGATATCCGGTGCGGGTTCCATCTCGGCCATTTCCAGCAGCACCACCGGGGTAGGGATACTGGTGTCTGCCGATAGATCCGGCCAGAACGAAGCGCCTTGAACTCCTGGCAGTTGCTCCTGCAGGTGCTGCTCGATTGCCTCATACAAACGGTCGAGGCTGAAGGGTTGATCAGACACGGGCGCTCCCCTTGAGGTACTTCTGCAGTTCAAAGTTGAGTTCTTGCTTGAGGATCCCCAGCAAGATTTCATCGGCGCGCTTCACCCAGCTGTCGAAGTGCGGTCGCACCTGGTCCAGCGAGACCTTGGCTTTCGCCAAGGGGAAGCGGTTGTCGCTTTCCGCAATGAAGCCTGAGCTGCGCCGCCCCTGCGTGCTGTCGGGGTAATCCGCTGCGTTGAAGTGCTTGCTCGACGTGCGGATCCAGATGTCAGGACTGCTGCCGTACACCTGCTTGAAGAACGCGCCCTGGTAGCGCCGCCCCGCCACCGAGACACCAGTGCGGGATTGCCGAGGCCTTCCGATTCGACTGGCCTCGATGGCGTTGACCCCAAACCACAACTTGCCGCGCATCGTCCCACCGCTAACCGGATAAGCCCGCAAGCGTTGCCGGACGGCGCCGAGGGCGATCCGCTCCTGCTTGCCTACCGCCCGAGCGATGTGGGTACGCAGCCGACCCAACGTTTTGTTGATTGCTCGACGCTGAGCCGCCGCCGCAGCCTTGGGCAACAGTTGACCGAACTCGCGCAAGGCCTGGGAATGCACCGCAGACGGCAGGATGTTGATCATCCCGCTGTCGCGGGTTTGCTGCATATGGCTGCCGACGCTCATGGTCGCTTCCTCAAGATCAGGGCCACTAGGCCGTCACCACCGGGCTCCAGTTGCAGCAGGTCGTAGTCGCCGCCGCCATCCAGGGTCGGCAGGTCGATGGTGACCCGCAGCCCCTTGCTGAGCCCGCCCGAGTCCTTCACACGGATCTCAAAGCGAGGTTCGCGTAAGCCGGTGTGGACCTTGCCGAACTGCGGCTGCTTCCACGGCGCCGCGAACATGCCCAGCACGGGCTCGGCGCGGCCTTCGATCTGGGCGCTGTCGCCAAGGGTCTCGAATACCACGTCGTCGATATCGTCGATCAGATCGCGGAAGGCCACGGTTAAAGTTCCAGCAGGATCTGCGCCCGAGGTCGTGTGCACAGGTGCAGCGGGTTGGACTGCGCTTCACCTGCTACGCCCTTACCGAACTGCATTGGCTCAATCTTGCTGTAGTACGGGATGCCCTGGGTGTTTACCGTTTCCATATAGTCGGCCGGGGCGAAGGACGAGATGTACAAGTCCGGCACGCCTTCAGGGATCAGCAGGGCCTTGTCGTCGTGAACGAACGCAACACCCGCTACCTTGCCGCGATAACGCTCCCAGACGATCCCGCCGAACTCGAAGCTTTCACGGGCATCGCCGCGCAGAGACGCGGCCTGCATGGTGTTCAGGTAGGTTTCCTTGACCGACTTATGAACAATGAGCTTGTTCCAGAAGTTCTTGCCACACATTGCGCGGGAACCGCTGCTAGTGACACTGCCGAGGGCTTCCTCTTGCATATCCAACGCTTCGCCGCATTTGACCCGCAGCTCGGTGTCTGGACTGTTCAACCCCATCTGGAGCTTCTGGCGATTCACGCCAAAAGATTTATAAATATCCAACAGGACTGTCTTGCCATCGGCGTCCAGCACCTGTCCGTTCAATGCGCCCATGCGCTGGAATTCATGCGTTGCATCCAACTGACGGCGGGCCTTAGCCAGACGTTTGTTGACCACGTCCTGCACGGCCTGCAATTCGCTGCGCGTACCGAAGGCGCGGATGCCCTGGATCTCGTCGGCCTTGATGGTGAAGCGTTCGGGCAGGTGCACGGTGTTGAACGGAATCATCTGACGCTTGGTAGCGCCGACCACCAGGCCCGAGGTGCCACGCTCACCCGCCGGCACCAGTGCCAGGGTGTCGCCGTCCTTCTCGATCTGCACGGTCAGGGTGCTGATGCCCTCTTCACGAAACAGGCCCAGGCTACTGATGCGGCCCGGCAGGTATTCCTGTTCATTGATTGCAGCGGTCAACGAGGAGACGCTGAATGCATCGTCTTCAAAAATGGCGATATCGGCCATGGGGTTACTCTCCAGAAACGAAAAATCCCGCACTCGGCGGGATGGATAAACAGGATGAACGTCTTAGCGGACGATCACGGAATGGGCGGCCAAGGCCTTTTCGGCAGCGGGGTCGAGGCCGGTCAAATGGGCTTCGCTGACCTCGGCCAGCCGCACAATAGCGCGACCGCGACGGACAACATCAGACTGCCCCAGCGGGCCGTAGAGGATGGCGATGGCGTTTTCAGTGCCGTCTTCAGCGGTTGGCTGATACGGCCCGAACTCACCAGTGGTAGTGATCAAGCCCAGGATCTGGCCCGGTTCCAGCGCCGGCCCGGCGGCGACATTGATCGCCTCGCGGGAAATGGTGCCAGCGCCTTCGGACAACAGGAATTCGCCCGCGTGCATCGATTCGATTTTCATGCTCTTGCTCCTTTCAAGGTTCCGTTCTGTGCTGCCTGGCGAGCCGCCCAGACTGCATGGGTATCGACCTGTTTGGCCTTGATCGTTGGAGCTGGATCATTGTCCAGCGGCAAACTGTTGTTGATTTCAAACCCACCGCCGCTGCCCACCAGCTTGTTGAAAAGGCGCGCCCTGACGGCCGCCTCGTCCAAGCCCGCGCTGATAAACTCGCCGGTCAGCTCTGGCAACCGTGCCGCGACACACAGGCCGTGCAAGGCTTTGGCTTTGGTCAGCGCCGCCTGGACTATCGCTTCGCTTTCCAGCTTCGTCGTGGCGAGTATCGGGTCCACCAGGTTGCTGATACCTGCCGCCGCACAGCCCTGAGTGACCAGCAGCGCCAGTTTGGCCGCGTCCAGCACGGGGGACGGATCGGGTTCCGGCGGTTCAACTTCCGGCTCTTCGTCCAGTTGGGCGAGCAGCTCGGGCGGGGCATTCTGGAAGCGCTGCAACACGCTGCCCTGGCCGAGACAGGCGCTGACCTTGAGGCCGTCGCCGACTTCATCAGCCAGGCCCAGCGCCACTGCCTCATTGGCCGTGAGCCAGGTTTCGGCGTTGACCATGCGCCGCAGCTCGGCTTCGTCGATGTCCGGCGCCTTAGCTTTGTAGGCCGCGATAATCGCTTCCAGGGTCTGGTCCAGCACGTCAGCGACACGGCGGAAGTCTTCGGCATCACCACCGGTAAAGGTGTAGGGGTTGTGAATCATCAACATGGCGTTGGCCGCGATCACTACCCGGTGCGCGCCACACACCGCGACACTGGCCGCGCTGGCCGCCAGGGCGTCAATACGACCGGTGCAGCGCTCGCCCAATCGCGACAGCGCATTGTGAATCGCCAGGCCGTCGAACAGATCACCGCCGATGCTATTGAACGCGACAATCACGGGGGAAGTGCCGTCATCCATGGCGCGCAGATCCTGCACGAACTGATTGGCGGTAACGCCCCAGGCGCCGATCTCTCCGTACACGAAGATCTCGATGCTGCGTTGCTCGGCTTCGCCGCTGGCCTGGAGGGTGTACCAGCTTTTATCGGCGACCTTTACCTGCTTGCCCGCCTTGTCATAAACGCGGGGCTTGGCTTTTTTGCTCATGGTTGTTCCTTGTCATCGTTCAGCTCGATGGCGTCAAGAGTCGTGTAGTTGAGGCCAAGGTTGGTGGCCCTGACGAGATCGGCGGCGTTTTCCGTGTCTACCGTTTCCGCGTCGTAACCAGTGCGCAGCACCATCTCACTGCGCGAGGCGAAGCCCGCTTGCACTTCCATGCGTCGCGCCTGTACGTCCTGCACCGGCTGGATATAGGCCCAGCCTTGCGGTACCCAACGCGTACGCAGGTATTCGCGACGACGTTGCGCGTAGTCCTCCAGCACCAGAGCGCCGGACAGCACCGCCATGTCCATCCATGCGGCCCGCACCGGACGACACAACTGATGCACATACACGCCGAATTGCAGTTGCTCCAATCGGCGCCGGAACTCGTTGAGCACCACACGCAGTGCCCGGTCGTTGACCTCCCGCATGTCGCCGGTGAGGATCTCGTAGGGCGTCCCCGAACCCGCCGCCGCAGCCATCAGTTGCTGTCGCATGAAGTCCGGGTAGTTGTTGCCGGCGTCCGGCGGTTTGGAGAACTCCACCTCTTCACCCGGTCCCAGCTCCTGCATGGTGCCGGGCTCCAGGGCGACCATCGGCGTGAAGCCATCACGGTCGGTCGTCAGCAGTTGCCCCGTGACAGGGTCGCGTGGTTGCTGCCCCATCTCCGGTGACGGCCGTTTGATGAAACCGGCAAACAGGTTTGCCACTTCCTGGCGGAACAGCACCGCGTCATCGTAGTTGTCCAAGCTGCGCAGGCGCTTCAACACCGGGGCTAAACGCGGCACGCCGCGCAACTGACCAGGCTCCATCGGTTCGAAGATGTGCAGCACCTGCGCCGCAGGTACACGAACCAGCTGGTTGTAACCAGCGTTCAACGACGACGAATCGCGTGGGTGCGACAGATACATCCAGTACGCTACGCGCTTGCCGGCCGGGTTGAACTCGATCCCAGCGCGGATCACGTTGCCGTTTTTGGCCATCTCGAACTTATCGTGCGGGACGAACTCAGGAGCCAGCGCCTGCAGCTGCAGCGGCACCGCCAAACCCTCACTGGGGCTGCGCGGTCGCAACCGCACAAAGCACTCGCCGGCCGTTTCCACGGTGCGCGCCACCAGGGCCTGCATGCCGTAGAAGTCGGTCAGCTCGTCGGCGTCCGCTTCATCCACCCAGTCATCCCACATCTGCTGTTGAAGTTTGCGCAGGTCTGCGTCTTCAGTGGTCGGCCTGGGCGTGATGCCGGTACCGATCAGGTTGCTGACGCGCTTGTCGATGACGTTGAACGCGTACGGGTCATTGCGCACTGCCGCCCGCGAGCGCGCGCGCAGGTTGCGCAGTGCCGGGGTGTTGATGCTGTTGATGCCGTTGTCGGTGGCTTCCCAACTGGCCGAGCGACGGCCCTCACCGGCGCCTTCGTAACTGGCCTTGATGTTCGACGGCAGCAAGAATCCATTACGGGTCAGCGTCGGATAATGTCGAGCCATTAGAGTCCTTTGCCTCCGTGAGTAAGCCGGATCACGCGAGAGCGCGGCCCGGCGGCTTGGCTCAACGACGTGCGGATCTCGTCGCGAGCCTTGAGCAGTTCGTCGATAGAGCGGTACTCCACCGTGCGGTCGCTGTAGCGCACGGTCTTTTCACCGCGTGCAATGGCGCGCTCGATGACTTCGAGGTGCTTCGGGGTAAACGACATATCAGCGTCTCTTCAGGTAGCCGCTGGTGGAGCTGCGGCGTTGAGGGGGAACAGCGGGTCGCGGTTGGACGATAGGTGCAGCAGGTGGCGGTGCGGGTAGCGACTGACGCGCCGCAACCGGTGCCGGTGCTGGTGTTTCGTCCGCGTCAACTCGCTCGCCCTGCACTGGCTTGACGCCCAACACATCGTCGAACAAACCGGACTGCGCCAGGGCCTGTCGCACCCGTTCCCAGTCGTGTTCCTGGTAGCGGTTGATGCCGAGGTAATGCGCCATCGCTAGGCAGTACACCATCAGGTCGAGCGCCTCGTTGCGCTCTGCCTTGCCCTTTACCCACTCGATACGCTTGTAGCCTTTGACGTATCGGGCAACCTTGCGCTCGGCCACGCACTGGGCGAAAAACTCGTCCGGCAAGTCGTTGGCAAAGTGCAGCGATCCAGGGCCGTCCTCGAAGGCGTAGCGGTTGTAGATCCAGTCCTTCGCAGTGTCGGTACCGACAAACCACAGCTCAGCGCCGCCGCGTTCGGTCTGGCCCTTCCATGTCACGTCGACCATGGAAGGCCGCTGAGCAATCACCGGTCTGCCGGGCTTGCTTGCGCCCTTGATCGCAAAGATGTTTCGCCAGCGCCGCACTCGGCAGAACTGGTACACCTCGTCGGTGTGGTGACCGCCGGAGTCGACGCCCGTCGCCAGGATCGCCAAGGCGACACCGCAAGGATGCCGGTAACGAACCTTGAGCTTTTCGTCCAACACCGCCCATGTACGCTCATCCGCAGGGTCGCCCCAGATGACCTGGTGATCGACCACCCAACGTTCCATACCGACACCGAAGCCCATCACCATCATTTCCAGGCGGTTGGCCTGAACGTCGACGGCGCCGGTCAGCATCAGCACGCCCACCGAAATACTGCCCAGGGTGTAGGTCTCCAGCCGTGCCCGAGCGACCAGCACTTCGGCCTTGGTCTGCTCTTGCGCGCTGTCCCAGACCTTGGCTAGACGGGTGTTGTAGAACACCTGCATCAGGCCCATGTCGCCCTTGGCCTGGGCCTTCTTTGCGTCTTCGAACTCCTCGGCAAGCGAGGCCCAGTCTTTCCAACCAATCGGCGAGTACAGGGCGTTGAGGTGAAAGCCCACCGTCTTGCCATCGCCATTGCCATGGGCACGCCACTCGCCACGGGCGAGCATATCGGTCTTGTGGTGCTCCTCGATCAGCACGTCACATTCAGGCGCGGCGCACTCGTAGTGAACCGTCCTGTAGTCCTTGCTGTAGTGCAACCGCTCCCATTCCAACACCTGCATGTGCCCGCAGGTGGGGCATGGCACGTAGTAGTAACGCTGGTCGCTGGATTCGAACAGGTCCGCAATGCGCGAGGCGCCCTTGATCGTCGGCGAGCTGGAAAAGTAGATCTTGGCATTACGCCCGAAGTTGGTCGCCCGCGTTTCTGCAAGCACGATGGGATCACCCTCCTGGCCGACGTCATTCTCCCAGCGGTCAACCTCGTCGCCGTAGATGTAGCGTGCTGACAATTCGGATAGGTTGGCTGCCGAGCCCGCCGTGGTGACGTACAAGGCGCCGCCCTCGAACTCCTTGGTGTCCATGGTGTTGCGGGCGTCCCGTGAGCGGATGGCTGCCACACGCTTCGCCAGTTCTGGGGTTGCCTTGATCGTCTTGCTGATCCGGCCGGAAACCCGCTTGGACAGGCTCAGACTGGGCAACAGCGCGAGGATGTTGGACGGCGCCATGTGGATCAGGCCGCCCATCCAGTTCAAGGCGATCTGGGTTTTCATCAGCTGCGAGGCCACCATGGTGACGACCCGCCGGCACGAGTGAGCCGGTGACAGGCAGCGCATGGGTTCGCGAGCGTACGGCGTCCGATCCGTGCGGTACTGGCCGGGCTCAGGGGCACCGGTATCGCGCGGGATGCGCATGTACTCGTCGGCCCACTCGTCGATCCAAAGGTCTGGATCAGGCCGCAGCCCACGGAAATACGCCTCACGGTACGCACGGTCCCCGTCAGGAATTTCCGTGGTCATAGGTCAGCTCGCTGTCATCGCTCGTTCAAGGTCGGACGAGGACATGCGCTCTGCCTCTTCCAGTGATTTACGGAGTGTCGCCGTCAGGTGCTTTTCGATGTCCCAGGGGTCGGACATGACTGCCAGCTTGTGCGAAAGCTGGGGCAACAGGCCGAACAACTGGTCACGCAGATGGCGCCCGGCGTTGTAGGCCCCAAGCTCGACTGCATCCCTGGCAACCAGCGTGCCCTGCGCCTTATGCAGCTCGATCTCGGCCAGTTGCGCCAGGTTGTGTTCGCGCATGGCGCGAGCCTTCTGGAAGTCGTGGCCCTTGGCGCCAACAGCAATAGGCTGCTGCGGCGCAGCCGTGTTAGTCGGCTCGACCAGGGGGGACAGTTGGCTGTAAACGTCGCGCTGGATCCGGTCCTGCTGGTGGCGTGCGGCGACGGCGGCCTTGCTTGGGTCGGCGGTTTCGAGGATCAGCGCTTCGGTTGCCAGCACATCGACCATCTTGCCGTCCGGCGAAAGCACCAGGCGGTTGTTGCCTTTGAGCCAGGTGATATAGCTCGGCGTCCTGCCGATGCGAACCGCGAAAGCGCTTTTAGACAGGAACAGTGGATCCGTCATAAGCCCTCCTTTTCAACGGCTTTTCAATGGAAACCTTTCAATTTCAATGGATTGAATTTCAGTAAGCTGGCAGGCCATCCGCTAACGCTTTCCCGCGGGTTTCATGCCCCGTGTCCCTCGGATGCCCCCAGGGTCCCCGGCGGCTTTTCGGCACCTGATTTTGGTGCGCGTCGCTACAAGCCACGTATTCCGTGACCTCCAGCGCATCACGCATGACCGTTGCCCGATGGCGGCACATCGCATACGCCCAACCGCTTGGCAGCCCAGCGTTCATACAGCCCGATGGCGACATCTGCGCCGGCCATCGCGGTAAGGCATCCAATGCTCCCTGCCGCAAGGACCGACATGCCCGAGGCGTGCAACAACATCATGGTGGAAAGCCCGCAGACCACGCAGGCCCCGGCCCGAAGGAGCAATCGGCGAACCAAGGACCAGCCGCTTACCCCCGCTTTGTCGGCCCGCCATGCCTCGCCAGAAATCCCGCCGACCAGGGACAGTACGATCACCATCCAGACCGGCATCTCAATAAGCGCTTGCTGCTCGTTCGTCATCGCCCTACCCCATAAACGCAAAAACCCGGCGCAATGGCCGGGTTCAGTGTGGTGGTGTGTCCCGCTGCTTGCGGTCGCACCTATCGAAGATGGGTACTTTTTACAGGTGGATTCCGGTGGCAGCAAGGAAGTTTTAATGCCATGGCGCAATATGGGTGCGACATGGGTATGACGCAGGTACAACGGAGGGACAACGCATTCAATCGGCTATCGCTTCTGGTGCCCTGTCTGACATGTCCCACTATTCTGAATCGAAGTAGGACAGCTACAGGCGCCTAGATTCGGGGCTCTGCCCTACTGTCCTACCTTTTTTACATTTCTCTCGTGTATAGAGAGAAAGCTAAAAGCACGCGTGCGCGCCATGGGCGCGATTACGTGCCCGCTATGCTCATGTGTGCATGGGGCGGGTGAAGGTTGGACGGTAGGACAGGCCAACAACGGCGCGGCCTGCGCCTGTCCAGCTGCGCTAAACGCGAGTCGGACAAGGCGGGACAGTAGGACAAAGGCACGCGGAGTGACGCCGAGGGTCATGCAACCTGCCCCATCAGCATGTAGTAGATATGCAGGTGGGCTTCGTGCAAACGCTGGTAGTAGGTGTCTCGCCCACAGTCGCAATGGGCATACTTCAAGCGCATGTCGGTGTCGTGGTTGCAGTAGTGCTCACGCACAACCGTCACCAGTAGCGGGTCTAGGTGCTTGGTTACGATCAGCTCAATATCCAGCGAGCCCTCCAGCGGCGCACGAAACGCTCGCCGACCGCGAATCAACTGACCATTGCTCTCCATCATCATGGCAACCATGTTGCCGCCAGCGAGCCCGCCCTTGGTGAAGTCGCTGTGCAGCTCTTCTGCCCACATCCGTAGGCGCGCATCGATCTCTTTAATCAAAGCATGGCTCCTCGATCACCGATTGCTGCAACGCAGACGCACGCCCCCAGCCGGCAGGCTTTTCATAGGCCCATGGCCGCACCCCGCTCTTGGGCAATGCCGGCATGCGCCGCTTGCGCCAACCCAGGCGGTGCATGATCGCTCCGACCCGCATCTGCTCGGGCTTGCCCCAATGGCCGAAGTCCAGCTTGAGCGCCTGGGTCAGGATCTCGTTGCCGGTGGCGGTTTCGCCAAGCTGCGACTCTTCCAACCAGCTGAGGATTGGGCCTTCCCATTCGTCCACCACGAAGCGTTCGTCCTGAGCCTCGGCGAACATCCAAGACTCGTCCTTGGTCACCCACCAGATATCGCCAGCTTCGAAACAGAACAGCGCCTCGGCCCAAAGCTGGTCGCGGATCTCGCGCAGTTGCTCCAGGTCGACCTTATTGCAGAACACCGGCCAGTAGCGACGATTGCCCGTGGCGTCCTTGAGGTATTCCTCTTGGTTGGTGGTGCCCACGAAAACACACTGGCGTGGCACGTCATTCGTTCTGCGGCCGTAGCTCTCGCGGTAGGTGTCGGTGGACGCAGAGAAGAACTGCTTGGCTTTGGTGCTTTCCGCCTTGTTGAAACTGTCCAGCTCCCCCAGCTCGACGATCCACTTGCCGCGAATCGCCTGGAAGCTGTCCTTGTCGCCGAGGGCAAAAGGAGTGTCCATAAACCACTCGCCGCCGAGGACGCCCATGGCCGTGGACTTGCCGGCGCCCTGCCCGCCTTCAAGGATCATCACCGAGTCGGCCTTGCAGCCTGGGCGCATCACCCGCGCGACAGCTGAGATAAGCCAGCGTTTGCCGACCTTGGCCGAGTACTCGCTCGTCTGGACTCCCAAAACGTCGGTCAGCCAGGTTTCAATGCGGGGTACGCGGTCCCATTCCAGCTTCTCCAGGTACTCGCGCACCGGATGGAAGGCGTGATCGTGGGCAACCACGCTGACCGCTTCGATCACGTGGGAGGCTTTGACCCGCAGGTTGTACTGCTGCGCGAGCCACTTCATCACGCGCATGTCGTCGATATCGGCCCAATCGCCGGCACCGCCACCGAAGGGCGCAGACCGCAGCTTGACGATCTTGGAGCTGAACACGCTGTAACCGATGACCCCGGCCCAGCGTTCGTCATTGCCCAGGATCAGCTCGACGTTTTGCATGTGCGCGATCAGGGAGCCATTTTCGGTACGGGCGAGTTGGTCTTTCCAACCACCCGCTGCAGGAGGTTTGACCACCGCCAGCACCTGGCGGCGGACGGCCTCCAATCCCTCGGCGATGTGCAGGTCATTGAAGTCGGTCCACTTGATATCGCGCTCGCCGGAGAACACGGGGGCAACCATCTGGCCACCGACAATCAGCGCGGCGTTGGCCGCCTTCTCCTCGCCTGGGTTCCAGGGTTCGCCGTTGGGGCGCTTGGTCTTCCAATCATCGTCGCGACAGATGATCAGCGGGCAGCCGGGAAAGCGCTCGCGCATGGCCTTGGAGACGGGCAGCAGGTTGCCCGCGTCGAAGGCAATGGCGACGGTGAGCGAAGTCGCCATGTGCAGGCTTGCGCCCGTGGCGTAGCCCTCGCACACCAGCACCGGTTCGCCAGGTTCGGGGTGAGGGCCGATCAGGTGGAAGGCGCCCTCTTTCGACATGCCGTAGGGCCAGTAGGCTTTGTCACGTCCGGTGTCCTCTTGCTTGGCCGGGAAGATCACCTGCAGGCCGACGATCTGGTCGCGCACGTTGCACATGGGCACTAAAAATGCGCCAGTACGTGGCGCATAGCGAACCTTGAAGCCGACGATCTGCTTTCGATCCAGGTAAGCGCTTTTGCCCTTTTCGGGCATGCGTTTGAACAGACTAGAAGCACGGCTGGCCGCCCGGCGCGATGCGTTGGCCGCGATCTCAGTGGCCTTGCGTTTGGCGTCCTCCTGCCGAGCGCGCATGACCTCTCGCTCCTCGGGGCTCATACGGCCGGCCTTAACCTTGATCTTTTGAGTGTCTCCGGAGCGCCAGTCACCGAAGCTGCCGAAGATCAGCGTTTCGTTTTTATCGGTGCGGTGTTCATGGACGACGTACCAGCCGTTTTTTTCTTTGCCTTTGTCCTGGGTGGTTTTGCAGCGGGTTAGCTTGCCGAACAACAAGGGCTGATCGGGCTCCAGGCCGTAATCGGCGAACTGATTCAGTACCTCATCGAGCATGGCGGGCCTTCCTGGCTTCGTCGATGGATTGGCACATCACACATTGGGTGCAGCCAGGAATGGCAAGGCGTCGCTCCAATGGGATTGGCGTCTCGCACTTTTCACAGAACATGAATGAATGCGAAGCAACGGCGGATTTATTGGCATTTCGTGCAGCAAGTGCCTGATCCAGGCGCTCTTGCACCAGGTCGTTGGCAAAGTCAGCGATATCAGCCACGTTCCACCCCGCGTGTTGTCTGGTTGACGTACTGGGCGCGGTTGTACATGCCCAACAATCCCTGAATGCCGCGAAAGACCAACTGGCGGATCTCAGCCAGCTCGCCGTCGTCGACCTTGCCGTCACCAATGTGCTTGGCCCAGGTTTCAGACAAATCCGCGACTTGCCGGAAGAACTGCGCGATCCCCGTGGTGAGGGTTTCGGGCATGTCATTGGTGTACGCCTCGGCCAGCTCCTGCCAGATCGTGTCGCCAACAAGGCCGTGCACCGCATCGAGAATGCGACGGTCCTTGGTCAGTTCGAGGATCTCGCCGAACTCTTGAATGTTGACCGTGTGGGAGGGATGGGTGGGAGACAACTTGTGCTGCAGCGTGGTGGCATTTCTGCCGGTGGTGGCTGCGATTGCAGCGGCACCACCGGGATAGTCCCGTGCGGCGTGGTACAGGGCTAATTCGAGCGTCAGTACTTCCTTTTGCGCTCTCTCAACACAGCTTAAAGCTACTCGGCTCATGGCATTAATCCTACAAAGTTGCCAGTGCCCCGCGACATGCAGTGGTGTTACATTTGCCGCGTGGCTTGAAAGGGCCCAAACGCCGGCCAGATCTTAGGGATCGAAACCGGCACCGTGCCGAGGCGAACAATCCGTTGCTCACCTCTGGCGCTACAGCTGCCTAATCTGTGGTGGAAAAGGCAGCAACCCAAGACATCCGTGTCTTGGGAGCGCGATAAAGGGAGGTGGTTTGCATGTGGTGTGCCCTCCTACCTTTGTCGCGACCCGACAGCACTGTGGTGGTGTGTGCCGGGAGGAACTGGGCGGCCCTTGGGTCGCCTTTTTTCTATCTACACTGCAGCTTTCTGTGGGGCCGATGCATTGAGCAACCAGGCAGCGTCAAACGCGTTACCCTTTTGCTCTGCAGCGGTCGCTAAGAGTTTTGCGTAGTGGGTCTCACCGGTGTAATCGGTGCGGGGAAGGCTGGCAGCCAAGCGCCATTTATTGAGCGCCTGATAGCTCCTTTCACACACCTTGGCGGCGGCACCAATGCCACCTACTGCTTCAAATGCGAACGCGATGGCGTTCGGAAAATCTGCGGGGTCAAGCATGGCAACCTCCATTTATCAACTCGCGGTTGATATTAACATCAACTGACTATTGCGCAACCCCTGTGAGAGTATCAACTCATGGTTGATAAGAACGAGCTACGGGCAGCTTTCACGGCGCGCCTTCACGAAGCACTCGACGATGCCGGTGTACGCACCCGGGGACGTGGTGCGGACATCCATAAGCATCTGGTTGAGATCGGAGCCGAAAAAAGTCCTCAGGCAGTCAGCAAGTGGCTGAATAGCGAAGCTATACCTGAAGCAGACACCATGGCTGAGCTGTGCTCGTGGCTGAAAGTAAGGCGGGAATGGTTGCAATACGGAGTGTTGCCTAAAGAGCAGACCGGGGAAAGTAATGTTCATTCGCTCAGCCCGAGCAGCGAGAACAATGTACTAGAAGTGACTTGGCGTTTTGGAAAAGTCCCATTGATTTCGTGGGTGCAGGCGGGCGCCTGGTGTGATTCAAACTTTGAGCTGCATGACGGGGAGTCATGGCTATCCTGTCCCGTACCAATTAGTGAGAGCGGATATGCGCTAAAAGTACTTGGTGATTCCATGACGAACCCAGGGCCTGGCCGAAGTTATCCTACAGGTTGTATTATTTTTGTGGACCCAGAAGCCGAGACCAAAACTGGTGATCGAGTCATCGCCAGAGTTCCTCGTACTAATGAAGCTACTTTTAAGATACTGGTAGAAGATGCAGGTCGGCAATTCTTGAGGCCTATCAACCCGCAATATCCAATCATTGATATTACGGAAGAGACACATATCTGCGGAAAGGTTGTCGGATCATTTATACCCGAGTAAGCCGAAATTATCTAACCTCAACGGCCGGCGAAGTAGTCCACACAATTTTTGTGTTAGATTCAGTGCCGGCTACTTTTTCCGACATATACTCTGTAAGAGTTTCACCCATCAGAAAAACATCTTTTGAACGCGCAACATCAGGATCATCTAAAAGCGCATTAACTATTGCAGTACGCGTATCTAAATCACTACGAACGAACAACGCCCAGTCCGCTCTAAGGTTCTCGTAATGTCTTCCAGGGAATCGGCATTGATAAAAGGTGTCATCAGCCATAACCAAATAAACCCTAGATCGCAAAAAAGGATTATTGGTAGTTTCAGGGATCTGAACATCAACTATCTTCGCTTCTAGAAGCAGTTCCTCCCAAGACATTTCAGAAAGAAGAGCTGCTTGATGATCTGGCATATCTAAAGCTGAAACAAAGCTAATAAGATGACGAAACTGAATCGCTCCTTTAGCGATACTTCTCAGATTCTTCTCTGACATAGACGCTAACACAACAGCTTTTAAATCATCTAACCTCTCCGAAAAATCCTGATAACGCTTGAGCTCAAGAGATCTAGTTCTATTTTCAGAAAGAAGCCGTTGAAACAAGAGAGACCATTGAGACACCAGATGACTCTTAATATCATCAAGACGAGCAAAGGGAGTAATACTATTATTTTGAACGCGATGCGTTAGATAATTTATAAACTCAAATATATACTTTGCAGTTTCATCCTTCTGAATGGACGGAAACTTTATTTGATCAATAATCGTAGCATTATGTTTATTTTTCTCATAAACAAGATGATCGTGGTAGACCTTCTCATCTACAAATGCATATATAGGAATAGCGTGCTCAACCGCCTTCAAAACCTCTAACTGGGTTATTGACAAGTTAGTACGATCAGAGAGCACACCACTACTTGAGCTACCTTTCGCAAGAGCCTCAAAGTCAAACCCCTCTAAAGCGGATGGTGTCGCTACGCCGCCGAATCTTTGCCCTAAAACCAACAGAAGCACGTCACAGCTAGGAACTTCTCTAATACAACTTTCATGAGTATGAGACCTAGGATCGTACAAAATATCAGCGTAATCGCTCATGATAGGCTCATAGCCCATATTAACAATAAAAGGCCTAAGTTCAGATCGAATAACGCCTAGATCAAAACATGTTGAAGATACAAATATTCTCGGTTTAGCCACAGGAATTTCCCTATAAATTCATCAGAGGTTGCTGCTGGTCATTAAGAGCCATCATTTCACCATCATAATGCTGGGCGAACCCAAACATCAAATTTCATACGCGCAGAGATTTATCAACCACCGGTTGTTGACAAATATAAACCACTGGTTGATATTCGCCTTACTCTTCCACCACAGAGCGAGGCACACCATGCACACCACAGCCACCCTGCACGTCCACCCGGCCGCTGCTAACCCCTCCCGCATCTTCGAAATCCGCCGCCTGGCACAAGACTGCGGCTGCGCCTTCGTCGCGTCCAAACCCAAGCTGAAACAGCGCTACGCACCCGCCCCCTTCGACCCAAACGGCGGAGGGCACGCGGCATGAAAAAGTACAAACTCGACAACCGTACCCTGACCCTGCTGAAGGCCCAGGTCAGCCTGACCCAAACCTTCAACCACCTGCTGCGCGCAGAAACACAGCGTGAGGCCCTGGCCTTCCGCCTGAACGTCGAGCGCCGCAAAGTCGACACGCACTTCACCGTTGAACTGGGCAGCGAACGCCACACGCTGACCCTGACCAATACCAAGAAGATGCACCTCAAGCTTGCTGACTTCATTGAGGAGATCGTCAACGGGCCAACCAACTCAATCAATCCATCCTCTCTGCCGCACGCAGAGCGCCGCTACGGCGCATTCAAGACCGAACACAAGCAGCAGGTATTCGACCTGGTGCAAACCGGCGGCTCTCTCAGTCTCGATATGGGCTTCGAGCAACCGATCAACTTGGCAATCCACCGCAGCAAAACCCGCGCTGGCATTACCACCATCATGAGTATCGGCGTCAGAAAGCCGCGCACAAAGTGTTTTACGGTGTACGGCAGCGACGTGGAGATCTACTCCATGGTGGCCGAGTCCATCACCCATCTGGCAGCCGTGGCGACACCCGCCGCGCATGCAGCCTAGGAGGCCGAGATGGAACGTAGCCTGGCAACAGCCGCCAAGTACTTCGGCCTCACCCGCCCAAAGCTGATCGCTCTCATGCGTGAAAAAGGACTGCTCAACGACCGCAACCTACCTGCCTTCCCTGTGCGGGACCGCGAGTACCTGCGAGTCAAGGACAGCAACTGGTACCACGAGACCGCTGGCATGCAGTACAGCCGGTCGACCAAGGTCCGTCAAGCCGGTATCCGCTGGCTCGCCGAACAGTTGGGCCTCGAACTGGCAGCCATCCCGGCAGACAACCGTGACGTGGCCTAGGGAGTACGCCCGCCAGATCGTGGCCATGCACACACGCGAGGAGCGCAACGCCGCGCTCCTCGAAGTGCCGGAGCATCTGCGGGAGCTGACCAAACGCCATTGCCTGAATGCCTGGCACCATCCAAAACGGAAAAAACCCAATGAACCATGACCTTTTAGATTACCTGCTGAAAACCCTACTTGAATTGCCTCACTCAGATCGCGCCCCAAAAAAAGTTAGGAGCGCTCTACAACTTGCGGTTGAAGTGGCAGGCATAAATAAAATCGTTCAACCCTGCGACGCGCAACCGATGACAGCGAGGGGAGCGAAAGATCCAAGTTGCATCCTCATTCGCATGAGTGAAGTTACAAAGATTGTCGGTTTGGCTCGTCCAACAATCTACAAGCTACTCAGGAACCCCGAAAGCAAGTTTCCTCGCCCAGTCAAGCTAACCGAAGCTACCGGCAAGAGTGCCCCAGTAGCATGGGTTCTTTCGGAGGTTCAGGACTGGACGCGAACACGAATCCGGCGGTGAAACGAAAATATAGATTGATCGGGAGTTCATGGAGATGACCACCAACCAGCCTCCGCTAAGGCTGCTACACGCACCGGATAGCGCAACCGTGGAAATGCTGCACCAACTCTTCGGCGACGTGCTTATCCCTCTGGAAAAGCTGCGCGTGCACTACTTCAAGAACCTCAACGAAAAGACCTTCACCGAGGCGATCAACAGCGGGCGTATTCAACTGCCGGTGACCACCTTGGACCACAGCGTCAAGGCGATCCGGTATGCCCACATCAAACACGTCGCAGCACTGATCGACATCCGCGCTTACCGAGCGGACGAAGACATGCCGCGACCACAAAACGATTTAACCGAGCAGGACCAGTAACCCCAACGGCTGCCACCACCAGCCAACGTAACTACCAGGAGCACACCACATGACTGCAATCCAAATCTGCGCATTGATCGGCATCGTGTTCGCCGCCGGCATCCTCTACTGGATCGGCTACCGAGGCGGCCTCACCGACGGCAAAAATGATGGCTACGACGAAGGCTATGCCGACGGGTACGTCTCGGGCCGGGAGGAAGCTTCAGCCGCATATGCAACCTCTCTCAAAAAGATGTCAGATCAATGCATGCGCACCGAACTCCTATTGAGCCGGGAACCGCAAGACCGCTACACCCTTTTCGCCATTGCCGAGAAGCTGAAGCTCGCCGCAGACACCTTCCGCGCTGTCAGATCCGAAAGCCAAGCAACTCAGGCGCTTGTCCTACGTGACAAGGCACTGAATATGGCTGCGCTGATGGATCGCTTCGAGTTGAAGGGGGATGCAGCATGAGCCGAGCCATGCCTATGCTGCGCCTGACACCCCAAGCCGCCGGCACACTGCAGCAGCAACACGCCAAGGCCATCAAGGAACTGCGCGTTCTGACCCGCTACAGCAAAGAGTTCGACCGCCAGTTGAAAGCTCGGATCGGCTATGAAGCGCTGCGCCAATTACACAAGGCAACCGACGACGCGTTGCTGCTGGCCGACCTGGTGAGGGAAGCCGCATGAACTGGATCCTCACCTCCACCGGCAAGCGCTTCGACTTGTTCGAGCCTGACGCCGACATGATCGACCCACGCGACATCTCGCACGCACTGGCCCACCTCTGCCGATTCAATGGCCACACCCGCGAGTTCTATAGCGTGGCCCAGCACAGTTGCATCGTCGCCGAGCTGGTGCCGGAAGAACACAAACTCGCAGCTTTGCTTCACGACGCCGCCGAGGCGTACGTGGGTGACATGACGCGGCCACTCAAGCAGTGGATTAGCGCCTACCAGCACTTGGAGGATTGTATCTGGTGGCTAGTGTGCGAACGGTTCGACATCGCTCCAGAACTACCCGCATGCATCTGCAAGGCCGACTTGATTGCACTGGCAACCGAACGCCGCGACCTCATGCCATCTGGTCCGGCTATCTGGGATTGCTTGGTCGGCATCGAACCAATGACTGAAACCATCCGCCCATGGCCTGCCGCCGAAGCTCGGCTCACCTACCACCAGCGGCTGATGGACCAACTCGCAATCGAACACCGGAGGAAAGCGGAATGAAGAACCACCAGGACAACACCAACGCCCTGCCCGCTTTGCTCCGCACGGCCAATGGTGGCGACACGCTAGAAACAAACAGTCTCTGCTGCGCAGCAGCAGGCATTACTGCTCCTACCAGCGCCACTGCCGAGGCACTTGTACCGCATGAAAAGCTGCGCGGGGCAGCGCTCGCTGATGCAACGCTAAACGCTCAGAAACGCCCGCTCGCGCAGCCTGTCGCGGGGTATACGCCCCTTTCACTACCCAGAGCCATAGAGGCTGAAATCTTCTCAGACGAAGAGCTTGCCGACCTTACAGGCTATAAACAGCGAGCCCATCAACGGAAATGGCTTCGCGACCGCAACTGGGTCTTCATCGAGAGCCGTGGGGGCCGTCCGTTAGTTGGGCGCATGTACGCTCGCATGAAGCTTGGTATGACCAATCCAGTACTTACTGAACAGCTGCCACCGCCGACGCGGCCAGCTTGGACACCTGACTTCTCCAGGGTGAACTGAGATGCGCCCTCGAAATACAGAAAACAGGGACTTGCCACCCGGAATGGTGCGACGCAAACGCCCTCGTAAGAACGGCAAAGTGTGGGTCGGCTACTACTACAGAGACTCGACAGGAAAAGAAATCTCGCTTGGCGGAGACCTGAGTAAAGCCAGATTGAAGTGGGCAGAGCTTGAGGCCAAGGAAAAGCCAGCCGATCTGACGATGATGAAGGGAATCTTTGATCGATACGCCCGCGACGTCATCCCGAAAAAAGGCGAGCGTACCCAAAAGGACAACATGGCCGAGCTCAAACAATTGCGGCCCATGTTCGACGGAGCGCCCATCGACTCAATCACACCAGCCAGTATCGCCGGATACCGCGACGCTCGTACCGCCAAGGTACGGGCCAATCGGGAAATCGCCCTACTCTCCCACGTTTTCAACATGGCGCGAGAATGGGGTCTGACCGAGCGGGAGAACCCGTGCCAGGGCATCCGCAAGAACAAGGAGACGCCGCGTGACTACTACGCCAATGCCGCAGTTTGGGATGCGGTCTACGGGATGGCTGAGCCGGAACTCAAGGAAGCCATGGACCTGGGCTACCTGACAGGCCAGCGGCCAGCAGACGTGATCGTCATGCGCAGGGACGACGTTGAGGGCGATTACTTCTTGGTCACGCAAGGCAAGACAGGGCTCAAGCTAAGGATTCTGATGTGCACAGAGGAGGGAGAAAACAGCTTGGGTAGGTTGATTCGGGAAATTACGGAGAGGAATGCGGGTCACGTCTCGAAGTACCTGCTGATAAACAGACACGGAAAGCGAATGACGAAGGGAATGCTGCGCTTGCGCTGGGACAAGGCGCGGGAGAAGGCTTGTGCCAAAGCAATCGAAAAGGGCGATCCGCTCCTCGCCGCGAAGATTGGCGGTTTTCAGTTTCGCGACATCCGACCGAAAGCGGCATCGGAAATCATCGATATTGGCGATGCAAGCTTGCTTCTAGGACACAGCAAGCAGGAGATCACGAAGCGTGTTTACAGGAGGATTGGCGCCACTGCTAAACCATCAAAATAGGCAAAGTTTCGGAACGCCTACCCGAAAGTTTCGGAACGCCTCTCAAAAACCGTCGTTTCCCACCCAAACCCCAGAAACACAAAAGCCCCGCATTTGCGGGGCTTTCGTTTGAATCTTGGCGGGAAACCAGGGATTCGAACCCTGGGAACGCTATTAACGTTCGCCGGTTTTCAAGACCGGTGCATTCAACCACTCTGCCAATTTCCCTTGTGCATCACAGGATTAGGGTAGCCCATCCTGTCTCAGCGGGCGCCATAATACCCGAATGAAACACACTGTCAAACTCTCGCCATCGCTTGTTACAGAGCGTCTGTTATGATCTTTGCGACTGAACGTTTCAAAACCGAAGGAGTGTCGCCATGCGCGAACAGAATTACGCAGTGAATGGTAACGCGCAGGCTGAGCAGCTTGAAGTCAGCCGCGTGTTGCGCAACACCTATGGCCTGCTCGCCCTTACCCTCGCATTCAGCGGCTTAATGGCGTTCGTGGCCCAGCAGATGCACGTCGGCTACCCGAATATCTTTGTCGTACTGATCGGTTTCTATGGCCTGTTCTTCCTGACCAACAAGCTGCGTGACTCGGCCTGGGGCCTGGTGTCGGCGTTTGCCTTGACCGGTTTCATGGGCTTTATCCTCGGCCCGATCCTCAACCGTTACCTCGGCATGGCCGGTGGTGCGGAAGTGGTCAGCTCGGCGTTTGCCATGACCGCCCTGGTGTTTGGTGGTCTGTCGGCCTACGTGCTGGTCACCCGCAAGGACATGAGCTTCCTGGGTGGCTTCATCACCGCGGGCTTCTTCGTGTTGCTGGCGGCGGTGGTGGCGGGCATGTTCTTCCAGATCAGCGGCCTGCAACTGGCGATCAGCGCGGGTTTTGTGCTGTTCTCCTCCGTGTGCATCCTGTTCCAGACCAGCGCCATCATCCACGGCGGTGAACGCAACTACATCATGGCGACCGTCAGCCTGTATGTGTCGATCTACAACCTGTTTATCAGCCTGTTGCAGATCTTCGGCATCATGAGCCGCGACGACTGATTTACTCGCTGCATAAAAAATGCCCCGTATCGAAAGATGCGGGGCATTTTTGTTTTCGGGGTATCAGTACTGGTTGGGTTCCATTTCCAGCTCGACCTTGAAACGCTGGGCGATGTCGCGCTGGATACGCTGGGCCAAGTTGGCAATATCGTGCCCTGTGGCGCCGCCATAGTTGACCAGCACCAGCGCCTGCAAGGCATGCACGCCGGCATCGCCGTCACGAAAGCCCTTCCAGCCGGCCTTGTCGATCAGCCAGCCAGCGGCCAGCTTCATCTGCCCATCCGCCTGTGGGTAAGCCACCAGGTCCGGATACTGTGCCTGTAACTCTTCAGCCAGGGCTTTGGACACCAACGGGTTCTTGAAGAAGCTGCCGGCATTGCCAAGCACTGCCGGGTCGGGCAATTTTTCGCTACGGATGCTGCAAATCGCGCGACTGACATCGCTCGGTGTCGCCTCGGTGATCCCCTGCCCTGCCAGGCGCTGCTGCACTGGGCCGTAGTCGAGCTTGAGGTGGCTGGCGCGGCTCAGGGCAAAGCGTACCCGCAGGATCAACCAGCGCCCGGTTTCGTGCTTGAACAGGCTGTCGCGGTAGGCAAAGTTGCATTCTTCCAGGCTGAAATCGCGCAACTCGCCCGTCTGGCGATCGAGGGCGGTCAAGCCGGCAAAGACGTCCTTGATCTCCACACCGTAGGCACCGATGTTCTGCATGGGGGCGGCACCGACGGTGCCGGGGATCAGGCTGAGGTTTTCCAGACCACAGAAGCCCTGCTCCAGGGTCCACAGCACAAACGGGTGCCAGGCCTCGCCTGCTTCGGCTTCGACCACCACCTGCACGCCATCATCCTGCAGCACGCGAATACCCTGGGTGGCCATGCGCAACACCAGGGCAGGAATGTCCTGGGTCAGCAGCAAGTTGCTGCCACCGCCGATCACCAGCAAGGGCAACGCCTGGGTCGACGCATAGGCCAGTGCCTCGCGCACATCGGCGTCACTGCGGGCCTCGGCGAACAGTCGGGCACGCACATCAATGCCAAAGCTGTTGAATGGCTTGAGCGACACCTGCGCCCGCACTTGCAAGGTCATAACCGCCCCTTCAATTCGATCACCAGTAAATCACACGCCCGCTCGATCAGGTCCAGGACCCGTTCGAAGCCTTGTTCGCCTTCGTAGTAGGGATCCGGCACCTCGTCCACTTCAGCCTCATAGCGCCGCAGAAACAGGTCCAACTCCGCCTTGCCCTGGCCGGGCTGCATGGCCTTGAGGTTGCGCAGGTTGCTGTGGTCCATGGCCAGGATCAGGTCGTAGCGCGCAAAGTCGGCGCGGGAGACCTGCCGGGCCCTCTGGGCCGACAAATCATAGCCGCGCACCAGCGCCGCACGTTGGCTGCGCTGGTCCGGCGGGTTGCCGACATGCCACTCGCCGGTGCCGGCGGACGCTACGTCGACCTGCCCCGCCAACCCGGCTTCGCGCAATTTATGGCGCAGTACGCCCTCAGCGGTGGGCGAGCGGCAGATATTGCCCAGGCAGACAAACAGAACCTCCATCAGGCCCCCAGCAGGCGACGGACGCGCTCAAGGTCTTCCGGGGTATCGACACCCGCAGGCGGTGCTTCCAGAGCATCGCCCACGTGGATGCGTACGCCGTGCCAAAGGGCTCGGAGTTGCTCCAGGGATTCGGTATTTTCCAACCAGCACGGCCCCCAGCTGACGAAGTCATGCAGAAACCCCGCACGATAGGCGTAGATACCTATATGGCGACGATACGGCACGCCTTCCGGCAGCAGGTCAGGGTTCCTGGCGAAGGCGTCGCGCGCCCAGGGCAAGGTCGAACGGCTGAAGGTCAGCGCCAGGCCGTTGACATCACTGACCACCTTGACCACGTTCGGGTTGAACAGGGTGTCGATGTCTTCAATCGGCTCAGCCAGGGTCGCCATACGCGCTTCACCGTGGGCGGCCAGGTTGGCGGCCACCTGGTCGATCACGCCCGGCGGGATCAACGGCTCGTCGCCTTGCACATTGACCACGATGGCGTCTGGCGCCAGGCCCAACTGCGTGGCCACTTCGGCCAGGCGATCGGTGCCGGAGTTGTGATCTTCACGGGTCAGCACCGCTTCGGCGCCGAACCCTTTGCAGGCTTCGATGATGCGCGGGTCATCAGTGGCCACCACGACACGCTCAGCGCTGCTTTTGCAGGCCTGCTCCCACACCAGCTGGATCATCGGCTTGCTGCCGATCAGTTGCAGCGGCTTGCCCGGCAGGCGTGTCGAGGCGTAGCGGGAAGGAATGACAACGGTAAAGGCTGTGGTCATTTATCCAGGCGCTCGTCGGTGGTCAGGGTGCGGGCTTCGCTTTCCAGCATTACCGGGATGCCATCACGGATCGGGTACGCCAGGCCGGCGCCCTTGCTGATCAGCTCGGTTTTATCGGCGCTGAGCTTGAGCGGGCCTTTGCAGATCGGGCAAGCGAGGATGTCGAGCAGTTTGGTGTCCATGAGTGTTTCCTGGAAAAAAGCGTTTAAGGCAAAAGACGGGCGGGCAGCAGGCGCATCAGCTGCGTGTCGAACCAGGCGACGAACGCCGGCGACGGCACCGCATCCACCGCAAGGTACCACCAGTCGGGCTGGGCAAAGGCGCGGCACTTCACCGCGTCCTTCTCGGTCATGACCAGTGGCAATGACGGGGTAAAACTCAAGACCTCGGCACTGTAGGGCGCATGGTCGGCGAAAGCATGGGGAATCGGCTGCCAGTGTAGCGTTTCGAGGGTGTTGAAGAAACGTTGCGGGTTGCCGATACCGGCAACCGCATGTACCTGCTGCCCCTCAGGAAAATACGCCAGCGACTGGCGCTCGCCGCTGTGCAGGTTGACCAATGCGGTAGGTTGCAGGCGAAATCCAAAGCCGTCGTCGCGATCCGAGCCAGCACCGTTGTAGAGCAGTGCATCCACACTGTGCAAACGCTCAACCGGTTCGCGCAACGGCCCCGCCGGCAGGCAACGGCGATTGCCCAGGCCCCGGGCGGCGTCGATCAGCACCAGTTCCAGGTCACGGGCCAGGCGGTAGTGTTGCAGCCCGTCGTCGGAGAGGATCAGGTCGAGGGTCTCGCTGGCAAGCAAGGCCTGCACCGCACGACTGCGGTCGGGATCGATCATCAGCGGCACGCCGCAGCGCTGCACGATCAGCAAAGGCTCGTCGCCCGCCACCGTGGCGCTGTGGCTCGCCTCGACGCGCCATGGCAACTGCGGCGGCTTGGCGCCATACCCGCGACTGACCACACCCACCCGCAGGCCACTGCGCCGACAGTGTTCGATCAACCACAGGATCAACGGCGTCTTGCCGGTGCCGCCCACGGTGATATTACCGACCACCACCACCGGCACCGGCGATTGATAGATCTCGCCCTCTCCCGCCAGGAACCGCGCGCGCTTGCGCTGCACCACCCGGCGATACAACGATTCCAGCGGACGCAACAACGCCAGTGCCGGATGGCCCTCGTACCAGGCCTTGAGCAAACGATCGGACATGGCCATCAGGGTTGGCTCGCCGCCTCGACAGTGCTCATGCGCAGATGGCTGAAACCGAGCTTGCCGGCAGCGTCCATCGCAGTGATCACGGCCTGGTGCTGGGTCTTGCCATCGGCACTGATGGACAACGGCATCTTGGTATCGCCGCCGGACTCTTTCTCCAGGGCCGCCATGAGGCTGGCGAGGTCGTTTTTCTCGAGCACCTGGTTATTCACCGAAAACGCGCCGTCGGCGCTGATGGCGATGTCCAGTTGCTTGACTTCCTGGTCTTCGGCCGGCGAACCACTCACGGCTTCCGGCAGGTCGACGCGCAGTTCGGTCTGCCGGGTGAAGGTGGTGGTGACGACAAAAAACAGCAGCAGGATAAACACCACGTCGATCAACGACGCGAGGTTGATGTCGACATTTTCCCGTTGCTTGCGGCGAAATTTCACGCTTTGCCCCCAACCAGGTCCACATCACGGTCGCCCTGCACCACTTCCACCAGCTTGATGGCTTCCTGCTCCATACCGACCACCAGTTCATCGATGCGCCGCTGCAGGAAACGATGGAAGAACACCGAAGGAATACCGACCATCAGGCCCGCCGCCGTGGTAATCAGGGCCTTGGAGATACCGCCGGCCAGCACGGCCGCGTTGGTGGTCATGCCCGAGCCCATGAACGAGCTGAAAATATCGATCATGCCCAGTACCGTCCCCAGCAAACCGAGCAACGGCGCCATGGCTGCGATGGTGCCGAGGGCGTTGATATAGCGTTCCAGTTCATGGATGACCCGGGCGGCGGCCTCTTCGATGCACTCCTTCATGATCTCGCGACCATGCTTGGAGTTGGCCAGGCCGGCGGCGAGGATTTCACCCAGGGGCGAGTTGGCGCGCAGTTCCTTGAGTTTGTCCTTGTCCAGCTGCTTGTTCTTGATCCAGCTCCAGACCTGCCCCAGCAGATGCTCGGGGGTGACGCGACTGGCGCGCAGGGTCCACAAACGTTCGGCAACGATGCCGAGTGCGGCGATGGAGCTCAGGATGATGGGCAACATCATCCAGCCGCCAGATTTGACCAATTCCCACACAGTGAATGTCCCCTCGAAAAAGTGCGCCACTTTACCATATAGGTTCGGCGGCGGGGTTCGTCGGCCATGGACCCGTCTGTCCCAGGCGCCGGCCTTTGGCATGGCCGGCTCAGGGTAACGTTTCGCGCCAAAAACGGCGTTGACTACGCGCAACAGTGGGTGGCTGGAAAGCCCCTAATTGCACGCGCACCGCGCCCAGCTCGGCACTGTCGTATATCTGGCTGCCCAGTCGCTGGTAGCGCTCCACCACCTGCGGGTGAGGATGGCCGAACGCATTGCCACGCCCACGGGAAATCAGCACCGACGTGGGCGCCAGCCGCTGTAGAAAAGGCCACGACGACGAACTGCGGCTGCCATGGTGAGGGGATTGCAGCCAGTCGGTGTGCACGGCCAACGAAGACGCGAGAAATGCTCGCTCGGCAGCCCGATCAATATCCCCCGTGAGCAGCAGCCGCTCACCGTTGGCCTGGACCTGCAGAACACAGGACTTGGGGTTGCCATCAATCGCATCAGGCCACTGCCACAGCTCGAATGCCACACCGTCCCACTCCCACTGTTCGCCGCTGACGCAGGGCTGGGTGGCGAGAAACGCGGGCAACCCCTCGGTTTCACCGCCCACGACACGCCGGATCGGCAACCCTCGGGCAACAGCCGACGCCCCACCGGCATGATCGGCGTCGGCGTGGCTCAGCAGCATCATATCCAGCGTCCCGACGCCGAGCTTTTTCAACGCGGGCACTACCACACGGGCACCGAGGTCAACCGTCCCCGAACGCGGGCCGGCATCGTAGAGCAACGTGTGATGGCGGGTACGCAGGATCAAGGCCTGACCCTGCCCGACATCCAGCTGTACCACCTCCATCCGCCCATGGGGCACGAGCTCGCGGGGTGGAAACACGGCCAACAACAGCAGTGGCAAGCCCAGGGGCCGAAACGGCACGCCGCTGGGCAGCAATAACAGCACCGCGCCGACCAGGCTGATCAGCCAGTAACCCAGGGGCACTTCGGCCGGTATCCAGGCAGGCATTAGCCCAGCGAGCCATGCCAAGCCCCGGAACAACTCGTCAAGCGCCCCACCCGCCAGCCACAACAAGCCCTCACCCGCATACGGCAGCGGCAACAATGTGCTCCCCAGCAACGCCAGGGGCAACACCACCAGGCTGATCCACGGCACGGCAACCAGGTTGGCCAGCGGCGCACTGACGCTGACGGGCAAGCCGAGCACCAGCAACACAGGAAACAGACCAACGGCAATCAAGCACTGGGGACGTGTCCATGCCTGCCAGACACTCCACGGCCCCAAGCGCCCACCAAATCCCAGGACCAGCACCGCGACAGCCATGAAGGACAGCCAGAATCCGGGTTGCAGGCTGGCCAGTGGCTCCAGGATCAGCACGCCATTGAGTGCCAGCAACAACGGCCACCAGAAGCCCAGATGACGAAAGCGCAGGCGCCACAACAACACCAGCCCCACCATGACGCAGGCCCGTTGCACCGGCACGCCAAACCCTGCCAGCAGGCCGTACCCCAGCGCGGCGGCAAACCCCAGGCCGCACGCCCACGGCAGCCACGGCCAGGTGCGGGGCCAGCAGCCGTAGCGTGCAAGTAGCGCGACCAAGCCGTAGATCAACCCCGCCAGCAAGCCAATGTGCTGGCCGGAAATCACCAACAGGTGCACCGTGCCGGTGTCCTGCAACACCTGCCAGTCTTCGGCCGCCAGCCCGGAGCCATCCCCCAGCACCAAAGCCGCCAGGCCCGCCTCGCGGCCTTGGGCATCCACCGCCATCAGGCGTTGGCGGACCGTGTCACGCCAGGCATGACGCGCCGGCGCCAGGCGCTCACCATCCTTCACCGAGCCGGTGGCGCCAATGCGCTGGGCCAGCAGCCAGGCCTCCTGATCGAAACCGTGAAAATTGAGCAGCCCGGCAGGCCGTTTCAGCGTCACGGCCAGACGCCAGCGCTCGCCACTGCGTACCGGCGGCCCGCCGTGCCAAAACACCCGGATGCGCTTGGGCAACCGGGCGTTGCGCGCCTGGCTGTCGGCCAGCTCAAAACGCACGCCCGTCCCTGTCTGCTGCGGCAACCCGGTTACACGGCCTTCCAGCCATCGCGTCTGGCCATCCAGCACCGGCCGTAGTCGATCATCCAGCGCCCACTGCGCGCTGATGCAGGCCCAGCTCAAACCCAGCAGGAAAAATGCCAGTGGCGACGTACGAAAAGGCAATAGCATCAATGCCAGCACCAACATGGCTATCAGCCACCCCGTCGACGGCAACGCCGGTAGAAAGCGCAAGGCAAGCAGCCCCAGCGCGAGCGCGAACATCCCTGTCTTCATGAACCCTCCTTTTCAAGTGATCCACTCAGTCTTAGACGAGGGCCCAGCGTGTCCTATGATGTTTTGTCACAAAGTCTGAATTTTCTGTTTATAGAATGCGGGCATACTTGCCCCTCGAACTGACCTGGACCCCCTATGCCTCGGCGCTTATTCAAACGGTACATGCCCGACCCCACCAGTATCAGGGAACACAAGTCATTACAGTTTCTTGGCACGTTGCTGCACGACCCGAACCTCTGGCACCTGAATCGGCACTCCGTGGCACGCGCCATGGCCGTGGGTTTGTTCGCGGCGTTTATCCCGATCCCATTGCAGATGCTGCTGGCGGCAGTGCTGGCGATCACCGTGCGCGGCAATATGCCCATCGCCATCAGCCTGGTATGGCTGACCAACCCGATCACCATGCCGGTGGTGTTCATCTGCACCTACATGACCGGCGCCTGGCTGATGAATGTGCCACCGCGCAGCCTGCCCGACGACCTGACCTGGGAGTGGATCAGCGGCCAGTTGAGCACGCTGTGGCAGCCCTTCCTGCTGGGTTCGGTGGTGTTGGGGCTGGTGCTGGGCGCACTGGCCTACTGCCTGACCATGGGGTACTGGCGCTGGTGGGTCGCGCACCAATGGAAAAAGCGCAAGCAGCGCCGAGGCTGAGACCTATCGCGCCGGCAACCGCAGGTGCACACGCAGGCCCTGGCCGGTATTTTCCGCCCACAGGCTGCCGTCCTGGCGTTGCACGGCATTGCGCGCGATGCTCAGGCCCAGCCCGAAGCCACCATCGCCGGGCCTCGAACCGTCCAGCCGCGTAAACGGCGCAAAGATTCGCTCCAGATCCTGCTCATCGATTCCCCCGCCCTGGTCTTCCAACCAAAGGTGCCAATACTCCCCCTCGCGGCATCCATCCAGGCACACGCCCCCCTCCGCCGGGGAATGGCGTATGGCGTTGCGCAGGATATTCTCCAGGGCCTGGGCCAGGGCATTCAGGTTGCCCCGTACCCAACTGTCGGCGCCCAGAAGGCAGGACAGCCGCGACGCCGGCCAACCGCTTTCAAAGCACGCGTTCTCGCGCAGCATGTCCCACAGCGCCTGCACCTGAATATCTTCTTTGGGCAGCGGCGCCCGCTCGGTATCCAGCCAGGCCAGTTGCAGGCTGTCTTCCACCAGGCGCTGCATGGCATCGATCTCCCGCCCCAGCCGCTCACGCAGGCGCGCAAGATCCTGCTCACTGTCACAGGCCACCCGCAAACGGCTCAAGGGCGTGCGCAGTTCATGGGACATGTCCCTTAACAGCTGCTGTTGCAGCATCACCGTACCCTGCAAGCGCTCGGACATATGATCAAACGCGCGCCCCAGCTCGCCCAATTCGTCCTGGCGGCTGGTGGCGTCGTGGGACATCCGCGTATTCAATTGATCGGCACGCCATGCGTTGGCCTGCTCGCGCAGTTGATTGAGGGGCATGATCAGCAACCGATAGAGGCCGATGCACAGCAACAAGGTAAAGAGGCCGGGAATCACGCCGTTGGTCAGCACCCGCCAGAACAGTTGGTAGCGCCCCGGCATAAAACGCTGCGGCAGTTCAATCACCAGCGAACCGGCGCCCGGATCCACCGCAAACGGGATCTTCAACCACGGCAACCCCTTGACGTGGCGGCTGACCGGCCAATCCAGGCCCCGCAGAAAGGTCAGGCGCTGGCTTTCCGTGTCGGTCAGCGGGTAGCTGCTCAACGACTGCAAGTCATTGCCGATCACCCCGATCCACGTGCTTTCGCGCTTGCCCATTGCCTGCAGCCACGCATCGACGCCGGCATTGCCGCTCTGGTTCCAGGCCTGCTCGGCGCCGACCGCATAACCACTCAAGGTGCTCCTGGCCTCATCGGACAGGTAGGCGTTCTTTTGCTCCATGTACCGGCCCCAGGACCAACTGAGCCAGATCATCAGCAAACAGAAGGCGATCAGCAGGCAGGCGAGCTTCCAGAATAACGAGTGCCTGCCCGGCAGCCGTTTCAGTGATGCCTCAAAGCCCATCGTCGTGACCGCTCAGCACATAGCCCTTGCCCCACACCGTGCGCACCTCACGCTCGCCGTAGCCGATGGCCTTGAGCTTGCGGCGGATCTGGCTGATATGCATGTCGAGGCTGCGATCATGGGGCGCATAACCCCGTTGCAACACGTGCTGGTAGAGGAAGGCTTTGCTGAGGACTTCTTCAGCGTTGCGATGCAGGGTTTCCAGCAGGCGATATTCGCTGCGGGTCAGGCCCGCCCAGTGGCCTTGATGAAAAACATCGCACCGTTCATCGTCGAAACGCAGGGTGCGGGTATCCTCGCGCACGGGCGCAAGCGTCGGCAACGGGCGCCGATCCAGGGCCACCCGCCGCAGGATGGCTTCGATACGCACGCGCAATTCAACCATGCTGAAGGGCTTGGGCAGGTAATCATCGGCACCCAGGCGAAAACCGCTGACGCGATCGGTTTCAGCGCCCAGGGCCGACATCAGGATCACCGGAACCGAATGGCTCCGGCGCAGATGGGTGAGGATCGACAAGCCATCCAGGCCCGGCAGCAGAATATCCATCAATACCACGTCGAATGCCTGGTCGCGCGCCATCTCCAAGCCCTGCTGACCGTTCTGGCACCAGGTGACCTGGAAGCCACAGCGCCCCAAATGCTCATGCACATAGGCACCCAGCACGGGGTCATCTTCAATTGTGAGGATACGGGGTAGGCCAACTGCTGCGGGATTCATTAGCGTCTGCAAGTCATTCTCAATCACTGATTATTCAAGATAACCCCGCCGCAGGCATTCGCCACACGGCGTCCAACGGCCCGAAGATTGCCCTCTGTCATTAATTTGCAAGATTCCAGGCCGCGCAAATGGCTACACTGCGCAGGTGGCGCGGGCCGGATGCCGGCGCGGAAGATTGATATCAGTGTGGTAGCAGGAGAGTGGCGTGCTTAAAAGAATGGGGATAAAAGGCCGCGTACTGTTGCTGACCTTATTACCGACCAGCCTGATGGCCTTGTTGTTGGGAGGGTACTTCACCTGGATGCAGCTCTCGGAGTTGCAGGCCCAACTGCTGCAACGCGGCGAAATGATCGCCGAGCAGCTGGCGCCCCTGGTGGCTCCGGCCATGGGCAGCAGGAATACCGACCTGCTGGAGCGTATCGCCACCCAATCCCTGGAACAGACGGACGTACGCACCGTGGCGTTCCTCGCGCCGGACCGCACGCCCCTGGCCCACGCCGGCCCGACCATGCTCAACCAGCCGCCGGTGGGTAACAGTTCCCACCTGCTGCAGCGCACCGGCAACGACGCCACGCGCTACCTGCTGCCGGTGTTTGGTCGCCATCGCAACCTGGCGGGCGATTTGATCCCCGATGAAGCCGATCGCCTGCTCGGCTGGGTCGAGGTGGAGTTGTCGCACAACGGTATGTTGCTGCGCGGCTATCGCAGCCTGTTCGCCAGCCTGCTGCTGATTGCCATCGGCCTGATCTGCACCGCAGCCCTGGCCTTGCGCATCAGCCGTACGATCAACGCGCCGATTGGCCTGATCAAGCAAGCGGTGGCCCAACTCAAGGACGGCAACCTGGAAACCCGCCTGCCACCCTTGGGCAGCCAGGAGCTGGATCAACTCGCATCGGGCATCAACCGCATGGCCGAAACCCTGCAAAACGCCCGGGAAGAATTGCAGCACAGCATCGACCAGGCCACCGAAGACGTGCGCCAGAACCTGGAAACCATCGAGATCCAGAACATCGAGCTGGACCTGGCGCGCAAGGAGGCCCTGGAGGCCAGCCGCATCAAGTCCGAGTTCCTGGCGAACATGAGCCATGAAATCCGTACGCCGCTCAACGGCATACTCGGCTTTACCCACCTGCTGCAAAAAAGCGAGCTGACCCCGCGCCAGCTGGACTACCTGGGCACCATCGAAAAATCCGCCGACAACCTGCTGGGCATCATCAACGAGATCCTCGATTTCTCGAAGATCGAGGCCGGCAAGCTGGTGCTCGACAGCATCCCGTTCAACCTGCGGGATCTGCTGCAAGACACCCTCACCATCCTCGCCCCCGCCGCCCATGCCAAGCAGCTGGAACTGGTCAGCCTGGTGTACCGCGACACGCCGCTGGCGCTGGTGGGCGACCCGCTGCGGCTCAAGCAGATCCTGACCAACCTGATCAGCAATGCGATCAAGTTCACCCGCGAAGGCACCATCGTGGCCCGGGCGATGATCGAGGACGAGCAGGAAGACAGCGTGCAACTGCGCATCAGCGTGCAGGACACCGGCATCGGCCTGTCCAGCCAGGACGTGCGGGCGTTGTTCCAGGCGTTCAGCCAGGCCGACAATTCACTGTCGCGCCAGCCCGGCGGCACGGGGCTTGGCCTGGTGATATCCAAGCGCCTGATCGAACAAATGGGCGGTGAAATCGGCGTCGACAGCACGCCGGGCGAAGGCTCTGAATTCTGGATCAGCCTGAACCTGCCCAAGACCCGCGACGACGTCGAAGACCTGCCCTGCGCGCCGTTGTTGGGCCATCGTGTAGCGGTGCTGGAAAACCACGACCTGGCGCGCCAGGCCCTGCAGCACCAATTGGAAGACTGTGGCCTGGAAGTCACGCCGTTCAATACCCTGGAAAGCCTGACCAACGGCATCACCAGCGCTCACCAGACCGAGCAGGCCATCGACCTCGCGGTACTCGGCGTGACCGCCAACGATATTCCGCCCGAGCGCCTCAACCAGCACCTGTGGGACCTCGAACACCTGGGTTGCAAAGTGCTGGTGTTGTGCCCCACCACCGAACAGATGCTGTTCAACGAGTCGGTACCCAACCCCAACAGCCAGTTGCAGGCCAAGCCGGCGTGTACCCGCAAGCTGCGCCGTGCCTTGTCCGACCTGATCAGCCCGCGGCCCTCCCGCAGTGAACCGGGCGAGCCGTTGTCCAGCCGTGCGCCGCGTGTGCTGTGTGTCGACGACAACCCGGCAAACCTGCTGTTGGTGCAAACCCTGCTGGAAGACATGGGCGCGCAGGTCCGGGCAGTGGAAAGCGGCTACGCGGCGGTCGACGCGGTGAAACAGGACACCTTCGACCTGGTGCTGATGGACGTGCAGATGCCGGGCATGGACGGACGCCAGAGCACCGAGGCGATCCGCCAGTGGGAAAGCGAGCGCCATGGCACGCCCTTGCCGGTGGTCGCCCTCACCGCCCACGCCATGGCCAACGAAAAGCGCGCCCTGCTGCAAAGTGGTATGGACGACTACCTGACCAAACCCATCAGCGAACGGCAACTGGCCCAGGTGGTGCTGAAATGGACCGGCCTGGCCCTGCGCAACCAGGTGCCGGAGCGCGCCGTCGAAGGCCTGGGCCCCGGGGTGCAATTGCCGGTGCTGGACCACGAGGAAGGCCTGCGCCTGGCCGCCGGCAAGATGGACCTGGCGGCCGACATGCTGGCCATGCTGCTGGCCTCCCTGGAAGCCGATCGCCAGGCCATTCACGTCGCCCGCGAGGCCAAGGACAACCTGGCCCTGATCGAACGCGTCCACCGTCTGCACGGCGCCACCCGCTACTGTGGCGTGCCGCAACTGCGCGCCGCCTGCCAGCGCGCCGAAACCCTGCTCAAGCAGGACGACGCCAAGGCCATGACCGCGCTGGACGAGCTGGACATGGCCATTGCACGGCTGGCCAGTGAAGCGCGGGTCAGCGCCTGAACTCATCAAAAAGGACGCCTTTGATGCGCGTGATTCTTTTCAGCAGCCAGACCTACGACCGCGACAGTTTCCTCGGCGAACCCTTGCCGCGCGGCCTGGAACTGCAATTCCAACCCGCCCGGCTCAACCTCGACACCGTCGCCCTGGCCGAACACCACGAGGTAGTCTGCGCCTTTATCAACGATGACCTCAGCGCCCCGGTGCTGGAACACCTGGCCAAGGGCGGCACGCGGTTGATCGCGTTGCGTTCGGCCGGCTACAACCATGTGGACCTGCCTGCCGCCAAACGTCTGGGCCTGACCATCGTGCGCGTCCCGGCCTATTCGCCCCATGCGATCGCCGAACACGCGGTGGCCCTGATCCTCGCCCTCAACCGCCGCCTGCATCGCGCCTACAACCGCACCCGCGACGGCGATTTCAGCCTGCATGGCCTCACCGGCTTCGACCTGGTGGGCAAGACCGTCGGCGTGGTCGGCACCGGCCAGATCGGCGCCACGTTCGCCAAGATCATGGCGGGCTTCGGTTGCCGGCTGCTCGCCTACGACCCGTTCCCCACCCCCCAGGTCCAGGCCCTCGGCGCTGACTATGTGAGCCTGCCGGAGCTCTTGGCCCAGGCCCAGATCATCAGCCTGCACTGCCCGCTGACCGCCGACAGCAAGCACCTGATCAATGCACGCTCCCTGGCGCGGATGCAACCCGGCGCCATGTTGATCAACACCGGTCGCGGTGGCCTGGTCGACACGCCAGCGCTGATCGAAGCACTCAAGGACGGCCAGCTCGGCTACCTGGGGCTGGATGTGTACGAGGAGGAAGCCCAGCTGTTTTTCGAGGACCGCTCCGACCTGCCCCTGCAGGACGACGTGCTCGCGCGCCTGCTGACCTTCCCCAACGTGATCGTCACCGCACACCAGGCGTTCCTTACCCGCGAAGCCCTGGCGGCGATTGCCGGCACCACATTGGCCAATATTGCGGCATGGGCCGATGGCCGGGCGCAGAACCTCGTCGAAGGATGATCAGCGGTCACATACCAGGCTCATGATCAGCAGGCACCCGTGATAGGATGCCGCGCCTATTTGGAGGATCCATGGCCGAACACGATTTCCGCTTCAGCTTGCTGAGCCCGCAACACACCCTGATCGAATGCCGTGCCCTGGTGCCGGGCCGTTACCAGGTCACCGGCAACGGTGGCTCGATCAAGCATGACGACGTGCTGATCGTCACTCTGCGCGGCAGTAAAACCTTGTCCATGCGCCTTACCGTCGAAGGTGACGCGCGCTACTCCATCCGCCCTGCCGGCCAGTGGGTCGCCATGGCCCGCGGGCCGAAGTTCGGCGAGCTGGAGATTCACACCTGGAAGGTCAACTGCGACAGCTGCGACACCGTGCTGGAGTTTGAATTCGCGGTGGAAACCAAGCTGACCAAGGAGCCGCTGCAACCGGCCGCCAATGCACGCATTGCCGAGTTGGGTTGGGCCAGCGAAGGCGACAAACATCGTTGCCCGAAATGCCAGAAGGCCGGGCAATGAAAGGCCTGCTTCTGCTCGCCGCCGTCGGTGCGGCCCTGAGTGGCTGCGCCGGTGACGCGGCCAAGCTCAAGCAGGATCACAGCTACGTGGTGGAGTGGATTGGTGAGCGGCCGTTGATGGATTACGCACACCTGACCGTCACCCTCGGCGCCGATGGGCGTGCCTACGGCAACGGCGGTTGCAACCACTGGTTCGCGCCGTACACCCTTGAGGGCGACAAACTCAGCTTCGGCAAGCTCGGCAGCACCCGCAAGCTCTGCGCCGAGGCCCTGATGGAGCAGGAACAGCGCTTCTTCCAGGCCCTGCAAGGCGTACAGCGCTGGGACATCTCGCCGATCGAGCAGACCCGCTTCTGGCCGACCGAAGGCAAGCCGATTCGCCTGTGGCTCGAAGAGGGCTGATTCCACCGACCTACAGGTTGGTGAGATTTAAATAATGAGATGGGTTGGCAGGTGGGAAGTTGCTCGGCTGTAGATCTCGTGGGCACCGCTGGGCCCCTGTGGGAGATGTCGAGCTTTAGCGAGGCTTCGATGGCGGCGGCATGGTTGGCAGGTGTGTCGGCTGACACACCGCTATCGGGGCAAGTCGAATCGTCGCACCGCCCCTCCCACATTTGATCGGGGGCAATACTCTAGCCGCGCAAGGCCTTGAGCTTGGCCAACACCCCTTCCGCCGTCTGCTCACCCATCAACTGCTCGCGCACCTTGCCCTTGTCATCAATGATATAGGTCACCGGCAACGCTTCGCTGCGCGGAATCTCGAAGATCCCGTCCGGGTTCTGTGCCAGCACGGTGAACTTGATCCCCAGTTTGTCGCTGGCCTCTTTCAGCTCTGCACCCTGCACATTGTCGAAGTTAACCCCGAACACCCCCACGCCCTGCCCCTTCAACTGTTCCGCCAGGGCGTTGAGTTCGGGGATTTCCGTACGGCATGGGCCACACCATTCCGCCCAGTAGTTGACCACCAGCCACTGTTTGTCCAGGCGCTCGGCCGCGACCTTCTGGCCGTACTGGTCAACGCCGTAGTCATTGCCGCAGCCGCTGAGCAGCAGGGTTGTAATGATCGCCAATGCACCGATCAGTCGCCTTGTCATGGGGTATTCCTTCGCAAAAATGAACGTTGGCTGCGACCTATCGCCTCTTACGGTTTAAGGACAGGACGCCGCGCAGGTAGAATACCCGCCACCTTACGCAAGATGCGACCCGCACATGACCGATCTGACGCTTTATCACAACCCGCGCTGCTCGAAATCCCGCGGTGCGCTCGAACTGCTGGAAGCCCGAGGCCTCGCCCCCACCGTGGTGCGTTACCTGGAAAACCCGCTGAATGCCGCGCAATTGAAGGCACTGCTGGCCAAGCTGGGCATCAGCGCCCGCCAACTGCTGCGCACCGGCGAAGACGAATACAAGGCCCTCAACCTGGCCGACGCCAGCCTCAGCGAAGCGCAGTTGATCGCCGCGATCGCCGAACACCCCAAGCTGATGGAACGCCCGATCCTGGAAACCGCCAATAAAGCCATCATTGGCCGTCCGCCAGAGAACGTGCTGGAGATCCTGCCGTGACTGCGCCGTATGTGCTGGTGTTGTATTACAGCCGCAATGGCTCGGTGAGCGAAATGGCTCGGCAGATTGCCCGTGGCATCGAGCAAGGCGGGATGGAAGCGCGGCTGCGCACCGTACCGGCGATCTCCACCGAATGCGAAGCCGTGGCGCCGAGCATCCCGGACGAAGGCGCGCTGTACGCCAGCCTCGATGACTTGAAAAACTGCTCGGGCCTGGCCCTGGGCAGCCCGACGCGCTTCGGCAACATGGCCGCGCCGCTCAAGTACTTCCTCGACGGCACCAGCAACCTGTGGCTCACCGGTGCGTTGGTCGGCAAGCCGGCCGGGGTGTTCACCTCCACCGCCAGCCTGCATGGCGGCCAGGAAACCACGCTGATGTCGATGCTGCTGCCGCTGCTGCACCACGGCATGCTGATCACTGGCCTGCCCTACAGCGAACAGGCGCTGCTCGACACCCAGGGCGGCGGCACGCCGTATGGCGCCAGCCACCATGCCGGGCCGGATGGCAAGCGCCTGCTCGACCCGCATGAAATCACCCTGTGCCGGGCCCTGGGCCTGCGCCTGGCCAAGACCGCCACGCTGCTGGAGAACGGCCGTGGCCAGGAAGCCTAAGGTTCTACCGCCGCAAGCGTGGCTGGAGCCACGGGTCAAGGCGGCACGCGCGTTAAGCCTGCTGGCGTTTTTCGCCCTGGTGGGTTTGTTGTGCGGGTACTACCTGTTCGTCGCCGACCTGCACGGCGCACGCCCGTGGGTGATCCTGCTGATCGAACTGGTGCCGCTGCTGGTGCTGGCGCCGGGGATGATCATCGGCAGCG
Source organism: Pseudomonas marginalis (assembly GCF_900105325.1). Classification (NCBI taxonomy): domain Bacteria; kingdom Pseudomonadati; phylum Pseudomonadota; class Gammaproteobacteria; order Pseudomonadales; family Pseudomonadaceae; genus Pseudomonas; species Pseudomonas marginalis. The sequence goes on from NZ_FNSU01000003.1 coordinate 1,847,798, forward strand.
CGCGCGGGCATTCGTGGATGTGCTTTGCGGTGAACCTGTATTTCATCAAGGGCGCGCTGGCGGCGTATGACCCGAACCGGCAGTGGTTCGGGGTGCTGGAGATGCTGGCCAGCCTGGCGGTGTTTTGCACGGCGCTGCTGTATGTGCGCTGGCGGCACCAGTTGAACCGCCGGTTGGCCACACCCTAGAACCCGGTCAGTGATTCACCGTATAGGCCAGCATCATCGACAGCTGGCACATCGGCCGCCCACTCTCGGCATGCCACTGGTTGAACGCAGCCTGCACCGTGGCCAGGTCGCGCAGGCTGGTGGGTGCCTTGTCGACAATCTTCTGCGCATTCAATGCCGCGACCACGTCATCGCTCGGCACAAAGGTATCCTTGCCCACCATCCGCAAAAAGCGCGGGGCCGACAGCCCGCCCAACTGATGACCGTGCTTGCTCAGGTATTTCCATAACCCAACGATATCGGTCACCGGCCAGTCGGCGATAAATGCGCCGAAGCTGCCTTTTTCCTGCTCGATGTCCAGGATCATCTGCGCATTGCGCGGCACACTCTTGAGCTTGCCCAGGTGACGGATGATGCGCGTGTCCTGCATCAGCCGCTCCAGATGCTCAGCGCCCATCAGCACGACTTTTTCCGGGTCGAAGCCAAAGAACACTTGCTCGAACGCCGGCCACTTGGCATCCACCACGCTGTGTTTCAAGCCGGCGCGAAACACGCGCAGCGCCAAGGTCGACAGGTAGCGATCATCACTGATCTTGCGCAACTGCGCCGGAGTCTTGGGCACCGGCAGGTGGGCGTCCAGCTCGGCCGCTGAACCGAAGCGGTTCAGACAATATTCGTGCAGCCACTTGTAATCGCGCATGCCCTCTCCTGCTGTTGAATGCTGGCAATGGAATTGAAAACGGCGCCCGCGAGCGCCGTGTGTCAGAGCGTTGAATGAGCTCAGAGGTTCACAACATTGACGAAACGCGGCGCGGCGCTCTCATCGATTTTAAGGCTGGTGAAGTCGAACAGGTTGCGGTCGGCCAATTGCGACGGCTGCACGTTCTGCAGGCTGCGGAAGATACTTTCGGTACGCCCGGGGGTCTTGCGCTCCCAATCCACCAGCATGTCCTTGACCACCTGGCGCTGCAGGTTTTCCTGGGAGCCGCACAGGTTGCACGGGATGATCGGGAATTGCTTGAAGTCGGAATAGGCCTGGATGTCCTTCTCGTTGCAATACGCCAGCGGGCGGATCACCACGTTGCGCCCGTCATCGGCACGCAGCTTGGGCGGCATGGCCTTGAGCGAGCCGTTGAAGAACATATTGAGGAAGAAGGTCTCGACGATATCGTCGCGGTGGTGACCCAGGGCCATCTTGGTCGCCCCGATCTCATCGGCAAAGGTGTAGAGCGTGCCACGGCGCAGGCGCGAGCATAGCGAGCAGGTGGTCTTGCCTTCAGGGATCAGTTCCTTGACCACCGAATAGGTGTCTTTTTCGACGATGTGGTACTCGACGCCCAGCGCCTCGAGGTAGGCCGGCAGCACGTGCTCGGGGAAGCCCGGTTGTTTCTGGTCCATATTGACCGCAACGATGTCGAACTTGATCGGCGCGACCTTTTGCAGGTGCAGCAGCACGTCGAGCATGGTGTAGCTGTCTTTGCCGCCGGAGAGGCAGACCATGACCTTGTCGCCGTCCTCGATCATGTTGAAATCGGCGACTGCCTCACCGGCCAGGCGGCGCAGGCGTTTTTGCAGTTTGTTCTGGTTGACCGTAAGAGTGCCCATGGCGCTTGGATCCGCTGGAGGTGTGTGACGAAAAGCCGGGTATTTTACGCAAAAAAAACAGCTAAAGGGCTAACAGTAAAAGACCCCGCCGCGATTAGGCCCCCTGTTTACAGCGCAATTTGCTCTAAAGGCCCTACGGTTATTCCGGTCATCCCTTCCTATACTGCGACTTGAGGTCGCACACATCTATCCAGACCTTTGTGGCCATCTGGCCCGTGGGCGCTCCGATGGGGGGCGATGGTAATAACGACAGGAGTGACTGGCATGATCCATCACGTCGTGGGGCTGTTTACCCATCCCGACCAGGAATGGCGGGAAATTCGTGGCGATAAAGAAGAAAGCATCGGCCACATGTACCTCACTCACACCCTGATTCTCGCGGCGATCCCCGCCGTATCGGCTTTTATCGGCACCACCCAGGTCGGCTGGGTCATCGGCAACCGCTCCCCGGTCATGCTGACCCAGGAAAGTGCGCTGTGGATGACTCTCATGTCCTACGCGGCCATGCTCGGCGGCGTGGCAGTGATGGGCGCGTTCATCCACTGGATGGCCCGCACCTACGACGCCAACCCCAGCATGGCGCGGTGCGTGGCGTTTGCCACCTATACCGCGACACCTCTGTTTATCGGCGGGCTGGCGGCGCTCTACCCGCATATGTGGCTGGGCATGGTGGTGGGCACTGCGGCGATCTGCTACACGGTGTACCTGCTGTATGTCGGCGTACCGACCTTCATGAGCATCGATCCGGATGAAGGCTTCCTGTTTTCCAGTTCGATACTGGCCGTAGGGCTGGTGGTGCTGGTGGCGATCATGGCGTTTACCGTGATCGTCTGGGGCCTGGGCGTGGGGCCGATCTACACGAACTGACCCGTTCAATGGCAAAGGCAAGGCCACCGCAAGGTGGCTTTGTGCGTGATGGATGACCATTCGGCGCCTGACAGATTCGGAAACACCCCGCTTTGCGGCATACTGGACGCCTCTGGAGATATGTACAGCATGCCCGAGCAACTCAATACCCGCGTCGAAGATTGTTTCCTGCAAGCCGAATCCTTTTTCAAACGAAGCTTCAAACGCCCCCAGGTCAGCCTCAAGCTGCGGGGCCAGAAGGCCGGTGTCGCGCATTTGCACGAGAACCTGCTGCGCTTCAACCCACAGTTGTACCGAGAAAACAGCCAACACTTCCTGAAACAGACCGTGGCCCATGAGGTGGCGCACCTGATTGCCCACCAATTGTTCGGCGAACGCATCCAGCCCCATGGCGAGGAATGGCAACTGATCATGCGTGGGGTCTATGAACTGCCGCCGGACCGCTGCCACACCTATGCCGTGAAGCGTCGCCAGGTAACCCGCTATATTTATCGTTGCCCGTGTGCGGACAGTGACTTTCCGTTTTCGTCGCAACGCCATGGCATGGTGGCTCAGGGGCGGCGGTACCTGTGTCGGCGCTGTCGGCAGACATTGGTGTTTACCGGCGAAACCAGAGTGGAATAAAGGCCTCATCGGGAGCAAGCCCCCTCCCACATTAGGCCTGTGAATACGATCAAAATGTGGGAGGGGGCTTGCTCCCGATAGCGTCCGCCCAGCCACTACATAATCACCTTGGAGCTGCGCAGCTCGCTGATGCGCTGGGGGCTCAAGCCCAGCTCCGCCAACACTTCATCACTGTGCGCACCCACGGCGACGCCAATGTGCCGGGGCGCTGGCAACCCTTCCGAAAACTTCAACGGGCAGGCTATCTGCGCCTGGCTAGAGCCATCACCCCTGGGCACCTGGCTGACCAGCGCCCGCGCCTTCAACTGCGGATGGGCCACGGCTTCGCTGAGCGTCAGCACCGGCTCCACGCAGGCATCCACCCCGGCAAACAGCTCGCACAATTGCTGGAAACTGCGCTTCTCGAACTCCACCTGCAAGGCCTGCTTAAGCGCCGGCTGCTGCTCAGGCTTCAAGCCCTGCGCGGCCAACTCCGGGCGGCCCAACGCTTCACACAACTGCTGCATGAAAGCCGGTTCCAGGCTGCCGACCGACATCCAGCGCCCATCTCGGGAGCGGTAGTAATCGTAGAAACTCCCGCCATTGAGCACATGGCCCTCCCGCTCAGGCTCCACACCACACGCCAGGTAACCCGCGCCGGCCATGGCGTTCAGGCTGAACGAGCAATCGGTCATGCTGACATCCAGGTATTGGCCGACCCCGCTCTGCTGCCGGGCGATAACGGCCGCCAGCAGCCCCACCACCGCATGCAGCGAACCGCCGCCCACGTCCGCCAACTGCACGCCCAAGGGCAGTGGCCCGCTGTCCCGGCGCCCGGTGTAACTGGCGACCCCGGCCAGCGCCAGGTAGTTGATGTCATGCCCGGCGCGGTCCTTATAGGGCCCGGTCTGGCCATACCCGGTGATCGACACATAAATCAGCCGCGGGTTGATCGCCTTCAGCGCCTCGTACCCCAGACCCAGGCGTTCCATCACGCCGGGGCGGAATTGTTCGAGGACAATGTCGTAGTCCTTGACCAGTTCGCGCACGATCTCCAGCGCCTGGGCCTGCTTCAAATCCAGCGCCAGACTGCGTTTGTTGCGGTTGAGATAGGCATGGCTGGCGGAAGTCCCCTGGTCATGGGGCGGCAGCACCCGCAGCAGGTCGATGCGCGTGGGGGACTCGATACGCAGTACCTCCGCGCCCATGTCCGCCAGCATCAAGGAAGCAAACGGGCCGGGCAGTAAGGTGGAAAAATCCAGCACTTTGAGGGACGCCAAGGGACCTGACATGGAGACTCCATTTGGGTTTCGGATTCCCACAGACTAGGCAGCCTGGCGCCTACCGGCAATCGTCAGAACGATCATCGAGGGTGACCGTTTTGATCATGGCGGGCTTTTTCGTGGCGGCGGCTTTATCATTGCCCCACGTTTGCTTGCAGAGTGTTCCATGAAGTTTGCGATTGCAGTGTTTTCCGCCGCCCATGCGCCCTCCTCGCGCCGCGCCCTGCTGTTTGCACAGGCGGCGTTGGCCGGCGGGCATGAGATTGTGCGGCTGTTTTTCTATCAGGACGGCGTCTACGGCGCCTCCAATAACATCGTTGCACCCCAGGATGAGCAGGACATCGCCCGCCAATGGCGCGAGTTGGTCAATGTGCATCAACTCGACGGCGTGGTGTGCATCGCTGCCGCCTTGCGTCGTGGCGTGCTTAATGCCGAGGAAGCCACGCGCTATCAACGCAGCGCGGCCAACCTGGATGCGCCCTGGGCATTGTCGGGCCTGGGGCAATTGCACGACGCCGCCCAGGCTGCCGACCGCCTGATCTGTTTTGGAGGGCCGTGACATGTCCAAATCCTTATTGGTGATCAGCCGCCAGGCGCCCTGGTCCGGGCCGAGCGCGCGCGAAGCGCTGGATATCGTGCTGGCCGGAGGCGCATTCGATCTGCCGATCGGCGTGCTGTTCATGGATGACGGCGTGTTCCAACTGGCGCCGCACCAGGATGCCAAGGCCGTGCAGCAAAAGGACCTCAGCGCTAACTTGCAGGCGTTGGGCCTGTTCGGCATCGATGACGTGTTCGCCTGCAGCCATAGCCTGGGTGAGCGCGGGCTGACGCAGCCGGCCAATGCCCAGTCGCTGGACAGCGAAGCGATCGCCAAGATGATTGACCGTTACGACCAGGTGATGACCCTCTGATGTCGACTCTACATGTGGTTTCCCACTCCCCGTTTACCGACAGCCGCCTCGACAGTTGCCTGCGTATCTGTGGCGCCGAAGACGCGATCCTGCTCTGCGGCGATGGCGCCTATGGGCTGCATAACGCGGCCCTGCACACCAAGGGCATAAAGGTTTTTGTGCTGGCCGAAGACATGCAGGCGCGCAATCTGCCGCTGCCGGACTGGGCTGACAGCGTGGACTACCCGGGTTTCGTGCAGCTGTCGCTCGACTACAGCAAGGTCAACACCTGGCTATGAACACCCTGACCGTAGGCGCGCGCACCCTCGAGCTGGACAAGGACGGTTACCTCGTCGACCTGAACGAATGGTCCCCTGAGGTGGCCGATGCCCTGGCCGCCGCCGAGGCCCTGGTGCTGACCCCGGATCATTGGCAGATCCTCGAACTGCTGCGCCAGTTCTACGCCGAATTCCAGCTGTCCCCTGCCACGCGGCCGCTGATCAAGTACACGGCCTTGAAGCTCGGCCCGCAAAAGGGCAACAGCCTGCACCTCAACACACTGTTCAACGGCACTCCCGCCAAACTCGCCGCCAAGCTGGCGGGCCTGCCCAGACCGACGAATTGCTTATGACCGACTTCGCCCCGCTGACCCTTGAAACCCCTGCCGAGCATCCGTTTGCGCAGTTCGTGCGCATCCTGGGCAAAGGCAAGCGCGGCGCGCGCAACCTCACCCGCGAAGAGGCCCGCGAAGCCATGGGCATGCTGCTCGACGAAAAAGTCGAAGACACCCAGCTCGGCGCCTTCCTGATGCTGCTGCGCCACAAGGAAGAAAGCCCGGAAGAACTCGCCGGCTTTACCGAAGCCGTGCGTGAACGCTTGAACGCCCCGGCACTGAATGTGGATGTCGACTGGCCGACCTACGCCGGCAAGAAGCGCCACCTGCCGTGGTTCCTGCTGGCGGCCAAGTGCCTGGCGCAACATGGCGTGCGCATCCTCATGCACGGCGGCGGCGCACACACGGCGGGCCGGCTGTACACCGAACAATTGCTGCAAACCCTGCACATCCCGCTGTGCCGTAATTGGCAGCAGGTCGGGACCGCGTTTGAACAAGGCAACCTGGCGTTTATCCCGCTGGGCGATTGGGCGCCGCAACTGCAACGCATGATCGACCTGCGCAACACCCTCGGCCTGCGCTCGCCGATCCACTCCCTGGCGCGCCTGCTCAACCCGCTGAATGCGCGCTGCGGCCTGCAAAGCATTTTCCACCCCGGTTACCAGGGCGTGCACCGCGATGCCAGCGGCCTGCTTGGCGATCATGTGATCGTGGTCAAGGGCGACGGCGGCGAAGTCGAGATCAACCCCGACACGATCAGCCACCTCTATGGCACCACCGGTGGCGAAAGCTGGGATGAAGAATGGCCTGCCCTCTCCGACCAGCGCCACGTCAAGCCGGCAACCCTGGAGCCTGATCACTTGAAGGCCGTGTGGCGCGGCGACGTAGAAGACAGCTACCCGCAACTGGCGCTGATCGCCACCATGGCCCTGGCCTTGCGCGGCCTCGGCCACCCACGGGAACAGGCGTTCGAATTAGCCCGGCAATACTGGGATGCACGGGACAAATCGATTTAATCGATCATTCACGCCCGGTCTTTGCGCTTTTAGTTCGAACTCATCCCTTTAGACTGGGCTCCAACGCTTATTAGCCAAGGAGCCAGTCATGGGTTTGCTGATCGAAGGACACTGGAAAGACCAGTGGTACGAAAGTAGCGCAGATGGCGCTTTCCAGCGCGAACAGGCCCAGCGCCGCCACTGGGTGACCGCCGATGGCCAGCCGGGGCCCAGCGGCGAAGGCGGCTTCAAGGCCGAGGCCGGTCGTTATCACCTTTATGTGTCCCTGGCCTGCCCCTGGGCCCACCGCACCCTGATCCTGCGCAAGCTCAAGGGCCTGGAAAGCGTGATCGACGTGTCCGTGGTCAGCTGGCTGATGCTGGAAAACGGCTGGACCTTCGACAAGGCCCACGGCTCCACCGGCGATAAGCTCGATGGTTTCGAATTCATGCACCAGCGCTATACCGCCGACACCGCCGACTACACCGGCCGCGTCACCGTGCCGGTGCTGTGGGACAAGCAGCTCAACCGCATCGTCAGCAATGAATCGGCGGAGATCATCCGCATGTTCAACAGCGCGTTCAACGGCCTGACCGGCAACACCCTGGACTTCTACCCTGAGCCGCTGCGCGCGACCATCGATGGGCTCAACGAGCGGATCTACCCGGCCGTGAACAATGGCGTGTACCGCGCAGGCTTTGCCACCTCACAAAAAGCGTATGAAAGCGCGTTTGATGATGTGTTTGCCGAACTGGATCACCTGGAGCAGCACCTGGGCGACCATCGCTACCTGGCCGGCGAGTACCTGACCGAGGCGGATGTGCGCTTGTTCACCACGCTGATTCGTTTTGATGCGGTGTATTACAGCCACTTCAAATGCAATCTGCGGCGGATTGCCGATTATTCGAACCTGTCGAATTGGCTGAGGGAGATGTATCAGTGGCCGGGCGTGGCCGAGACGGTGGATTTCACACACATCAAGGGGCATTACTATGGGAGCCACCGCACCATCAACCCGACGGCGATCGTGCCGAAGGGGCCGTTGCAGGCGTTTGATGCCGGGCATGATCGAGTGAAGCTAACCAGCAAAGGCGTTTGGAGCTGATACAAAACCCGTAGGAGCGAGCTTGCTCGCGAAGAACTCAAAAACACCGCTTGCATTCAGGATGGGCGCGTTATCGTTGACGATTTTCGCGAGCAAGCTCGCTCCTACAGTCGATGTGTGCGCAGGTGCTCAGACTTGTGACTGGGCGCCTTCAAACCACTTCAGCTTCTCGCGCAGCACCACCACCTCACCGACGATCACCAGCGTCGGCGCATGCACTTCATGCTCCGCCACCATGCGCGGCAAGTCCGCCAGGGTGCCGGTAAACACGCGCTGGTTGGACGTGGTGCCCTGCTGGATCAACGCCGCCGGGGTATCCGCGGCACGCCCATGCTTGATCAGTTGCTCACAGATGATCGGCAAGCCAATCAAGCCCATGTAGAACACCAGGGTCTGCGACGGCCCTACCAGGTCACTCCAAGGCAGGTCCGACGTCCCATTCTTCAAGTGCCCGGTGATAAAGCGTACCGACTGTGCGTAGTCGCGATGGGTCAGCGGAATCCCGGCGTACGCCGCGCAACCACTGGCTGCGGTGATCCCCGGCACCACCTGGAACGGGATGCCATGGGCCGCCAGTTCCTCGATTTCTTCACCGCCACGGCCAAAGATGAACGGATCGCCACCCTTGAGGCGCAGCACGCGCTTGCCTTGCCTGGCCAGGTCCACCAGTTGCTGGTTGATCTGGTCTTGCGGCACGGCGTGGTCGGCGCGGCGCTTGCCGACGTAGATGCGCTCGGCATCACGACGGCACAGCTCCAGAATCGCCGGTGCCACCAAACGGTCGTACAGCACCACGTCGGCTTGCTGCATCAGGCGCAGGGCACGGAAGGTCAGCAGGTCCGGGTCGCCTGGGCCGGCACCGACCAGGTACACCTCACCCGGCGCATAAGGCGGTGCGCCGTTGACCTTTTCGATCAACAGACGCTCAGCCTCATCGCCCTGCCCGGCCAACTGACGGTCGGCAATCGGCCCTTGGAACACTTCTTCCCAGAACGCCCGACGCTGCTGCACATCCGGGTACAAACCTTTGACCTGGGCACGAAAGCGCGCCGCCAGCCCGGCCAACTGGCCGTAGGTGGACGGAATCCAGGTTTCCAGCTTGGCGCGGATCAAGCGCGCCAGCACCGGCGCATCGCCGCCGCTGGACACCGCGATCACCAAGGGCGAACGGTCGACAATCGCCGGGAAGATCACGCTGCACAAGGCCGGCGCGTCCACCACATTGACCGGTACGCAACGACGCTTGGCGTCACTGGACACTTGCGCGTTCAGTGGCTCGTCGTCGGTCGCCGCGATGATCAGGGTGCAGCCTTCCAGGTCGGCCTCCTGATAACCGCGCAGAATCATTTCCCCGCCACTGCCCTGCACCAACTCGCGCAACTGGTCTTCGATCTGGGGAGCAACCACCCGCAGCACGGCGCCGGCGTCAGCCAGCAGGCGGGATTTGCGCAAGGCAATCTCCCCCCCACCGACGACCAGCACACGACTGCCGCGCAGGTTATGAAACAGCGGCAGGAATTCCATTTAGCGGATGACCTCGACGCCCGCCATGTAAGGCTTGAGCACTTCAGGTACGCGGATCGAACCGTCAGCCTGCTGGTAGTTTTCCAGCACCGCCACCAGGGTGCGACCTACAGCCAGGCCCGAACCGTTGAGGGTGTGCACCAGCTCCGGCTTGCCGGTTTCCGGGTTACGGAAACGCGCCTGCATGCGCCGGGCCTGGAAATCACCGCAGTTGGAGCACGACGAAATCTCGCGGTATTTGTCCTGGCTGGGTACCCACACCTCGAGGTCGTAGGTCTTCACGGCGCTGAAGCCCATGTCGCCGGTGCACAGCGCCAGGACGCGGTACGGCAGCTCCAGCAGCTGCAGGACACGTTCGGCGTTGGCGGTCAGGCCTTCCAGGGCGTCCATGGAGGTCGACGGCTCGACCACTTGCACCATCTCGACCTTGTCGAACTGGTGCTGGCGGATCATGCCGCGGGTGTCACGCCCCGACGCACCGGCTTCACTGCGGAAGCACGGGCTGTGGGCGACGAACTTGAGCGGCAGTTGCTTGGCATCGAGGATCTCGCCGGCAACGATATTGGTCAGCGACACTTCGGCGGTCGGGATCAGGTACAGATCGGCTTCGCCATCGCGGCTGATCTTGAACAGGTCTTCCTCGAACTTCGGCAGCTGGCTGGTGCCCATCAGCGCCGGCGCCTGCACCAGGTACGGAGTGTAAGCCTCTTCGTAACCGTGCTCGCCGGTGTGCAGGTTGATCATGAACTGCGCCAGGGCACGGTGCATGCGTGCGATCGGGCCGCGCAGCAAGGCAAAGCGCGCACCGGACATTTTGGCGGCGGTTTCGAAATCCAGGCCACCGGTCAATTCGCCCAGGGCGACGTGGTCCTTGATCTCGAAATCAAAGGCCGTTGGCGTGCCCCAGCGACGCACTTCGACGTTGCCGTCTTCGTCTTCGCCAATCGGCACGGACTCGTGCGGCAGGTTGGGGATGCCCAGCAGGATCGAATCCAGCTCGGACTGAATGCCTTCCAGCTCGACCTTGCCGTCGGACAGCTCGGTGCCCATGCGCTCGACGTCCGCCATCAACGGCGCGATGTCTTCGCCACGTTGCTTGGCCTGACCGATGGATTTGGAACGCGCATTCCGCTCAGCCTGCAGTGCTTCGGTGCGGGTCTGGACGGTCTTGCGCTGTTCTTCCAGCGCTTCGATGCGCGCAACATCCAAGGCAAAGCCACGGGATGCCAGGCGGTCCGCTACGTCCTGAAGGTTGCTACGTAACAGTTTGGAATCGAGCATGTCGGTCTCTCGTTTATCAAAGTTTGGTCAAGGACAGGCCGGCCCAGGTGGCGAGCAGCCCGCCGAACACGCTGATGCCGAGGTACCCGAAGGCGACCAGGGCCTGCCCGCTTTCCAGCAGGCGCAGCGTATCCAGTGAAAAGGATGAAAAGGTCGTCAGACCGCCTACAAAGCCGACAATCAAGCCGGCGCGAATTTCAATCGGTACTTCCGGGCGCAACAGGAACCAGCCGTACAACAACCCGATGATCAGGCAACCCACCAGGTTGACCGCCAGGGTCGCCGCATAAAAATGCTTCGGCCAATTGGCGCTCACCCAAGTACCAGTGGCGAAACGCAATAATGTACCAGCGATGCCGGCTGCGGACACGGCAAGAATCGTCTTGAACACTACTTTCTCCGCTGTTTGGGGCTGAGGCGGTCGAGTTGGGCGAGGTGATTGAGCTTTTCACCGATCTTCAGCTCCAGGCCGCGGGGCACCGGCTGGTAGAACGGCTGCGGCTCAAGCTCGTCGGGGAAATAGTCTTCGCCGGCGGCATAGGCGTCCGGCTCATCATGGGCATAGCGGTATTCATCACCGTAGCCCAGTTGTTTCATCAACTTGGTCGGCGCATTGCGCAGATGCAGCGGCACTTCGAGGGAGCCGTGTTCGGCGGCCGCACGTAGGGCGGACTTGAAGCCCATGTACACCGCGTTGCTTTTCGGCGCGCAGGCCAGGTACGTGATGGCCTGGGCCACCGCCAGCTCACCTTCCGGGCTGCCGAGGCGCTCCTGCACTTCCCAGGCCGCCAGGCACAGGCTCAGGGCGCGCGGGTCGGCGTTGCCGATGTCTTCACTGGCCATACGCACCACGCGGCGCGCCAGGTACAGCGGGTCGCAGCCGCCGTCGATCATGCGCGCAAACCAATACAGCGCGCCGTCCGGGTTGGAGCCGCGCACGGATTTGTGCAGCGCCGAAATCTGGTCGTAGAAGGCTTCGCCGCCCTTGTCGAAACGCCGACGCGTATCGCCGAGCAGGCTTTGCAGCAGGTCGACGCCAATCTCGCTGCCGTCTTCGGCCAGGTCGGAGGCGTTCTCCAGCAGGTTGAGAAAGCGCCGGCCATCACCATCGGCGGCGCTTAGCAGAATCTTGAAGCCTTCATCGCTGAGGCTCAGTTGGCGCTTGCCCAAGCCCTTGTCTTCGCTCAGGGCGCGGTGCAACAGCTTTTGCATCGCGGCTTCATCGAGGCTCTTGAGCACATAGACCCGCGCCCGCGAGAGCAACGCATTGTTCAATTCAAACGAAGGGTTTTCGGTGGTGGCACCGATAAAAATCAGCGTGCCATCCTCGACATAGGGCAAAAACGCATCCTGCTGCGACTTGTTGAAACGATGCACTTCGTCGACAAACAGGATGGTGCGCTTGCCGTACTGTCCGGCCTGCTGCTTGGCCACCTCGACGGCCTGGCGGATCTCCTTGACCCCGGCCAGCACGGCCGAGACCGTTTCGAAGTGTGCATCCGAGACTTTTGCCAGCAGCCGCGCCAGGGTGGTCTTACCCACGCCCGGCGGCCCCCAGAAAATCATCGAGTGCAGCGCACCCTGCTCCAGGGCTTCGCGCAAAGGCTTGCCGCGAGCGAGCAGGTGTTCCTGACCGACGTACTCATCCAGGTTGGTCGAGCGCAGGCGCGCGGCCAAAGGCTGGGCAATCGGGTCACTTCGAAACAGATCCATGGGCAGCGCTTGAAACCTCTGGGCAGTTTATTCCTGGATCACGTCGGCACCCTTGGGGATGTCGAACTTGAACTTGGACGCCGGTACCGGCTGGTTGGCCTTGACCCCGGAGAACAGGATATCGGTGCGCTGGCCGACGCTGTCGACCAGGCGCATGTTATTGATCACGCCGTTGCCGAACGACAGGGACAGCGTGTCAAACAACGTGTCCTTGGATTTCGGCTTGAGGGTGAACTCGATCACGTTGCTGGTTTGCTTGGAGGTGATGTCGAAGCTGTCGTTGATTTTCGACACATCGCCCGACAGCAGCAGCGCCGGCGTCTGGTTCAGGCGCGGGTCGAGCTTCTTGATGGTCGCCTGCTCCAGGTCCGGGTCCCACAGGGTGACTTTCTGGCCGTCCGAGACGATGGTCTGCTCGGCCTTGCCTTCGGTGTGCCAGTAGAATAACCCTGGGCGCTGCACGGCCATCTCGCCGGCGGTTTCCTGCAACTGGGTGCCACCGGCATCCAGGGTGAGCTGGGAGAAGCGCGCAGTCAGGGTCTGGGATTTGTCCAACAGGTTTTTCAGGCTGGCGACGGAGGCCGGGTCAGCGTGGGCCGAAACAGCGGTCAGGGCCAGTGCCGGCAACAACAGCATGCGGATAAGACGCATGGGAGTCCTCATTGAGTCGTAAGGGCGCGCCGCGTGCTGCCACGCGGCACGGAATCAGTCGCGCATCTGCCCGGGGGCGATGACTTCGCGCGAGCCGTTGGTGTTCATTGCAGTGACGACGCCAGCGTTTTCCATGGCTTCGATCATGCGCGCAGCGCGGTTATAGCCGATCTTCAGCTTGCGCTGCACCGCAGAAATCGAGGCGCGGCGGCTTTCCAGCACGAACGCCACGGCTTCGTCATACAGCGCGTCGGTTTCGGCATCATCGTCGCCACCGCTGCTACCACCGTCGAAGCCGCTGCCGGCCTCTTCGACACCGGCGAGGATGTCGTCGTTGTATTCGGGCGCGCCACGCAGCTTCCAGGCCTCCACCACGCGGTGCACTTCATCGTCGGAGACGAAGGCGCCGTGGACCCGGATCGGCAGGCTGGTACCCGGCGGCATGTAGAGCATGTCACCGTGGCCCAGCAGTTGCTCGGCACCGCCCTGGTCGATGATGGTCCGTGAGTCGATCTTGCTCGACACCTGGAACGCCATGCGGGTCGGGATGTTGGCCTTGATCAGGCCGGTGATCACGTCCACCGACGGACGCTGGGTGGCGAGGATCAAGTGAATACCGGCCGCCCGCGCCTTCTGGGCGATACGCGCGATCAGCTCTTCGACCTTCTTGCCGACGATCATCATCATGTCGGCAAACTCGTCGACCACCACCACGATGGTCGGCAGCTTGCTCAACAGCGGTGCTTCGTCGTGGATACTTTCGCGCTTGTACAGCGGGTCGGTCAGCGGCGTGCCGGCGTCCTGGGCTTCCTTGACCTTGGCGTTGAAGCCCGACAGGTTACGCACGCCCATCTTCGCCATCAGCTTGTAGCGGCGCTCCATCTCGGCAACGCTCCAGCGCAGGGCGTTGGCGGCGTCCTTCATGTCAGTGACCACCGGGCAGAGCAGGTGCGGAATGCCTTCATAGATCGACAGTTCGAGCATCTTCGGGTCGATCATGATCAGCTTGGCGTCTTCCGGGCCGGACTTGAACAGGATCGACAGGATCATCGCGTTCACGCCCACCGATTTACCCGAACCGGTGGTACCGGCCACCAGCAGGTGAGGCATTTTGGCGAGGTCGGTGATCACCGGCTTGCCGCCGATGTCGTGGCCCAGGGCCAGGGTGACCGGCGACTTGAAGTTGTCGTATTCGGGCGTCGACAGCACTTCGGAGAAGCGCACGATCTGGCGATCTTCGTTGGGAATCTCGATACCCACGGTAGTCTTGCCCGGGATCACTTCCACCACGCGCACGCTGGTCACGGCCAGGGAGCGCGCCAGGTCCTTGGCCAGGTTGGAAATGCGGCTGACCTTGACGCCGGCAGCCGGCTGGATTTCGTAACGGGTAATCACCGGGCCGGGATGGATCGAGTCCACCGACACCTCGACGCCGAATTCCTTGAGTTTGATTTCCAGCAGATGGCCGACGGCCGCCAGGGACTCAGGGGAATAGTTGAGCTGTTTCTTTTCGGCCGGGTCGAGGATCGAGATCGGCGGCAAGGTGCCTTCCACGGCGCTGTCGACAAACAACGGCGCCTGTTTCTCTTTCTGCACGCGGTGGCTTGGCTCGGCCGGCTTGGGCGGCGCCGGGGCGATCACCGGCGGCACCTGCTTCTCGCGGTCCGACATGTGCTTGCTCAGGGCCTGCTCGCGTTCGATCAGGCGTTCCTTGACCTTGGCCTGCTCACGGCGGTCCGGTGTGCTTGGGGCCACCACTTCGTTGACGCGGGTATCCACCTCGCGCAACTGGGCCACCATGCGCTTGCGTTCGACCCGGGCGGCCCACCAGCGGTTGGCAGCGCCCTGGAACAGCTCCAGCAGGTCGAGGGTGATCTTGCCCGTCACGTCCATCACCTTGAACCACGACAGGTCGGTGAACACGGTGAGGCCAAACAGGAACAGCGCGATAAACATCAGGGTGCTGCCCTGGATATTCAGGGTCTTGCGCGCCAGGTCGCCGAGGCTCTCGCCCAGCGCCCCACCCGCGCCCGCCGGCAGGCCGGTGGGTGCGTGGAAATGAATATGCGCCAGGGCGGCACCGGACAGTACCAGGAATACCAGGCCGATCAGGCGCCACGAAAACAGCCAGCCGCTCCACTGCCACGGCTCATGACGCTGGCGGAAGATCTGCCAGGTCTTGATCGCCAGTAACAGCGGGAAGATATAGGCGAAGTAACCCAGCACCATGAACAGGATATCGGCGCTGTAGGAACCGGCAGGCCCACCGAAGTTCTGCACGTCTTCGATCTTGCTGTTGTGGCTCCAGCCCGGATCGTCCTTGCCATAGGTGAGCAAGGCCATCATCAGGAACAGGCACAGCGCGCCGATAGCGATCAGCGCGCCTTCCTTGAGTCGATAGTGCAGGTGCTGGCGCCAGGCCGGCACGACGGCTGCTTTAGGTGTTGCGGCGGATTTCTTCAAAACGGGTCTTTTCCTGCGCCTGTTAGCGCGTCCATCTGTTGAATAAGTGCAAATACTGCCCAATCCGAGCAGCTGAAAAATGAACGAACGTCGTGGAATCTACTTTTAACACTGGGCGATTGCTGGATGAAATGGCGATAACGCCACAATGGCCGCATTGTACGGGTTTGTGTTGCGGTTGCCACGCCACTTGGCTTTCTTCAGGCAGCATAGCCAATTGTGTGTCACAACATGTTCAATTTGAGCATGCATTGTCTTTGCTGACAAAGGCTTATGAGCTGTTTTTACCAATCCAGGCAAGCTTGGCAAATGGCCTGCATGGGCCAGACCCGATTACGACCACGCCTCACGCAGAGAGTTGCAGAAACACCCGCTCACGCTTATGCACGCCAACAGCCGATTCGGGCTGGCCCCACAGCGCTGCGTCGACAATAATCACACCCCTTGGGGCAGGCGATCCGCCTGCCACTCCCCTCCCCTTCCGCAAGCCTGGATGCCATGCTGACCTGGTTACAACGCGACTCACTGACATTTCCCCCGCTGGCCAAGGCCATGCGTGAACCCAATGGCCTGCTCGCCGCCGGTGGCGACCTGTCGGCCGAGCGACTGGTGCAAGCCTACCGCCACGGTTGCTTTCCCTGGTTCTCGGAGGGCCAGCCGATCCTCTGGTGGTCGCCGGACCCGCGCACCGTGATATTCCCCGACGAGCTGCATGTCTCCCGCAGCCTGGGCAAACTATTGCGCCAGCAGCGCTATACCGTGACCTTCGACCAGGACTTTGCCGCCGTCATCCAGGCGTGCGCCGCGCCGCGTGCGTATGCCGATGGCACCTGGATCACCGAAGGTATCCAGCGCGCCTATCTGGAACTGCATCAGCGCGGCTATGCACATTCGGTTGAGGTATGGGACGAAGGCGTGCTGGTGGGCGGACTGTATGGCCTGGCGATGGGCCAGCTGTTTTTTGGCGAATCCATGTTCAGCCGTGCCGACAATGCCTCGAAATTCGGCTTTGCTACATTGACCCGGCAATTGCAGGCCTGGGGCTTTGTACTGATCGACTGCCAGATGCCCAATGATCACCTGCATAGCCTGGGTGCTCGCGCCATTCCTCGCAGTGAATTTGCCGATTTCCTACAAGACCACCTGGACCAACGCAATTCCGGGCCATGGGTTTCTTAGGCGACATCCGCACACCTGGCTTACACTTATTTCAAAGCTTATCCGAGGGTTGATCATGACCGAGTTGGCGCGCTTGAAGTTTTATGCCACTCAACCCCACTCTTGCAGCTATCTGCCCGACGAGCAGGCCACCACGCTGTTCCTCGACCCCAGCCAGCCAATGGATGTGCACGTGTATGCCGATCTCTCGGAAATGGGTTTTCGACGCAGCGGCGATCATCTGTACCGGCCCCACTGCCAGAACTGCAATGCCTGCGTGCCGGCACGCATCCCCGTGGCGCAGTTTCTGCCGGACCGCAATCAGAAGCGCATCCTCAAGCGCAATGCCGACCTGACGGTGGCAGCTGCCAAGCCACGATTCACCGAAGAGTATTTCGACCTGTACCAGCGCTATATCGAGCAGCGCCACGCCGACGGCGATATGTTCCCACCCAGCCGCGACCAGTTTTCCACCTTCCTGGTGCGTGACCTGCCGTTCTCGCGCTTTTACGAATTTCGCGCGGACGGCCGTCTGGTGGCCGTCGCCGTGACCGATTTGCTGCCTAACGGCCTATCAGCGGTCTACACCTTCTACGAGCCAGCCGAAGAGCGTCGCAGCCTTGGGCGCTTTGCAATCCTCTGGCAAATCGGTGAAGCACTGCGCCTGGAACTGGAGGCGGTGTACCTCGGATACTGGATCAAGAACTGCAAAAAAATGAACTACAAGACCCAATATCGCCCCATAGAACTGCTGATTAATCAAAGATGGGTCACGCTTAACTAGAACCCCTTGGCTTAAACACCCTTTTTCGGGCACAATGCACGCCGCTTTTGCCTGGCGCAGTTGCACCGGGCCATTCACTGGATACCGAGGGCTTTACTGCATGTCGAAAGAAGACAGCTTCGAAATGGAAGGCACTGTCGTCGACACCCTGCCCAACACCATGTTTCGTGTGGAGTTGGAAAATGGGCACGTCGTAACCGCGCATATCTCCGGCAAGATGCGCAAGAACTACATTCGTATTCTTACCGGTGACAAAGTGCGCGTCGAGCTGACGCCCTATGACTTGAGCAAAGGGCGCATCACTTACCGCGCTCGCTAAGCAAGTCAATACAAAACGCCCGGTTATGCCGGGCGTTTTTGTGTGCATGGGATTTCTCCAACACCAAGGGATCCTGTGGGAGGGGGCAAGCCCCATTCTGAGAATTGCATTTCAAGACAGCAAAAAGGCGCCTTTCGGCGCCTTTTGCGTTATTGCAGAACGATCAGGCCATTTCAGCCGTGGTTTCGAACTCGAAGGTCAGCTCGCCATCCTTCAGGTCGATATGCACCACGCCACCATGGTCGGAAAGCTCGCCAAACAGGATCTCTTCGGCCAGCGGCCGCTTGATCTTGTCCTGGATCAGGCGCGCCATCGGGCGAGCGCCCATTGCCGCGTCGTAGCCACCTTCGGCGATCCAGCTGCGTGCCGCTTCCGTGACATCCAGTTGCACGCGCTTGTCTTCCAACTGCGCCTGAAGCTCGGTGAGGAACTTGTCCACCACACTCTTGATGACCTCATGGCTGAGGCGACCAAACTGGATAATGGTGTCCAGGCGGTTACGGAACTCCGGCGTGAAGCTCTTCTTGATCACTTCCATCGCATCGGACGAGTGATCCTGGTGGGTAAAGCCGATCGAAGCCCGCGCGGCCGTCTCGGCACCGGCGTTGGTGGTCATGATCAGGATGACATTGCGGAAGTCCGCCTTGCGCCCGTTATTGTCGGTCAGGGTCCCGTGGTCCATTACCTGCAGCAGCAGGTTGAAGACTTCCGGGTGGGCCTTCTCGATTTCATCGAGCAGCAGTACGCAATGGGGCTGCTTGGTAATCGCCTCGGTCAACAGGCCGCCCTGATCGAAACCGACATAGCCCGGAGGCGCACCGATCAGGCGCGACACGGTGTGACGCTCCATGTATTCGGACATGTCGAAGCGCACCAGCTCGATCCCCATGGCCTTGGCCAATTGCCGAGCCGCCTCGGTCTTGCCGACACCGGTAGGACCGGCGAACAGGAACGAACCGACAGGCTTGTCCGGCGACTTGAGGCCCGCACGCGACAGCTTGATCGCGGTGGACAGCGCGTCGATCGCTGCGTCCTGGCCGAACACGGTGAGCTTGAGGTCGCGCTCCAGGTTACGCAGCAGCTCCTTGTCGGAACTGTTGACGTGTTTTGGCGGAATCCGCGCGATCTTCGCGACAATGTCCTCGACCTGAGGCACGTCGATGCGCTTCACACGCTTCTCGACCGGCTGCAGGCGCTGGTAGGCCCCTGCCTCGTCGATCACATCGATGGCCTTGTCCGGCATGTGCCGGTCATTGATGTAGCGCGACGCCAACTCGGCGGCCGCACGCAGCGCCTCATCGGTGTACTCGATGCCGTGGTGCGCTTCAAACCGCCCCTTGAGCCCGCGCAGGATGCCGATGGTGTCTTCGACCGACGGCTCGGACACGTCGACTTTCTGGAAGCGACGCGCCAGGGCACGGTCTTTCTCGAAGATGCCGCGGAATTCCTGGAAGGTGGTCGAGCCGATGCAGCGGATATCACCCGACGACAGTAACGGCTTGAGCAGGTTGGAGGCGTCCATCACACCACCGGATGCCGCACCGGCACCAATGATGGTGTGGATCTCGTCGATGAACAGGATCGCCTGCGGGCGTTTTTTCAGCTCGCCGAGCAGGGCCTTGAAGCGCTTCTCGAAATCGCCACGGTACTTGGTCCCGGCGAGCAACGCGCCCAGGTCAAGGGAGTAGACGACACTATTGGCCAGCAGGTCCGGCACCTGGTTGTCGACGATGCGCTTGGCCAGGCCTTCGGCAATCGCGGTCTTGCCCACGCCCGCCTCACCCACCAGCAACGGGTTGTTCTTGCGACGGCGCGCCAGGATCTGCGCTACGCGCTCCACCTCAAGCTCACGCCCCACCAACGGATCGATCCGCCCCTGGCGCGCCAGCTCATTGAGGTTGCTGGCATAGGCATCCAGCGGGTTGCTTGAAGAAGAAGACTCACCGCCCTCGTCGTCCTGCATATCCTGCTCACCCTCGGAATGATCGCCGTGCCCAGGCACCTTGGAGATACCGTGGGCGATGTAGTTGACGACATCGATACGGGCAACGCTTTGCTGCTTGAGCAGGAACACTGCCTGGCTTTCCTGTTCGCTGAAGATCGCCACAAGCACATTGGCGCCTGTGACTTCACGCTTACCGGAGCTCTGTACGTGGAAAACAGCACGCTGCAATACCCGCTGGAAGCCCAGGGTTGGCTGGGTCTCACGGTCCTCGTCATGCACGGGGATCAGTGGCGTGGTGGAGTCGATAAACTCCTGCAGGTCATGCTTGAGCTTGTCGAGATTGGCGCCGCACGCACGCAGAACCGTGGCGGCAGCTTCGTTATCCAAAAGTGCCAGCAGCAGGTGTTCGACGGTCATGAATTCATGACGCTTCGAACGAGCCTCCTTGAAGGCAAGATTGAGGGTGACTTCGAGCTCGCGGTTTAACATAGCTTCACCTCATACCCAAGTGGTCGGCGTTAACCGTCCTTCTCGATTTCACAGAGTAGCGGATGCTGGCTTTCCCTGGCGTACTGGTTGACCTGCATGGCCTTTGTCTCGGCGATGTCACGGGTAAACACTCCACATACTGCCCGTCCTTCTGTGTGAACGGCCAGCATTACCTTGGTCGCCAACTCGCGGTTCAGGTTAAAAAACACCTCGAGCACTTCGACCACGAAATCCATCGGTGTGTAGTCATCGTTGAACAAAACCACCTTGTACATCGGCGGCGCCTGTAAAGCAGGCTTGGCCTCCTGAACAGCAATGCCTGCAGAACCGTCGTCATCGTGTTCGTGATCCGGTCGATCCTGATTGAATGTTAGTCGAATCTGGCTGATTGCATGCATGGAAAGAAAGGTTCGTCAGTGGTTCAAATACAGTGGTGGGGGCGACCTGTCAGATTTTCAACTCCTGACCACTTGGTCGCCTTGACTATCGGCAAATCGGTGTTACAACCAATAGAACCCACAGTGGGTAAAAAAGGTCCGCGCAGTCAACCTTATTTATTCGGGTTAGGACGGATAAACTGGATGATACTCCAGTGATGGAGTCTGGTGCAGAGGGAAATGGGTATGTCTGGCGTCAAGATCAGTGGCAAGGTCAAGTGGTTCAACAATGCCAAGGGATATGGCTTTGTTAATGAAGACGGTAAAACCGAGGACCTTTTTGCGCACTATTCAGCGATTAACATGGATGGGTACAAAACGCTGAAGGCGGGCCAAGCTGTGAGCTTTGAAATCATTCAAGGACCGAAAGGGCTGCACGCCGTGAATATCGGTGCAGTGAAAGCCGAAACATATGAAAAAAACACGCCATCAACCGCTCATAACGAAAAGAAACAAACGGCCTGACACCCCGCGAAGCGAGTGACATGCGATAAAAAACCGGCCACCCGATCGACTTGGGTTGGCCGGTTTTTTTTGTACCAGGCTTTTACATGTGAGAAATCAACGCATCCCCAAAGCCCGACGAAGACACCAGCTTCGCGCCATCCATCAGGCGTTCGAAGTCATAAGTCACGGTCTTGGCCGAGATAGCACCGTTGGTGCCCTTGATGATCAAGTCGGCCGCTTCGGTCCAGCCCATATGACGCAGCATCATTTCCGCCGACAGGATCAATGAACCCGGGTTGACCTGGTCCTTGCCCGCATACTTGGGCGCAGTACCGTGGGTCGCCTCGAACATGGCGACGGTGTCGGACAGATTGGCACCCGGCGCAATCCCGATACCGCCCACCTCTGCCGCCAGGGCGTCGGACAGGTAGTCGCCGTTCAGGTTGAGGGTCGCGATCACGTCATACTCGGCCGGACGCAACAGGATCTGCTGGAGCATGGCATCGGCGATGGCATCCTTGACCACTACATTCTTGCCGGTCTTCGGGTTCTTGAACTGCATCCACGGGCCGCCATCCAGCAGGGTCGCACCGAATTCTTCAGCCGCCACTTCGTAGGCCCATTCCTTGAAGGCCCCTTCGGTGAACTTCATGATGTTGCCTTTGTGCACGATAGTCAGCGAGTCGCGATCGTTATCCACTACATATTGCAGGGCCTTGCGCGCCAGGCGCTTGGTGCCTTCCAGCGATACCGGCTTGATACCAATGCCGCAATCCTGATCGAAACGAATCTTGGTGACGCCCATTTCCTCCTTGAGGAACTTGATGACCTTTGTCGCTTCCGGCGAGCCGGCCTTCCACTCGATCCCGGCGTAAATATCTTCGGAGTTTTCGCGAAAGATGGTCATGTCCACATCGCCTGGTTTCTTGACCGGGCTGGGCACACCTTCGAACCAGCGCACCGGGCGCAGGCACACGTAGAGGTCGAGTTGCTGACGCAGGGCCACGTTCAGCGAACGAATGCCGCCCCCTACCGGAGTGGTCAGCGGGCCCTTGATGGACACCACGTAATCCTTGACCGCATCCAGGGTTTCCTGGGGCAGCCAGGTGTCCTGGTCGTAGACCTGGGTCGCCTTCTCGCCGGCGTACACCTCCATCCAGGAGATCTTGCGCTTGCCGCCGTAGGCCTTTTCAACAGCTGCGTCGACCACCTTGATCATCACCGGACTGATGTCGACGCCAATACCATCACCTTCGATATACGGGATGATCGGTTGGTCAGGAACATTGAGAGAATGGTCTGCATTGACGGTGATTTTGTCGCCGACTGCCGGAACCTGAATCTTCTTGTATCCCATGCTGAACTCCATCTATGGATTGAACATCTGGCTGCGTTCGAGCCTACTCCAGATAAATGGCGACTGAAACCTCGCGCCATGCTCATTTGCATCGAAAACAGCATAAATTGTCGCCTACAAGCCTGAAAGCAAAGGGAAAAGCGCCAATCTTGAGCACTTCGTGCGACTTTAGGCGTAACCCGGTACCTGCGACCTTTAGACCAATGGACGACACACCTTTTGTATGAAGGCTCGGCGTAAGCATAGCGACCTATGTATAATGCCGCCGCTGACCAAAGAGTCACGATGGCAGACCGCTCTGGAACAGGGCCCTCCGCTACAAAGCAGGACTAATACAATAGTCCACCCGCTTGACGCTCGACTGATGCAACCCAACATCACCGCGAAGAAACCTCGACCTTTCGCTCATGGATGACTTTGAACGAACGCGCTCCACCCGGCGCATCTCGAGTTTCTGCGCACGCTTTCAGCAAAGAAGAGAGTTAATCCGAATATGCCCACCCGCTCGAAGATCATCTACACCTTCACCGACGAAGCCCCAGCCCTCGCCACCTATTCACTGCTGCCTATCGTAGAGGCCTTCACCGCTTCCGCTGATATTGCCGTGGAAACCCGCGACATCTCCCTCGCAGGGCGCATCCTCGCAAGCTTCCCCGAGCAACTGGGCACCAAGGCCGTACCGGACCACCTCGCCGAACTGGGCGACCTGGCCGTTACCCCTGAAGCCAACATCATCAAGCTGCCTAACATCAGCGCCTCGACCCCGCAGCTGCAAGCGGCGATCAAGGAACTGCAGGCCCAGGGCTACGCCCTGCCGGACTACCCGGAAACCGTAACCACCGACGCGGAAAAAGAAACCCGTGCACGTTACGACAAGGTCAAGGGCAGCGCCGTGAACCCGGTACTGCGCGAAGGCAACTCCGACCGCCGCGCGCCGCTGTCGGTCAAGAACTACGCTCGCAAGCACCCGCACAAGATGGGCGCCTGGGCTGCAGACTCCAAGTCCCACGTTGCCCACATGAGCAACGGCGACTTCTACGGCAGCGAAAAAGCCGTGCAGATCGAAGCCGCTGACGCTGTCAAGATCGAGCTGGTCGCCCAGGACGGCACCACCACCGTCCTGAAAGAAAAGACCAGCGTCAAGGCCGGCGAAATCATCGACAGCGCGGTACTGAGCAAGAACGCCCTGCGCAGCTTCATCGCCGCTGAAATTGAAGACGCCAAGAAACAAGGCGTGCTGCTGTCGGTCCACCTGAAAGCCACCATGATGAAGGTCTCCGACCCGATCATGTTCGGCCAGATCGTTGCCGAATTCTATAAAGACGCCCTGGCCAAGCACGCAGACGTGCTGGCACAAATCGGCTTCAACCTGAACAACGGCATCGGCGACCTGTACGCCCGCATCAAGGCCCTGCCGGCCGAGCAGCAGGCGCAGATCGAAGCTGACATCCAGGCGGTCTACGCCGCTCGCCCTTCCCTGGCGATGGTCAACTCCGACAAAGGCATCACCAACCTGCACGTGCCGAGCGACGTGATCGTCGACGCCTCGATGCCGGCCATGATCCGTGACTCCGGCAAGATGTGGGGCACCGACGGCCAGCTGCACGACACCAAGGCCGTGATCCCGGATCGCTGCTACGCCACCATCTACCAGGCGGTGATCGAAGAGTGCAAGGCCAACGGCGCCTTCGACCCTACCACCATGGGCAGCGTGCCAAACGTTGGCCTGATGGCGAAAAAAGCCGAAGAGTACGGCTCCCACGACAAGACGTTCCAGGTCAAGGCTGACGGCGTCGTCCGCGTGACCGACAGCAAGGGCAACCTGCTGATGGAACAGAAAGTCGAAGCCGGCGACATCTTCCGCATGTGCCAGACCCAAGACGCGCCGATCCAGGACTGGGTCAAGCTGGCCGTCAACCGTGCCCGCGCCAGCAACACCCCGGCCATCTTCTGGCTGGACCCCAAGCGTGCACACGACGGCGTCGTGGTCGAGAAAGTCCAGGCCTACCTGAAAGACCACAACACCGAAGGCCTGGACATCCGCATCATGTCGCCGGTCGACGCGATGAAGTTCACCCTGGAACGTACCCGCAAAGGCCTGGACACCATCTCGGTGACCGGCAACGTACTGCGCGACTATCTGACCGACCTGTTCCCGATCATGGAACTGGGCACCAGCGCCAAGATGCTGTCGATCGTGCCGCTGATGAATGGCGGCGGCCTGTTCGAAACCGGCGCCGGCGGTTCGGCGCCGAAGCACGTGCAACAGCTGCTGGAAGAGAACTTCCTGCGCTGGGATTCCCTGGGTGAGTTCCTGGCCCTGGCCGCTTCCCTCGAGCATTTGGGTGTGACGTACAACAACCCGAAAGCCCTGGTGCTGTCCAAGACCCTGGACCAGGCCACCGGCCAGTTCCTCGACAACAACAAGTCGCCATCGCGCAAAGTCGGCAACATCGACAACCGCGGCAGCCACTTCTACCTGGCGCTGTACTGGGCCCAGGCCCTGGCCGCCCAAACCGAAGACACTGCACTGCAAGGTCAATTCAGCGAACTGGCCAAGACCCTGGCCGCGAACGAAGCAACCATCGTTGCCGAGCTCAATGCCGTACAGGGCAAGCCAGTGGACATCGGCGGCTACTACGCGCCGAACCCGGAGCTGACCAGCAAGGCCATGCGCCCAAGCAACACCCTCAATGCGGCGATTGCCAAGTTGAAGTAAGGTTGTAGGGATGCATCACAAACCCCGGCCACGTGCCGGGGTTTGTGTTTTCAGGGTTTATGCAACACCGTATTCCTCGCGCCATGCGGCCTCGATAATCGCCAGGAACTGCGGTTTGTACCAAGGCTCCCAGCCCGGCCTCTGCTTGAGTTCAACCCCAAACCCCGGCAGCGCAGGCAAATGCGCGAGCGCTTCGACGTTTTTCAAGCCCGGCACCTGGGCAAACCAGGGTAAAAGCGTCACACCGACTCCCGCCTGGACCGCTGAACGCAGCGACATCAAGTCTTCAGACTCATACACGCAGCGCCACCTGATGCCACTCTCCTCCAAACGCCGAATCGCCAGGCTCCTGAACACGCAGGGCGCCTTGAACAGCGCCAGCGAAACTTCCTGCCCTTCCATGGGGGCTGCCGCACACTCGCCACCCAGCCACATCAACGAAAGTGCATGCAAAGGCACGCCAGCGACTTTTGGCAACTCATCAATCATCAGGCCAATATCGATTCGTCCTTCACTGAACGCCTCCGCGAGCAACAGGGAACGCGCGACCTTGACCACAATTCGCACTGAAGGTAATTCAAGCGCCAGAGCAGGAATAACGCGCTGCAGGATTTCCTCGCTGAAATATTCGGGAATACCCAGCGTCACGGACTCTTGAGTGCGACTGGCATCAAACAGGCTCCCCACTTTGTCGTTGACGCTGACCATTTGCTGGGCATAGCCGGTCAAGCGCTCTCCTTCGAGGGTGAGCAACACCTGCCGATTGTCGCGGGCAAAAAGCTCGACACCCAGCAAATCCTCAAGTCGTCGAATTTGCTGGCTGATTGCCGGCTGGGTCAGGCTCAACGCTTGCGCGGCCCGGGTGAAACTGCCCAGTTCTGCGACCTTGAGGAAACTGCGCAGCGACTGAATATCAAGATTGACTCTCATGCCACCCCCATGGGAGTGAGTAATTATTCCCTGCCATTAGTGCAAGGCGCCCGCTATACCTGTCAAGACTACCTACTTGGCGCGCACATGATTCATCCAATAAACCCCTGCCCCTGAAACAACAAACCCTACAATCGCCACCCCACTCGGCACCTCACCCAACACCAACGACGCCATGATCTGCGTGACCGCCGGAATCACATGAAACAAGTTCGTCGCCTTACTCGCCTCCCCGCGTCGAATCATCAAATACAGCAGCGTCAGCGCACCCACGGAGTTCATCAGCGTGATCCAGGCCACCGACGCTGCGAATGGAACCCACTCGGTGACCTGCATGGTTTCAGTGGTGTATGCCAGCAGCAACATGACCAACGACGCGGTGACCATCTGAATGAAACACCCCACCCATAGATTCACCCCGCCCAGAAAGCGCTTCTGGTAGAGCGTGCCAAGCGTGATACCCAATAGCGCCAAGCCCACCGCGCCGTAACCACCCACTGACGCCTCGGAGCCAAAAAAGCTGCTGGCCACGACGATGGCCACGCCGCCAACACCCAGGATCGAACCCGGCAGGTCGCGCCAGCTCAATTGTTCACCCAGGCAGAAATAGGCACCGATCACCACGAACACCGGCATCAGCCCGACGATCAATGCCGCCTGCCCTGCGGGAACGCCTTGGCTGATGCCGGCGTAAAGGCCGCCGAACTGCAGGGCCTGCAACAGCAGTCCCACTGTCGCAGCATGGAGGTAGGGGGCAAGTCGTTTAGGCCATTGCGCCTTGATGGCGAGTGCAACGCCCAGGAACACCAGGGCAGCCAGGGCAAACCGATAGAACGTCATGGTGAAGGGCTCGCCATAACGCACACCGTACGCACCGCCGATGTAGCCGGAACTCCAGAGCAGGATGAAGACAATGGGCAGTGGCGATGTAAGGCGTACTTCGTAGCTTTTATCGGCAATAGGGTTCATGACACTCTCCAAACTGAGGGTTCTGGAGAGATAAGCTGCGCCAGGCGCTGAAATCGGTAAAATCATAAAATGTCAGGCGCATCATGCAGATTGCTTATGCATCATCCTTGTGGGAGGGGGATTGCCCCCTCCCACACTGCTGTAATCCTGCTCCAAGACTGCGCTGCATTCAGAATCGAGAGGCATCCCATGACCTGGCAACCCCACATCACCGTCGCCACCATCGTCGAAGACAACGGCAAGTTCCTGATGGTCGAAGAACTCAAGGGCGGCCGCGCCGTGCTCAACCAGCCTGCCGGCCACCTCGACCCAGACGAGACCCTGACCGAGGCCGCCGTGCGCGAAACCCTCGAAGAAACCGGCTGGGACGTGGAAGCCACGGGTATCGTCGGCATCTACC
Organism: Pseudomonas marginalis; assembly: GCF_900105325.1. Classification (NCBI taxonomy): domain Bacteria; kingdom Pseudomonadati; phylum Pseudomonadota; class Gammaproteobacteria; order Pseudomonadales; family Pseudomonadaceae; genus Pseudomonas; species Pseudomonas marginalis. Next base: position 1,875,512 of record NZ_FNSU01000003.1, read on the forward strand.
TGTACACCGCACCCAGCAACGGGGTTACCTATCAACGCGTCTGCTTTATTGCCAAGGCACTGAAACACCACCCGGACTATCAACTGGACGAAGGCATCCTGCGCGCCCACTGGCTGAGCCGTGACGAGCTGATGGCCGTGCGCGACGACTGGCGTAGCGAGCTGATCATCCGCTGTATCGATGATTATCTGGCCGGCCAGCGTCACAGCCTGGAATTGATCCGCCCTTCTCTTTAGCCTTGCGGGCCCAGGCCTGTTAGAATCGCGTCCTTTTTCAAGACACCCGTTGAAACCCTATGCGTGATCCAGCCCCTTCTGACACACAAAAGAAGCGCGTCATCGTCGGCATGTCCGGCGGCGTGGATTCTTCCGTTTCCGCCGTTCTGCTCATGGAGCAGGGTTATGAGGTGGAAGGCCTGTTCATGAAGAACTGGGAAGAAGACGATGGAACGGAATATTGCACCGCCATGGACGACCTCGCGGACGCCCAGGCCGTGTGCGACAAAATTGGCATCAAGCTGCACACCGCCAACTTCGCCGCCGAGTACTGGGACAACGTGTTCGAGCACTTCCTGGCCGAATACAAGGCTGGTCGCACGCCGAACCCGGACATCCTGTGCAACCGCGAAATCAAGTTCAAGGCGTTCCTCGACTACGCCATGATCCTTGGCGCCGACCTGATTGCCACTGGCCACTACGTGCGTCGCCGCGACATCGATGGCCGTACCGAACTGCTCAAGGGCCTGGACCCGAACAAGGACCAGAGCTACTTCCTGCACGCCGTCGGCGGTGAACAGATCGCCAAGACCCTGTTCCCGGTGGGCGAGCTGGAAAAGCCCGAAGTGCGCAGGATCGCCGAGCAACACGGCCTGGCGACCGCCAAGAAGAAGGATTCCACCGGGATCTGTTTTATCGGCGAGCGCCGTTTCAGCGACTTCCTCAAGCAGTACCTGCCGGCGCAACCGGGCGAGATCAAGACCACCGACGGCGAAGTGATCGGCCGTCACCATGGCTTGATGTACCACACCATCGGCCAGCGCCAGGGCCTGGGCATCGGCGGCTTGAAGGATGCCGGCGAAGAGCCGTGGTACGTGCTGGTCAAGGACCTGGAGCACAACGTGCTGATCGTCGGCCAGGGCAATGAACACCCGCTGCTGTTCTCGGGCGCGCTGCTGGCCTCGGAGATCTATTGGGTCAACCCGATCGACCTGAGCACCCCGCGCCGCCTGACGGCCAAGGTGCGCTATCGCCAGGGCGACCAGCCCTGCACCCTGGAAAAAACCGCGACGGGCTACCGCGCCACCTTTGATGACCCGCAACGTGCGGTCACTCCTGGCCAGTCCGTGGTGTTCTATGACGGCGAAATCTGCCTGGGCGGCGGCGTGATTGAAGTCGCCGAAGCCTGGAGCAACCCGGCATGAGCCCGACCCAGGAGCAATTGACGGCACTCGGCGGGGTATTTCTCTCCGCCGTGCTGGTGGACAAGATCGCCAAGACCGGCCAGGTCACCGAAGCCGGCCTGACCTGCATGCTCGGCAGCCTGCTGATCCGCGACCCCAAGGACACCCTGGAAGTCTACGGCGGCGACGACCTCGCACTGCGTGAAGGTTATCGCGCCCTGATCGGCGCCCTGGAGCGCGACCCCAGCACCTTGCAGCGCGAGCCGCTGCGCTACGCCCTGTCGATGCTCGGCCTCGAGCGCCAGTTGGCCAAGCGCGAAGACATGCTGGAAACCATCGGCAAACGCCTGCCACAGATCCAGTCCCAGGTAGAACACTTCGGCCCGGCCCACGAAAACGTGATCGCCGCCTGCGGTGCGCTGTACCAGGACACCTTGAGCACCTTGCGCCAACGCATCCAGGTGCACGGCGACATGCGCAACCTGCAGCAACCGAACAACGCCTCGAAAATCCGCGCACTGCTGCTGGCCGGTATTCGGTCGGCGCGGTTGTGGCGGCAATTGGGCGGTCATCGTTGGCAGCTGGTGATCAGCCGACGCAAATTGCTCAAAGAGCTTTACCCGTTGATGCGCAACGAATAAGTCGCACCGACAGGCTATTTTCAAGCCGTTACGCGTAATACGCCGGTCAGTTGGCAACGGACCGGCGAATTTTTTCATGTATGATACGCGCCCCATTTCGTTGCCCGACTGTCCGAGAACACCCCATGCAGCTCTCTTCGCTCACTGCGGTTTCCCCTGTTGACGGCCGCTACGCCGGCAAAACCCAGGCCCTGCGCCCTATTTTCAGCGAATACGGCCTGATCCGTGCTCGCGTACTGGTTGAAGTGCGCTGGCTCCAGCGCCTGGCCGCTCACCCCGCCATCAGCGAAGTACCGGCGTTCTCCGCCGAAGCCAACGCTGTACTCGATGCCCTGGCGGACAACTTCTCCCTGGAGCACGCCGAGCGTGTGAAAGAGATCGAGCGCACCACCAACCACGACGTCAAGGCCATCGAATACCTGCTCAAGGAGCAGGCGGCCAAGCTGCCGGAACTGGCCAAGGTCAGCGAATTCATCCACTTTGCCTGCACCAGCGAGGACATCAACAACCTGTCCCACGCCTTGATGCTGCGCGAAGGCCGTGATGACGTGATGCTGCCGCTGATGCGCCAGACCGCCGAAGCCATCCGCGAGCTGGCCATCCGTTTCGCCGACGTGCCGATGCTGTCGCGCACCCACGGCCAGCCGGCGTCGCCGACTACCCTGGGCAAGGAACTCGCCAACGTGGTGTACCGCCTGGAGCGCCAGATCGCTCAAGTCGCCGCAGTCCCACTGCTGGGCAAGATCAACGGCGCTGTCGGCAACTACAACGCCCACCTGTCGGCCTACCCGGAGATCGACTGGGAAGCCAACGCCCGCGCCTTCATCGAAGACGAGCTGGGCCTGGGCTTCAACCCGTACACCACGCAGATCGAACCGCACGACTACATCGCCGAGCTGTTCGACGCCATTGCGCGCTTCAACACCATCCTGATCGACTTCGATCGCGATATCTGGGGCTACATCTCCCTGGGCTACTTCAAGCAGCGCACCATTGCCGGTGAAATCGGTTCGTCGACCATGCCGCACAAGGTCAACCCGATCGACTTCGAAAACTCCGAAGGCAACCTCGGCATCGCCAACGCCCTGTTCCAGCACCTGGCCAGCAAGTTGCCGATCTCCCGCTGGCAGCGCGACCTGACCGACTCCACCGTACTGCGCAACCTCGGCGTGGGCTTTGCCCACAGCGTGATCGCGTACGAAGCCAGCCTCAAAGGCATCAGCAAACTGGAGCTCAACGCGCAGAAAATCGCCGCTGACCTGGACGCGTGCTGGGAAGTGCTGGCCGAGCCGATCCAGACCGTGATGCGCCGCTACAACATCGAAAACCCTTACGAGAAGCTGAAAGAGTTGACCCGTGGCAAGGGCATCAGCCCTGAAGCACTGCAAACTTTCATCGACGGCCTGGACATGCCAGCCGCGGCCAAGGCCGAGCTGAAACTGCTCACCCCGGCCAACTACATCGGCAACGCTGTAGAGCAAGCCAAGCGCATCTGATTAGCGCAAGCCCCCCTTGAGACGCCCGGCCGCGCCGGGCGTTTTTATTTCAGTCTGAAAAGTGCTTTTTTTCAATAGGTTACACATGAATCCTGATATCCCTCTTCAACTTCTGGGCGGCATCACGGCACGGGAATTCCTGCGCGACTACTGGCAGAAAAAACCACTGCTGATCCGCCAGGCGATCCCTGACTTCGAAAGCCCGATCGACGCCGACGAACTCGCCGGCCTGGCCCTGGAAGAAGAAGTCGAATCGCGCCTGGTGATCGAACACGGCGAACGCCCGTGGGAACTGCGCCGCGGCCCCTTCGCCGAAGACGCCTTCAGCACCCTGCCTGAGCGTGAGTGGACCCTGCTGGTACAGGCGGTCGACCAGTTCGTGCCGGAAGTGGCCGAGTTGCTGGAGCAGTTCCGCTTCCTGCCAAGCTGGCGCATCGACGATGTGATGATCAGCTTTGCCGCACCCGGCGGCAGCGTAGGCCCGCACTTCGACAACTACGACGTGTTCCTGCTGCAGGCCCAGGGCAAGCGCAACTGGAAGATCGGCCAGATGTGCAGCTCCGAAAGCCCGCTGCTGCAACACGCCGACCTGCGCATCCTCGCCGAATTCGAAGAAAGCGCCGAATGGGTGCTGGAACCGGGCGACATGCTCTACCTGCCGCCACGCCTGGCGCATTTCGGCATCGCCGAAGATGACTGCATGACATACTCGGTGGGCTTTCGCGCCCCAAGCGCCGCCGAAGTGCTGACCCACTTCACCGACTTCCTCGCCCAGTACCTGACCGACGAAGAGCGCTACACCGACGCCGACGCGCAGCCGGTCAGCGACCCGCACCAGATCCAGAGCGACGCCCTCGACCGCCTCAAGAGCCTGCTGGCCGAGCACATGAGCGACGAGCGCATGCTGCTGACCTGGTTCGGCCAATTCATGACCGAGCCGCGCTACCCGGAACTGGTGGCGGGCGAAGAACTGGGCGAAGACGACTTCATCAACAGCCTGCAGGACGGTGCGATCCTGGTGCGCAACCCAAGCGCGCGCATGGCCTGGTCGGAAGTCGACGATGACGTCCTGCTGTTCGCCAGCGGCCAGAGCCGTTACCTGCCGGGCAAACTGCGCGAACTGCTGAAACTGGTCTGCGCCGCCGATGCCCTGCACGCCGAAAACCTCGGCGAATGGCTGTTGGACGAAGACGCCCGCGACCTGCTGTGCGAACTGGTCAAGCAAGGAAGCCTGGGGTTTGCCGATGAATAGGATTCACGTAGGTGTCGCGGACTGGCATAAGGATATCGCCGAGATTCGGCGCATTCGTGAAGCGGTATTTATCGCTGAACAATCGGTTCCACCTGAGCTTGAGTGGGATGCGGACGACGCAGACGCAGTGCATTTCCTTGCATTCGAAGGCGACTTTCCGATTGGTACCGCGCGCCTGCTGCCCAGCGGCGAGATCGGCCGGGTGTCGGTACTCAAGGACTGGCGCGGGCTGAAGGTCGGCGACAAGCTGATGGAAGCGGTGATTGGCGTGGCCGAGCAACGTGGCCAGACCAAGCAGTTCCTGAGCGCGCAGGTGTATGCGGCGCCGTTCTATGAGCGACTGGGCTTCAAGATCGTCAGCGAGGAATTCCTGGAAGTCGGGATTCCCCATGTCGATATGGTGCGCGGGGCCTGATCCCTGCTGTAAGGGCTTGCCTGTGGTGAGCCAGCTTGCCTGTGGTCCTGGGGCTTGCCCCGCGCTGGGCTGCGTAGCAGCCCCAAACCAAACGCCGCATTCTTTCCGTAAGAACGCGGCGTTTTTTATAGGGGCTGCTACGCAGCCCAGCGCGGGGCAAGCCCGATCACCACAGGCAAGTCCGCTTACTACACTCCAGGCCGACAAACTGGCACTATCAAGCCCAAATGACTCGCAGAGATCACGGACATGTCCCTACGCACCCTGCTCACCGCCCTCCTCCTCACCGCCAGTTGCTCGGCAATGGCCGACACCGAAGTCGTCAACCTGAGCAACCGCACCAGCACCGACCTGCTCCCGGTTGCGCAGAACTTCATCGGCAAGGACGGCACCGTCAGCGCCTACGGCAACCAGCTTATCGTTAACGCTGCCCCCGGCAAGATCCAGGACCTGCGCACGCTGCTCGCCCAGCTGGATACACCAGCCAAGCGTCTGCTGATCACCGTCGATACCAATGAAAACAACCAACAGAACAGCGGCGACAGCCAGACCCGCATCATCAGCTACGGCACCGCCAGCCGCGACGGCGGCATCCAGCAGATTCAGGCCAGCGAAGGCGTGCCCGCGCTGATCCAGGTCGGCCAGAGCGTGCCAATGACCACCACTCAGCCTGACGCCTACGGTCGCCCGCAGAACCAGACCCAGTACCGCAACGTCACCCAGGGCTTCTATGTCACCGCCAGCGTCACCGGCGAGACCGTGCATCTGGCGATCAGTACCAACCGTGACCGCATGAGCCAGGAACGTCCCGATGTAGTGAATGTGCAAAGCACCGACACAACCGTCAGCGGGCGCCTTGGCGAATGGATCCCCCTGGCCGGCATCAACCGCGAGACCCAGGCCGACAAATCCTCCACAACCCGCAGCTACTCTACCCAGGGCCGCGATGACCTGACGTTGCGGGTTAAGGTCGACACCCTGAACTGAAGCACCAAAAACTGACTGATGAGTCGTATTAGACTAAAGATGTAGTGCCTGAAAAAAAGCACTACAAAACATTTGACGATCCAAAAAAGCATGGGCATGATGGCCTCGCTCCCGCTAATCAGGGGCCCTGGCAAGGGCCTTCGGATCGACGCTCCAAGCTACCCACCCGAGCCGATTCGTGTCTGTACCGCCCACAAGGTGTGTTTGACGAGGTTGCGACTGGAACGAAGTTGTCCCGAGGGACGGAAGCTAACCAGGTAACCCGGCTACACACTGATGGATCGTACAAAGGCCCACGATGCCCGAAGACCGTTCGCAGTTCGCCCTTACCTGCTCAACTCCCCCCTTGAGCCATCGTTCATCCCGTCGCCTGCCCCGCCGAACTTGACTTGAACACCTGAGCTTCTGGTCAGCGAGCAGCCATAACCACGCATTCACTACGTGGCTGGCAAATGGAATTTTCCACCTAGACCTATGCGACGAGGTTTTCCCCCATGGCACTGACACGCGAACAGCAAATTGCAGCCCTCGAGAAAGACTGGGCTGAAAACCCACGCTGGAAAGGCGTAACCCGCGCTTATTCCGCTGCTGACGTCGTCCGCCTGCGTGGCTCGGTTCAACCTGAGCACACCTTTGCAAAACTCGGCGCCGAGAAGCTGTGGAAGCTGGTCACCCAAGGTGCCAAGCCGTCCTTCCGCCCCGAGAAAGATTTCGTCAACTGCATGGGCGCCCTCACTGGCGGCCAGGCAGTCCAACAGGTGAAAGCCGGTATCCAGGCGATCTACCTGTCCGGCTGGCAAGTGGCAGCGGACAACAACTCCGCTGAATCCATGTACCCCGACCAATCGCTGTACCCGGTGGACTCCGTGCCGACCGTGGTCAAGCGCATCAACAACTCGTTCCGTCGTGCCGACCAGATCCAGTGGAAAGCCGGTAAAGGCCCGGGCGACGAAGGCTACATCGACTACTTCGCGCCCATCGTGGCCGACGCCGAAGCCGGTTTCGGCGGCGTACTGAACGCCTACGAGCTGATGAAGAGCATGATCGAGGCTGGCGCGGCCGGCGTGCACTTCGAAGACCAACTGGCTTCGGTGAAGAAATGCGGCCACATGGGCGGCAAGGTACTGGTACCGACCCAGGAAGCTGTACAGAAGCTGACTGCTGCCCGTCTGGCGGCTGACGTTGCCGGCACGCCAACCATCATCCTGGCCCGTACCGACGCCAACGCCGCGGACCTGCTGACCTCGGACTGCGACCCGTACGACCAGCCGTTCGTAACCGGCGAACGCACCCAGGAAGGTTTCTACAAAGTGCGCGCCGGTCTCGACCAGGCCATCGCCCGCGGCCTGGCCTACGCGCCGTACGCCGACCTGATCTGGTGCGAAACCGCCAAGCCGGACCTGGACGAAGCGCGTCGCTTTGCCGAAGCGATCAAGAAGGAATACCCGGACCAGCTGCTGTCCTACAACTGCTCGCCTTCCTTCAACTGGAAAAAGAACCTGGACGACGCGACCATCGCCAAGTTCCAGCGCGAACTGTCCGCCATGGGCTACAAGCATCAGTTCATCACCCTGGCCGGCATTCACAACATGTGGCACAGCATGTTCAACCTGGCGCACGACTACGCCCGCAACGACATGACCGCCTACGTGAAGCTGCAGGAGCAGGAATTCGCTGACGCCGCCAAGGGCTACACCTTCGTGGCCCACCAGCAGGAAGTCGGCACCGGCTACTTCGACGACATGACCACCGTGATCCAGGGCGGCACCTCGTCCGTGACCGCGCTGACCGGTTCAACCGAAGAAGAGCAGTTCCACTGATCGATGTGAGTACACGGCCACGGCGGACCCGTTAAAGAGCTAACCGCAGTGCCGCACGACAATCACGCCCCGACTGGTTCGGGGCGTTTTTTTGCCGGTACACATCACGCTGGTTCACCAAAGCCAAATGTGGGAGGAGGCAACTCCCTCCCACATGAGGAACGCTTGCAGCCTGAAGATTTTGTGCAAAACCTTGATCCAGAGCGGTATTTGCCGCAGATAAATCGGTTAAAAGATCCGCTCCAACAACTCGCGCTAATCAGGCAAGTAACAGCAACTTACTCCGCTGTATGAGAAACAATCGCTTAAACCCCACGCAAACAATATTCATTATCATTTAGAACATAAAAACTTCGTTACAGGTTAAACAAAACACATTTGATCAAATGCCCGCTAATGCCCGCCCCGCAAGGGCTACAGCCCCAAGAAGGTGCACTATGTGCTTATTCCATCGAATAATTTCGCCCTAGGAATTTTACTTGCCCGGTGTTTAGCCATAAAATCACCGCGATTGATTGCAGTGCGACATATCGTCACTGCATCGTTACTTTTTCGAGCTCAGAGACCTTTGCTCTCTGTTAAGGATTTCCAGCATGACCGAAGCGACAGGACTCATGGCCCACAACTGGGGCTTTGCCATTTTCCTCCTCGGTGTTGTCGGCCTTTGCGCCTTCATGCTCGGTGTGTCCAGCCTCCTCGGGTCAAAAGCCTGGGGCCGCAGCAAGAATGAACCGTTCGAATCCGGCATGCTGCCTACAGGTGGCGCCCGCTTGCGGCTCTCAGCCAAATTCTATCTGGTCGCGATGCTCTTCGTGATCTTCGACATCGAAGCCCTCTTTCTCTTTGCCTGGTCTGTGTCCGTCCGCGAAAGCGGCTGGACCGGATTCGTCGAAGCCCTCGTTTTCATAGCAATTCTGTTGGCAGGCCTTGTCTACCTATTTCGAGTGGGCGCCCTTGACTGGGCTCCGGAAGCTCGTCGTAAGCGGCAAGCGAAGCTGAAACAATGAGGCTTTGGCGATGCAATACAATCTCACCAGGATCGACCCGGATGCTCCTAACGAGCAGTACCCCATCGGCGAACGGGAAACCGTTTCCGATCCGTTAGAAGACCAAGTCCACAAGAACATCTACATGGGCAAGCTGGAAGACGTGCTGAGTGGCGCGGTCAACTGGGGACGTAAGAACTCCCTGTGGCCGTACAACTTCGGTCTTTCGTGCTGCTACGTGGAAATGACCACCGCCTTCACGGCGCCCCACGACATCGCGCGCTTTGGCGCCGAAGTTATCCGGGCATCACCGCGCCAGGCGGATTTCATGGTTATCGCCGGTACCTGCTTTATCAAGATGGCGCCGATCATTCAGCGTCTCTACGAGCAAATGCTCGAGCCAAAGTGGGTTATCTCCATGGGTTCGTGCGCCAACTCCGGTGGCATGTACGACATCTACTCCGTGGTTCAGGGAGTGGACAAGTTCCTGCCCGTGGACGTCTACGTGCCTGGCTGCCCGCCCCGCCCCGAAGCATTCCTGCAAGGCTTGATGCTGTTGCAGGAATCGATTGGCAAGGAGCGTCGCCCGCTTTCCTGGGTCGTCGGCGATCAAGGCGTGTACCGCGCCGAGATGCCGTCGCAAAAGGAACAGCGCCGCGAACAGCGAATCGCAGTCACCAACCTGCGCAGCCCAGACGAAGTCTGATCCAGCACCGCTTCTTTTATAGAACGAAAACCTGGCTTCATTCTTTACGTTGACCGAAAGCGATAAAAAACCATGACTACAGGCAGTGCTCGACGCATCCCGCCTTATAAGGCAGACGACCAGGATGTGGTCGTCGAACTCAATAACCGTTTTGGCCCTGACGCCTTCACCGCCCAGGCCACACGCACCGGCATGCCGGTGCTGTGGGTGGCGCGCGCCAGGCTCGTCGAAGTCCTGACCTTCCTGCGCAACCTGCCCAAGCCGTACGTCATGCTCTATGACCTGCATGGCGTGGACGAACGCCTGCGCACCAAGCGCCAGGGCCTGCCGAGCGGCGCCGATTTCACCGTGTTCTATCACCTGCTGTCGCTGGAACGTAACAGCGACGTGATGATCAAGGTCGCATTGTCCGAGAGCGACCTGAGCGTGCCGACCGTGACCGGTATCTGGCCGAACGCCAGCTGGTACGAGCGCGAAGTCTGGGACATGTTCGGTATCGACTTCCCGGGCCACCCGCACCTGACGCGCATCATGATGCCGCCAACGTGGGAAGGTCACCCGCTGCGCAAGGACTTCCCTGCCCGCGCCACCGAATTCGACCCGTTCAGCCTCAACCTCGCCAAGCAGCAGCTTGAAGAAGAGGCCGCGCGCTTCCGTCCGGAAGACTGGGGCATGAAGCGCTCCGGCACCAACGAGGACTACATGTTCCTCAACCTGGGCCCGAACCACCCTTCGGCCCACGGTGCCTTCCGCATCATCCTGCAACTGGACGGCGAAGAAATCGTCGACTGCGTGCCGGACATCGGCTACCACCACCGTGGTGCCGAGAAGATGGCCGAGCGTCAGTCGTGGCACAGCTTCATCCCGTACACCGACCGTATCGACTACCTCGGCGGCGTGATGAACAACCTGCCGTACGTGCTCTCGGTCGAGAAGCTGGCCGGCATCAAGGTTCCGGACCGCGTCGACACCATCCGCATCATGATGGCCGAGTTCTTCCGGATCACCAGCCACCTGCTGTTCCTGGGTACCTATATCCAGGACGTCGGCGCCATGACCCCGGTGTTCTTCACCTTCACCGACCGTCAGCGCGCCTACAAGGTCATCGAAGCCATCACCGGTTTCCGCCTGCACCCGGCCTGGTACCGTATCGGCGGCGTCGCCCACGACCTGCCGAATGGCTGGGAACGCCTGGTCAAGGAATTCATCGACTGGATGCCCAAGCGCCTGGACGAGTACCAGAAGGCTGCGTTGGATAACAGCATCCTCAAGGGCCGTACCATCGGCGTCGCCCAGTACAACACCAAAGAGGCCCTGGAATGGGGCGTCACCGGTGCCGGCCTGCGTTCCACCGGTTGCGATTTCGACCTGCGCAAGGCGCGTCCGTACTCGGGCTACGAAAACTTCGAGTTCGAAGTACCGCTGGCCGCCAATGGCGATGCCTACGACCGTTGCATCGTGCGCGTCGAAGAAATGCGCCAGAGCCTGAAGATCATCGAGCAGTGCATGCGCAACATGCCGGCCGGCCCGTACAAGGCGGATCACCCGCTGACCACGCCGCCGCCGAAAGAGCGCACGCTGCAGCACATCGAAACCCTGATCACGCACTTCCTGCAGGTTTCGTGGGGCCCGGTAATGCCGGCCAACGAATCCTTCCAGATGATCGAAGCGACCAAGGGTATCAACAGTTATTACCTGACGAGCGATGGCGGCACCATGAGCTACCGCACCCGGATTCGTACCCCAAGCTTCGCCCACTTGCAGCAGATCCCTTCGGTGATCAAAGGCGAGATGGTCGCGGACTTGATTGCGTACCTGGGTAGTATCGATTTCGTTATGGCCGACGTGGACCGCTAAGCATGAACAGCACGCTTATCCAGACAGACCGTTTCACCTTGAGTGAAACCGAGCGCTCGGCCATCGAGCACGAGCTGCATCACTACGAAGACCCGCGCGCGGCGTCGATCGAGGCCTTGAAGATCGTCCAGAAGGAACGTGGCTGGGTGCCGGACGGCGCCCTCTACGCCATCGGCGAGATCCTCGGCATCCCCGCCAGCGACGTTGAAGGCGTGGCGACGTTCTACAGCCAGATCTTCCGCCAGCCGGTCGGCCGCCACATCATTCGCGTGTGCGACAGTATGGTCTGCTACATCGGTGGCCACGAGTCGGTGGTCAGCGAGATCCAGGCCAAGCTGGGCATCGGCCTCGGCCAGACCACTGCGGACGGCCGCTTCACGCTGCTGCCGGTGTGCTGCCTGGGCAACTGCGACAAGGCGCCGGCGTTGATGATTGACGACGACACATTCGGTGACGTGCAGCCTGCTGGCGTGACCCAATTGCTCGAGGGCTACCCATGACCCTGACTTCCTTCGGCCCGGCCAACCTGATCAAGCGTTCGGCCGAAACCCACCCGCTGACCTGGCGCCTGCGTGACGACGGCGAGCCGGTATGGCTCGACGAGTACCAGGCCAAGAACGGCTACGCCGCTGCGCGCAAGGCCTTCGCCGACATGGCCCAGGACGACATCGTCCAGACCGTGAAGGACGCCGGCCTCAAGGGTCGCGGCGGTGCAGGCTTCCCCACCGGTGTTAAGTGGGGCCTGATGCCCAAAGACGAATCCATCAACATCCGCTACCTGCTGTGCAACGCGGATGAAATGGAACCCAACACCTGGAAAGACCGCATGCTGATGGAGCAACTGCCCCATCTGCTGATCGAAGGCATGCTGATCAGCGCCCGCGCGCTGAAAACCTACCGTGGCTACATCTTCCTGCGCGGCGAATACACCACCGCCGCCAAGCACCTCAACCGTGCAGTGGCAGAAGCCAAGGCCGCAGGCCTGCTGGGCAAGAACATCCTCGGTTCGGGTTTTGACTTCGAACTGTTCGTGCACACCGGCGCCGGGCGTTACATCTGCGGTGAAGAAACCGCACTGATCAACTCCCTCGAAGGCCGCCGCGCCAACCCGCGCTCCAAGCCGCCCTTCCCTGCCGCCGTGGGCGTGTGGGGCAAGCCGACCTGCGTGAACAACGTCGAGACCCTGTGCAACGTGCCGGCGATCATCGCCGACGGCGTGGACTGGTACAAATCGTTGGCCCGTGAAGGCAGTGAAGACATGGGCACCAAGCTCATGGGCTTCTCCGGCAAGGTCAAGAACCCTGGCCTGTGGGAACTGCCGTTCGGCGTGACCGCACGCGAGCTGTTCGAGGACTACGCCGGCGGCATGCGCGACGGCTACACCCTCAAGGCCTGGCAGCCAGGCGGCGCCGGCACCGGCTTCCTGCTCCCCGAGCACCTCGACGCACAAATGTATGCCGGCGGCATCGGCAAGGTGGGCACCCGGATGGGTACCGGCCTGGCGATGGCGGTGGACAACACCGTGAACATGGTCTCGCTGCTGCGCAACATGGAGCAGTTCTTTGCCCGTGAATCCTGCGGCTTCTGTACCCCATGCCGCGACGGCCTGCCGTGGAGCGTCAAGCTGCTGATGGCCCTGGAAAATGGCGAAGGCCGCGAGGGTGACATCGAGACCCTGCTGGGCCTGGTCGGTTTCCTCGGCCCAGGCAAGACCTTCTGTGCTCACGCACCGGGCGCCGTGGAGCCATTGGGCAGCGCAATCAAATACTTCCGCTCGGAGTTCGAAGCCGGCATCGCGCCCACCAGCGCCGCCGTCCCGCCTCTGGCAAGGCCGATCGTAGTCGGCGCGTAACGCTTAAACAGGCAAAGGGTCCGTGCCCTTCGCCTGCTCATGTGCTGACGCCGTGAAGGCTGTGTAGATGCACATGAATAACAAGATTCCATTAGCCACGCCCGCTGACAACGGGCCAACGAAGAACTTTGAACCATGGCCACTATCCACGTAGACGGCAAAGCGCTCGAAGTCGATGGGGCGGACAACCTGTTACAGGCGTGTCTGTCACTCGGCCTCGATATCCCGTATTTCTGCTGGCACCCCGCGCTTGGTAGCGTCGGTGCCTGTCGCCAGTGTGCGGTCAAGCAGTACACCGACGAAAACGACACCCGTGGTCGTATCGTCATGTCCTGCATGACCCCAGCCACCGACAACACCTGGATCTCCATCGACGATGAAGAATCCAAGGCGTTCCGCGCCAGCGTTGTCGAATGGCTGATGACCAACCACCCCCACGACTGCCCGGTCTGTGAGGAAGGCGGTCACTGCCACCTGCAAGACATGACGGTGATGACCGGCCACAACGAGCGCCGCTATCGCTTCACCAAGCGTACCCACCAGAACCAGCAGCTGGGCCCGTTCATTTCCCACGAAATGAACCGCTGCATCGCCTGCTACCGCTGCGTACGCTTCTATAAAGACTACGCCGGCGGCACCGACCTCGGCGTATTCGGCGCCCACGACAACGTGTACTTCGGTCGCGTTGAAGACGGCGTGCTCGAAAGCGAGTTCTCCGGCAACCTCACCGAGGTCTGCCCGACCGGTGTGTTCACCGACAAGACCCACTCCGAGCGCTACAACCGCAAGTGGGACATGCAGTTCTCGCCGAGCATCTGCCACGGCTGCTCGAGCGGTTGCAACATCTCCCCGGGCGAACGCTACGGCGAACTGCGTCGCATCGAAAACCGCTTCAACGGTTCGGTAAACCAGTACTTCCTGTGCGACCGTGGTCGTTTCGGCTATGGCTACGTCAACCGTGAAGACCGTCCACGCCAGCCACTGCTGGCCGATGGCGCCAAGCTGAGCCTGGACGCGGCGCTGGACAAAGCCGCCGACCTGCTGCGCGGCCGCAACATAGTCGGTATTGGCTCGCCCCGCGCCAGCCTCGAAAGCAACTACGCGTTGCGCGAGCTGGTGGGTGCCGAGCACTTCTACTCCGGTATCGAAGCCGGTGAGCTGGAGCGCATCCGCCTGGTCCTGCAGGTGCTGAACGACAGCCCGCTGCCGGTGCCGAACATGCGTGACATCGAAGACCACGATGCCATCTTCGTGCTCGGTGAAGACCTGACCCAGACCGCCGCGCGTATCGCGCTGTCCCTGCGCCAGTCGGTCAAAGGCAAGGCCGAAGACATGGCCGACGCCATGCGCGTCCAGCCTTGGCTCGACGCTGCGGTGAAAAACATCGGCCAGCACGCGCTGAACCCGCTGTTTATCGCCAGCCTGGCAGAAACCAAGCTCGACGACATCGCCGAAGAATGCGTCCACGCCGCACCGGACGACCTGGCCCGCATCGGTTTCGCCGTGGCCCACGCCCTCGACGCCAGCGCGCCGGCAGTCGAAGGCCTGGACACTGAAGCCGTCGAACTGGCCCAGCGCATTGCCGACGCCCTGCTGGCAGCCAAGCGTCCATTGATCATTGCCGGTACCTCGCTGGGTTCCAAGGCCTTGATCGAAGCCGCCGCCAACATCGCCAAGGCCTTGAAGCTGCGCGACAAGAACGGCTCCATCAGCCTGGTGGTGCCGGAAGCCAACAGCCTCGGCCTGGCCATGCTCGGTGGCGAGTCCCTGGACGCCGCCCTGCAAACCGTGATCGACGGCACTGCCGATGCGATCGTGGTGCTGGAAAACGACCTGTACACCCGCACCGACGCCGCCAAGGTTGACGCTGCGCTGAACGCCGCCAAGGTCCTGATCGTCGCCGACCACCAGAAGACCGCCACCAGCGAGCGTGCCGACCTGGTACTGCCAGCCGCTACCTTCGCCGAAGGCGACGGCACCCTGGTCAGCCAGGAAGGCCGTGCCCAGCGCTTCTTCCAGGTGTTCGATCCGAAGTACATGGACGCCAGCATCCTGGTTCACGAAGGCTGGCGCTGGCTGCATGCCCTGCGCGCGACCCTGCTGAACCAGCCGATCGACTGGACCCAACTCGACCACGTCACCGCCGCAGCCGCCGCGAGCGCGCCGCAGCTGGCGCGTATCGTCGACGCCGCACCGTCCGCCGCGTTCCGCATCAAGGGCATGAAGCTCGCCCGTGAGCCGCTGCGTTACTCCGGTCGTACCGCCATGCGCGCCGACATCAGCGTGCACGAGCCGCGTACCCCGCAAGACAACGACACCGCGTTCGCCTTCTCCATGGAAGGTTACTCGGGTTCGGTCGAGCCGCGTCAGCAGGTGCCGTTTGCCTGGTCGCCGGGCTGGAACTCGCCACAGGCCTGGAACAAGTTCCAGGACGAAGTCGGTGGGCATATCCGCGCCGGCGACCCGGGCACCCGCCTGATCGAACCCCAGGGCGACGCGCTGAACTGGTTCGCTGCGGTCCCGCGTCCGTTCAACCCGGCCCAGGGCACCTGGCAGGCTGTGCCGTTCTTCCACCTGTTCGGCAGCGAAGAGACCTCTTCCAAGGCCGCGCCGGTACAAGAGCGCATTCCCGAGGCCTACGTGTCCGTGGCCAAGTCCGAAGCCGACCGCCTGGGCGTCAACGACGGAGCCTTGCTCAGCGTGACCGTGGCCGGCCAGACCCTGCGTCTGCCGCTGCGTATCAACGAAGAGCTGGGTGCCGGCCTGGTTGCCCTGCCTAAAGGCCTTGCCGGCATCCCGACGGCGATCTTCGGCAAAACCGTTGACGGTCTGCAGGAGGCAGCGCAATGACCTGGTTCACCCCTGAAGTGATCGACGTGATCATCTCGGTCGTCAAGGCCATCGTGATCCTGTTGGCCGTGGTCGTTGCGGGCGCCCTGCTCAGCTTCGTCGAACGTCGCCTGCTGGGCTGGTGGCAGGACCGTTACGGTCCGAACCGCGTTGGCCCGTTCGGTATGTTCCAGATCGCCGCCGACATGC
This sequence comes from Pseudomonas marginalis, assembly GCF_900105325.1. Lineage (NCBI taxonomy): Bacteria > Pseudomonadati > Pseudomonadota > Gammaproteobacteria > Pseudomonadales > Pseudomonadaceae > Pseudomonas > Pseudomonas marginalis. The sequence continues at coordinate 1,891,962 of NZ_FNSU01000003.1, forward strand.
TGAAGATGTTCTTCAAGGAAGACTGGACCCCGCCGTTTGCCGACAAGGTGATTTTCACCCTGGCACCGGTCGTGGCCATGAGCGCCTTGCTGATCGCCTTCGCGATCATCCCGATCACCCCGACCTGGGGCGTGGCGGACCTGAACATCGGCTTGCTGTTCTTCTTCGCCATGGCCGGCCTGTCGGTCTACGCGGTGCTGTTCGCCGGCTGGTCGAGCAACAACAAGTTCGCCCTGCTGGGCAGCCTGCGGGCCTCGGCCCAGACCGTGTCCTACGAAGTGTTCATGGGCCTCGCGCTGATGGGCATCGTGGTGCAGGTCGGCTCGTTCAACATGCGCGACATCGTCGAGTACCAGGCGCAGAACCTGTGGTTCATCATTCCGCAGTTCTTCGGCTTCTGTACCTTCTTCATCGCCGGCGTCGCCGTGACTCACCGTCACCCGTTCGACCAGCCGGAAGCGGAACAGGAACTGGCTGACGGTTACCACATTGAATACGCCGGCATGAAATGGGGCATGTTCTTCGTCGGTGAATACATCGGCATCATCTTGATCTCGGCCCTGCTGGTCACGCTGTTCTTCGGCGGCTGGCACGGTCCGTTCGGCATCCTGCCGCAGCTGGCGTTCTTCTGGTTCTTCCTGAAGACCGCGTTCTTCATCATGCTGTTTATCCTGCTGCGCGCTTCCATTCCGCGTCCACGATATGACCAGGTGATGGATTTCAGCTGGCGTTTCTGCCTGCCGCTGACCCTGATCAATTTGCTGGTGACTGCTGCCGTTGTGTTGTTGAACACGCCAGCGGGCGCGGTTCAGTGAGGATTTGACCCATGTTCAAATATATTGGCGACATCGTTAAGGGTACCGGTACCCAGTTGCGAAGCCTGGTGATGGTGTTCGGTCACGGCTTCCGTAAACGCGACACCCTGCAATACCCGGAAGAAGCGGTGTACCTGCCGCCGCGCTATCGCGGCCGCATCGTGCTGACCCGCGACCCCGATGGCGAAGAGCGTTGCGTAGCCTGCAACCTGTGCGCCGTGGCGTGCCCGGTGGGTTGCATCTCCCTGCAGAAAGCTGAAACCGAAGACGGTCGCTGGTACCCGGACTTCTTCCGCATCAACTTCTCGCGCTGCATTTTCTGCGGCCTCTGCGAGGAAGCTTGCCCGACCACCGCGATCCAGCTCACACCGGATTTCGAGATGGCCGAGTTCAAACGTCAGGACCTGGTGTACGAGAAAGAAGATCTGCTGATCTCTGGTCCCGGTAAAAACCCTGATTACAACTTCTATCGTGTTGCAGGTATGGCCGTTGCCGGTAAGCCGAAAGGCGCCGCACAAAACGAAGCCGAGCCGATCAACGTGAAGAGCTTGCTGCCTTAAGGAAGAAAGATGGAATTCGCTTTCTATTTCGCATCGGGTATCGCGGTTGTGTCCACGCTTCGCGTGATCACCAACACCAACCCCGTGCACGCCCTGCTCTACCTGATCATTTCGCTGATCGCCGTGGCCATGACCTTCTTCAGCCTCGGCGCACCGTTCGCCGGTGTGCTGGAAGTGATCGCCTACGCCGGCGCCATCATGGTGCTGTTCGTGTTTGTGGTGATGATGCTCAACCTCGGGCCGGCCTCGGTCGCCCAGGAACGCGTCTGGCTCAAGCCCGGCATCTGGCTCGGCCCGGTTGTCCTCGCAGCGCTGCTGCTGGGTGAACTGCTGTATGTGCTGTTCGCTCACCAGAGCGGCCAGGCCATCGGCCATACCACCGTGGACGCGAAAGCCGTGGGCATCAGCCTGTTCGGCCCGTACCTGCTGGTGGTCGAACTGGCGTCGATGCTGCTGCTCGCCGCAGCCATCACTGCCTTCCACTTGGGCCGCAACGAAGCCAAGGAGCAATGACGATGCCTGCTATCCCTTTGGAGCATGGTCTGGCGGTCGCCGGCATCCTGTTCTGCCTTGGCCTGGTCGGCCTGATGGTTCGCCGTAACATTCTGTTCGTGTTGATGAGCCTGGAAATCATGATGAACGCTGCGGCACTGGCGTTCATCGTTGCAGGTGCACGTTGGGGCCAGCCGGATGGACAAGTCATGTTCATCCTGGTGATCAGCCTGGCAGCCGCCGAGGCCAGTATCGGCCTGGCGATCCTGCTGCAACTGTATCGTCGCTTCCACACGCTTGATATCGACGCTGCCAGTGAGATGCGCGGATGAACATGATCTTTCTGACTTTCGTATTTCCCCTGATCGGTTTCCTGCTGCTGTCGTTCTCTCGCGGACGCTGGTCGGAAAACCTTTCGGCCCTGATCGGTGTGGGCTCCATTGGCCTGTCGGCCATCGTTGCCGCCTACGTCATCTGGCAATTCAACGTGGCACCGCCGGAAGGCGGCCACTACACCCTGGTGCTGTGGCAGTGGATGTCGGTGGAAGGCTTCAAGCCCAACTTCGCCCTCTACGTCGATGGTCTGTCGATCACCATGCTTGGCGTGGTGGTGGGCGTGGGCTTCCTGATCCACCTGTTCGCGTCCTGGTACATGCGCGGTGAAGCGGGCTACTCGCGCTTCTTCTCGTACACCAACCTGTTTATCGCCAGCATGCTGTTCCTGGTGCTCGGCGATAACCTGTTGTTCCTGTACTTCGGCTGGGAGGGCGTGGGCCTGTGCTCGTACCTGTTGATCGGTTTCTACTACAGCAACCGCAACAACGGTAACGCGGCACTCAAGGCGTTTATCGTCACCCGTATCGGCGACGTGTTCATGGCCATCGGCCTGTTCATCCTGTTCCAACAGGTGGGCACGCTGAACATCCAGGAACTGCTGGTGCTGGCACCGCAGAAATTCCAGGTCGGCGACTTCTGGATCACCCTGGCGACCCTGATGCTGCTGGGCGGCGCCGTGGGTAAATCCGCGCAACTGCCGCTGCAGACCTGGCTGGCGGATGCCATGGCCGGTCCTACCCCGGTGTCGGCACTGATCCACGCCGCAACCATGGTTACCGCCGGTGTCTACCTGATCGCCCGTACCCACGGCCTGTTCACCCTGGCGCCGGACATCCTGCACCTGGTGGGCATCGTCGGCGGCGTGACCCTGGTACTGGCCGGCTTCGCCGCGCTGGTGCAGACCGACATCAAGCGGATCCTCGCCTACTCGACCATGAGCCAGATTGGCTACATGTTCCTGGCCCTGGGCGTCGGCGCCTGGGACGCGGCGATCTTCCACCTGATGACCCACGCCTTCTTCAAGGCCCTGCTGTTCCTGGCCTCCGGTGCGGTGATCCTGGCCTGCCACCACGAGCAGAACATCTTCAAGATGGGCGGCCTGTGGAAGAAACTGCCACTGGCCTACGCCAGCTTCATCGTCGGTGGTGCCGCCCTGGCCGCCCTGCCGCTGGTGACCGCCGGTTTCTACTCCAAGGACGAAATCCTCTGGGAAGCCTTTGCCAGCGGTAACCAGAACCTGCTGTACGCAGGCCTGGTGGGTGCGTTCATGACCTCGCTGTACACCTTCCGCCTGATCTTCATCACCTTCCACGGTGAAGCCAAGACCGAAGCCCACGCAGGCCATGGCATCTCCCACTGGCTGCCACTGTCGGTGCTGATCATCCTGTCGACCTTCATCGGCGCGCTGATCACCCCGCCACTGGCCGGTGTACTGCCGGAAAGCGCCGGCCATGCCGGCGGCGCCGCCAAGCACAGTCTGGAAATCGCCTCGGGCGCCATTGCCATCGCCGGCATCCTGCTGGCGGCCCTGCTGTTCCTCGGCAAGCGTCGCTTCGTGACCGCCGTGGCCAACAGTGGCATCGGCCGTTTCCTCTCGGCCTGGTGGTTCGCCGCCTGGGGCTTCGACTGGCTCTACGACAAACTGTTCGTCAAGCCCTACCTGGCCATCAGTCATGTACTGCGTAAAGACCCGCTCGACCAGACCATCGGTTTGATCCCGCGCGCGGCCAAAGGCGGTCACACCGCCCTGAGCCGTACCGAGACCGGCCAGTTGCGTTGGTATGCGGCTTCCATGGCTGCTGGTGCCGTGCTGGTGATCGGCGCCATCGTCGTGGTAGCGGCCTGACTATGTTTAAGTGCACTGCGTACTTTGCGAACTTGCGAAAGGAAACGAGCCCGTCATGATTCTGCCCTGGCTAATCCTGATCCCCTTTATCGGCGGCCTGCTCTGCTGGATGGGTGAACGCTTCGGCGCCACCCTCCCCCGCTGGATTGCGTTGCTGACCATGTCCCTGGAACTCGCACTCGGCCTCTGGCTGTGGGCCCATGGCGACTATTCATTCGCTCCGGCACCGGGTGTCGATCCAACGTTCGCGCTTGAATTCAAGCACGTGTGGATCCAGCGCTTCGGCATCAACGTGCACCTGGCCCTCGACGGCCTGTCGCTGTTGATGATCCTGCTGACCGGCCTGCTGGGTATCCTCTCGGTACTCTGCTCCTGGAAAGAGATCCAGCGTCACGTGGGCTTCTTCCACCTGAACCTGATGTGGATCCTGGGCGGCGTTGTCGGCGTGTTCCTCGCCCTCGACCTGTTCATGTTCTTCTTCTTCTGGGAGATGATGCTGGTGCCGATGTACTTCCTCATCGCGCTCTGGGGTCACAGTTCTTCGGACGGCAAGAAAACCCGGATCTACGCGGCGACCAAGTTCTTCATCTTCACCCAGGCTTCCGGCCTGATCATGTTGGTGGCGATCCTGGGCCTGGTACTGGTCAACTTCAACTCGACTGGCGTGATTACCTTCAACTACGCCGACCTGTTGAAAACCAAGATGTCCCTGACCACCGAGTACATCCTGATGCTGGGCTTCTTCATCGCCTTCGCGGTGAAGCTGCCGGTGGTGCCGTTCCACTCCTGGCTGCCTGACGCTCACGCCCAGGCGCCGACCGCCGGTTCCGTGGACCTGGCCGGTATCCTGCTGAAGACGGCGGCCTACGGCCTGCTGCGTTTCGCCCTGCCGCTGTTCCCGAACGCCTCGGCCGAGTTCGCGCCGATTGCCATGACCCTCGGCCTGATCGGGATCTTCTACGGTGCATTCCTCGCATTCGCCCAAACCGACATCAAGCGTCTGATTGCCTTCTCGTCCGTTTCCCACATGGGCTTCGTACTGATCGGCATCTACTCCGGCAGCCAGCTGGCGTTGCAAGGTGCGGTGATCCAGATGTTGGCCCACGGTGTCTCGGCCGCGGCACTGTTTATCCTGAGTGGCCAGTTGTACGAGCGCCTGCACACCCGTGACATGCGTGAGATGGGCGGCGTGTGGTCGCGCATTGCGTACCTGCCGGCGATCAGCCTGTTCTTCGCCGCCGCTTCCCTGGGCTTGCCGGGTACCGGTAACTTCATCGGCGAGTTCCTGATCCTGATGGGTGCCTTCGTGCAAACACCGTGGATCAGCGCCATTGCTACCTCCGGCCTGGTATTCGGTTCGGTCTACTCGCTGATCATGATCCACCGCGCCTACTTCGGCCCGGCCAAGTCCGACGCCGTCCTGAAAGGGATGGATGCTCGCGAACTGATCATGGTGCTCGGCCTTGCGGTATTGCTGATCTACATCGGCGTGTACCCGCAACCGTTCCTGGACATTTCTGCCGCGACGATGCATGGCGTGCAGCAGTGGTTCGGCACCGCCTTCTCTCAACTCGCTTCGGCCCGGTAAGAGCGCTATGGAATTCACGATCCAACACTTTATCGCGCTTGCGCCGCTGCTGATCACCAGCCTCACCATCGTGGTGGTGATGCTGGCGATCGCCTGGCGCCGCAATCACTCACAAACGTTCCTGCTGTCCTGCGCCGGTTTGAACCTGGCCTTGCTGTCGATTATCCCGGCACTCAAGGTCGCGCCACTGGCGGTGACCCCGCTGATGATGGTCGATGACTTCGCGCTGCTGTATATCGCGCTGATCCTCGTCGCCACCCTCGCCTGCGTCACCCTCGCCCACGCCTACCTCGGCGAAGGCGGCACCGGCTACCCGGGCAACCGCGAAGAGCTGTACCTGCTGATCCTGCTGGCTGCGGCCGGCGGTATCGTGCTGGTCAGCGCGCAGCACCTGGCCGGCTTGTTCATCGGCCTGGAACTGCTGTCGATCCCGACCTACGGCCTGGTGGCCTACGCCTTCTTCAACAAGCGTTCCCTGGAAGCCGGCATCAAGTACATGGTGCTGTCGGCCGCCGGTTCCGCGTTCCTGTTGTTCGGTATGGCCCTGCTCTACGCCGAAGCCGGCAGCCTGAGCTTCACCGGTATCGGTCACGCCCTGGCCGCCACCAACAGCCCCGCGCCGATTGCCCAACTGGGCCTGGCGATGATGCTGATCGGCCTGGCGTTCAAGCTGTCGCTGGTGCCGTTCCACCTGTGGACCCCGGACGTGTACGAAGGCGCCCCGGCGCCGGTGGCGGCGTTCCTGGCGACCGCGTCCAAGGTCGCTGTGTTTGCGGTGATGGTGCGTCTGTTCCAGATCTCGCCTGCCGCCAACACCGGCGTGCTGAGCAACGTGTTGACCGTGATCGCCATCGCGTCGATCCTGTTCGGCAACCTGCTGGCGCTGACCCAGAACAACCTCAAGCGTCTGCTGGGTTACTCGTCCATCGCCCACTTCGGCTACCTGTTGATCGCCCTGGTGGCGAGCAAAGGCCTGGCCGTGGAAGCCATCGGCGTGTACCTGGTCACCTACGTGATCACCAGCCTCGGCGCGTTCGGCGTGATCACCCTGATGTCCTCGCCTTACAAGGGCCGTGACGCCGACGCCCTGTACGAATACCGCGGCCTGTTCTGGCGCCGTCCGTACCTGACCGCCGTACTCACCGTGATGATGCTGTCCCTGGCCGGTATCCCGCTGACCGCGGGCTTTATCGGCAAGTTCTACATCGTCGCGACCGGTGTCGAAGCCCACGAGTGGTGGCTGGTTGCGTCCCTGGTGCTGGGCAGTGCCATCGGCGTGTTCTACTACCTGCGCGTGATGGTCACCCTGTACCTGATCGAGCCAAACCTGCGCCGTGTGGATGCTGAGCTGCACTGGGAACAGAAAGCCGGTGGCGTGATGCTGCTGGCTATCGCCCTGCTCGCCTTCTTCCTCGGCGTGTACCCACAACCGTTGCTGACCCTGGTGCAGCACGCGGTGCTGGGGGTTTGATCCCTTAGCGGTATGCGAATCAACAGAAACGGCGCCCCAGGGCGCCGTTTTTGCGTTCTGGGCTGACCTGCAACAGCCCAAAAAAACGCCCCGAATGTTCGGGGCGTTTTACATTGCAACCGCGTCAGAACGCGATGCCTAGCTTGACCCCGTACTCATCCCGCTTGAGCCGAGTGTTATCGGCCACTTCGGAATCACCGTCGAGCTTGTATTCGGTGCGGGTGTAGTAAAGGCCCGCCATCACCGGCAGGTCGCCCTTCTGGTTCATCAGCAGGCTGACTTCCGCATACGGGTTAGTGCGGTCCTTGAGGTCTACGGTGTCGCTGCCCACGCCGTCCACCTTGAGCTTGGTACGACCATCAATGGTGCGACGCGCACCGGCTTCGAAACGCAGCGTCATGTCATCGAACTGATGGTTGTAGCCCAGGGCTGCCTTGGCGAACGGCGACTTGTTGGTGAGTTCCATGTCGTAGTCGTTCGAGTCCAGCTCATAGCGGGTCCAGCTGTAACCGCCGCCAACGATCACGTCGACGAAGTTGCGCGCATCCAGCGCGGCACGCCAGCCGAGATCCAGGTCGGCCTGGCCTTCCTTGAGTTTGTTATCACTCTTTTTACCGTACTTGGCTTCCACACCTGCCTGGTAGATAAAGCCCGACTCGGCGGTGAGCTTGTTGCCGAAGTTGTAGAAAAGACCGGCTTCGGGCATGTGGTCCTTATCACTTTCACTACCGCCTTCGAGCTTGAAGTCGTTGTAGCTGCCCAGAATCCCAAAGGTAGAAATCGGGTCAGTGGACGGTGCGGCGAACGCCACTGCTGGCGCGGCGACCAGCGCCAGCAGTGAGGAATGCTTGAGGAGGTTTGCGAATAGTTTGGACATCGTTTACATCTCCTTGTCTGGTGGGCAAATTATTCAGGAAACGCTTCGAACCCAGGCTGGCACCAAAGGTTCGAAAAAATTTGCCCCCACTTGGAGGTAAAACGGTTCAGCGATGGCTCTAGATCAATACTCCTGGCGTGCAGCCATTACCAAGCCCTCAAGGGTTGAATCAAGCTGAGGGTGAACCGGCACGCGAATCCCAAAGGTAGTGCCCAGTACGTCCAGCAGCTCGTCGGCGCTCTGGATCACACGCTTGTCACTCGGCCGATCCAGGTAGTGAATCCCATAGTGGGCGTTGTTCAAGGTGTGGCGTTCGCCCGCTGCCAGGCGTGCGACTTTCAATTGGCCCAGGAACGGCGAACCTGGATGGGTCGAGACGTACCAGTTACCGATTTCGTAGTCGATGTCTGCCTGCACTTGCAGGTCGAACACATACAAGCCACGCCACTCCCCCGCGACCTCGGCCCACAACGTGTAGCTGCCCTCCTGCTCATTGAGTGTCAGGCGATACGGCTCATGGGCCGTGGCCTGCACGGCCTGCGTGTCCAACTGCAACGGACTGCTGGGCACCATGCCACCAAAGCCGACGTCGGTGATGTAGCGCACGCCGTCCAGGGTCACCAGGCTCAGGCGATGGGTGCGCGCCGTACGTGCGTCCGGCGGACCACCCATCACAACCCGCCCGGTAATGCCGCGCGCCTCGAACCCCAGTTCCTGCAACAGCGCCAGGAACATCTGGTTCAACTCATAGCAATACCCACCCCGCCCATCGAACAGGACTTTCTGCTCGACGCTGGGCAAGTCGATCGGCACCGGCAGGCGCAGCAGGGTCGACAGGCTTTCGAAGGCGAAGGTGCACACATGACGCAGTTGCAAATCCCGCAGGGTCTGCAGGGTGGGCGGTGGTGGCGAGTCGTAACCCAAGCGTTGCAGGTACAGGCGGCTGTGGTTCAGGAGGGTCATGGCGCGATCCTTGGGCGCGGGAGGAATGCGTCACTATGCCGCGCAAGCATGCAGATTGTCATTTTGAGTGAACCTTTTTAGACCGTTCCCTATCCATCTATAACAAGACAGGGAGGCAACATGAGTACCGCAAAAATCTACACCATCCACTACCAACTGCACGGTCAACCGAAGTCCTTTGTGGTGCGTGCCGAAGTGATGAACAACGCCGAGGCCTGGCACTGGGCAGCCGTTGACGCTGACATTGCGCATGTGAGCCGTATCGGCCGGGTCGGCCATGAGCAAGTGAAAAAAACCACGCGCCCGTGGGCCGAGAAGTACGGCATTACCGACGTCACCTGGATGCCGCCCAGATAAACAAAAAGCCCCGCTCATTGGCGGGGCCCAGCTCATTTCTTCAAGTCGCCCAACGGATCGTAGGGCGGCTTTTTTTTCCCGTCGTCCTTGGCCTTTTTATCCAGAGGGGCGATGGCCGGACCGATGGGATCAACCTGCGGATCAGCCACATCGGGCGAGTCCGGATCAAATCCCAGCTCATCCTTGCCGCTGGCGTGTTCATTGGAGGGCGGTCCATCCGAGCGCTTATTCATCATGGTCTCCTGTTATAGCGGGCGAGCTTTGTCGTGGAGGTTTTCCAGGTCGTCTTCGACGCGCTCCACATCATCCTGGGCGTCACGCTCTTTCGGGTCATTGGGGCGCAAGGCATCGTTGTCGCGCTCCTCTTCACCGGGCGTGCGGTCAGGGTCGGGGGTTCCGGGCGGTGGCTGCTTGTATTCGGGCATGGTGGTTGACCTCAAAGGGACTACACCGGTTTAGAGAAACTGCCCCAGATCATGGTTCAACTTGATTGCCCCACCACTGACCGCTGACCATGAGAAGATGCCTTCCCCCCTACCCGCCCTGGAGACCTGGACCGGATGTTCGAGCTCAAACCCTGCGACCCCGTCACCTACCGCCAACAGACGCGCCGCAGCACGCTGATCGTGGCCGTGCTGTTCGTGGCCCTGGCCATGCTGCTGTCGAGCCTGGCGGTGATGCTGTTCGGCGAACCCGGCGGTGACAACTTCCGCTTTAATGTCGGTGGCGTATTCGCCGGGGTGTTGATAACGGTCGCCCTGCTGCGCGGCCCGTTCCGCACCCAACCGTGGCTGGCACCGGCCGTGTATGGCTGGCAGCTCAAGCGCACCCTGATGCGCGTGACCAACGTGATGCACACCGTCACCGAGCGTGTGCAGGCGAATGATCCGACGGCCATGAAGATACTGCGTTTCTATCACCTGGGGCTGACGCAGATGCACGCCCTGGACGCCAACTCCAGTGCCCAGGCGCAGTTGGTCGGTGAAATGGACGCGCATAAGAACACGATGCTGGCACTGGGGATCGACACCGAACAAACCCGCTTTGATCCCGCCTGGCTGGAAGGATTGAAACGCACGTAAGTCAGTCTGCTGCCACACGGGTGCGCCAGCAGAACAACGCACTCACCGCAATCGCCGCACCCGCCACGCCAAACACCAGGGGTGCCGAGGCCACCGGCAACAGCAGGCCTGCCAGCAGTGGCCCGAGGCCCGCACCGATGTCACGCCATACCGCATTCGACGCCAGGGCCGACACCCGCAGCGAACCGGGGTTGCGCTCGGCGACCAGGGTGGTCACCAGGGGCAGTTGCAACGCGCGCAGCACCAACACCGCCGCCGCGCCGACAATCACCCAATAGCTGCCGAACGCCGTCAAGGCCAAGGCACTCAGGAACGAAAACAGCAACAACATCGAGGTCGCGCCAAAGCGCTGGGCGGCGTGACCTCCCAGGGGGCTCAGGAGCATTTCCGAGACATAACGCAGGGCCATCAAGCCGCCGGCGATCAGCACCGCATTACCGCCGAGCAGCTTCTGCGCCTGGATCGACAGGCCGAAAATAAACAGTCCGTCCAGCGCCACGCCTTCGATAAACGACCACAGCGCCACGCTGTCGGGCCACTTGAAACGGCGCCCCGGGGTGCTGTGCAAATCATGCCCGGCGCTGGGCAGGCCGCGCGCCATCCACAGCCCCACCAGGCAACAGCCGGCGAGGATCACAAAGATCGGACGCGGCCCGGCCCACAGCGTCAGCCAGCCACCGAACGGCAACGCCAGCATCGGCCCCCAGGCGATCAAGGCCCGCGAACGCCCGGCCCGGCGCGCGGCGCCCTCCGGTTCGGAGGTTGCCAATACCTGAGTCGACAGGTTCAACGCGGCAAAACACAGGCCCCACACCAGCCGCAGCCCCAACAACGCGGCAAAGCCCGACAGCACCGAATTACCCAAGGCGCAAAGCGTTGCAGCCCCGGCGGCAATCATGCAGGTCAGGCGATCACCGTTGCGCGCGTAGAAATTCAACACATGCCGATAGCCGAAAATCCGCACCAGGCGGTTGGCCGCCAGCAACACCCCGGCCTGGGCGAGCGTGATGCCGAAGGCCTGGGACTCCATGGGCAGCAGCAGATAGAGCAACACGTCACTGGGCAGGCATAAGGCCAGGGTCAACGCAGCGCGGCGGGAATGGGTATCGGCAGTGCGGAGGGCCAGGCTGGACATAAATCTGAAACATCCCGAAATATTCAGGTCGCCACGGTAGCCCTCCCACCGCAGGTTTTACAACGGCTTTTTCCCGTAGGGCAGCAAACGCAGGCCACTGGCCACGGCGCCCACCAGCGCAAACACGCAACCCAGCCACAGCGCATACAGCGGGCCATTGCCCAGGGACAGGTGGAAACACAGCGCCACCAACGACGCCCCCAGCGTCTGCCCCAGCAACCGCGAAATCGCCACGATGCCGCTGGCCCCACCGCTGCGCGCCAACGGCGCACTGGTCATCAAGGCCTTGAGGTTGGGCGACTGGAAGAAGCCGAAACCGGCACCGCACAACGCCATGCGCCAGCCGATATCGAAGGCCGACGCGCCGTGGCCCAAGGTCGCCAACGCGGCCATGCCCACACTCAACATCAACAGCCCGATACCGCACAGCAGGCCCAGGGACACACGGTCAGCCAGGCGCCCGGCGACCAACGCCATCACCGCCACGACCGCCGGCCACGGTGTCATCAGGAACCCGGTTTCCACCTGGCTATGCCCCAACACCGCCTGCAACAGAAAGGGCAGCGACACAAAGGCCAGGCCCTGGGCGCTGAAGGCGCAGATCGCCGTCAAGGAAGACAAGGCAAACACTGGCCGCTTGAACAGATCCAACGCCAGCATCGGCGCCGGGTGACCGGCCTGTCGGCGCAGCAGCAACGCGCCACACAGCAGCGCCACCGCAATCAAGCCCAGGGTCAACGCCCCCTGCGCACCATGCACCGCCGTGCCCAGCCCCAGCACCAGCAAGGCGAACAATCCGGCACACAGTGCAGCCGCGAGGCGGTCGAAGGCATGCCCGGCCATCGGCAGGGTCGGCAATGAACGCAGGCCCAATCCCAGGGCCAACAGCCCCAACGGCACATTGATCAGGTACAGCCAGTGCCAGGTCGCCACCGACAGAATCGCCGACGCCGCCGTGGGCCCCAGGGTAAAGGCCAGTCCCACCACCAGCGAGTTATAGCCCAGGCCACGCCCGAGCATTTTTGACGGGTAGATATGTCGCAGCAACGCCGTATTGACGCTCATGATCGCCGCCGCCCCCAGCCCCTGCACCACACGGGCGGCGGTCAGGCTGACCAGCGAGCCGGCCAGCCCGCAAAACAGCGACGAGACGATAAACAGCAGCAACCCGCCGAGATACACGCGGCGGTGCCCGAGCACATCGCTGAGGGACGCAAACGGCAGGACCGTGGCGATAATCGCCAACTGGTAGGCATTGACCACCCAGATCACCGAGGCGGAATCGGTGCCAATCCCTTCGGCCAGGGTCGGCAAAGCCGTGTTGACGATGGCCGTGTCCAGGGTCGCCATGCCGATCCCCAGGGAGATCGCGATCACGGCCGGCAGGCGTTTATTGAGGGGCAGCCCATCGGCAATAGAAGACATGAACAATCCGCACAGTGGCAAAGGTGTCTAGATTAAGGGCAGCCGGGGATTTTTTCAGTGGGGGATTGCGTGGCTGTCCGAATTTTCATGTTCAGCCACGCGCCACAGGTAAAGGCGATCAGCCTGCCAGTGCACTCAGGTCCAGGCGCCCACCGAGGGTCGGCGGACACCAGTAGTAACCACCGGTCAACGGCGTGCTGATGCGATACAGGCCATCGACAATCCCGTCCTCCAACCCGCTCATGCGGCGCAGTTGGGCTTCGAACGCATCGAAGGAATGGCCGAATGCGAGGAACATCAACCCGGCCTGGCCATTTTCGGCCCAGGGCATGGAGCGGCGCACCACGAAGGCTTCCGGGGTGAAGCTTTCCTGGGCGGTACGTTTGGTGTGGGCGGATTCGGGAGCGTCTTCCAGCTCTTCGTTGTCGCCATGGCGGCGGCCGATGATGTGGTCGCGCTCCTGGGCGGGCAACGCGGCGAAGCCATCGAGGTCGTGCTGCCATTGCTGGATCGCGGCGAAGCTGGCACCGCTGTCGGTCAGGGCGGCTTCAACGGCAGCGTCGTCGTGGGGGTTTTCGGTGCCGTCTTCGTAGTCGGTGAGGTCGAAGCCGGTCTTGTAGCGGAAGCCTTCGATCGACTGCACCAGGCGAAACGCCGGGGCCAGGGCCTTCTCGAAAGCGCGACTGCGCAGCAGCAACTCACCGCGATCGACGCCATGCAGCCACACCCACAGTGCCTGCTGGGTGGACGGGTTGTGCGCACCCGGTGCGCTCACGGCAGGAAAGCTGCGCAAACCATCAATCGTTGCACCCAGCGCGTTGACCAGCGGCTCGCCAAATCCGACCACTGCCGCCGAATCGGCCAACTGCACCAGCGCGTCCAGCGCAGCGGGCACGGCTGCCAGGGTGTCCACGGCAAAAAACAGATGGCGTGCCTGCAAAGGCACCGGTGCGGCAAGAATGCCCGGCTGGTACTGACTCATGTGAACTCCTTCAAGAAAGGCGCGCAGTCTACTATCTCGAAGAGCAGGCGACACGCCCCGGTGTGTAGTGCAACGCGCACAAGCCTTGCCATAGAGCCCTGTGTTGGGTGACTCTCTCGTCATGTTTTGCAACTATTTCAGGGGTAGTGCCATGACCACCAGCAACCTGCTCGCCCAGCTGTTTCCCACCAGCGTCGCCGATATTCCCGAGCAATACCGCCTGGCGGCGCCCATCGAACAGCGTGACTACCTGGTGGATGGCCAGTTGCAGGTGTGGAACGGCCCCTTGGCCCAGGTGCAGAGCCCGGTGCAATTGGGCGACCGCCGCGTGGTGATCGGCAGCACGCCGTTGCTGGACGCCGACACCGCCCTCACCGCCCTCGATGCCGCCGTGCGCGCTTATGATCGTGGCCAGGGTGAATGGCCGACGATGCGCGTGGTGGAGCGTATCCAGCACGTCGAGGCGTTTTTGCGACGTATGCGCGAACAGCGCGACGCAGTGGTCACCCTGCTGATGTGGGAGATCGGTAAGAACCTCAAGGACTCGCAGAAAGAATTCGACCGCACCTGCGACTACATCACCGACACCATCAATGCCCTCAAGGAACTCGACCGCCGCAGCAGCCGCTTCGAGCTGGAACAGGACACCCTCGGGCAAATCCGCCGCGTGCCCCTGGGCGTGGCGCTGTGCATGGGCCCCTACAACTACCCGCTCAACGAGACGTTTACCACGCTGATCCCGGCGCTGATCATGGGCAATACCGTGGTGTTCAAGCCGGCCAAACTCGGTGTGCTGCTGATCCGTCCGTTGCTGGAAGCCTTCCGCGACAGCTTCCCGGCCGGGGTGATCAACGTGATCTACGGCAGCGGCCGCGAAACCGTCAGTGCGTTGATGGCCAGCGGCAAGATCGACATCTTTGCCTTTATCGGCACCAACAAGGCCGCCAGCGACTTGAAAAAGCTGCACCCCAAGCCGCACCGCCTGCGTGCGGCCCTGGGCCTGGATGCGAAAAACCCCGGCATCGTGCTGCCCGAGGTGGACCTGGACAACGCCGTCAGCGAGGCTGTCACCGGTTCGTTGTCCTTCAACGGCCAGCGCTGCACCGCGTTGAAAATCCTGTTTGTGCATGAGGACGTGGTCGATAGCTTTATCGAGAAATTCAACCGCAAGCTGGAGACCCTCAAACCCGGCATGCCCTGGGAAGACGGGGTTTCACTGACACCGCTGCCGGAAGTCGGCAAGGTGGATTACCTCAACGACCTGGTGGCCGATGCCCAACAACACGGCGCCCACGTGGTGAATGCCAATGGCGGTACCCATCTTGGTTCGTTCTTCTATCCGGCGGTGCTGTACCCGGTGACCCCGCAGATGCGCGTGTACCACGAGGAACAATTCGGCCCGGTGGTGCCCATCGTGCCCTACCGCGATCTGGAGACGGTGATCGAGTACGTACTCGACTCGGACTTCGGCCAGCAATTGAGTATTTTCGGCACCAACGCCGTGGAAGTCGGACGCCTGGTGGACACCTTCGCCAACCAGGTCGGCCGCATCAATATCAACGCCCAATGCCAGCGCGGCCCGGACACTTTCCCGTTCAACGGGCGCAAGAACTCGGCCGAAGGCACGCTGTCGGTACATGATGCGCTGCGCGTGTTTTCGATCCGCACCCTGGTGGCGACCAAGTTCCAGGACAGCAACAAGGCGCTGGTCAGCGATATCCTGCGTAACCGTGACTCAAGCTTCCTGACCACCGACTATATCTTCTAAGCACAATGCCGATCGCAATGTGGGAGGGGACCGCCCCCTCCCACATTTGGATTGTGTACATATCCAAAACCGAGGCCACTTTAATTACCGATGAACCTGCCACTCTTCGCCCGGCGCCTGCTGCGCCCCTTGCTCGACCCCTACCGCCGCTATCGCCACGCCAAACTGATCCACGCCGTGCGCGTATCCATCGGCTTGCTGGCGACGATCCTGCTGACCACCGGCATCAACCTGCCCCATGGTGAATGGGCATCGGTGACCATGCTGGTGGTGATCGGCGGTTTGCAACACCACGGCAATATCGGCAAGAAGGCCGTTGAGCGCGCCTATGGCACGCTGATCGGTGCCAGCGTCGGTTT
Organism: Pseudomonas marginalis; assembly: GCF_900105325.1. Classification (NCBI taxonomy): domain Bacteria; kingdom Pseudomonadati; phylum Pseudomonadota; class Gammaproteobacteria; order Pseudomonadales; family Pseudomonadaceae; genus Pseudomonas; species Pseudomonas marginalis. Next base: position 1,908,018 of record NZ_FNSU01000003.1, read on the forward strand.
GCTGCTGGTGGTGCAGGAGGCGTATGTCGGCCAGCCGTTGCTCACCTACCTGCTGATGTCGGTGGTGTGCGGGTTCTTTTCCTATCACGCCATCGGCAAGGGCGGGTACACGGCGCTGTTGTCCGCGATCACGGTGTTTATCGTCGCGGGGCACGGTGACAACCCGTTGTCGGACGGGCTGTGGCGCACCGTGGATATCCTGATCGGCATTGCCTTGGCGTTGGCGTTTTCCTTCGCCCTGCCGCTGTATGCCGTGTATTCCTGGCGCTACAACCTGGCCAGCGCCTTGCGTGATTGCGCCCAGATCTACAGCCGGATCATCAATGGCCAGTCGGTCACCGACGATGAACACCTGAAGCTGCTCAACCGCCTGAATGCGGCAATGCTGCAATTGCGCTCGCTGATGCCGTCGGTGTCCAAGGAGGTGCGCATCTCCATGACCGAGCTGGACGCGATCCAACGCCACCTGCGCATGTGCATCAGCACCCTGGAGATTCTCGGCAACACCCGCCCGGACCCTCGAGACGAACAGGCGATGGCGCGCATGCAAGTGATGTTGAAAGCCGAGCATCGGCAGATTCGCGTGCAGTTGGTGGGGATGGCGCGGGCATTGAAGTCGGGGGTTACGGAGCGGCTGGAGCGCCCCAGCCCTGTCAGCGGCGGCGAGCCCAGCCTGGATGCGCCGGTTTACAGCGCGCTGGATGGGTATCGATTGTTGACCGTGCAACTGGCGGCGAATGTGGACGCGATGCGCCAACGCCTGGCTAAAAGCGCCGGGCGCTGGAAGATCTAGAAAGGTGGCCCGTTGACCGGTTTACTCACATCAACACTTTCACACTTTCTCTTACATATTTTTCACGTTTTATTCACATCCCGGGACGTAGGGTGAAGCCTCATCCGTTACAAACGTTGCACATCAAGCCCGCCGCCCCAGCGGGCTTTTTTTTGCCTGGGATTTCTCAGCGCGAGGCCTTGGCGGCCGGCGCTGTCGCCTGTTCACGAATGGCACGCTGGGTATCCAGCACCTTGGCCAGCGCGTGTTCGGCTTCCGGGCTTTGCTGCGGCACACGAATCGCCGCCGAGACCAGGGTGATCAGCTTGGCCATCACCTCGGCATCCGTCGCCGGGCGGCCCAGGCTCATGGAGTTCATCAGCAGGCGCAGTTCGGTACCGGCCATGACCCCGGAAATCGCCTTGAGGGCAAATTGCAGGCGCACCCCCAGCTCATTGCGCGGCAAGTCCGGCAAGGCCAGGGCGAAGGCTTCGAAGAAGCGTTGGAACACCGGCTGGTAATGCACCTTGAGGTATTCCTGGATAAACGGCGAGGTGTCGCTGTACACCCGCCCAAGGAAACGGATGAACGAACGCCCTTCCCCACTCGCCGGGTCGCTGCGTTCCAGGCCCATGGCCGGGGCGAAGAGCACGCCGAGCAAGGTGTCGCAGTCGAGGGGGCCGTCGGATTCGGCCTCACAGCGCGCCAGCAATTCCAGGCGCTGCTCGTTGAGCGGCTCCAGGCGTTGCATCAGCAGGGTCTTCATCAGGGAGTCCTTGTCCCCGAAGTGGTAGTTCACCGCAGCCAGGTTCACCTGGGCGCGCTCGGTAATCTGCCGCAGCAGCACGGCGTCATAGCCGTATTTGATGAAGAGAGCCTCTGTCGCATCCAGCAATCGAGTCTTGGTAACGTTTGGAGCGCTGAGTTTCTTCGCGACCATAAGGGTTCCACGGCGGAAATATTGTTTTAAAAAATAATTTGATTTTTTATACCGGTGTGGCCGGTCGAAAGCAAGTAGTGACACACCGCCATACTATCCAAAGCCTTTGCCCATGGGGATTCTCAGGCAAGCCAGGGACCTTTCGGTAGACCCCCGTACCGGCGAGGGAAATCTTTTCAAAGCGTAAAACCGCTCTACATCCACGGCTGGCGAAGCACCGGGAACACGGTTAGTATTCAAACAATATTTTAAAAACAAGAAATAAAACCAGTCCGTGACGCGAACCAGATAGCCCCCGAACTTGTTACAAAGATTTACAAAGGGCGCATGACGGCAGCGTCGAGACTGCAGGCGTAGTCACGATGACAGATACCCCCGCGCACCCAGGCTTGATTTCCCTGCAAGGCATCGGCAAGCGCTATCAGCTCGCCGGGCAGGAACTGACCATTCTCAAAGAGGTGTGCCTGTCCATCGAGCGCGGTGACAGCTGCGGCATCCTCGGCGCCTCGGGCTCAGGCAAAAGCACCCTGCTCAATATCCTCGGCCTGCTGGACCTGCCCAATTGCGGCCAGTACCACTTTGCCGGCCACGATATTTTCAGTGCATCCCCGGACGAACTGGCGGCGATCCGCAACCAGCAGATCGGCTTTGTGTTCCAGAGCTTCAACCTGCTGCCGCGCCTCAGCGCCCTGGACAACGTCGCCCTGCCCCTGAGCTACCGCGGTGTATCGCGGCATGAATCGGTGGCGCAGGCCCTGCGCATGCTCGAACAGGTCGGGCTGGCGGAGCGCGCCCACCATCGCCCCGCCGACCTCTCCGGCGGCCAGCGCCAACGTGTGGCGATTGCCCGTGCATTGGTGGGCAAGCCGTCGGTGATCCTGGCCGACGAGCCCACCGGCAACCTCGACAGCAGCACCGCCCAGGACATCATGGACCTGCTGCTGGCATTGAACCGCGAGCAACAGGTCACGCTGATCATCGTCACCCACGACCCGCATATCGCCGAACGCCTGGAGCGCAAGATCCTGGTGCGCAACGGCCTAGTGCACGAGGCCGGGCGCCTATGAGCCTGCGGGTCGAACAGAGCTTCAGCCAACTGCTGCATGAAGCCTTCGTCAGCCTGCGCACCCTGGGCAAGCGCTCGGTGCTGGCCCTGCTGGGCATCGTCATCGGCAGTTCGTCAGTGGTGGCGCTGATCAATATCGGCCATAACGCCGCGGTGGATGCCGCGATGATTTTCAAGGACATGGGCACCGACACCCTGGTCGCCCAGTTCCCGCCCAAGGGCAACAGCACGGTGCCCGCGCCTGCGAGGCTCGACCTGGATGCCGTGCGCCAGGCCGTGCCGGGCATCGCCCATATCGGCGCGCTGACCTTGTTCAGCGGGCCCATCGTGTTCCATGGCCGCACCACCAACGCCAACCTCGTCGGCAGCACACCGGACATCCAGGCAGCGATGCGCCTGGTGGTACGGCAGGGGCGCTTCCTGTCTAGCTTCGACGCCAACGAAACCTATGGCGTGATCGGTGACCAGCTGGCCCAGGCCCTCGGCGCGCCGGGCGATCCGCTGCAACTGGGCGACCGCGTGCGCATCAACGACTACCTGTTCCTGGTGGTGGGCATTCTGCAGAACCAGCCCAGGGCAATGCTGATGCCGGTACAGGCCAACGAGTCGTTGTTCATTCCCGCCGAAGGCATGCGCCGCATCCATGCCATGCCGCAGATCGGCAATGTAATTATCCGCGCCGCGCCCGGCCAGGACATGGAACACATTGCCAGGGAAGCCGCCAGCGCCTTGCAGGCCCAGCTCACCGACCACACTGTCGACATCCAGGTGCCCCAGCAAATGATCGACGGCATGACCCGGCAAAGCCGCACCTTCGCCTACCTGCTGCTGGCCCTCGGCGCCATTTCCCTGGTCGGCGGCGGTGTAGGCGTGATGAATGTGATGCTGATGAACGTGTCGGAGCGCCGTCGTGAGATCGGCATTCGCATGGCCCTGGGCGCTCGCCAGCGCGACATCCGCAACCTGTTCCTGCTCGAAGCCGTCACCCTCACCGCCGTCGGCGCGCTGTGCGGTGCGGTACTTGGCATGACCGCCGCCTGGCTCTATGCCTGGCTGTCGGGCTGGCTATTCGACCTGGCCGTCGCCGCCCTGCCCCTGGGGGTGGGCAGTACGTTGCTGGTGGGCTTGTTCTTTGGCATCTACCCGGCGGTATCGGCCTCACGGTTGCAGCCGGTGGAGGCCTTGCGCGATGAGTAAATGGCTGGGGTTGCTCGTGTTGATCAGCCTGCACGGCATGGCCGCCGAGGTGGTCATCAAGCCGTCGGCCCCCAGCAGCACGCGCAGCGGTTACGACCGGGGCGTGTCCTTGAATGCCCAGGTCACCACCATGACCCTGGGTGACGCCGTGTACCTGGGCCTGCGCAACAACCCGGCGATCCGCAGCGCCTACCTGCAACGGGTGGCGCAGAAGTTCGACCTGCGCGTCGCCGAAGACGTGTTCAACCCCAAGCTCACCCTCAACAGTTATTACCGCAGTACCCGCGGCTCTCAGGACAGTGCGCGCAATGCCAACGTGGCGCCGGCCACCAGCTTGCTCAGTGAATACGGCACTCGCCTGAGCATGGCCTGGACCCAGCAGCTGAACAACGCCGACCGCGCCGGGCGCTACCGCAGCGACGGCCTCGACCTGGCGATCATCCAGCCGTTGATGCGCGGCGCCGGCTGGGACGCCACCACCGCACCGTTGCGCCTGTCGCGCCTGTCGGAGCAGGCCAACCGCCTGAACCTCAAGGCGACCGTGGCGCAGACCATCAGCCAGATCATCGCCACCTACCGCGAACTGCTGCGGGCCCAGGAGCAACTGAGCATCGTGCAGGACGCCCTCAAGCGCTCCGGCACCTTGCTGGAGGTGAACAAGGCCTTGATCAGCGCCGGGCGCATGGCCGAATTCGAAATCGTGCAGACCGAAGCCGACATCGCCACCCAGCAACTGGGCGTCGAAGAAGCGCAGAACCAGCTCGACACCAACCGCCTGGCCTTGCTGCGCCTGCTGGCCCTGGACCTGTCCACGCCGATTCGCGCCACCGAAGCCCTGGAGGCCAAGCCCATGCAGATCGACAAACGCCAGGCTTTCAACCTGGCGCAGACCCAGCAACCGGAATACCTCGCCGCCCTGCTCGGCAGCCAGCAGGCCGACCTCAACCTGGTGATCGCCAAGGACTCCGGGCGCTGGCAGGTGGACCTGGTGGCCGGCGCGAACCAGATACGCGACGCCTACAATAACGATGCCGGCAGCACCAACAACCGCACCTGGGACAGCTACGCCGGGGTGCAGGTGCAGATCCCCATCGGCGACATCAGCACGCGCCAGGCCGAAGTGCGCGCGCGGGTCAACGTGGAGGACCAGGAGATCCGCATCACCGACGCACGCCAGGAACTGGAACGCAACGTCAACGACGTGGTACGCGACCTCGGCACCCGCTGGCGCCAGTATGAAATCTCCCAGCGCGCGGTGGAGTTGTCGCGGCGCAAGATCGAGATCGAACGCGAGAAACTCAGCGCCGGGCGCTCCACCAACTTCCAGGTGCTGAGTTTCGAGACCGACCTGCGCAATGCCGAAAACGCGCAGCTCAACGCCCTGATCGCTTATTTGAACGCCCAGACCCAGCTCGACTTGACCCTGGGCATGACGCTGGAAAGTTGGGAAATCGCCCTCAATGACTATTAAACACAAAGGCCTGCTGGGCGCTGTATTGATCGTGCTGCTGGCCGGCGCCGGGCTGGTCCTGCGCAGCCCGGCCGAAGGCCCGGCTACCACCGGCGAGCAATGGCTGGCCGTCAAGCCCGACCCGCTGGTGCACCAGATCGGCCTGGTGGGCAAGATCGAACCCGACACCACCCTCACCCTCACGGCGCCGTTCGACGGCAACGTGCAGGCCAATCTGGTGGAGCAAGGCCAGCGGGTCGAGGCTGGCCAGGTCCTGCTGCGCATGGACCCGGCCACCCTTGAAGTGCAGTTGCGCGACGCCCTCTCCGCCCAGCTCAAGGCCCGCCGCGCCGTGCAGGAGCTGCAGGACTGGGACAGCGGCCCCACCGTCAGCCGTGCGCGCCGCAGCCTGCGCACTGCCGAAATGACCGCCGGCAATACCCAACGCAAACTCACCGAAAGCGAAAACCTGTTCAAGCGCGGCATCATCCCGCGCAATGAGCTGGACGACCTCAAGCAACAGGCCCAGCAACAGCAACTGGACCTCGCCTCCGCCCGCAGCGAACTGCAACAGGCCCTCGACCAGGGCAAGGGCGAGTACCGCCAGATCGCCGACATGGAACTGACCAACGCCACGGTGAAATACGAGGCCCTGCGCACGTTGCTAGCGGGCAAGGAGATCAAGGCGCCGTTCTCCGGCATCGTCGTGCCCGCGCCCGGCAATAATGGGCCCCCAGGCGGCGGCAACACGAACGCGCCCATTCAGGCCGGCAGCAGGGTCAGCCAGGGCCAGGTGCTGTTCGGCCTGGCCAATATCGAGCGGCTGAAAATCGTCGCCAAGGTCTCTGAGCTGGACATCAACCAACTGCACCAGGGCCAGGCGGTGGAAGTGCTGGGCGATGGTTTTGACGGCGAACGGCTGAGCGGCTCGGTGAGTGTGGTCAGCGGCTTGGCGATTGCCGGCGACAGCCAGGGCAGCGCGCAGTTTCCGGTGACGTTGTCGATCCCCAAACTGACCCCGCAACAGTTGCAGCGGGTGCGGCTGGGGATGAGTGCGCGGTTGACCATCGTCACTTACAACAATGCGCAGGCGATGGTGATTCCGAGCGAGGCAATCCAGGCGGATAGGACGGTGGAGTATCGAGAAGCGATGGATAAGCCGGTGGAGCGGGTGAAGGTGACTACCGGGCAATCGACGCCGCAGGGGGTGGAAGTATTCGGCCTAAAACCCGGCTTCGTAAAGACCTCAAGATAAATGAAGATCCCCTGTGGGAGGGGCATAGGTTTCTACAAAACGTTGGCTCAACGCTGAACGCCCGGCAGAGAGGGCTGTTGTGGCATGCCTGTCAGTTAAGCGTACATCGCCTCCTGTAGGAGCGAGCTTGCTCGCGAAAAACGTCAACGATAACGCGTGCTTCCTGAATGAACGCGGCGCCTGTGAGTTTTTCGCGAGCAAGCTCGCTCCTACAAAAAGCCTTAACTGACTGGCATTGGGGCTTGCCCCCTCCCACATTTAGAAATGCGCCAACTTCAATGCCAATGCCAATGCCTTGGCCTGAAGCGCCACATCCGTCACCGCCGTGCTCTCCCACCACATCCCCCGCAACGGCGGGCCCATGGCGAACAATCGCGCGCTGACCTCGCCCTGGGCATCCAGCACGGCGCCGGACGTGTCCGCCGCAATCCCCAACGCCAACGGCCCGGGCGTGATCAGCCCGCGCTTGAGCAACTGCTGCGGCAGCGGCCGGGCCACGCGGCGCCAGTCGTATTCGATACCGCTGGAGTTGATCAGCGCCGCCCCCGACACTTGGCTGATCACCTGCTCGCCACGGTAACGCAAGCGAATGGTCACGCCCTCGCCCGAAGGCTCCAGCCCCTTGAACGACGCCGCGCGAATGCGCAACCGCCCTTGCTCATGCAGCCGGGCCACCAACTGGGCACTCAACGGCGGCGAGCGGTGGTGATGGCTTTCCCACCAGGGCCGCACATGCCGCACGAACTGACGTTTCTGGCCTTCGCTGGCCTGGCTCCACAGCCGGCCGATATGGGCGCGCACGGTGTCCAGTGGCGCCTGCCAATCGATGCCCTGCGCCAGTGCCAGGCGGCATTGACGCCGCACCTCGCGCAGCAGTTGTCGCGGGCTGCACAAGGCGTGGTCGGCGGCGAGGAAATCGTCCCAGCCCGGCGGCTGCCGGCGCACATGGGGCAACAACCCGTGGCGTGAAAACACCTCGATGGGCCCACGGTGCCCGGCCTGTTCCAGGGACACCACGGCGTCCACCATGGTCAACCCGGAGCCGATGATCAGCACCGGCGCCTGCGGGTCGATCCGGGTCATGGCCTGCACGTCCCAGGGGTCCACGGCGGCGGCGTTCAAGCCGCTGGACTGGGTCTGCGGCGTGCGTGCCGCCGGGAACATGCCGGTGGCCAACACCGCCTGGGCGCCGTGCAGTTGCTGGCCGTTGTCGAGGGTCAGCACCACTGAATCGTCGCCGACCTGCAGGTCGACGACTTCGGCGCGGATATGCTCGACGGTGGACGCCGACAACGCCTTGGCTTCAGCCAGCCGTTGCTGTGCATACAGGCCAAAAATCCCGCGTGGCGGGAACAGTTCGCTGATGGGCACGTGCTGCTGGTCCGACTCGGGCCAACCGCCGGCGCCGATGTAGTCGGTGAGCCATTGGGTCAGGTCGTCGGCGTTGTCCGGGTCGACGCTCATGCGCGCCGCGTTGCCGTTCAAGGTGTGGCCCAGTTCGACGGCGCTGTAGGCCTCGCCACGGCCGAGTTCGGCGCGCGGTTCGATCACCAGGATCCGGCGCTGCCCAGGCCGACGCAGCAGTTGCACCGCCAGCATGGTGCCGCTCAGGCCGCCGCCGATGATCAGCACATCAGCGTTGCGGAGGGATTCAGTCATGCACATTCGCCTTTACTGTTTACCCAGATAAATGTCGTGCAAATCGCCCCGCGCCAACAGCTCGGCGGCGCTGCCACTCAAGGCCACGCGCCCAGTATCCAGCACGTAGCCCTGGGACGCATAGTTAAGCGCGACGTTGATATTCTGCTCGGCGATCAGGAAGCTCACCTGCTGCTCGCGGTTGAGCTGCGCGATGATCTCGAAGATCTCCTGCACGATCATAGGCGCCAAACCCATGGACGGCTCGTCGAGCAGTACCAAAGTAGGACGGGTCATCAACGCGCGGCCGATGGCGACCATCTGTTGCTCGCCGCCGGACGTCAGGCCCGCACGGGTGTGGCGCTTGGTCTTGAGCCGCGGGAACCAGGCGTAGATGCGCTCCAGATCCTGCTCCATGGCCTTGCGGCTCAGGCGCCGCACAAAGCCGCCGCTGCGCAGGTTGTCTTCGACGCTGAGCTGGCCGAAGACATGGCGGCCTTCCAGCACATGCACCATGCCTTGGCGCACGCGCTGGCTGGGGTCGACGCCGGCCAGGTCGACGCCCGCATATTCGATCACGCCCCGGCTGACTTCAGCGCGCTCGGCACGCACCAGCCCGGAGATCGCCTTGAGGGTGGTGCTCTTGCCGGCGCCATTGGCCCCGAGCAAGGCGACGATGGCGCCCTTGGGCACGCTCAGCGACACCCCGGCCACGGCGAGGATCGCGCCGTCGTAGATCACTTCAATATCGTTGACCGTCAACAACGACGGGCGCATGGCTTCGCTGGCGAGCTGGCTCATGATTTATTCATCCCCGGTGCAGGTGCGTGGCGTCAGGCCTTTTTCCTTGGCGAAGGCCGCAGATTTTTCATCGATCAGCGGGCGCAACAGGGCGCGGTCGGCGGCGATCCAGTCGCTGATCAGCGTCCAGTGGGCGCCGTCCCATTGCTGCACGCGCGCCGAGCCGCCGCCTTCGTGGTCGCGGCACGACAGCTTGAGGTTCTGCATCAGGCCCAGGTAGCCCATGTCCTTCAAGCGCGCGTCATCGATATTCAGGTGTTCCAGGCCCCAGCGGCCTTCTTCGCCATTGAGCGGACGCTTGCCGAACCTGGCCTGGCCGGTGCGGATCGCTTCCACGGCGACGGCGGCGTTCACCAGGCCGGAGTTGTAGTAGACGCTGCCGAAGTTTTTCAGGTCCTTGAGGTCGCTGTGGCCCTTGTCGAGGATGTATTGCTTGAGGCGCTTGTGGATCTCGAAATCCGCACCTGCCGGGTAAGGCGTGAGTGCCAGGTAGCCCTTGGCGGCGGCGCCTGCGGGCAATACGTCTTCGCTGGAACTGGCCCATATATCGCCGATGATATGGTCCACCGGAAAGCCGAAGCGCGCGGCGGTTTTCACCGCCACCGGGGTGGACACGCCCCAGGTGCGCAGGAACACCCAATCCGGGTTGGCCTGGCGTACCTGGCGCCATTGCGCAGACTGCTCATTGCCCGGGTCGGCCACCGGAATCTGGATGTTTTCAAAACCGTATTTTTCCGCCAGCAATTTCAGCGGGCCAAGGGTTTCGCGACCGTAGGCCGAGTCGTGGTAGACCGTGGCGATCTTCTTGCCCTTGAGTTTGTCGAAGCCGCCTTCGCGCTGGGCGATGTAGTTTACCAGGGTCGACGCCTCGCTGTAGAACGTCAGCATCACCGGGAAGTTGTACGGGAACACCGTGCCGTCGGTGGCTTCGGTGCGACCGTAGCCGAGGGTGATCAGCGGGATCTTGTCCACCTCAGCCCTTTCACTGAGCGCATAGGCCGCCGGTGCACCGTTGGGCTGGTACACCGCGACCGGCGCGCCATCCAGGCCGTTCTTGAAGCGCTCGTAGCACTCGATGCCCTTCTCCGCCGTCCACTCGGTCTCGCATTCCTGCCACACCAGCTTCACGCCATTGATGCCGCCTTCGACCTCGTTGATATAGCGCAGGTAGTCGATCATCCCGGCCCACACCTGCACGCCGCTGGAGGCGTAGGCACCCACCCGGTAGGTGGCCAGGGGAAAGAACTGCTGGTCGGCCGAGGCTACCGCCTGGGGCACGGCACCGGCCAGGGCAGCCAGCGCGAAGGCGGCGCCGGCCAGGGAACGTTTCAAGGATGCACGCATAGGGATTCTCTTATTCAGTCAGAAACGTAGGGGCCACTGACGCAGCCGATCGCGAAGGTTGTGCAACAGGCGAATCAAGCCCTCGGGCTCCTTGATCAGGAACACGATGATCAACACGCCAAAAATGATTTTCTGCAGGTTCTGCAACTGCCCGGCATCCACCGCACCACCGAACAACGCCTGCCCGGCATGGCTGAGGAAGATCGGCAGCAAACTGATGAATGCCGCGCCGACGAAGTTGCCGGCAATGCTGCCCATGCCGCCGATAATGATGATGAACAGGATCTGGAATGAGCGGTTGATGTCGAAGCTGCTGGCGCTGGCCGTGCCCAGGTAGGCAAACGCCCACAACGCGCCGGCGATGCCGAGGTAGAACGAACTGACCGCAAACGCCAGGCGCTTGTAGCGCACCACCGGGATGCCGACCACGGCGGCGGCAGTGTCCATGTCGCGGATCGCCATCCAGTTGCGGCCCACCTGGCTGCGCACCAGGTTGACCGCGGCCCAGGTCAACAACAGCACCGTGACCAGGGTCAGCCAGTAGCGGCCCAGCGGCGTGTTGAGGTCATGGCCGAACAACGCCAGCTTCGGCGCCGAAATGGTTCCGGACGAACCGTAGTTGTAGAACCAGGGGAATTTGACGAACAGCCACTCCAGGAAAAACTGCGCGGCCAAGGTGGTGACCATCAGGTAGAAGCCTTTGATCCGCGAACTGGGCAAGCCAAACAGCAGCCCGACCAGCGCGCTGATGATCCCACCGCCGAGCAGCGCCACCGGCAGGCCCAGCTCCGGCAGGCGCAGTAAAAACCCATAGGTGGCGAAGGCACCGACGGCCATGAACCCGGCGGCACCGACCGAGGTTTGCCCGGTATAGCCGGTGAGTAAATTCAGGCCCAGCCCGGCCAGTGACAGCACCAGGAACGGGATCAGGATCGCGTTGAGCCAATAGTCATTGCCCCACAGCGGCACCACGATAAACGCCAGTGCCAGCAGGCCGAGCAGGCTCCAGGGCACGCGCCGCTGGACCAGCAGCAACGGTGCAGTGTGTTCAGCAACAGGGATCGACATGCTTTCAGACTCGCTCGATGGCGCGCTCGCCGAACAGGCCGGCGGGACGGATATACAGGAAGGACAACGCCAGGACATAGGCGAACCACGGTGTGATGCCGCCACCGATCAGCGGGCCGATATACACCTCGGCGAGGTTTTCCGCCGCACCGACAATCAGCCCGCCGACAATTGCCCCGCCAATCGAGGTGAAGCCGCCGATGATCAACACCGGCAAGGCCTTGAGCACCACCAGCGACAGCGAAAACTGCACGCCCTGGCGCGCCCCCCACAACAACCCCGCCACCAGCCCGACGATGCCGGCCACCGCCCAGACGATCTGCCAGATGCGGTTGAGGTTGATGCCGATGGACAGCGCCGCCGTGGTGTCATCCGCCACCGCGCGCAGCGACACGCCGATACGGGTCTTGTTGAACAGCAGCGCCAGCACCGTCACCAGCACCACGGCCACGGCCGCGGCGATCAGGTCGAACTGGCTGAGCATCAGCGGCCCGACGAACAGCGGTACATCGTCGATGCCCAGGTCCAGAGCGCGCACCTGCGAGCCCATCACGCCCTGGGCCAGGCCTTCGATAATGAACGACAGGCCCAGCGTCGCCATGAACAGCGTGATCTGCGAGCGGTTCACCAACGGCCGCAGCACCAGGCGCTCGATGAGCAAGGCGCCGACAATCATCACGATCACCGTCAACAGCAACGCCAGGGCAAACGGCACGCCCTGGTCGTGCAGGCTGACGAAGGTCAGCGCGGCAAACAGCAGCATCGAGCCCTGGGCAAAATTGAACACGCCGCTGGCCTTGTAGATCAGCACGAAGCCGATGGCGACCAGGGAATACATGGTGCCGGCGAGCAGGCCGCCGAGCAGGGTTTCGAAGAAGAACGTCATCAGTGCGTCACTCCCAGGTAGGCCGCGATCACCTCGGGATTGGCCTGCACCTCGGCAGGGGTGCCGTCGCCGACCTTGCGCCCGTAGTCGAGCACCACAACATGGTCGGACAGCCCCATGACCACGCCCATGTCATGCTCGATCAACACCACGGTGGTACCGAGGTCGCGGTTCACGTCGGCGACAAAGCGCGCCATTTCCTGTTTTTCCTCGGCGTTCATGCCGGCCATGGGTTCGTCCAGCAGCAACAGGCTCGGCCCGGCGATCAATGCACGGCCCAGTTCCACACGCTTTTGCAGGCCATAGGACAGGTTGCCCACCAGCACATCGCGGTAGGCTTGCAGCTCCAGGAACTCGAGGATGCCCTGGGCGCGCAGGCGGAAGGCGTCGGCTTCACGGCGTGCGCGGGGCAAGCCGAGGGCCTGTTCGATAAGGCTGGTGTGCATATGCCGCGACAGGCCGGTGAGGATGTTGTCGAGCACACTCATTTTCTTGAACAGGGCGTTGTTCTGGAAGGTACGGCCAATGCCTCGACGCGCGGCGCCCAGCGGGTCGATACGCTGGAAATGCTGCGCCTCGAACACGATCTCGCCGGCATCGAAGCGATACACGCCGTTGAGGACGTTGAGCAATGAACTTTTGCCGGCACCGTTGGGCCCGATCAACGCGCAGATTTCCCCGCGCGCCACCTCGAACGACAACCCATTGATCGCCTTGACACCCTTGAACGATAGCGAGATGTCCCGCACCTGGAGAATGGCTTGGCTCATGCACGCTCCCGTTTGAATTCGGCAAGCCACGTCGGCTCGGCATTGGATTTGAGGGGCTGCCAGATATAGGCCAGGCGCTGGAAGCCCAACAGTGTGCGCACGCGGTTTTTCAGCAGGCGGCGCAGGCCGCTGTGTGGGTGGGCAATGGCCCAGTCGCACAGGCGTCGACGCCAGGTGCCGTGGGGTGGCAGGCGGCTTTCGATCTCGTCGGCCAGGTGCAGCAAACGGGCGGGTGACAGCAGCAGGCCGGTGGGCGCGACTTCGCTGCGATCACGTCGCGCCGAGGCCAGGCTTTCCGGGAAGGCCAGGCCGTGGCCACTGCTCAGCCACTGCTCCAGCACCACCGCCAGGCCGCCTTGCCAGTGGGTGCCCTCCTCGCTCCACAACGCGGTTTCACCGGCGGGCTGCCACCAGCGCTGCAGGTGTTGCGCCGGGTCGACGGGGCCGAGCAGTTGGGCGAAATCCAACCGCTGGGTGAAGGTCCAATCGCGCTGGCGACCTTGAACGTAGGCATGGCTGGGATGAATACGCCACAGCTGTTGCTCCAAGGCCTGCGGCTCGAGGTTATCGGCCAGCGTCAGTACCTGTGCGCCGACGGACTGGGCCGCCAACGCCAGCAACAGCAGGTTCGGCTCAAAGGCGCCGCTGAGCACCAAGCGTGACTGTTGATTGAAACCTTGCTGGCGCAAACCATCGGCCAGGCGTTCGACATCGCGCAAGGTGTCGATCCAGCGCCAGGCGTACCACTGGCCCTGGCGCTTGTGGTGCAGGGCGATGTGCAACGGCGTGAGTTGCGCCCAGTGGCGCAGGTGTTCCAGGAGGGCCGTTGGTTCGTGCACGCTCATAGGGGGTTGCTCCTATTGGGGGGTATGCGTGCGGTGGTCCGCTGGCTGAAATAAATCAAACTCAATTTCCCGTAAGTAGATACCGAGCACCACGCAAGTCCGTAGCAGCTGCCGAGCGCAAGCGAGGCTGCGTCAGGCGCGCTGCCGATTCGAGCCCGAGTCGCGGCCGACGCAGCCTCGCTTGCGCTCGGCAGCTGCTACGGGATGAGGCCGCGATGGGGATTGGCATTCGCAGCCTCGCCAAGGCTGCGCAGTTGCTACGCAACATTTGCTTTGCGGGACTCAGCAAGGTTTCGATAGCCAGCGCCCGGGTGGTTCGCACCCAACCTTGCACCGTCGCCAAACAACTTCTCGCGCAATGTGCCCTGGGCGTATTCGGTCTTGTACACGCCGCGCTTCTGCAACTCCGGCACCAGCCATTCGACGGCGTCGACAAAGGTTTCATGGGTCAGCGCATAGGCGAGGTTGAATCCGTCCACGTCGGTCTCTTCGACCCACTCCTGCAACAGGTCCGACACGGTCTCCGGGCCGCCGACGAACAGCGGGCCAAAGCCGCCGATACCGACCCAATCGGCCAGCTCGCTGGGGGTCCAGACCTTGTTCGGGTCCGCCGTGGAGAAAGCTTCCACCGCCGATTGAATCGCATTGGTGTGCACATGCTTGAGCGGTTCATCCGGCTTGAACTGGCTGAAATCGATCCCGGTCCAGCCGGAGATCAGCGCCATCGCACCTTCATAACTGGCATAGGATTTGTATTCGTCAAACTTGGCCTTGGCCTTGGCGTCGGTCTCGTCGACGATCACGGTCTGCAAGTTGAAAATCAGGATTTTCTTCGGGTCGCGCCCGGCTTCGGCCGCACGGCGGCGGATGTCGGCGACGGTCTTTTTCAGCAGCACCTTGGACGGCGCGGCAACGAACACGCATTCGGCCTGCTCGGCGGCGAACTGCTTGCCACGGCTGGAAGCACCGGCCTGGTACAGCACCGGCGTGCGCTGCGGCGAGGGTTCGCACAGGTGGATGCCGGGCACCTGGAAGTGTTTGCCGACGTGGCGAATCTCGTGGATCTTGCTCGGGTCGCTGAAGATCCGACGTTCGCGGTCGCGCAGTACCGCGCCCTCTTCCCAACTGCCTTCCCAGAGTTTGTAGCAGACCTCCAGGTATTCCTCGGCATAGTCGTAGCGGGCGTCG
This sequence comes from Pseudomonas marginalis, assembly GCF_900105325.1. NCBI lineage: Bacteria > Pseudomonadati > Pseudomonadota > Gammaproteobacteria > Pseudomonadales > Pseudomonadaceae > Pseudomonas > Pseudomonas marginalis. The sequence continues at coordinate 1,923,238 of NZ_FNSU01000003.1, forward strand.
TGTTCGGTCTGGGCTTTCTGGCCAAGGTTCTTGGCGCCGCTTTCCAGGTAGGAGGTGACGATGTTCCAGCCGATGCGGCCCTTGGTCAGGTGGTCGAGGGTCGACAGCCTGCGTGCAAACGGATACGGGTGTTCGAACGACAGCGACGCGGTCAGGCCAAAACCCAGGTGCTCGGTGACCAGCGCCATCGGTGCGATCAGCGACAACGGATCGTTGACCGGCACCTGGGTCGCCTGGCGAATCGCCGCGTCGCCATTGCCGTTGTACACGTCGTAGATGCCCAGCACGTCGGCGATAAACAGGCCGTCGAACTTGCCGCGTTCAAGGATCTTCGCCAGGTCGGTCCAGTATTCAAGGTCCTTGTACTGCCACGAGCGATCGCGCGGATGCGCCCACAGGCCCGGCGATTGGTGGCCGACGCAGTTCATGTCGAAGGCGTTCAAGCGGATTTCACGGGACATCACAGCACTCCGTTGAGGTGGTAGTTGCCGACGACCTGGTATTTCCAGCGCAACGGATCATCCAGGGTCGGTGGCAGCGCGGTGCGTTGGCCGGTCAGTTCGAATTCGGTGTTGCTGGCAAAGAGCAAGGCTTCAGCGGCGGCGATCTGCGCTTCGGTGACGGCGACCGGGCTTGGATCGGTTTCGGCGCGTTCAAGCAAGGCGGCCGCTACATCCACGCGAATCTGCCAATCGCCGAAGCGGCTGATCACGTAGGGGTCGTCGCTTTTTTCGACGTGGCGACGGGTGCTGTCCAGCAGTTGGCGTGCGAGGGTCAGGGCGGTCATGGGTCAGGTCCTCAGTTCCAGGCGTGGCGCGCAGGCTTGACGCCGTTGAGCACGAAATTGCCGATCAGGTGGTATTTCCAGCGGGCCGGGTCGTGCAGGGTGTGGGTCCGCGCGTTGCGCCAGAAGCGGTCGAGGTTGTGCTTGGCGGTGACCGAGCGGGTGCCGGCCAGTTCGAAGAGTTTGCTGCTGGCGAGCAAGGCAGTTTCGGCCGACAGGACCTTGGCCTGGGCGACCACCAGTGAAGCCTGGGCGACGGTGTCTTCATTCGGTTCGGCGAGGGCGCGGTCGACGGCCAGGCCGGCCTTGGCGAGGATCGCTTCGGTGCCGTGCACACGCCACTCCAGGTCGCCGATGGCGGCGATGGTGAACGGGTCCTGCCAACCGTGATCCTGCTGGCTGTCGATCCACGGACGGGCCTGCCGCGCAAAGATTTTTGCCTGTTCAAGGGCGCCGAGGGCAATGCCGGTGTCGACCGCCGCCTGGATAATTTGCGAAATCGGCCCATCGGCCGTGGGTTGGTCAAACGCCAGGTGGGCGGGAATCACCGCGCTCAAGGGCACGCTCACACCGTCGAGGGTCACGCCGCCGCTGGCGGTGGTGCGCTGGCCGAAGCCGTCCCAGTTGTCGATGACGGTCAGGCCTGGCGCATCGCGCTCGACGAGGCCGATGAAGGCCTGACCCTTTTCGTTATTACCCACGGTGGGCACGATGTGGGCGAACAGCGCGCCGGTGCAGTAGAACTTCTCGCCGTTGATTTGCGCGGTGTCGCCGTGGAAGCGAATCTGGGTATCGAAGGTGCCGGCGTTTTTGCTCTTGGCCTCGGAGAAGGCGTTACCAAAGCGATAACCCGCCAGGACTTTGCCAAAGTAGTGGCGCTTTTGTTCCTCGGTGGCGGTTTGCAGCAGGATGTCCACCACGCCCAGGTGGTTCTGCGGGATTTGGCCCAATGACGGGTCGGCGGCGGAGATCAACTTGATCACCTCGGCCACCGTCACATAGGACACCCCGGCGCCGCCATAGGCCTTGGGAACGGTGATGCCCCACAGGCCGCTGGCGGAAAACTCGTCCAGTTCGGCCACCGGCAGGCGCCGCTCACGGTCACGCGCGCTGGCGTCGACGGCAAAGCGCTCGGCCAGGCGTTTGGCGACCTCGATGGCCTCCGCGTCCGAGCGGATGATATGGGCAGGTTGTTGAGGGTGGGCAGACATGGGCCGACTCCAGGCTCCGAGGGGATACTGGAGTGTTTGCAGGAGTCGTGCCTGAATTTAATCGTCAGTAAAATCAGGCGGTTGCCGCGTAAACAGGCGTACAACCGCTGTTTCAAACCAGCAAAGTGTGCATCCACTGTTGGCTGGCAAACAGTTAGATCACCACATTGCGCACAAAGCGCACGGCGACCTGGCCGTCATTGCGATAGGCATGGGGCTGGTGGCTGGCGAACATGAAGAATTCGCCGGCGCCGATGGTATTTTCCTGCTCGCCGACCACCAACGTCAGGCTGCCCTCGAAGACGAACAGTTGCTCGCTCCACCCCTCCAGGTCGGGGTCCGGGCAATAACGATCGCCCGGTTCAAGGCGCCACTCCCATAACTCGACCTCGCGCCGCGCCGTGGCCTTGGCCAGCAACACCGCCTTGCTGCCGTCGATTTCCCCCGCCCAGGCCAGTTCGTTGATGCGGCTGTGATCGCGCACATCCGGTGCCTGGATCAGGTCGCTGAACGCCACATCCAACGCTTCGGCCACACGGTCGAGGGTGGACAGGCTGACGTTCTTTTCCCCGGCCTCGATGGCCACCAGCATGCGCCGGCTGACCCCGGACTTTTCCGAGAGCGCAGTCTGGCTCAGGTCGGCGGCGTGGCGCAGGCGACGAACGTTCTGGCTGACGTGCTGCAGGACCGAGGCCCGTTGTGGATTTTCTTTGTGCACTATATTGCTCAATGGGTGGGTGTGCGCAGTATACTGCCCAGCGTGCGGCGCATTGTGCGGTCCGTGCCTTTCCCTTGCAAGACCGAGCCGCCATGACCACGCCGAACTCCCCCTCGCGTTTCCACCGTTTCAGCAAAGCCGAGTGCATCCTGGTGTTTATCACCATGATTTGGGGCGGCACGTTTTTGCTGGTGCAGCATGCCATGACTGTCAGCGGACCGATGTTTTTCGTGGGCCTGCGCTTTGCAGCGGCGGCGATTGTGGTCGGGTTCTTTTCCTTGCGTACACTGCGCGACCTGACGTTGTTCGAGCTGAAGGCGGGCGTGTTCATCGGCGTAGCGATCATGTTCGGCTACGGCTTGCAGACCATTGGCCTGCAGACGATCCTGAGCAGCCAATCGGCGTTCATCACCGCGCTGTATGTGCCGTTCGTGCCGCTGCTGCAATGGCTGGTGCTGGGCCGGCGCCCGGGGTTGATGCCAAGCATCGGCATCATGCTGGCGTTTGCCGGGTTGATGTTGTTGACCGGTCCCGCCGGGGCTTCGCTGAATTTCAGCCCCGGGGAAATCGCCACCCTGATCGGTGCCGTGGCGATAGCGGCGGAAATCATTTTGATCAGTGCGTTCGCCGGGCAAGTGGACGTACGCCGGGTGACGGTGGTGCAACTGGCGACGGCGTCGCTGCTGTCGTTTTTGATGGTGGTGCCGATGGGCGAGGCACTGCCGGGGTTCTCCTGGCTGCTATTGTTCAGCGCCGTGGGCCTGGGCCTGACCAGTGCGGTGATCCAGGTCGCCATGAATTGGGCGCAGCAAAGCGTTTCGCCGACACGGGCCACGTTGATCTATGCCGGTGAGCCGGTGTGGGCCGGGGTAGTCGGGCGGATCGCCGGCGAGCGGTTCCCGCCGATTGCCATGCTGGGGGCGGCGTTGATTGTGGTGGCGGTGATTGTGAGTGAGATCAAGACAAAAGGGCAAAAGGCCATCGATTTGCAGGATGAGCGGGAACAGGAGCAACAGGGCTAGGGTCCGAAACAATGCCAAACGGGAGTTTTCGACCTACTTTGTAGGATCCTGCCACATGTTGCCGTTTGGTGATCGACAAAGCGGCACGTATGATGCATCCCAAACTCCCGCAGATTAGAAGCCTATGTCCCTGATAGTTCTACTGCTTCTGCCTTTTATCGGCAGCTGTCTGGCGGCCTTGCTGCCGCACAATGCACGTAACACCGAATCCCTGCTGGCTGGCCTTGTGGCTCTGGTCGGAACCGTTCAAGTCGCCCTGCTCTACCCCCAGATCGCCCACGGTGGCGTGATCCGCGAAGAATTCATGTGGTTGCCCAGCCTTGGGCTGAACTTCGTGCTGCGCATGGATGGATTCGCCTGGCTGTTCTCGATGCTGGTGCTCGGCATCGGCGCGCTGGTGTCGCTGTATGCGCGCTACTACATGTCGCCGGACGATCCGGTGCCGCGTTTCTTCGCGTTTTTCCTGGCCTTCATGGGCGCCATGCTCGGGCTGGTGATTTCCGGCAACCTGATCCAGATCGTGTTCTTCTGGGAACTGACCAGCCTGTTCTCGTTCCTGTTGATCGGCTACTGGCACCACCGCGCCGATGCGCGTCGTGGTGCGTACATGGCCTTGATGGTCACCGGCGCGGGCGGCCTGTGCCTGCTGGCGGGCGTGATGCTGCTGGGGCATATCGTCGGCAGCTATGAGCTGGACCAGGTGCTGGCCGCCGGCGAGCAGATCCGCGCGCATTCGCTGTACCCGGTGATGCTCGCGCTGGTGCTGATCGGCGCCCTGAGCAAAAGCGCGCAGTTCCCGTTCCACTTCTGGCTGCCCCACGCCATGGCCGCACCGACCCCGGTGTCTGCCTATCTGCACTCGGCGACGATGGTGAAGGCCGGCGTGTTCCTGCTGGCCCGCCTGTGGCCGTCGCTGTCCGGCAGCGAAGAATGGTTCTGGATCGTCGGCGGTGCCGGCGCCCTGACCCTCCTCCTCGGCGCTTACTGCGCCATGTTCCAGAATGATCTCAAAGGCCTTTTAGCCTATTCCACCATCAGCCACCTCGGGCTGATCACCCTGCTGCTGGGCCTCAACAGCCCGCTGGCCGCCGTCGCCGCGGTGTTCCATATCCTCAACCACGCCACCTTCAAGGCCTCGCTGTTCATGGCGGCAGGCATCATCGATCACGAAAGCGGCACGCGGGACATCCGCAAGCTCAGTGGCCTGGTGCGCCTGATCCCGTTTACCGCGACCCTGGCGATGGTGGCCAGTGCATCCATGGCCGGCGTGCCATTGCTCAATGGTTTCCTGTCCAAAGAGATGTTCTTCGCTGAAACCGTGTTTATCTCGTCGACCCAATGGGTGGAAATCGCCCTGCCCATGATCGCGACCATCGCCGGCACGTTCAGCGTGGCCTACGCCCTGCGCTTTACCGTGGATGTGTTCTTCGGCCCGCCCGCCACCGACCTGCCCCACACACCTCACGAACCCCCGCGCTGGATGCGCGCCCCGGTTGAGCTGCTGGTATTCACCTGCCTGCTGGTGGGCATCTTCCCGGCCCAGGTGGTCGGTTCGATCCTCGCCGCCGCGGCGCTGCCGGTGGTCGGCGGCGTGCTGCCGGAATACAGCCTGGCGATCTGGCATGGCTGGAATGCACCGATGATCATGAGCCTGGTGGCCATGTCCGGTGGCGTGGTGCTCTACCTGCTGCTACGCAAACAACTGAAGCGCGGCCGTTTCAAGTACCCGCCGGTCATCAGCTACTTCAACGGCAAGCGCGGCTTCGAGCGCAGCCTGGTGGTGATGATGCGCGGCGTGCGCAGGATCGAGAAACGCATCAGCACCAAGCGCCTGCAGACCCAATTGTTCCTGTTGGTGATCGTCGCGGTGATCGGCGCCATGATCCCGATGATCAACAGCGGCCTCAGCTGGGGCGACCGCCCGAAGATCCCGGGCTCCATCGTGTTCGTCACCCTGTGGCTGCTGGCGATTGCCTGTGCCCTCGGCGCCGCCTGGCAAGCCAAGTACCACCGGCTCGCGGCCCTGACCATGGTCAGCGTGTGCGGCCTGATGACCTGCGTCACCTTCGTGTGGTTCTCGGCGCCGGACCTGGCGCTGACCCAGCTGGTGGTGGAAGTGGTCACCACCGTACTGATCCTGCTCGGCCTGCGCTGGCTGCCACGGCGGATCGAAGAAGTCTCGCCACTGCCCAGTTCGCTGCGCAAGGCGCGCATCCGTCGTCTGCGCGACTTCCTGCTCTCCACCGTGGTAGGCGGCGGCATGGCGCTGCTGTCCTATGCGATGCTGACGCGCCAGACGCCCAACGATATTTCCTCGTTCTACTTGAGCCGCGCCCTGCCCGAGGGCGGTGGCAGCAATGTGGTGAACGTGATGCTCGTGGACTTCCGGGGCTTTGATACCCTCGGCGAAATCACCGTGCTCGGCGCCGTGGCGCTGACGGTGTACGCCCTGCTGCGTCGTTTCCGCCCGTCCAAGGAAAGCATGGAGCTGCCGCCACAGCAGCGTCAACTGGCGCCGGACGTGGCCACCGACCTGGTCAACCCGCGCCAGGCCAGCGACACCGCCCTGGGCTTCATGATGGTGCCGGCGGTGCTGGTGCGCCTGCTGCTGCCGATTGCGCTGGTGGTGTCGTTCTACCTGTTCATGCGCGGCCACAACCAACCGGGCGGCGGGTTTGTCGCCGGCCTGGTGATGTCGGTGGCGTTTATCCTGCAATACATGGTTGCCGGCACCCAGTGGGTCGAGGCGCAGATGAGCCTGCGGCCGATGCGCTGGATGGGCTTCGGCCTGTTCTCGGCGACGCTGACCGGGATCGGCGCGTTGTTTGTCGGCTACCCGTTCCTCACCACCCATACCTGGCATTTCAGCCTGCCGCTGCTGGGCGATATTCATGTTGCCAGCGCGTTGTTCTTCGATGTGGGCGTATACGCCATGGTCGTCGGCTCGACGCTGTTGATGCTCACCGCCCTCGGCCACCAGTCGGTGCGCGCGCATAAACCGAGCAACCAGGCCAAAGTAGTCGCCGCCACCGAAGGAGCCGCCTGATGGAAGAAGTCATCGCAATTGCCATTGGGGTCCTGGCGGCCTCCGGCGTCTGGTTGATCCTGCGGCCACGGACGTTCCAGGTGGTGATGGGCCTGTGCCTGTTGTCGTACGGGGTCAACCTGTTCATTTTCAGCATGGGCAGCCTGTTTATCGGCAAGGAGCCGATCATCAAGGACGGCGTGCCCCAGGACCTGCTCAATTACACCGATCCCCTGCCCCAGGCCCTGGTGCTCACGGCCATCGTGATCAGCTTCGCCATGACTGCGTTGTTCCTGGTGGTGCTGCTGGCGTCACGGGGCCTGACCGGCACTGACCATGTGGACGGCCGGGAGCCCAAGGAATGAATTGGGTCAACCAACTGATCGTCGCCCCCATTTTGCTGCCGTTGCTCACCGCCGCGCTGATGCTGATGCTCGGCGAAAAACGCCGTCCGCTGAAGGCCAGGATCAATCTGTTCTCCAGCGTTATTGGCCTGGGCATCGCGATCCTGCTGTTGTACTGGACGCAAAAAGGCGGCCCCGGCTCGATTGGCGTCTACCTGCCGGGCAACTGGCAGGTGCCGTTCGGCATCGTGCTGGTGGTCGACCAGCTCTCGGCGTTGATGCTGGTGCTCACCGGGATCATCGGCGTGAGCGCGCTGCTGTTCGCCATGGCCCGTTGGGACCGCGCCGGCACCAGCTTCCATGCGCTGTTCCAGATCCAGATGATGGGCCTGTACGGCGCGTTCCTCACGGCGGACCTGTTCAACCTGTTCGTGTTCTTCGAGGTGCTGCTGGCGGCGTCCTACGGCTTGATGCTGCACGGCTCGGGCCGGGCGCGGGTGTCGTCGGGGCTGCATTACATCGCGATCAACCTGTTGGCGTCGTCGCTGTTCCTGATTGGCGCGGCGATGATCTACGGGGTGACCGGCACGCTGAACTTCGCTGACCTGGCGCTGAAAATCCCGCTGGTCCCCGAGGCGGATCGTGGCCTGCTGCATGCCGGTGCGGCGATCCTCGCCACCGCATTCCTGGCCAAGGCCGGCATGTGGCCGCTGAACTTCTGGCTGGCCCCCGCCTACTCCTCGGCCAGTGCGCCGGTGGCAGCGATGTTCGCGATCATGACCAAGGTCGGCGTGTACACCGTGCTGCGCCTGTGGACCCTGTTGTTCTCCGGCCAGGCCGGCGCGTCGGCGTTGTTTGGCGGCGACTGGCTGGTGTACGGCGGCATGGCCACGATCATCTGCGCGGCGCTGGCGATGGTGGCGGCGCAGCGGCTCGAGCGCATGGCCAGCTTGAGCATCCTGGTCTCGGCCGGCATCCTGCTGTCGGCCGTTGGCTTCGCCCAGCCAAGCCTGACCGCCGGAGCGCTGTTCTATCTGGTCAGCTCCACCCTGGCGTTGAGTGCGCTGTTCCTGCTGGCCGAATTGATCGAGCGTTCGCGCTCGGCCAACGACCTGCCGCTGGATGAAGAAATCGATGCACTGCCCAAGGCCATGGAATCCCTGCATCCGCGTCCTGGCGTGAACCTGGATGACGAGCAGAAAGCCGTGGTCGGCCAGGTGATTCCCTGGACCATGGCCTTCCTCGGCTTGAGCTTTGTCGCCTGCGCCCTGCTGATCATCGGCATGCCGCCGCTGTCCGGGTTTATCGGCAAGCTGAGTTTGTTGAGTGCGCTGGTCAATCCTCTGGGCCTGGGCGTCAGTGTGGATGAACCTGTTCGTCCGGCGGCCTGGGGCCTGGTGGCTTTACTGATCCTGTCCGGCCTGGCTTCACTGATCGCTTTCGCGCGCCTGGGTATCCAGCGTTTCTGGACCCCGGAAGAGCGCCCATCGCCGCTGCTGCGCCGTTACGAGTGCCTGCCGATCTTCCTGCTGCTGGGCCTGAGCATTGCGCTGACCTTCAAGGCCGAACCGCTGATGCAGTACACCCTGGCCACTGCCCGGAGCCTGAACAACCCGGAAACCTACGTGATGGCCGTCATGGCCACGCGCCCGGTGCCGAGCCCTGAAGCCAAGACCGCCGCACTGGAGGTACAGCCATGAGACGCCTGTTCCCGGCCCCGTGGTTATCGTTGGCCTTGTGGATACTGTGGCTGGTGCTGAACCTGTCCGTCAGCCCCGGCAACCTGCTGTTGGGCGCGCTGCTGGGGTTTCTTGCACCGCTGATGATGGCGCCGCTGCGTCCGCAACCGATCAGACTGCACCGCCCCGGTGTGATCCTGCGCCTGTTCCTGTTGGTAGGCCGCGACGTGGTCGTCTCCAACCTGCAAGTGGCGTGGGGCGTGCTGACGTGCGGCTCGCGACCACCGCGCTCGCGCTTTATCAGAATCCCCCTGGACCTGCGCGATGCCAACGGCCTGGCGGCGCTGTCGATGATCACCACCGTCGTGCCCGGTACCATCTGGTCGGAACTGGCCCTGGACCGCAGCGTCCTGTTGTTGCATGTATTCGATCTGGAGGACGAAGCGTCCTTCATCGAACATTTCAAAAGCGCCTACGAACGGCCCCTGATGGAGATCTTCGAATGAGCGCCCTGCTCTCCAATGCGATCCTGTTCAGCCTGTTCCTGTTCTCCCTGGCCATGGTGCTGACCCTGATCCGCCTGTTCAAAGGTCCCTCGGCCCAGGACCGGGTACTGGCGCTGGACTACCTGTACATCCTCGCCATGCTGATGATGCTGGTGCTGGGTATTCGTTATGCCAGCGATACCTACTTCGAAGCGGCGCTGCTGATCGCGTTGTTCGGCTTCGTCGGCTCGTTTGCCCTGGCCAAATTCCTGCTGCGCGGAGAGGTGATTGAATGATGCCGCTGTGGATGGAAGTGATAGTGGCGGTGCTGCTGGTGCTCAGCAGCGTGTTTGCGCTGATTGGCGCGATTGGCTTGCTGCGCATGAAGGACTTCTTCCAGCGCATGCATCCGCCGGCATTGGCTTCGACTCTGGGCGCGTGGTGCGTGGCGTTGGCGTCGATTGTTTACTTTTCGGTGCTCAAGTCCGGGCCGGTGCTGCACGGGTGGTTGATACCGATCCTGCTGGCGATCACGGTGCCGGTGACCACGTTGCTGCTGGCCCGCACCGCGCTGTTCCGCAAGCGCATGGCCGGTGACGACGTACCCGCCGAGGTCAGCAGCCGCCGCTGAGTGACAGACCGTACACAGTCAATATGTGGGAGGGGGCTTGCTCCCGATTGCGGTGGGTCAGCTACAGATGAGCCGACTGATCCACTGCAATCGGGAGCAAGTCGAATCGTCGCACCGCCCCTCCCACATTTGGATTTGTGCTAGACGAAAGATCGGATTCGCTCTGCCAGCTCAGCCAATTCGGCATCATCCGCCCGCACATGGTCATGGGAAGAGATATAGCCTTCATAAGCTTCGAAAAACTTATCCACCTTCGAACTCAACGGCTTGAACGCACTGTCCTGCCCCGTCCCATGCATGGGAAACAACTTCGCATGCAAGTGATCCACCCCATACCCTTCCAGCATCATCCCCGTGCGGGCCACATCGGGAAACGCCCGGTCGATCAGCAAAGCGGTTTTCTTGGTCGCGACCATCAGACCAGCCAGCACCTCATCCGACTGCGCAAACGCATAACTGCCGTAATGCTGTTTGGGGATGACCACGCTGAAGCCTGGGGTGTTGGGGAAGATCGAGAGGAACGCCATGTGGTGGTCGTCTTCCCACAGGATGTGGGCGGGGGAAGTTTTGCGGACAATGCTGCAGAAAATACAATCCATTTGAATTACCGCCAGTTTCGTCTTGGGTTTGGTCGTGGCAATCATCTAAAGCTAGGATGGAATGAGCGTCAAACCCTACGGGCATTTTGGGAAATGTCCTAAGACCTGGGTATGCCCGCTGTGCTGAGACAGGAGTTCACCATGGATAAAAACATTATTGTCATCGGCGGCGAGTCCAGCGAAGACATGACACGCATGACCGGCATCGACGAATATATCGTCGCTTCGTCGGGCAAAACCCAGCCCACGGTGCTCTATATCTCCACCGCCAATGGCGATGACCGTACGAAGATTGCCGACTTCACGCTCAAATACCAAAGCGCCGGCTGCACCGTTGTGCCATTGACGTTTTTCATTCCGCCTTTTCCAGCCCCGGGTCATGTTGCCGCGCTGTTTGAGCAGGCTGACATCATCTATGTGGCCGGCGGCAACACCCGAGCCTTGCTGGCCATCTGGCGTGAATTTGACGTGACCGCCCTTTTGAAGCAAGCCCAGGAACACGGCAAAGCGCTTTGCGGCGTCAGTGCCGGCGCCATCTGCTGGTTCGACCACGGGCATTCCGACTCAGGAGGCGTATATGCGCTGATCGACGGGCTGGGTTTTCTCCCTGGCGCGCTGTGCCCGCACTTCAGTTCAGAGGTGGGGAGAGAATCTTCGTTTGTTGAACTGGTTCGACTTAAAAACATACACCCCGCCTACGCGCTGGATGACGGCGTTGCCCTGCATTTCAAGAACGGTGAATACCATGCGACTGTCCATAACGACGCAGCTGGTAGCGCTTATGAGGTCAGCAACACCTCGATATTGGTCGTAGAGAAACTTCCTACAAAGATTTAGTGTTGTCGCTCGGAAAATGGCTTTCTAATCTTAGGTGGTCGCTGCAAATTCAGCGACCGGGTTTCGCAGCCCGATTAGACTCTAGGTGACTCCAATACTCTGGGAGCTTCGCCATGATTAAAGACAATTCGAATCCGCCGCTGGATTCATCTTCGCTTCACGCTTGTGCTGATCAAGCGATTAACCATCATTTGAATCCGTCTTCAACGCCTGGGCCACCTGATGACGGGCTAGGTCTTTTTACTGTACGTAAAGGACTGGATGCCGAGACACTACTGGTCAATGCTTCGGAGGACCTTGCGTCAGTTCAGGCATTGGCTAGTCATTTAGCCTTTGAGATTGATGGCACACCACGCAGCGTGGCACTAGGGATTTGCCGAATGGTGGAAACTATCCAGCTTCTGGTGAATGAAGCACTGAATGAGCATTGCGCGGGAATTGAAAAATAGTAGGCGACGAATGCCGTCATTACCTTCGCTCACACAACCACAGCAAAACGCCCCTGCATAACGGGGCGTTTTTCTTCTCGCACAAAACCGAATAATCCTACATCCCGCTCGCACGATAAAAGGCGAAACATCCGATATTTCCTATTTACATTTTTCCGTATGTTTATGGTGAATAAATCAGGATACCAACTTCCATGGCTAACCACGGTTACATGTCCATTAACGGAAAATCTCAAGGCCTGATCTCGGCTGGCTGCTCAACTCAAGACTCTATTGGCAACAAATGTCAGGAGGGGCACAGGGATGAAATCATGGTGATGTCCTTCAACCACAATATGCTCAACACCGGCAACGTCAGTGCTTCCACTCACGGCCCTGTGGTCATCACAAAAAGCATTGATAAATCCTCGCCCTTGCTGGCCGTGGCGTTATCCAACAGAGAAGAACTGAACTGCGTCATCAACTTCTATCGAATTTCACAGTTTGGTCGGCACGAAAAATACTACACCGTCGATATAAGGGGCTGCATCATTGCCAGCCTGACCGTCGACGTTCCCCATTCCGTACTCCTGAATGATGTAGACGCACAAGAACATCTGTCGATTTGTTATCGGGAAATTATCTGGACACATCACATCGCGGGGACCAGCGGCTATGGCTCATGGGAAACCGGGCGATGAACTCAAAGAACAAAAATCAAACGCCTACTTTCTATGACTTGGGGGGAGTCAGCCAAGCCGCTGCAAAACTGACCAATCATGCGTGCGCAATAAGTGCCCGACATCTACAGGATGGCGTTAATCGTTCGATATTCAATCGGGAAGTGGCCTATTACGCTCGCAGTATTGTTAACGATGTGGAGCAGGGAAAAAAGACGGTTGCGCAGGGGCTCGTGGAGATAAAAACCGAACAACAAAGCCTGCTGAACCAGTCAATGGAGATTGGGCGTAAAGGTATTGGAGTTGTAGCAGGCGCGCTGCAAATGGCCACAGGAGCTGGAATTTGCTACGCATCAGTTGGCACGCTCTGTCTCATTGCGGGGGTGCCGCTGATCGCACATGGTGCAAATAACGTATATGAGGGTGGGCGTAATCTAGTGACGGGACAATCAGATGCGGTCGGCCCGGTTCGTGCTGCATATCAGTCGGCCGCATTCGCTATGGGTCATGATGAACGAGCAGCCAATATGGCCTACGGTGCAGCTGATATTGGCTTATCCGTCTACAGTGCTGCGAGACACGTACTTAAACCTGATGCTTGGCGCCTATTTAGATACCTCCCAACCGATTACATCCGAGCGTACAAAACAATGACCCCAACTACGATGGGAATCGAAGTCTATACAGATTTTCAAACGATAAAGCAGATGTACGACGAGGAAAAACATTGACACTCTGGTTCGTTTTGACTTTCCCGCTATTTGCCACATGGGGAATTCTTTGCGCATACACACTAAAAATACGCTTCTCTGGAACCGAGTATTTTCTTGCAAAATTTCTACTATATTTAATATTTAATGGCTTTTTTTCGATCACATACTTAAGCATGATCGAAAAAAACAACTTTCCCTTACTCGGATACAACCCAGATCTTATATCAAACTACCCCTTCATTGGATGGATTGCTTTTTTCTGTATACCCGCTCACGCGGGGGCTCTACCTGTTAGATGGGAAATCAGATGGTGGTTTTGATGAGAGCGCTATAAATCCAGCTAGTTTGACGCATACTAATCTCCATACTACAAAAAACGCCCCGAACCAGTCGGGGCGTTTTTTTATTCAACGTACAGCAACCAACCGTCAGTCAGCCAACCGCCAAGTAGTCCCACCTTTCCCATCTTCCAACACCACACCCATCGCGGTCAGTTGGTCACGGATACGGTCAGACTCCGCCCAGTCTTTACCAGCCCGAGCCGCCAGACGCGCCTGGATCAGCGCATCCACCTGCGCCGCATCCACACGCCCTTCGGCGCCGGCCTGCAGGAACTCGTCGGCTTCCATCTGCAGCACGCCCAGCACACTGGCCAGTTCTTTCAGGCGAGCCGCCAGGCCCGCCGCTGCGTCGAGATCGCTCTCGCGCAAACGGTTGATCTCGCGCACCATCTCGAACAGCACCGCACAGGCTTCCGGTGTGCCGAAGTCGTCGTTCATGACTTCGGTGAAGCGTGCCACGAAGGCTTCGCCGCCGGCCGGCGCCACGGATGGCAGGCCTTTCAACGCGTGGTAGAACCGCTCCAGGGCGCCCTTGGCGTCCTTGAGGTTGTCTTCGGAGTAGTTGATGGCGCTGCGGTAGTGGCTGGACACCAGCAGGTAACGCACCACTTCCGGGTGGTACTTTTCCAGCACGTCGCGGATGGTGAAGAAGTTGTTCAAGGACTTGGACATCTTCTCGCCATTGATGCGGATCATGCCGCAGTGCATCCAGGCGTTGGCGTAGGTCTTGCCGGTGGCGGCTTCGCTCTGGGCGATTTCGTTTTCGTGGTGCGGGAACTCGAGGTCGCTGCCGCCGCCATGAATGTCGAAGGTCTCGCCCAGGCAGCAGGTGGACATCACCGAGCATTCGATGTGCCAGCCCGGACGCCCGGCGCCCCATGGCGATTCCCAGCTCGGCTCGCCGGGCTTGGTGCCTTTCCACAGCACGAAGTCGAGCGGATCCTGCTTGGCTTCGTCGACTTCGATGCGCGCGCCGATGCGCAGGTCTTCGATTTTCTTGCGCGACAGCTTGCCATAGCCCATGAACTTGGCGACGCGGTAGTACACGTCACCGTTGCCAGGAGCGTAGGCGTAACCCTTGTCGATCAAGGTCTGGATCATGGCGTGCATGCCGGGGATGTGGTCCGTGGCACGCGGTTCCATGTCCGGCTTGAGGATGTTGAGGCGCGCCTCGTCCTCGTGCATGGCGGCGATCATGCGCTCGGTCAGCGCGTCGAACGACTCGCCGTTTTCGTTGGCACGGTTGATGATCTTGTCGTCGATGTCGGTGATGTTGCGCACGTACGTCAAGTCATAGCCGCTGAAACGCAACCAGCGGGTCACCAGGTCGAAGGCAACCATGCTGCGGCCGTGGCCGATGTGGCAGTAGTCGTACACGGTCATGCCGCACACGTACATGCGCACCTTGTTGCCATCCAGCGGCTTGAAGACTTCTTTGGTCTTGCTGAGCGTGTTGTAGATCGTTAGCACGATGTTTCCCTTAAATCACTGGCCCCACGAATCTCGCAAGGTCACGGTACGGTTGAATACCGGAGCGCCTGGTTTCGAGTCCTTGATATCCGCGCAAAAGTAGCCTTCGCGCTCGAACTGGAAACGGTCTTCCGGCTGTGCGTCGCCAAGCGATGGCTCGGCACGACAACCAGTGAGTACTTGCAGGGAATCAGGGTTGATGTTGTCGAGGAAACTCGCGCTGTCTTCAGCCTTCTCAGGGTTTGGCGAGCGGAACAGACGATCGTACAGGCGCACTTCGCACTCGATGCTGGCAGCGGCAGGCACCCAGTGGACCACGCCTTTGACCTTGCGGCCTTCAGGGTTCTTGCCCAGGGTGTCCGGATCGTACGAGCAGCGCAGCTCGACGATGTTGCCGTCGGCGTCCTTGATCGCTTCGTCCGCACGGATCACGTAGCTGCCGCGCAGGCGCACTTCGCCGTTCGGCTCCAGGCGCTTGTAGCCTTTTGGCGGCTCTTCCATGAAGTCGTCACGGTCGATGTAGATCTCGCGGGCGAATGGCAACTTGCGCACGCCCAGCTCTTCTTTCTGCGGGTGACGCGGCAGTTCGAGGTTCTCGACCTGGCCTTCGGGGTAGTTGGTGATCACGACTTTCAACGGGCGCAGCACGCACATGGCGCGCGGGGCATTGGCGTCGAGGTCCTGACGGATGCTGAATTCCAGCATGCCGAAATCGACCACGCCGTCGGAACGGTTGGTGCCGACCATGTCGCAGAAGTTGCGGATCGAGGCCGGGGTGTAGCCACGGCGACGGAAGCCCGACAGTGTGGACATGCGCGGGTCATCCCAGCCATGTACGTGCTTTTCATCCACCAGTTGCTTGAGCTTGCGCTTGCTGGTGATGGTGTAGTTCAGGTTCAGGCGGCTGAACTCGTACTGACGCGGGTGCGCCGGGACCGGCAGGCTGTCGAGGAACCATTCGTACAGCGGACGATGGCTCTCGAACTCCAGGGTGCAGATGGAGTGGGTGATGCCTTCGATGGCGTCCGACTGGCCGTGGGTGAAGTCGTAGTTCGGGTAGATGCACCACTTGTCGCCGGTCTGGTGGTGATGGGCGTGGCGGATGCGGTACATGATCGGGTCGCGCAGGTTCATGTTCGGCGAGGCCATGTCGATCTTGGCGCGCAGCACGCGGGCGCCGTCCGGGAACTCACCGGCGCGCATGCGGGCGAACCAGTCGAGGTTCTCTTCTACGGAGCGGTCGCGGAACGGGCTGTTCTTGCCCGGTTCGGTCAGCGTTCCACGGTATTCCTTGGC